>NZ_JBIWLU010000020.1:0-142571 GCF_044766365.1 Streptomyces sp. NPDC102279 | reverse complement strand
CCCCCCCCCCCCCCCCCCCCCCCCCCCCCCCCCCCCCCCCCCCCCCCCCCCCCCCCCCCCCCCCCCCCCCCCCCCCCCCCCCCCCCCCCCCCCCCGGGGGGGCCCCCCGCCGCGATCACCGAGATCAGCACCGCGATCCTCGGCATTGTCCACGCCACCATGGCGCGGCGCAGCCGGTGAGCGATGCGGATGCCGCGGTCGCTGATCGCCCTCCAGCCGCTGGCAGCAGGTCCAGCGATCAGGCGCTCACCTAGCTTTCCGGCAACCGGCGCGGCTACGAGGACCTTGAAAGGCGCCGGCCTCGAGCTCGGTCCGGCCGCCGTTCACCGTTGGGAGCGGTCCACAACGGCTGGCTGGACACGGGGTCCACCGCTCCGACCGGCTCGTCCTCCTCTTCGCCCGGCACCAAGCCGTCATCGCTTGGCGCTGTAGGTGGCAGGCGGTGGCGTGGAGTGACCTGGGCCCGCAGGGGGTCGTTGAGGGCGGCGCCCAGGGATCCGCCGCGGCCGGTGGGGCCGGCCATCACGCTGGCCATCAGCCGTCACCTTCCGTGATGAACGCGGGCACGTCGAGCTGGTCGCGCCGTACCGGCTCGCCATGGGGGGCGGCCCCATCGGGGACGACATACTCCTCAGTGGTCGCCCGGAGCCTGCGAGGCTGTCCGGTCCCACTCGATGTCCTGCTCAGTGCGTTACTTGTCCGGTTCTGCCTGAGGTGCCGGGCCGGGTGGGAGGACCTCCAGCCGGTAGCCGTGACCGCGCAGTGTGGTGATCTGCGGCAGGGCGGGAGAGTGGGGCGAGGCGTCGGCAGCCGCCTTGTTGAGGCGGCGGCGCAGCGAGGCCAGGGTGACGTCCAGGGTTTTGGTGGGGCCGAACCAGTTCTCGTCCCAGACCTGCGCCATCAGGGCTTCGCGGGAGACGGCCACGCCCGTATGCCGGGCGAGGACGGCGAGCAATTCGAATTCCTTGGGCCGCAGCGCGACCTCGGCAGCGGCGAGCAGGCAGCGCCGCGCTGAGGTGTCGACGGTCAGGTCACCGACTCGAAGCGGCCCTTCGTGGGTTGAGCCGGGTGGGCGGCGGCGCAGGTGGGCGCGGAGCCGGGCAAGCAGCACGGTCAGGGTGAACGGCTTGACGAGGTAGTCGTCGGCTCCGGCGTCGAGGCCGGCGATGACGTCGATCTCGTCGCTGCGGGCGGTGAGGATGACGATGAGCAGGTCGGGCATTTCGGCGCGCAGCGTGCGGGCGATGTGGATGCCGTCGGTGTCGGGCAGGCCAAGGTCGAGCAGCACAACGTCTTGTGGGGTGGCGCGGGCTTCGGCCAGTGCGTTCATGCCGGTACGGCACCAGGTCGTGTGGTAGCCGTGGCCGCGCAGTCCGGCATCCAGGTGCCGTCCGATGGTCTCGTCGTCCTCGACGACCAGGACATGTG
Source organism: Streptomyces sp. NPDC102279 (assembly GCF_044766365.1). NCBI lineage: Bacteria > Bacillati > Actinomycetota > Actinomycetes > Kitasatosporales > Streptomycetaceae > Streptomyces > Streptomyces sp. NPDC102279. The sequence continues at coordinate 141,143 of NZ_JBIWLU010000020.1, read as the reverse complement.
TCCCCTGTGGGGGTGCGGGCGTGCGCATGCCCCGAAGCGTAGGCCCGGCGGGCGAAGGGCGCGGGCGGCGCCACTGGTCGTGAACGAGTGAGGCCGGGACGGGCGCTGCTGAGGGGACAGAGGTGCCCGACCCGGCCGCGGGGGTGGCCCTCACAGTTCGCGCAGTTCCTCGACGGCCGGGCGGGAGGAGCCGCGGGCGGCATTCACGGCTGCCGCGGCGATCGCCGTGACGGCGGCCCCGACCGCGAGGGCGAGGTACGTCCAGGGGACGGCGATCGCGGACGGGGGCGGGTCGAAGACGCCGGTGAGGACTTTGACGAGCATCTGGGACAGGGACCAGCCGATGAGCGCGCCGCCGGCCAGGCCCCCCGCTGTCATGACCGCCGCTTCGCTGAGGACCAGTCCGCGCAGCTGGCGCCGGGTTGCCCCCAGGACAGTGGCGATGGCGAAGGTACGGCGCCGTTCGGCCAGGCCCAGGGCCAGGACGATGCCGCCGGAGGCTGCGGCCAGCAGGACCGCGAAGCCCAGCTCGATGCGGGTGAGTCCGGCCAGATCGACCGAGGTGAGGCTGGAGCCGACCGCGGAGCGGGTCTGGGTGACGTCGGTGACGGTCGCGGAGGTGCCCACGTGTCGGCGCAGCTGGGAGGCGACGCTCTTTTGGTGGGTGCCGCCGGTGTCGATGAGGAACGCGCCCACCGCGTTGCTGCCTGTGGCCTTGGCAACGTAGCCGGCGTTGGCGACGAAGAAGCTGTCCTTGGGTGCGGTGGGGAACTCCTTGACAATGCCCGCGTAGTGGAAGGGCACGGTGCGCAGGGCCTTGGTGCGGCTGTCCTGCAGGCGCAGGTTCAGCGTATCGCCCGGGGTGAGCTGGAAGTCCTTGACGGTCTCCTCGCTGACCAGGAGGGAGTCAGGTCGGGCAGCCAGCTTGGCCATGAGGCTCTTGGCGGTGCCGCCGGCGAAATAGGCGTCCTGCAGCGAGGTGGCCGAGGTGATGGTGGAGGGCTGAACCCCGTACAGGTCCTGCAGGTCGGCGCCGACGTAGGCGAAGCGGTGCTGGAGGGGTTCGACGTGACGTACTCCGGCCACCTTCAGGGCGGCGCCGGCGCCGGGGCCGACGCTGACGCCGGGTGGCTGGGTGAGCGTGACGTCTGCGCCGTTGGTGAGCTGCGCGTCGACCGCGGCCTGCTGCTTGTAGGTGGCATTGAAGGTGGCGGTGGAGGCCGCGAAGGAGACGGCGAGCGCGAGGAGCACGATGGCACGGGCCAGCGGGCGGCGCTGACGGGACATGCTCGCCGCCATGGTGCCGGCGAGTGTCCCGGTCAGCGGGCGGGCAAGGCACGCCAGAAGCGCGCGTCCGTGTGCCAGGACCAAGGTTGCGAGGCGCCACAGGAGCAGAGCGGCGCCGAGCCAGAGCAGCGCCGGGCCGAGGAAGGCCCAGTACGACACCGAGATGCTTGCCACGCCCTCGGGGGCCAGGACCAGGGCGTACTGGTTGCCGCTGGAGGCCCGGAAGACCAAGAGGGACGCGGCCAGCAGGATGAAGTCCACGCCGAAGCGCATCCACCACGGGGAGCGGGGGCGGCCGACGGCCTTGCGGGCGGCGGCGACGGTGCCGGTGCGCAGGTCGCGCAGGGCGGGCACGAGGACCGCTGCGGCGGCGACGGCCAGCCCCAGGATGAGGGCGAGGGCGAACCAGCCCGCCGCCGAGGCGGTACTCGCGCCGAACGAGACGGTGCCGAACGCGGCTCGCCCGGCCAGGGCGGCGATGCCCACTCCGAGCAGGCCGCCGGCTGTCCCGACCACGACCGCCTCCGCGCTGGCCGCGGCGGCGACCTGGCGGGGCCGCAGCCCGCGGGTGCGCAGCAGGGCCTGCTCGCGGCGCCTGCGGTCGGCGCCTGCGCCGGCCACGGCGGCGGTCAGCAGGGCGGCGAGGACCGCGCCTGGTACGCCGAGGAACAGGAACAGGATCTGCGCGTACAGGGCGTCCTTGCGGGCTGCGTCGAGGGCGGAGCCGAGGTTGTCGCCGACGACTGCGCCGCCGGAGGTGCGGGCTTCCAGGTTGCGTGCGGCGGCGGTGACGGAACTGTAGGCGGCGGCGGGGTCGGCCGGCAGGGGGGCATTGCGAGCGATGTGGATCTGGGTGGTGACGGCGGCCGGGTCGATGGCCCTGACCGGCGCGGTCAGCGTGTCGAACATGGCGGCAGGCAGCAGGATGACGTTGTCGGGCGGGGCTGCGGGCTGGGACTGGGGCGGGGCGCCGACCTTCTGGAACAGCGAGTCGGCCTGAGGCAGGTCGACCACTCCGGCCACCTTCACCTTCACCGGCCTTGTGCCGGGCAGGGTGACGGTGACCGTGTCACCGGCGGCGACGTGCAGGTTCGCCGCGGTCTGCTGGGCGATCAGGACCCCGGAGGTCGCGCCGGTCAGCTGCCGGATCTCTTTGGGGAACGTGGCCCGGTAGGTGCCGGGCAGGCCCAGGACGACACCGGGGCCGGTGCTCTGGGTGCTGCCCGCGCTGGTGGCCTGGAAGCCAGTACTGCGGGCGAACCCGACACTCTGGGCACGCTGGATGCCGGACGCGGCCTTTACGGTATTCAGGACGGTACCGGGGTCGGCGCCGGGCTGGACCTGGACCTGCCAGTCCACCGCGACCGAGCTCACCGCGCGGCCGGTCATGGTGGACTTCGATGCGGTCAGGAACGAGCCCAGGGACGCCACCAGGGCGACGGCGAGGGCGATGCCGAACGCGGTGGCGATCAGCCGTCCGGTGCGCCGGCGGAGGAGTCCGCCGATCCAGGTGATGATCATGACGGGTCTCCCTGGGGTGCCGCTGCTGCGGATTCCCGGTGGGGCTCGGGCGCGGGGTGCAGGCGGCCCTCGTGCATCGCCCACCGTTCACCGAGGCGCTGGGCGATGGTGGGGTCGTGGGTGGTGACCACCAGGGCGGCGCCGATCTCGTCGGCGGTCGCCAGGAGTACGTCGATGATGTGCTGGCCGGTGGCGCGGTCCAACTGCCCGGTGGGTTCGTCCGCCAGGACCAGGCGCGGTCGCAGGGCCAGCACGCGGGCGATGGCCACCCGCTGGGCCTGGCCCCCGGACAGTTCCTCGGGCAGCTTGTCGGCCAGGTCGTCGGCCGCGACCAGGGCGAGGGAGTCCAAGGCCCGCTGCCGGGCCCGCTCCTCCGGGATACCGGCCAGGACCAGGGGCAATGCGGCGTTCTCCGCCACATCCAGCGCTGGGATCAGGCTGGGCCCCTGGAAGACGACGCCCACCTGCCCCGCCACCGGCCCTTCGGTCAGACCGGGCCAGGTCACCTCGCCCGCGGTGGGCTGTTCGAGGGCGGCCATCAGATGCAGCAGGGTCGACTTGCCGGAACCCGAAGGTCCAGTGATCGCGATCCGGTCCCCGGCCCGGAGCTGGCAGGTCGCGCCGTGCACCGCGACGACCGCGGCAGGCCCCTGACCGTAGGTGCGAGCGGCATCCTGGCAGCGGACGAGCACCTCTGGTCGGGTGCTCATGACACGATCCTTCCGTCACGCAAGGTGATGACCCGGTCGGCGATCTTGACGGCCTCGGGGCTGTGGGTGACGAGCAGCACCCCGCCGCCCGCCTGCGCGCGGGCGCGCAGCAGGGAGAGGATCCGTTGCTCGGTGCCGCCGTCCAGTTCCCCGGTCGGCTCATCCGCGAGGAGGATGTCCGGGTCGTTGGCCAGCGCGACGGCCAGCCCGGCGCGGGCCAGTTCACCGCCGGCCAGTTCCTGCGGCAGGGCGCGGGCCCGGTGCCCGAGCCCGACCTGCTCCAGCAACTCCGCGATGGACTGCCTGCCCGCGCCGGGGGCGGCGGTACGCGCGAGGCGGATGTTGGCGCCGACGTCAAGGTGAGCGATGAGATTCCCGGTCTGCAGCAGGACACCGATCCGGCGGGCGCGCACCCGGGCCCGCTCGGCCTCCGGCCGGTGACTGATCCGCTCCCCGCCGACGTGGACGGTGCCGCCGTCGGGCTCGTCCAGCCCGGCCAGACAGGCCAGCAGGGTGGACTTGCCCGACCCGGACGGTCCAATGACCGCGACACTCTCCCCGCGCCGCACCTCAAGGGCGACTCCGCGCAGCGCCAGGGTTTCCTCCTCGCCCGCCCGGTAGAACCGGTACAGGTCCCGCGCCGTCAGCGCGTCCGTATCCGTGGACTGCTGGGTGAGCGTGCCGGAGGCGTTCATCACTGCCACCGGAAGGAGTCGGTGACGATACGCCACGGGTCCACATTGTCGGCGCCGACCGGCCCGGACAGCGTCAGGTCAACCTGCCTGCCGCCCCGGAAGAACGAGTACCGCTCGAATGCGTCGTGCACGACCTTGCCGGTCACCGCATCCGGGGCACTGTCGCCCTGGTAGGTGAGCAGGACACCCTGCCCGGCCGGGCGGGAAACGACCGTGACCTTCCCCAGCTGGAACTTGGGCACCTGCCGTTGCAGAACAGGGACCACCGCGGACTTCACGGACTGCGGCGTGGGCGCGGCCTTGGCCTTGCCGGAGGCGATCTCGATCCGGTTCAGCTTGTCCGTGAAGATGACTGTGCTGCCAGTTGCGGTGCGGGCCCAGCCCTCGGGCACCTTGACCGTGAAGCTGCCCCCGGCGGGCCGGTAGGCGACATACGCCTGGTTGTCGGGGATGTCACCGGCAGGATTGGACTCCGTCGGCGCCGGCTTCGTGCTGCTGGTCGTGCTGCCGCTGGGCGGTGCGGAACTGCTGCTGCTACCGCATCCCGCCACGACCCCGCCGGTCAGGACGAGGGTGGCAAGGGAAAGGACGAGTGTGCGTCGCATGATCGTGGGGCCCTTCACGAGTGAGGCGGACGGCCATATCTGCGACGCTAGGCAGCGGCCGGTTAACGCCCGGCCAGTGCACGGTTAGACGACGGCAAAACCGCACTTCCGAGATCTGCCGCACCGCTCCAGGAGGCCGTGCGCCCTCATGATGGGGGCATGAGAGAGCGTGTGGTCCGCGTGGCCCTGGTGGCCGCCTCGGTGGCCCTTGTCCTGCTGGCCGTGCCGCTCGCTGTGGTGATCCGGGCCACGCTCTTCGCCGACGAACGCGGCGAACTGCAGCGTGACGCGATGGCCGCCGTCATCCGTGTGAGCCCCGACTTCACCGCCGGCGACCCCGTCGAACTACCCGCCGGACAATCCGAGGGTCAGCTCGGCGTCTACGACACGGCGCTGCGACTGCGTGCCGGAACCGGCCCGAGCACGGCCGATCCCGCCACCCGCCGCACGCTTGCCGGCACCATGGTGCAACAGAACACCGGCAGCGAACTCGTCGCCACCGTCCCCGTCTCCCAAGGCGAACGCGTCATCGGCGTGGTCCGCGCCGCCACCAGCACCCGCAGCGTGTGGAACCGGATCCTGACGGCCTGGGCTGCCCTGCTGGCCGCGGCCCTGATCGCACTCGGCGCCGCCATCTTCGTCGCCCGACGGCAGGCCCGCGCCCTCACCGCCCCACTGAAATCCCTCTCCCGCATCTCCCAAGCCATCGCCGACGGCGACCTCAGCGCCCGGGCCGCCACCTGCGGCATCAGCGAAATCGACCAAGTCGCCGACACCCACAACGCGATGGTCCAGCGCCTGGCACAGCTGCTGCATCACGAGAAGAACTTCACCGCCAACGCCTCTCACCAGCTCCGCACCCCCCTCACCGGCCTCCAACTCGGCCTGGAACAGGCCCTGACCACCCCCAACACCAATCTGCGCACCGCCATCGAAGAGGCACTGGAGCACACACGGCACCTCAACGACAGCATCGACGAGGTCCTCCAACTCGCCAAAGCCGAACCCGCCGCAGGTGCCGCGTTCCAGCCTGCCGGTGAAGCCCTGGAACGAGCCGAACGCCGATGGCACGGCCCCCTCGCCCAGGATGGCCGCCGTATCCGATTCACCCTCGACCCCGCCGCCACCACCCTGCCTGTGCCGGGCCGCACCACCGAGCAGATCCTCGACGTCCTCCTCGACAATGCCCATAGGCACGGCCGCGGAACAGTCACGGTCACCCTGCGCGACATGGGAGCCGCCCTCGCCCTCGACATCGCCGACGAAGGAACCCTCGACCTCCCTCCGAACTCCCTCTTCGAGCGGGGCACCACCACCGGGCCCGGCGAGGGAATCGGACTTGCTCTGGCCAAAGACCTGGCCGACGCCGCCGGAGCCCGGCTCAGCCTGACTCACACAGCACCGACGACATTCACCCTGCTCCTCCCACACACGGAATGACACTCGCCTGGCTCAGGCAGCGAACGTCCCCTCGACTGCGCGCGTACGCAACGGGCCAGCTTCGCCAACTACACCGCGCAGGGGGGTATCCCGCCGGCCGCACAGCCCTGGCAGCTGAGCTGGGAGCCCAAGGCGCGGGACTGCGAACACACCGCCTCGACCCGCGCGTCCGCTCACGTGTTGGAGCTGGTAGGCAGGTGGCCCCGGACTCCAGAACTCGTCACCGCGTCTTGAGCCAGTGGACCGCGACGGCAGCCGGTACCACCAGCACAACGAGGGTGACGCCTGCGGCGATCTTGCTGGTGAGATCCATCAGTGCGAACACGGCTATCCCCTTTGACCGACGGCCTCGAATCGGGCCGAACCTGACGTGAGCGGAACATCTCACGAGACGCGAGCCCGCGCCTTTAATCTGAGGATGATCTGAGCCCCAACTACCAGCGCATGCCGAGCTCATCGAGTTCCGTCCGGCGTTCTGGGGTGCCCGTGGACGGCTGCGTAGTCCTGGGCGACGGCGAGTCCGTCGGCCCAGGCGGCGTCTCACGCCGACTACACCTGTCCTGTCGCAAATGATCTGGTTCGCGGTCAGGAGGCTGACCTGCGGCGACCACATGAGTTGAGACGCCAGGATGTCGGACTTCTCAGTTGATCTGCTCCCGCAGGCGTGAATGTTGGTCGTCGTCTCGGGCGATCTGGTCCGGTGGAGACGGATCTGGGTGATACCAGCTTTGGGTGTTCAACCACGCCTGGTAGGCAGCGTAGATCTTGAGAGGGCCGTCGCGCCTGACGGCGACGTGGTACGAGTTGCTGGTGACTCATAGACCTGACGTTCACGTAAGCCCGCGAAACGACCTGGTGAAGCGTTCGGCGCCCTTCCTACCTGAGGGAAGCGAGATCCGGCAGGTGTTCATCTGCCAGGCCGCGCCGAGCTTCATCTTCTTCCTCATCACGTATCTCACGGGCCTGACGATGTTCTGGATCAAGTACCGCTGCGTGGCAGTCACCAAGGACGCCATCTATGTACTGGAGAGCAGCAAACTCTCGGGTGGCGCCAAGCCGCAGTCTCTGGTGGCCACATTGCCGCGCCGCACTCAGCTCGGTCCCGTCTCCGGTCGATGGGGCCAGATGAACCTCCTCGGCGAGCGCCACTGGGTCCACAAGCGGTTCAACCACGACGTTATTGCCGCCGACCGTGAGGCTGGCTTTACGCAATGAATCACCCGGCGAACCAGGCCGCCTGAGACCGTAAGCGACTCGGACCAGATCACTTGAGACGGGGACCAGATCCTTGGAGAGGGGACAACACCATCCCCAGCGTCTTCATCTCAGTGACCCGTTGTCCTGTCTCAATGAAGTCAGTCGTCCACCCCTGCGTTGGCCTGCGTGGACTGGATGGGGTGAGACGCGGGGACTTGGTTCGTTGAGACAAATCTCGGGGCCGGAACCGAACAGGCTGAGTGGGCCGTCATGCCCAGGCGCTGGCGACTCCTGAGCCATCCATGTAGTCACGAACTCGCATGATCAGTCCGTTGCGGACGTGGAGTATCAGGAGGCTAGCGCCCCAGGCCGCCCGGTATCACAGCTGCCTGCTCAACGCCCGGCCAGCAGGCGTCTCGCTCGACGGGCAAGCAGGCGGGTCGCGCCGTCCAGGCCTCGGGCCATGCGGAACGCGAGCGCGCCCCCGGTGGTGCGGTAGGGCTGCAAGAGCAGCAGTCCGCCGAAAGTAGGCACCGCCGCGCGGCGCAACGGGCCGCCGCCGGGCCGAGGCACCGCCCGGGCCTGGGTGCCATCGGCACAGTGCACCACCACTGCCAGATCCCAAGCCTCCGGGTGCCCGTGCCCGCTGCTGTGGACGGCCAGTTGACGGAGGTCGATCTCCAGCTCCGCGGTCCACGCGTCCCCGCCGGGCGCCGCGCTGAGCGGTGCGGTGGCGTAGGGGAGTGGGCGATCGGGAGCGGTGCGGGGCGACACCTCCAGGTCTATGGTCACGGGTCGGGCCTCGGCCAGTCGTCCGTACAGGTCGTCGACGCGCAACCGCAGCCGGGTGCGGCGCCCCAGGCTCACCTCTGCTGTGACGGTGAGGGGTAGCCGGCCCACGGGCTTGGTCAGGATGTCGTCCAGTGTGACCCGGGGCAGGGCCGTCGACCAGACGGCGCGTCCGTCCGTGACGGCATAGGGCGGCAGCAGGCGGCCCGGGCGGGCGGCGAGCTCGATGAGTCGCGCCAGGTCGACGGGCACGTCACTCGCCAATATCACCCGTGTGCACCATCGGGCCGGCGCCCGGGCCGCGTCCACGTCGCGTACCGGGAAGTCGGCCAGGTAGTCCCGCGTCAGCTGCCACCAGCGGCGTTGGTACTGCTCGTCGTGGGTGTGCAGCTCTCGCAAGTACATGCGCACATCGTGGTCGACGAACTTCGTGTGGGCAGCGCTCACCAGATCTTTCCGCCCAGCCGCCCGCAGGATGTCAGTGCCGCAGTGGTGTGCTTCCAGCCGGGCCTGCCAGTTGGCGATCTCCCGCCGGTTCAGGGAAAGGGAGGGCGACGCGCTGTTCCGGCGCACGTGCCACACGTACACGGTGTCGGGGACGAGGGTGAGGCGGGGACTGGCCGCCAGAAGGCGGGCGGCGAAGACGAAGTCCTCGTACAGGAAGCGGCCTTCGGGGAACTCGACCCCGTGGCCGTGCAGGAAGGCCCGGTCGTAGAGCTTGCCCACGCACAGCGTGTCGCGTACCAGGCGGGGCTCCGCCGTAGGGGTCGCGTAGGTACGTGCCTCGCGGTAGAGGGTCGGCTGCCACCGAACCTCGCGGCCCAGTGGCAGCTCGCGGCGTACGCAGGCACCGGCCGCCACCTGAGCGTCCGACGCGCGGGCCGCGTCCAGCAAGGTCGTGACGGCCTTTGCGGGGAGGACGTCGTCGCTGTCCAGGAACATCACCCACCGGCCGGTGGCGAGGCGCAGCCCGTCGTTGCGCGGTGTGCCGCAGCCGCCGCTGTTGACGGTGCGGTGGTGGACCCGCACTCTCGGGTCGCGGGCGGCTGCCGCGTCAAGGAGGGCTCCGGTGGCGTCGGTGGAGGCGTCGTCGACGGCTATCACCTCGTGTACGGCCGTTCCCTGATCAAGTGCTGAGGTGATGGCGTCCCGCACGTGAGCGGCGTCGTTGAAGGCGATGATGACGACGCTGACCTGGTCACCCGAGGGGTTGGAGACCGGCGGTGGGGGGTCGGTGGCGTCTGCGTCCATGAGGGGGCTCGCTTCGGTGCCGTAGCGGACAGAGAGTTTACAAACGGTCTAAAGTTCCAGAAAAAGGAACAACTTCTCCCACATGCGTACGATGCGGTCCGTGGTGAAGCGCTGGACGTTCTCACGTGCCAGGTCGCCCATCCGATCGCGCAGGGCGGAGTTCGACATGAGGGTGTCCAACCGCTGTGCCAGTTCGGCCGTGTTGCCGGGAGGGGCCAGAAGGCCGTCCTCGCCGTCTCGGACGATCTCTCGCACCCCGGGCGCACAGGCGAAGGCGGCGCACGGCACGCCGGCGGCCATTGCTTCCATCAGCGCCAGAGGGAAGCCCTCGCCGCGTGAGGACTGCACGAAGACCGAGCCGCCGCGCAGTGCTCCGGTCACGTCCCCGGTGCGGCCCAGCCACCGGACTCTGCCGTCCAGGCCCAAAGCGGTGCACTGCTCACGCAACGTCCTCTCGTCCTCGCCCTCGCCGTAGATGTCCAGCCGCCACTGCGGGTGCCGGGGGGCGACCTCGGCCCAGGCGTCCAGAAGCATGTCGATGCCCTTTTGGTCCGTCAGACGGCCGATGGACACGACGGTTGGCTCGGCGCGGGGCGATGGGACGGCCGGGAGGTGGGGCAGCGGGTTGGGCATGAATCCCACGTTGTTCAGTCCCTCGCGGATCCACAGGTCGGCGTCCTCGCGGGTGAGCACGAGCAGCCGGTCGACTTCCGCGTAGTACCTCTTGACCCGCGCGAAGCGGGAGGTGGCGCGCGAGTAGGTGTGCGATTCGTGGCTCATGCCGATGACCGTGAGCCGTCGGGTGTCGGCTCGCTTGACCCACTCCATCGCCCACACCTGCGTGACAATGACGACGGCTCCGGGCCTGGCCTGTGCGAACAGCGCCGACAGCTTCCCCGCCTGCTCCAGAATCCCCGCATCCCGGGCCCGCGTGCGGAGCCAGGTGACCGGGTCGAGCCGGCGAAGTCCGCCGTGCCTGGGGGGCTTTGGTGGCGGTGTGTCGTAAAGCGTTGTGGTGGCGTAGGGGAGCCTGCCGCCGAGGTCTTGCGGGACGTCGGAGTCGGTGATGCCGATGATGTGCACGCGGTGGCCACGTTGAGTGAACAGCCTGGCCATTTGGTGCGACCAGGTCGTCACCCCGCCGAGTTCGTCGATGCTGTTGGAGACGAAGAAGATGTCCCGTTCGGGTTCGGCGACAGCGGAGCCGCCTCGGGTCTGGCCGGTGGCCGAGGGCAGTCCGGTCACGAGGCATCTCCGGAGGGGAACAGCGTGTCGACGACGCGTCGTGTGGCCTCGCCGTGGTCCCACTCGCCGTAGTTGGTGACGAAGCGGGCACGGGCGTCCGCGTACGGGCCGTCGGCGGACTTCAGGTCCTCGATGGCGGCGAACAGCGTGTCCTCGTCCTGGACGACGGGGCCGGGGGCCTTGCGGCGCAGGTCGAAGTAGGTGCCGCGGTCCCTGGCATAGGCGTCCCCGTCGTAGGCGAAGAACAGCATCGGCCTGTCCAGCAGCGCGTAGTCGAACATCACCGACGAGTAGTCCGTGACCAGCGCGTCCGCTGCGAGGAGCAGCTCGGTCATGTCGTACTGCCCGGTGACGTTCAGCACCTGGCCGTCCACCGCCGGCGGCAGAACCACCTGGTTGAGGTAGTGCGCACGCACCAGCAACGTGCAGCGGTGGCCGAACCGGCGGGCGAACTCAGCTACGTCGAAAGGAAGGTGGAAGGAGCGGACCCCGCCACCGGGATCGGCGCGGAACGTCGGCGCGTACAGCACGACCGTGCGGTCTTGCGGTATGCCCAACGTGGCGAGCAGGGAGCCGCGGTCGCGAAATCCGGTGCGTTCCTCGCGCTGGCGGGCGGCCACCAGTGCATCGTTGCGGGGGTAGCCGACGGGCAGCAGCACCTCCTCACGGAGCCGGAAGGCGCGGGCGAGGGTGTGCACGTCGTGCTCGGAGCGGACCAGGAAGTGGTCGAAGCGGTCCAGCGCCTTCTGGTAGGCGGCGCGTTCAGCGCTGGACTTGGAGCGGTGGGTCGGCTCGTCGAATCCCATCCGTTTGAGGGCGGAGCCGTGCCAGGTCTGGACGTACGTGGTCTCCGGGCGCTTAGCGAGTTTCAGGGGCATGCCCTGGTTGTCGATCCAGAACTCCGCCTGTGCCAGGGCCCGTAGGTGCTCCCAGCCCCAGCGGCGCACCAGCGTCACGTCCTCGGGAAAATCGGTGGGCTGCGCGGTGGCATGCGACCACACCGCCTCGAAAGGCAGGCCGCGGCGGCGCATCTCCTCGTAGATCGCCCTGGGACTGTCGCTGTACTGTTGGCCCAGATGGCTCTCGAACACCACCAGGCCCTTGCGTATCGGGAGCCTGCTGAGTACTTCGTGGTACACGCGGACCTTCGTGTCCACGGAGTTCGCACGTTTCCTGGCCGCGCGGACACGCCGCACACCCGACTTGGCGAGTGTCCCGGCCGGGCCGGCGATCACTGAGCGGATCAGCCCCGCCGTGCGCCGGGCGGCCGGCCCCTGGGAGACCAGCACGAAGCTGAGGTGGCCCCGGCTGGACACCACGGGTTCGATGCGGTCGCCCGTAAGTCGCGACAGTCGCGGCCTGATCCGTAGCCTCGCCGCTCCGTTCAGCTCTGAGCCGGTGGCCGACAGGCGGGTGCGCAGCACGGATTCCTCGACCTGCACCAGCACGCGCACGTCCCAGCCGGTGTCGATGATGCCGAGCGGCCGCAACCGGCCCGTGAGGTCGGCCTCGGCGGTCCACTCCAGGCCGTCGGGGCTGCGCAGCAGCGAGGTCAGGGGGAAGCGGAAGGTCTGCAGACTGCGGCGTCGGGCCCGGAACTCCAGATGCCCTTCGAGTCGCGACTCGGAGGTGATGCGGCCCAATGGGTTGACGATGCGTCCGGCGAGGTGGACGGTGCCGCGGCCGTCGTCGGCGTAGGCGGTGACCTGGTTGCGCAGGAAGAGAGTGTGCAGCGGTCGGGTGTGCCAGCCGCCGTCTGTCACGTCCAATATTCGCCGGCCATCCGGGTCGTCCAGGTGCTCGTCGCACCAGTAGACGCGGCCGTCCCGCTCCGCCAGCGGTGCGGACAGCTTGGACCGGTTGGTCAGGGTGTCGGCAGCGGGTAGCAGGTTCGTCCAGTCCCGGTGGGCCAGCAGGTAGGCACAGATCGCCTGGATCGGCTGCGCTTCCCGGTAGGCGTCCGGGTGCAGGCCCGCAAGGTAGGGGCGGCACAGTTCGGCCAGGCGCTCACGGTAGTTGGCATCCAGCAGCGGCAGGTCCCGCAGGTGCAGCGCCAGGTCGTGCTTGAGGAACTTGACGTCTTTGTGGAACCGGACGTCCTCCAGGCCCTGCTCGGCCAGTAGTGCGTCAACGCGGCGGTGGATCTCCATGCGGTGCGCGAAGTTGGTGATCTCATGGCGGCGGTTGCTGATGGATTTGCGTTCCGTGCGCTCGAAGACGTTCCAGAAATACACGCGGTTGGGGACGAGAGTGATGCGCCGGGCCGCCGTATACGCCTGGGCGGAAAACAGCAGGTCCTCGTAGTGGATACCGACCGGGAAGGACAGCTCCGCCTCGGCGAGGAAGGTGCGCCGGTACAGCTTGTTCGTGGAGAGCGTGTCGAAGGCGAGGAGGTCGGGTAGTTCGCGGATCGAGTCCAGGGTCCGGGTTGTGGCGTAGAGCCACGGGTACCACTCGACCTCTTTGCGGTTACGGCTGTCCACGTGCACCCGCACGCACTTGCCCGAGACGAGGTCGGCGTCGGTGGCGTCCGCGGCTTCCACCAGGTTGCGGCAGGCGTCCCGTTCCAGGTTGTCGTCACTGTCGAGGAACATGAGGTAGCGGCCGCGCGCCTCCTGGATGCCCCGGTTACGCGGGGCGCCGCAGCCGCCGCTGTTCGCGGCCAGCTGGAACGTACGTACGCGTTGGGGGTTCTCGGCGGCGAGCCGCTGCGCGGTGTCGTAGGAGCTGTCGGTGCTGCAGTCGTCGACGATCACCACCTCGACGTCGCGGTGTGACTGAGCGAGCACGGAGGTCACCGCGGTCGTCAGGCGTGCTGCGTCGTTGTACACAATCACCACGACTGAGACGGTCGGTGCGGGTGTGCTCATTCCTCTTCTCCTTCTCCCGAGCGCCGTGCGACGAACGGTCGTCCCCGGAGAGGACGGGCCCGGCCCGGACAACCACCAGTGATCGCCGCGAGGCCCACCTTCCGGCACTCCACCTGAATGCATCCTGAATGTGAGGTTCGTTCCCATCGGCGGCCAGGGCGGTGAAGGCGATGCCCCAACGCCGCCTCAGCACGCCGACCTCGCTCTGGCCATGGCGCTCGGTGGTCGGCTCCAGCCGGGTGGGCAGCGTTGTGCAGGCGACAGCGAGAAGGACGACGACCAGGACGACCGTTGGGAGAGCCCGGGAAATGCGCACCCCTAGCAGTGCGGCCAGCCCACTCCGGCAGGGCCGGGCAGCGAGCGATGATCCCCGCCGGTACGGCGAGGAAGGTTTCGGAATGGCTCCGACGAAGTCGGCTCACTCACCGCGGCCGTGTGTGACCGGCTCACCGCACCGGGACGCGAGGACGAGAGCCGCCGGCGTTTCGGTGCATCGCTGTCGCGGTCGACGAGGAGTTTCGCTTGATCGCGGACGGCCGCGGCCATGTCGCCAGGATGCTGTTGGCCCCGCGTACGGTCACGCAGTCAGGTTGTGTACAGGTTCTTTGCGTGACCCTTCCTCCATGACAACGACCACAGAAGGACGCGCGCGTAGCGGGCGGCTCATGCTCAACAAGGTCCCTGAGATCACCATCTGGTTCTGGGCGATCAAGATCCTGTGCACGACGGTCGGTGAGAGCTTCGCCGACTGGATCAACACCCAGCTGGGCGTCGGCCTGGTCAATACGGCCTGGATCTTCACCGCGGTCCTGGTGGTGGTGCTGGCCATCCAGATGAGGCTGAAGCGGTATGTCCCGTTCCCCTACTGGCTGACCGTGGTCGTTGTCAGCGTCACGGGCACCCTGTACACCGACATTCTCACCGACCAGATGAACGTGCCGCTATGGATCAGTTCGTCGGTCTTCTCCGTGCTGCTCGCGGTGGTCTTCGGCGTGTGGTGGCTGCGGGAGGGCACACTGTCGATCCACTCGGTGACCACGCCCTCGCGGGAGTCGTTCTACTGGCTGACCGTCCTGGTCACCTTCGCGCTCGGCACCGCGACCGGCGACTGGACCCTGGAACTGACCGGCTGGAGCCCCGGCGCCTCCGTTCTGCTGCCGCTCGGCCTCATCGCGGGGGTCACCGTCCTGTGGCGGTTCGGCGCGAATCCGGTGCTGTCCTTCTGGCTCGCCTACATCCTGACCCGACCGCTGGGCGCGAACATCGGTGACTGGCTCGCTGCTCCCAAGGTCGCCCAGGGTCCGGGCGAGCCGACCGGTCTCGCGCTGGGTACGTTCACCACCAGCCTGATCTTCCTGGGCCTGATCCTGGCGACGGTGGCCTACCTGACGGTGACACGTTCGGATGTAACCGAGACGCACGAGGCCACCCACCCCGCACAGGTCGCCGGCAACCCGGGCAGGGAGCGCGTGGCACTCGGCGGCTTCGGACTGCTCGCCGTCGCCACCGCGGCCCTGTTGGTCTGGGCCCACGGCCAGCCTCACGTCGGTCCGGCGCCGGAGACCGACGCCACCTCCGCCGTACAGCTGCCGCCCGGCGAGGCGGTGAAGCACTTCCCGCCCGCGAAGGTCAGCACGCTGAGGACCCTCGCAACTACCTCTCTCAGGGATGCACGCTCAGGAGATGAGGCAGGGGCCCACAAGGCAGCCCAGTCACTGCGTGACCTGTGGGATGCCGACCAAGCCTCGCTGCAGCCGCTGGACAACACTGGCTGGACCTCCATCGACGCCAAGATGGACAAGGTGCTCAAGACCTTCGGTATCGATCACTCCAACCCGCCGATGTCGGCGGCACAGCAGCAGAACGAACTGAAAGCCCTCCTGAAGGACCTGGGTTGAGACAGGGTGCCCCGTCGCCGCTTCCGCGGGGTATGCCCCCTTCGTGAACCGTGCCGTCTCGCCGCTCGCCGGTGCCCCGCGGCCTCAAGTCGTCGTGCTTGAGGCCAAGGGCACCGGCTTCCGCCGCCGCCACTGCACCAGCCTGGGCGGTGGCAGCGGAATCGCCACAGATTGTCGCGCCTTGGCGGGGACACGAGAGCTGCCATGGAGCCTGACACCGGCCTGAAGTGGTCCGGCTGCTGCCGGACCACCGCCGAAGAATCCCCCGACGTTCCGACCGCCTCCCGGGCCCCCACACAGAGGCACCGTCGAAACCAAGGAACACAACACGTCGATGAACATGGGGGCCGGCCATCGCGATGAAGTGCTGCACCTCTCCGTACGTCACACGTTCCGTCGGTACTGACCGCCCACTTCGAAGAACGCCTCGGTGATCTGCTGCAGTGAGCAGACACGGGCGGCATCCATGAGGATGTCGAAGACGTTGTCTCCATTGATGGCGGCTTCCTTGAGCTGAGCTATCGCTTGCTCCGCCTGCTCGCCGTGCGCCCCCTGCCAGTCGCGGACACGCCCCAGTTGCGATTCCTTTTCCACCTCCGTGGCACGGGCCAGTTCCACCTGCTGGGGCTCGGTGTCGCCCCCGGGCCGACGGAAGGTGTTCACACCGATGATCGGCAGTGTGCCGTCGTGCTTACGCTGCTCGTAGAGCATCGACTCGTCCTGGATGCGGCCACGCTGGTAGCCCGTTTCCATCGCGCCCAGCACACCTCCGCGCTCATTGATCCGGTCGAACTCGGCGAGTACCGCCTCCTCGACCAGAGCGGTCAGCTGGTCGATGATGAACGAACCCTGCAGTGGGTTCTCGTTCATCGCCAGGCCCCACTCGCGGTTGATGATGAGCTGGATGGCCAGCGCACGCCTCACCGAATCCTCCGACGGAGTGGTGACAGCCTCGTCGTAGGCGTTGGTGTGGAGCGAGTTGGCGTTGTCGTAGATGGCGATCAGCGCCTGCAGGGTGGTGCGGATGTCGTTGAAGTCCATCTCCTGGGCGTGGAGGGACCGGCCAGAGGTCTGGACGTGGTACTTCAGCTTCTGCGACCGCTCGTTGGCGCCGTACTTCTCCTTCATCGCGACGGCCCATATCCGGCGGGCCACCCGGCCCAGGGCGGAGTACTCCGGGTCCATCCCGTTGGAGAAGAAGAACGACAGGTTGGGGGCGAAGTCGTCGATGTGCATCCCGCGTGCCAGATAGGCCTCGACATAGGTGAAGCCGTTGGCGAGGGTGAAGGCGAGCTGACTGATCGGGTTCGCGCCGGCCTCGGCGATGTGGTAGCCCGAGATGGAGACCGAGTAGAAGTTGCGCACCTGGTGCGCGATGAACCACTCCTGGATGTCGGCCATCATCCGCAGCGAGAACTCGGTTGAGAACAGGCAGGTGTTCTGCCCTTGGTCCTCCTTGAGGATGTCCGCCTGCACCGTTCCGCGCACGTTCGCCAGCGCGTGTGCGCGAAGATCGGCCGCCTCCTCCGGAGAGGGATCGCGACGCTCTGCGGCGCGGAACTTGTCGGTCTGCTGGTCGATGACGGTATTGAGGAAGAACGCCAGCACGGTGGGGGCCGGGCCGTTGATGGTCATGGACACCGAGGTGGTCGGCGCGACCAGGTCGAAGCCTCCGTAGAGGGCCTTCATGTCCTCCAGGGTGGCCACGGAGACGCCGGAGGTGCCGACCTTGCCGTACACGTCGGGCCGTTCGTCGGGGTCACGGCCGTAGAGCGTCACCGAGTCGAACGCGGTGGAGAGCCGGGTGGCCGGCTGGCCCTCCGACAGGAGCTTGAAGCGCCTGTTGGTGCGGAACGGATCACCCTCGCCGGCGAACATGCGCGCGGGGTCCTCGCCGTCGCGCTTGAACGGGAACACCCCCGCTGTGAAGGGGAAGTAGCCGGGCAGGTTCTCGCGGCGCCAGAAGCGCACCAGTTCCCCGTGGCCGGTGAAGGAGGGAAGCGCCACGCGGGGGACCTTGTTGCCCGACAGCGATTCGCGGGTGAGCTTTGTACGGATCTCCTTGTCCCGTACCTTGACGACCTGCTCGTCGCCGGAGTACGACTCCACAACTGCCGGCCAGTTTCCTATCTGTTCCGCGACCTCCCGCGGAAGCTGCTTGCGAGCCTCCTCGAGCAGTGACGCGACGCCCCCGGATTCCGCGCCGACCGCGGCGAGCTCGCCCTCGACGGTGTTCAGGCGCTGGACCCGCTCTGCCGCGTCGGCGAGCCGCTCGGTCTCCGTATGGTACTTACGCACCGTCTCGGTGATCTCTGCGAGGTAGCGCACCCGGTCTGCGGGGACCACCTGCCGGATGCCAGAGGAGTGGCGCACATCGACGCGCGGCAGCGCGCCCTCGGACAGCCGCAGTCCCTTACCGGCGAGGGCAGGCGCCAGATGCTGATAGAGCGCCGTGACCCCGTCGTCGTTGAAGGTTGCCGCAGAGGTGCCGAACACAGGCATGTCTTCTGGCCTGCTGTGGAACGCTTCACGGTTGCGGACCATTTGACGGCCGACATCGCGCATCGCGTCCTTGGCTCCTCGCCGCTCAAATTTGTTGATCGCCACGACGTCCGCGAAGTCCAGCATGTCGATCTTCTCGAGCTGGGAGGCGGCCCCGAACTCCGGCGTCATGACGTACATCGCGGTGTCGACGAATGGCACGATCGCCGCGTCGCCCTGGCCGATGCCCGGTGTCTCCACGATCACGAGGTCGAACCCAGCCGCCTTGACCACGTCGATCACATCCGCCAGGTGCTCGGGCAGCTCGTGGCTGCCACGGGTGGCCAGGCTGCGGAAGAAAACCCGGTCGCCGTCGAGAGAGTTCATGCGTATCCGGTCGCCGAGCAACGCGCCGCCGCCTCGGCGGCGGGTCGGGTCCACCGCGATGATGGCGATACGCAGCCTGTCCTGCTGGTCGACGCGGAACCTGCGTACGAGCTCGTCCGTCAGAGACGACTTCCCCGAACCGCCCGTTCCGGTGATTCCGAGGACCGGCGTGGGACGTGCCGCCGCGGCGGCACGCAGCTCCTCCAGCAGCCCTGTGGGGAGCTTGCCGAGCTCAGCGCCGGTGATGGCGCGAGCGACCGCGAACCGGTCTCCGGCGCATACGGCGGACGCGTCGGCCGACCTGCTGTTCCAGAGGTCGAAATCACACTCCCGCACCACTGAGTTGATCATTCCGGCGAGGCCCATCCGCTGACCGTCCTCGGGAGAGAAGATCGTCACGCCACTCTTGCGCAGCCGAGTGATCTCCTCGGGCACGATCACCCCGCCGCCGCCGCCCACCACACGGACGTGCTCGGCACCCTGATCGCGCATCGACTGGACCAGGTACTCGAAGTACTCGACGTGCCCGCCTTGGTAGGACGAAACCGCTACGCCGTGTGCATCCTCCTCGAGCGCGGCGTCCACGACCTCTTGCACTGATCGGTTGTGTCCGAGATGTATGACCTCGGCGCCTTGGGACTGAAAGATTCGGCGCATGATGTTGATCGACGCATCGTGTCCGTCGAACAGGGCGGAAGCGGTTACCAGGCGGACGGGATGCACGGGGCGGTACAGGTCGGTCATGAGGGGCCTTCTCAATTCACTTTGGAAACGAACCCGTTGAAGAGGTATAGGGACGCCCTGGATGCCAGGATGCCCGGCTGGCGTGCGGACGGATGACGCAAGGAGGAGCACAGGCATCAAACGGGGCCGGAGACAGGCCAGTTGCCTGGGGCTTGTGTGGTTCTCACTCTCTCGCCGCGAGCTGCCGCAACTTGTCGTACGCCGGCAGTAGTGACGGTCCGTACCAGGTGAGCAGCCGGCCGTCCACCAGCCGGGTTGGGGCGTATTGGAACGCCTCGGGGCCGTCCTCCTCGCTGAACGCGTACGGCTCGTCGGGCAGCACTACGAGGTCGACGTCGGGCCGATCGATCTCCTCGATTGCTACGTGCGGGTAGCGATCGGGGTGCTCGGCGAAGGCGTTGGCGATGCCGACCCGGCGTAGCAGGTCGCCGGTGAAGGTGGAGCTTCCGACGACCATCCACGGGTCTCGCCAGACCGGCACCGCGGCCGTGGCGGTCACAGGGGGGAGTGGACCGGACCAGATACCTTGCGCCGTCGTGAGCCAGTCGGGGGCCGGTACCTGCAGGGCCTTGGTGAACATGCGCTCCAGTGATTCCAAGGCTTCTGGAACGTTCTCGATGACCGTCACCCACACGGGCACCCCGGCGGCGCGCAGCCGGGCGACGTCGAGCTCGCGGTTCTCCTCCTTGTTCGCGATCACGAGATCAGGCCGCAGTCTTACGATCGCCTCACGGTCCGGGTTCTTGGTGCCCCGCACCCGGGACACGTCCAGATCGGCGGGATGGGTGCACCACTGGGTTGCCCCGACGAGGACCTCCGGGCAACCGTCGGTGATCGCCTCCGTCAGTGACGGCACGAGAGACACCACTCGGCGCGGCGCTTCGGCCAGGTTCAGAACGGTTCCCATGTCGTCGTGCGGTGATGGCATCCCGGGCTTCCCTCGGTGTGACGGATCATTCGCGGAGCTCAATAGTAGGACGTCCTAGTATTTCTTGATTATGATACAGGTATCGAATCTGGGGGACTCGCGCAACTGACGCAGCTTGGTAGGGGCCTGCCGCGGCCCACCCGGAGAACCGCCCGAGCCACGGTCGACGGCGCTCGGCGGGACGGTGGGGATGTCTCGAGTGGCGGATCGCCGCGTCTGCTGGAACCCGTGATCGCGGGGATCAATTGTTCGGCGGTGGGCACGGGAGTCACGATGAACCTCCCGGCCGACATCAGGCCGGCGCAGGAGGCGCTGTGGTCGATGCTCGGCGCGTCGGTTCCAGGGGTGCCAGCGTCTGGGCTCGAAGGCGCTCTTCCGGTTGGGGTAGGGCCCCGATGCCATGAAGGGTGTCGTCTCATTCATCGAGACGGGGCCCCAAGTTCCTTGGCTGCGTGGACGATTGCGCCGACGTGATGCCGTAGTGGCCGGCGCGCCCCGTGAGTCTTTGACGCGTCCCGCCGGGGGCCCCTGCCGTCCGGGTGTCGATCCGTAAGCGCCGGAACAGATTGCGTGGTGAAGCTCGGCGGTCGCGGCGCCCCGCAGTGCTGCCTGACCTCTGTGCCGTAGGTGGCTGAAGGAGTCGAACGTCGTCCCTGCATCTGCTGCGATGCAACCTTGTCTGCAACACGGCAATGGGCTAATCTCAGTTTCGACACCGACATCGAATCTCCAATCGGTGCTATGCGCAGCATTCTGCATCGCGGTCCAAGGTGGGTGACCACTGAAAAAGGCCGGGGTGCCGAGACCGGACCGCCACGCACGCGTGGAGGGGAGGAGAACGCGAACAGGAACTCGGTCGGCTGTGTAGCTAGCGGAGCGGGTTACGGGTTGGGTCGTGCCGACGGGCACGGCGGATGGCCGTCTGGCGACGGCGCGCAGTCGCTGGTGAGTCGACCTTCACTTACCTGGTGCCATCGGTGTTTTCGCTCGCCGTCCGCGCCGCCCGAACAGGCCTCTGTGGCTCCCCGTCCAACACGCGGAAAGCCTGCGTCAGGAGCTGGCCGAGGTCTAGCCGGCCGTCCGACACCGTCCACCGATCCAAGGCCCACCTCACCTTGCCAGCCACGTTGCTTTTCCAGATGACGTGCCGACAGGGCGCGGTTGTCCATGATGAGGCGTGTCATGCGCAGGGTGCCGAGAGGGTCCCAGCAGTAATACTCGACGACAATGTCGAGAGCGTGGCGCAACGCGGCCCAGTCGCCCTCGTCCGTCGGCCGTGCGCGTAGGGCGTCCGCGACCTGTCGGCCGTGGGTATCGAATGCGTTGAGGACGACCTCTTCCTTGGTGCCGAAGTACCGAAGGAATGTGCTCCGGGAGACACCGGCGACCGCAGCGAGATCGTCCACCGTGACGTTCTCGAAGCCCTCGCGCAGGATGAGTCCCTTTAGGCCTCTGATGCCTAACCCGACACTTAGTGTCACTTATGAAATGAGGATTCAGCAATGTCCAAGACCCTCGCGCTCATCGGTAGCGGCATGATCGGCGGCGGGTTGGCGCACCTCGCTGTCCGTGCCGGTCTGGAGGTCGTGGTGAGTAACTCCCGCGGTCCTGAATCCCTTTCAGGCCTGCTGTCCGAGCTGGGGCCGAGGGCGCGCGCCGCGACGCCGGAAGTGGCGGCCCGAGAGGGCGACCTGGTGGTGGCGAGCATCCCTCTGAAGAACTTCGAGCAGTTGCCCGCAGCCGCTCTCGCGGGCAAAACGGTGCTGGACACCATGAACTACTACCCCGACCGTGACGGCCGGGTCGGGGCTCTGGACAGGGGTGAGACCACCTCTTCGGAAATGGTGCAGCGACACCTGTCCGGCGCACATGTGGTGAAGGCGGTCAACAACATCGATTGGCGTCGCCTCACGACAAGCGCTCGCCCCTCCGGCGCGTCCGATCGCAGTGCGTTGCCGATCGCCGGGGACGATACGGCGGCCAAGCGGGAAGCGGCCGAGCTGCTGGACCTGCTTGGCTACGACACGGTGGACCTCGGACCCCTTTCCGAGAGCTGGCGCAGTCAGCCGGACACGCCTGCGTACGTCTTCTGCTACGCCGGTGCTCAGCCCGCGGGGCTGACTCCGGAAGAGGCGCGACGCTGGTTCGTAGAGGAGCCTGGTGTCGCGGTTCCCGCGGACCGGATGAAAGAGCTTCTGGCCGCAGCCGTCCGGTAGGAAGGCCGCACCGGCATCGAGCTGCCACGGCGGCGTCGACTGGTCGCGAGTGCGTGAGGAGTGTCCTCACATCCGCGCGCAGGAGGTCTCGAGACCGGGGCCGTCACTGGCCGATCGGCGGAGGACATACAGCAATCACCACTTCATCCGCGAAGTCCGTGGTACTCCGGTCAAGGTCGTCACCGCCGCCAACACCAAGGTCGTCACCCGGCCCTGCTTGACGGGGTCCCGCCCGTCGTGGGCCGGGTGGTCGACCAGCGCCGCTGCCCCGAGGTGCTGCTCCGCGACGGGCTATGACTCCAGCCGCCACCGCGGAGAGCTGCTGCGCGAGCGCCGGATCCTGCCGGTCGTCTCCACGATGCGTCAACGGACGCATGCACCGCGCTCGGCTTCCAGGGCTTCGGGGCCGGACGAGGTGTCACTCCTTGTCCGTAACCGCGATCTCGGTTCGCTCGTCCACCTGGAGAACCGCGTCCGCGTAGCCGTGGACGTGCCGCTTCATCCTGCGGACTGCGGCGTCGGGGTTCTGCTCTCGGATTGCTTTGGTGACCGAGCGATGGGCCCGTGCGGCCACGTTTCGCACCTCGGCATCGATGAAGCGCTCGTTCTCCGTTGAGTCGTAGATCGCCTGGGAAAGGGCGGCCATGAAGCCGGTGAGCAGCTCGTTGTGGCTCGCCGTTGCCACAGCCACGTGCCAGTCGACGTTGGCCTCGAGGAATTCCGCCAGAGTCGTCTTCTCATCGGCGATCGCCTCGTTCGCCGACTCGAGTGCGGCGAGGTCATCCTCCGTCCGGTTCAGCGCGGCGAGCTGTGCACAGTAAGGCTCGATGGCTTCTCGCGTCTCCAGGAGCGCACTGAGCCGGATCTGGCGGCCTCGGATCACGAGGCTCACCGAGTTGGCCACGGCCTGCTTGCCCGGTCGCTGGACGAAAGCGCCGCCGGCCCGCCCTGTTCGGATACGGACCAGGCCCTGCGCCTCGAGAATGCGCAATCCTTCACGGACTGTGGCCCGGCTCATCTGCGTCTGAACCACGAGTTCACGCTCTGTGGGAAGGCCGGCGCCTTCGGGGAATTCGCCGCTCAAGATGCGTTCGCGCAGCTCGCCGGCGAGTACTTCCGAAGCCTTGGGGACGTCTACGGGCGTCAACCGGATGGGGGACTGCCTCCTGCCGGCTGGGTGAGCGGTTCCTGCCTCAGGCATGGTGTCCTCCGGGCTGGTGTAAAAGGTCTGACCTAAGCTACCGTAAAAATTCGGTGCCTGCCCATGACTCTACGGTTGGGTAGGTGACATCCGTCTGGCACGCGACGGGTTCCCTCCCGCCCGGGCCGGTCCGAACCTGCCGCCCGCCCGTCCCTGAAACGCGCTGTCCGTCATCGGCACGGCGAGCCCTGCCACCTCGGAGGCGCCTTCTCCACGCTGGTTCCCCGTATGTCCGACGCCGGCGCCAAGTATTGCTCCTTCAGCTCGAGTTCAAGCATGACGGCCTCCTCCACGGGGTCTACGAACTGCCCGTCAGCTGGTAACACCCGCTCTTCTGAAGAAAACGAGAACCTCATGCGCATGGAAGTCGACCAGCCCAAGTGTGTCGCGTCCGGGCAGTGCGTCCTGGCGGCTCCCGACGTCTTCGACCAGGACGACGACGGGATCGTCGTGATACTGGACGAAACCCCGGGCCCCCACCAGTACGACGACGTGCGGGCAGCGGCGGAGATTTGCCCGGCCGCTGCTATCCGGCTGGTGACTCGGTGAGGAACGAGGCGCCGATGCAACGCATCGCGATAGTGGGAGCCTCGGCAGCCGGCCTGACGGCTGCCGAGACTCTGCGCAGGGACGGCTTCGAGGGGTCCGTGACTCTCATCGGGCAGGAACAGCACCTGCCCTACGACCGGCCCCCGTTGTCCAAACAGATCCTCAACGGCACCTGGACTGCTGAACGCACGGCACTGCGCCGGCCCGAGGACTTGGACGCGCTGGATCTCGACCTCCGGCTTGGCGCAGCCGCAGCCGGGCTGTCCCCGGCCAACCGCACCGTGACTCTGGCCGACGGCACCGCAATCGACTACGACGCTCTGATCATTGCCACCGGAGTGCGACCACGACGACTGCCCCAGTGCGGCACACCGGGGGTGCACGTACTACGCGACCTCCAGGACGCCCTCGACCTGCGGGAGCGACTGACTGCCGGGGGTCGACTGGTCGTGGTGGGCGCTGGGTTCCTCGGCACGGAGGTCGCCGCGGCCGCGCGCACCCTCGATGTGGACGTGGCCCTCGTCGAACCCGCCCCCATTCCTCTTGCGCATGCCATCGGAGACCGGATCGGCGCACACCTGGCGCAACTCCACAAGGACAACGGCGTACAACTGCACCTCGGCACCGAGGTCGCAGAAATCGTCACCCATACCGGCCGGGTGAGCGGGGTGCGCCTCACCGACGGGACACTGCTCCCCGCCGACGACGTACTCGTCGCGATCGGCTCCCAGCCCAACACCGAATGGCTGAGTGGCAGCGGACTCATGGTGGCCGACGGGGTGTTGTGCGATCAATATTGCGCGGCCGCTCCCGGCATATACGCGGCAGGCGATGTGGCCCGATGGCACAACCCCCTGTTCGGGACCGCGATGCGCATCGAGCACCGGACCAATGCCGCAGAGCAGGGCAGAGCTGCGGCCCGCAACCTGCTGCGCCGCGAACAGCCCCAACCCTTCGCCCCGATTCCCTACTTCTGGTCAGACCAGTACGACACAAAGATCCAGGCGTACGGCTACCTGCGTGGCCACGACGAAGCTCAGGTGATGGACGGAGACCCCGCCGACGGTCGTTTTCTCGTCGCCTACCGCACCGGCGAAACCTTGTCCGGCGCACTCTCCGTCGGCATGCCACCTAAGGCACTCCATCGATGGCGAGCAGCCATCAACACCAAAACCAACTGGCAGGAGATCACCCGCCAGTCCCTCACATCCTGACCTCAACAACTTGATGTGTGGTGCCGCAGGCGGGGCGGTGCGGGCGACAGGCCACTGCCCATCCCACCGACCGGTGGGATGGGCAGTGGCCGTCAGTGCAACTGATGGCTCGGAATCATGTGCTCAATGCCCCGTCGCGTTCAACGCTCACCGTGGCCTCCACGTTTCACAGGGGCTCTTGGCGATGCACGAGGACAGCCCACGTCGCGTGCCTGTCGGGCAGTTGCGTCGCTTGGGGGAGCGGCCGACGCGGTCGCTGTGTCTGAGGCATCTCCGCTATGCGGTGCTCTCAGCGATCAACCATGCTCTCGGCCCGCTTGTCGTAACGGTGTCCCCGCACGTCTACGGCTGCGAATGCCTTGTCGATCTGGTGGAGATCGCTGACCGAGAGCTCAATGTCCGCGCCGCCGACATTTTCCGCGATGCGCATTGCCCGACGCGTCCCGGGTATCGGTGCGATCCACGGTTTCTGGGCAAGCAACCAGGCCAGGGAGATCTGGGCAGGAGTTGCTCCCTTGCCGGCGGCGACCGTGACCAGAAGGTCGACGACTGCCTGGTTGGCAGCGCGGGCGTCTGCACTGAACCGAGGCATGGTGGTCCGCATGTCCGTGCTGTCGAAAGACGTACTGGCATCGATGGCTCCGGTGAGGAAGCCGCTCCCGAGGGGACTGAACGGCACCAGGCCGATGCCGAGCTCTTCCAGCGTCGGGATGATCTCGCTCTCCAGGTCGCGCCACCAGAGCGAGTACTCACTCTGCAGGGCGGTGACCGGCTGGACAGCGTGAGCTCGGCGAATCGTGGCGGCTCCGGCCTCGGAGAGACCGAAGTGACCAACTTTTCCGGCGTCGATCAGTTCCTTTACGGCGCCGGCGACCTCTTCGACAGGGACATCCGGGTCAACGCGATGCTGGTAGCAGAGGTCGATGTGATCGACGTCCAGGCGTCGCAGCGAACCCTCGACCGCGGCCCGGATGTGCTCGGGGCGGCTGGATCGGCCGACGGCCTTCCCGTCTTCGAAGACGAAGCCGAACTTGGTGGCGATCACGACGTCGTCGCGCACAGGAGCGAGCGCCTTGCCCACGAGTTCCTCGTTGGCGAAGGGGCCGTAGACCTCGGCGGTGTCGAAAAAGGTGACACCGAGATCGACTCCGGCGCGGATAACACTGATCATCTCGCGTTGGTCGGAGGCCGCACCGAACCCGCTGCTCATTCCCATGCAGCCGAGACCGATCGCCGAAACAGTCAGGCCTTGGCCGAGAATGCGTTGTTCCATGGGCTGATCCTTATGTTGGGTACTGTGCTGGTGATTGAGCGCAACATCGGCGCGGGGGCGGATCCTGTCCCGGCCAGCAAGGGGACAGCTGCGGGGTCCGAGCGATCGCATCGCGGTAGCCGCGTCCAAGGTCAATCGGCGGTGGGGACCACCCAGTCGGCGTCCGCGACTTGGTGGTCGGCCGGGCCTCGCTCCGCGGCCTGATCGGGGCACCGTCCGGGTCGGTGTCCGCGGCACGTCTCGACGACAAGGCAGACGTCCGAGGCGGTCAGCAGTGGAGAGCAGTGACCTCCACCGGTGGGAAGGCGGCGAGCGTCAGCGCATTCTCCACTCGGGTGGGCGCTTCTCGCGGAACGCTCGTACGCCCTCCACCAGGTCCTCGGTCGTGAAGGCCAGGGCGAGCTGAGCCTGGAGAGCGTCGAGCGCCTCGTGAAGGGCGAGGTCCCGTGTCGCGTTGATCGCGTCCTTGCCCAGCCTCATCAGCAAGGGTGACTTCGAGGCGATCTTGTGCGCCCAGGACGTGACCGCCTCGTCGAACTTGTCATCAGGCACTACCTTGTTGACGAATCCCAGGTCGCACGCCTCCTCGGCTGTAATCAGCTCGCCAAGCATCATCAACTCATTGGCCTTCATCCGGTTGACGTTCCGGTAGATGAGTGCCGAGATCATGAACGGAAACGCGCCGACATTGATCTCTGGGCAACCGAACCGCACCGACTCCTTGGCGATCACGAGGTCACAGGCCAGAGCGAGCCCGAAGGCACCGGCGAGGACATCTCCGTTGGCCGCGCAGATCACGGGCTTGCCCAGGGCGCCGATCAGCTCGAAGAGACGCGGGAAGCGATTGAGCTCGCCGTACTTCGTGATGGGGGGCCGGTCGTCGGCGAATGCGTTCAGATTGCCCCCGGAGGAAAAGATCCGGTCGTGCGAGGAAGTGAGCACGACGACACGCGCGCCCTGGTCGTGCCGAGCTCTCGACAGAACGCTCAAGAGCTCGTCGAGCAGTTCGTCGCTGAGGGCGTTACGCGTCTGTGGGTGGTCCAGGGTGATGAGGGCGACGCCCTCCTGATCCACTGTGTAACGCACAAATTTTTTGGTCATGCGAGCCGTCCCCTTCCGGGCCACTCAAGGCTGTTCACTTCAGACCGTCGCGTCCATCGTCGTCCGAGGTGTCACTGATCCGTGAAGCGCGGCTCTCGGCCGTCCAGCCGCGCCCTGACGGCCTCAAGCTGGTTCGGGGTGCCCGCCAGTTCGAGGTTCTGCGCCCGTTCCTGTTCCAGGGCGGTCCTCATGGTGGTCTTTCCCGCCAGTCCGATCAGGCCCTTGGCCGCCCGGACCGCGGCCGGGCTCCGTCCGGCGATCTCCTTCGCCAGATCGAACGCCGCAGTCAGCGGGTCCGCGGCGACGCGGGTCGCCAGGCCGATACGGACGGCCTCCTCACCGCTGACGACCCGTCCCGTGAAGGTCAGTTCCTTGGCGACGTCCAAGCGGACCAGCTGGGGCAGCAACTGTGTGCCGGCCAGGTCAGGGACAAGACCCCACACGACTTCCAGCATGGCGAGCCGGGCATTCGGGGCGACGATCCGGATGTCGGCTCCGAGCGCGATCTGCAGACCGCCGCCGAGGGCATTGCCCCGTACTGCCGCGATCACCGGTACGGGAAGTTCGGTCCATACGTAGGCCGCGCGCTGCCCGGCGGCCTGTGCCGGCCCGTCCGACGGTGGGAGATCCGTCGCCTCGGCGTGCGGACGGCCCTCGCGGGCAGCCTGGAACGCGCTCGTGTCCAGACCTGCGCAGAAGCACGGGCCTTCACCGGACAACACCACCGCCCGTACGTCGGAGCGGGCCTTGAGCTGCTCGCCGATCGTGACCAGAGCGGAAACCATGGCCAGGTCGAGCGCGTTGCGCTTCTCGGGTCGGTTCAGCCGGACGTCGGCGACCCCGGCGGCCACCGTGAGCGTCACCCGCGGTTTTGTGTCTGCAACCGAAACCGTCATTTCACTCTCTCCTTGTTCCTGTCCGGTCGACGACCCGGTGAGCGGAAGGCCCCGACGGGCGCTTCCAGCGTTCGTGGGACGGCTCCGGGGTGTTCTTCACAAACGACCGAGCGAGGTGCCGGGAGCCGTGGGTCTGCGCGCCTGCGGCTGCTCCGGCACACTTCGGTCTCTGACATGTTGGTGCGCAGCCTCAACCGGCGTGGGTGTTCTCAGTGCCGGTGGCGGAGATCAGATCCCACAGGGCCGCGGTTCCGGCCCGGCCCGTCTCCTGGCCCAGTGCGGCCGCCCAGCTGCGCTCACCGCCGAACTCGTCGCGCCAGGACCAGAGACGGGTGGTGTAGAGGTGCAGGTCGCACTCCCGGGTGGTTCCCAGCGCGCCGTAGACCTGGTGTGCGATCGTCGCCCCTTGGGACGCGGCCTCCCCTGCGATGATCTTACTGATCGCCGCATCGTGGACACCGAGGGACAACGCCCCTGATTCCGCGGCCATACGTGCCTGGGCCACGGCTTCCCCGAGCTGTGCGATGAGGTGGCTGACCGCCTGGAACTTGACGATCGGACGTCCGAACTGCACCCGCTCCTTGGCATAGCCGACGGTCAGCTCCAGCACGCGTTCGAGGGCTCCCGCGATCTGCAACGACCGCGCGACGGCGCCCCGCCGCCGCCACCTCTGTTCGACGAACTCGGCGGTGACCGGCGTACCGGTTGCCTCGATACCGTCCACCAGGACCGTGTCCCGCGGCTCTCCGGCCAGGTTGTGGCCACGCTTCACCTGCACGGCATCCAACGGAACGAGTACCAGCACCGGTCCGTGTGGGCCACCGTCGGCGATCGCGACGATGTGGCCGGCCGCGCGTGCCCAGGCGACGGCGTGGGCCGTGCCGGACACCTTCCACCGAGACCCACTCGACTCCGCGGAGAGTTCGTCGGCGGTGGGGGCGACCGCGAGCGCGCCGTCGGGCAACGTAAGCCCCGCTGCCACCACTGCCGGCGCAGCGATGAAGGTGGTCTCGGCCAGGGGCACGGGTGCCGCGCAGTACCCGGAGAGGCGGACCAGTTCGGCGGCGTCCAGCACGCTGCCGCCGGAACCACCGTCCGACTCCGCGATGCCCACGCCGACGAGGCCCGAGTCGGTGAGGCCGTGCCACATGAGCTCCGACCAGGAGTCGCGCTCGGCATCGGCCGGCCCTTGGGCGCCGCCGTGCGAGCTCAGAAGCCGCCGCGCGGTGTCTGTCAGGAGAGGGTCGACGGCAGTGGCCGGTCCGAAGTCAGCGGCAGTCATCGGATCAGCTCCCGTGTGGCGACACCGCGGAGGATCTCTGTGGTTCCGCCTCGGATGGTCAGGATCGGAGAAGTGAGAGTCGCGGCAGCGAGCTGGCGAGTGAAGGCGTCCTCGGCTCGGGGGTCCGGTACGAGCCCGGCGAGATCCCGGACGGTCTCGACGACATCCTTCTCGAAAACGGTGCCCAGGTCCTTGACCAGCGCGGCCTCCGCCGCGGGCGCACCGTGCTCGTCGATCATCCGCGCGATCGACAACGACAAATTGTGCAGCGTACGGTACCGGGCGACGATGCGGCCGATGGCGTCGCGCACCGAGTCGGAGTCGACGAGTCCGTACCGGCTGAGGAACGACCGGAACACCCGGTAGGTCGACAGCCACCGGTCTGGGCCGGAGCGCTCGTAGGCCAGCTCGGAGGTGACCTGGTGCCACCCGTCCCCGATCTGGCCCAGGACCAAGTCGTCGGGGACGAAGGCGTCATTGAACACGACCTCATTGAAGTCATGAGTACCGTCGAGCTGGAGAATCGGGTTGACGGTCACCCCGGGCCCGCGCAGGTCGATGATGAACTGGCTCATCCCCTCGTGCCGGTCCTTTTCCAGCGGAGAGGTACGGAGCAGAGTGAGCACGTAGTCGGTGTGATGGGCACCGGAGGTCCACACCTTGGTGCCGGTCACGCGCCATCCGCCCGGCGCGCGTGCCGCGCTCGTACGGATCGACGCGAGATCGGACCCGGAGTCCGGCTCGCTCATGCCGATGGAGAACGTGCACTCGCCCTGGGCGATCGCCGGTAGGAACCGGCGCTTCTGTTCCTCGGTGCCGTGAGCGAGAATGCTGGGCGCGCTCTGCCGGTCCGCGACCCAGTGGGCCGTGATCGGAGCGCCGCTCGCCAGCAGTTCGGCAGCCACCACGAAGCGCTGCACAGCGGTGCCGCCCGCGCCGCCGTACTCGGTCGGGATGGTCATTCCGACCCATCCCCTGGCCGCGAGCCTGCGGCTGAAGTCCTGGTCGAAGGCCCCGCCTACGGGACGTTCGACCCCCTCCCCGAATTCTGCGGTCAGGAACGCGCGTACGTCATCGCGCAACCGCTGTTCGGGCGGGGTGAGAGTAGTTGGTCGAAAGCGCATCAGATCTGTTCTTCCTTACCGTGGGAGCGGATCAGCAGATCGAGTACGAGGGCGCCGTCCGGGTGGACGGCCGCCGCGGCGAGCTCGTGCCAAGCCGGGCACGGTCCCGCCGACGACGCCCGCTCCGGCCTGGATACGGTCCAGGGGCGTCGTCGCATGGCGGACAGCAGGTCACGTCCCCGAACTCGGAGGCTCCTGAGGGCTGCGACGGCGCGCGGCCGCACGCGTGCGTCGAGATGCGGAGGTCACCTCTCGGCCTCCATGAGTAGCAGCTCGTCCACACTGCGAAGTGCCTCGCAAAATTGATATCAACGTCGAATACTTTCGCAACGTAGCATCGAGGTCGAATGCGGACAAGGGCGGGATCGTGCGCGCCTCTTGAGGGTCTTCCTGCCGCAGAAGTTCTCCGTAAGGGCTGGCCCTGGCGGCGTGTCCAGGGACGTTGCCCGATGGGAGGGATCGATGGTGACGTTGACGTCGAAAAACTTTCCTGCCAGTCTTGCTCGCGCCGACTGACCTGATGAGGAGCCCGCATGGCAGACCTGGAGTACACGGTTGATCAGGGTGTGGCGACCATCCGCCTGAATCGGCCCAAGCAGAAGAACGCGTTCACCATGGCGATGATCGACGACTGGGTCCGGCTGCTGGTCGAGGCCCGTACGGACGACGATGTACGCGTCGTGGTCCTCACCGGCGCCCCTGGCGCGTTCTGCGCCGGCGGAGACCTGGACGCGCTCGGTGTCGATGACTCACCGCTGGGCCGGAAGAACGGCCTCATGGACAACATCCACCGGATCCCGCTCGCGCTTGAGGACCTGGACAAGCCCGTCATCGCCGCGGTCAACGGGGTCGCGGTCGGAGCCGGCATGGATATGGCGCTGATGTGCGACATTCGCCTGGTCGCCCGTTCCGCCCGTTTCAGTGAGGGCTACATCAAGGTCGGCCTCGTCCCGGGTGACGGTGGTTGCTACTACCTGCCGCGTCTCGTCGGTATGGCGAAGGCTCTCGAGCTGATGTGGACCGGTGATTTCATCGACGCCGACGAGGCGCTACGGCTCGGCATCGCCAATCATGTGTACGACGACGACACCTTCGAGAAGGAGGCGTTCGACTTCGCGCGGCGGATCGCGCAGCAGTCGCAGATCCACGTTCGGATGATCAAGCGTGCTACGCAGCAGTCCGCCCGGTCGGATCTTCGAACCGCTCTTGACTTGATTTCTTCTCATATGTCTGTCGCGCGCTCGACCCATGATTCGGCAGAGGCGATGACGGCCTTCCGGGAGAAGCGGAAGCCGAAGTTCCAAGGACGTTGACCTGCGGTGGGGCCGGATTCGGTCGGTATCGGCGCACGATGTTCCGCCAAGCGTATTGCCTCCCAATTCGACAACGATGTCGATTCCGATAGCGTTGAGGTTTTATCGAAACTGACGATGAGGAGACGGAAACGCAATGGCTGCTCGGAGCACGCAGGATGTTTCCCCGGACACAGGTACCGGGGCCAAGCGGAGGGCACAGTACAGCTCCGGTGCGTCCGAGAAGGGCAAGCGCACTCGCGCCCTGCTCCTGGCCGCAGCTCGCTCGGTCTTCGAGCGCGCCGGCTACGTCGACGCCCGGGTGGCCGACATCGTCTCTGCGGCCGGCGTCTCACACGGCACCTTCTACACCTACTTCGAGGCGAAGGTGGATGTCTTCAGAGCGCTGATCGCCGAAGTCAGCGCCGAGTTGGTGGCGGTCATGGAGGCACCCATCGCGGGCGACGAGGGAACCCACCACGACATCGCGGCTCGCCTTCGTGCGGCCAACGGGGCTTACCTCGACGTATATCGCAAGAACGCGGCCCTCATGATGCTGAATGAGCAGCAGGCCAGCATCGATCCCGAAGTGATGAAGTACCGGATCGAGGCGCGTCGTGCGCACGTGAACCGCATCACCGAGAGCCTGCAGAGAATGCAGCGCATGGGAGTCGCCCGGCGAGACCTGGACTGCCGCACCGTCGCCGCGGCGCTCGCAGGCATGGTGAGCAACTTCGCCTACTACTGGTACGCCCTCGGAGAGCCGTTCGACGAGGATCTCGCCCGTACCACGCTCACGGATCTGTGGCTGGGAGCCATCGGATATCCCCGGAGCCAGGCCGGCGACTGAGTATCACGTTCATACGGAACAAGCCGAGTCCGGTTCCGGACCCGACAGGTGGATCAGGGGTCGCGTCCCTGCGTGGGCGATGGCCGCACGGTGCGTCGGCGTACGCAGTCGCGGACCCCTAGACGGAGGTAACCGATGGCTTTTCCCGCCCCGTTCGACCTGACGGCCAAGGTAGCGCTGGTGACCGGCGCAGGAGCTGGTCTCGGTGCAGCCTTCGCACGGATGCTCGCCACGGCCGGTGCCACCGTGGTGTGCGCCGACATCAACGGCGCCGCCGCCAAGGCGGTCGGGGACGAGCTGGTGGCAGCCGGTCTGTCGGCCACGGCGGTCGAGCTCGACGTCACCGACGAGTCCCGCGTGGACACGGTCGTTCAGCAGGTCGCCGCCGAACAGGGCGCCCTCGACATCCTCGTGAACAACGCGGGTATCGGGGACCCGCAGTCGCTCCCTCTGCACAAGGTCCCGACCTCCGACTGGCGTCGGGTGCTCGCGGTGAATCTGGACAGTGTCTTCCTGTGCAGTCGGGCCGCCCTGCGGGTGATGACCGCCCAGGGTTCGGGAAAGATCGTGAACATCGCCTCCATGTACGGACTGCACGGCTCGCTGATGTCTGCCGTCCCGGCCTACGCCACCACCAAGGGCGCCGTCGTGAACATGACCCGCGAGGTAGGGCTGGAGTACGCGGCGTCGAACATCCAGGTCAACGCCCTGTGCCCGGGATTCGTCCAGACTGAAGCCCAAGGCGGGCTCCTCAAGCACCCCAAGGTCGTGGCCCGGCTCTCCAGGAACATCCCCATGGGCAGGGTCGCCATGCCGGAGGACATCGCCGGGGCGCTGCTGATGCTGTCGTCGTCCGCCTCCGACTACATGACCGGCCAGACGCTCGTGATCGACGGAGGGGTTTCGGCGGCGTGAGCGACCGACGGGCTTTGCGAGAAAAACAGGGCGCGTCGGTTCAGATGCCGTAGCCGTCGAGGCCGAGCCGCGGTGCTTCTCTGCCGCCACCGCTCCACCAGTTCCACATCTCATGGAGGGGCCCGCGTCAGCTGGTTGCCCCGTACGTCCTCTCAAGGAAGGCCTACCCAATGCCACTCGGCCTGTTCGACCATCCGGGGAGCACCGCTTCCGCTGTCCACCCGACGACCGAGGGCCGGCTGTGACATCCGTCGAGGGAACGGCCGCTGATCGTTACAGCGCTTTGCGTGACGAACTGCAGAGGCGCCTGGACAGCGGCGCCGAGTGCGGGGCGTCGATCGCTGTGATCGAAAGGGGCGAACTGGTCGTGGACTTGTGGGGCGGCCATGCCGACGCCGCCCGAACGCGCCCCTGGGAGCGCGACACCCTGACCCCCGTGTGGTCGACCACGAAGACCATGACCGCACTGGTCGCCCTGATGCTGGTCGACCGGGGTGAACTGGATCTCGATCGGCCGGTCGCCCATTACTGGCCGGAGTTCGGGGCCAACGGCAAGCAGGACATCAAGGTCAGACACCTACTCTCCCACTCGTCCGGTGTATCGGCCTGGGAACAGCCGGTGACGGTCGAGGACGTGTACGACTGGGAGAAGTCGACGGCGATGTTGGCCGCCCAGGCCCCGTGGTGGGAACCGGGCACCGCGTCGGGTTACCACGCCCTCAACTTGGGGCACCTCGTCGGGGAAGTCGTGCGCCGTGTCACCGGCCGGCGCCTGAAGGCCTTCTTCGCGGAGGAGGTCGCCGGGCCGCTGGAAGCGGACTTCTTCATCGGCCTGCCTACCGAGCATCACCACCGGGTGGCGGAGATCATCCCTCCTCCTCCGCGCCCTTCCAGCTTCGTGCCCCTCCCCGGGAGCGTCCAGGAACGCAACATGCGCGGCCCGGCCGTTGGCGCGCAGGTCTCCAACACCGAGGAGTGGCGGCGGGCGGACATCGGGGCCGCGAACGGTCACGGCAACGCCCGGTCGGTCGCCACGATTCAGTCCGTCATCTCGCACGGCGGTGAGGCACACGGCGCCAAGCTGTTGTCGCAATCGACGATCGACCTGATCTTCGATGAGCAGACGAACGGCCGGGACCACGTCCTCGGCGTGCCCGTCCGTTTCGGAGTGGGGTACGCGCTTCCCCTGCCCAGTCTCCTGCCGTACGTGCCCGAAGGCCGGCTCTGCTTCTGGGGCGGTCTGGGCGGATCGCTCGTGGTCAACGATCTTGATCGCGGCGTCACGATGGCGTACATGATGAACCGCCTGCAGAGCGGGGTCATCGGTTCCGAGAACAGTGCGGCCTACTTCTCCGCGTACTACGCGGCACGGTCGAACTGAGTCCTTCGTCCCGCACTCGGGCGGCATCGGCCCGGGTCATGGCGGGAGCAGCGCGGTTCATCTTCGGCATCAGTGACGCCGGAGGCAGCGATGACATCCCCGAGATCCACGCAAGTGGCGACTTCTCGGCACCCGGAGTGGTTCGAGGACAGGAGAGTGCTGTGACCAGTGAGTCCGACGCCGCGCGGGCGGCATACGCGGAGATCAGGACGGCCAAGGATCTGATCGGAATGCGCGAGAAGTATGAACAGGCGGGCCTGAAGTACGGCCTCAACCCCAAGGTGTCCCGCAAGCAGGTGACCGTAGGAAACGTCTCGGCCGACCTGCTCACGAACGAAGGCTCCGGCCCGGGAGTGGTCCTCTACCTGCATGGCGGTGGCTACGCGGCCGGTTCGGCCAGGAGCCATGGGCACCTGGCCGCCGAGATCGCGGTCCTGGCGGGCGCGGACGCCCTCGTCCTCGACTACCGGCTCATGCCCGACCACGTGTTCCCCACGCAGTTGGAGGACGCGCTCGCGGCCTACCAGTACCTCCTCGGCACACACGGCTCGGCGGCGGAAATCGCCCTCGTGGGTGACAGCGCCGGCGGAAACCTCGTGATGGCACTGCTGTTGGCCATCAAGCGTCAGGGCCTGCCAAAGCCGTCCGCCGCGGCGCTCATCTCGCCGCTTGTGGACTTCCGCGCCGAAGGAGAGTCGATGCGCACCAAGGCCGAGGCAGATCCGATCATCACTCAGCGGGCGACCGCCGGTTCGGGTCTGCGGTATCTGGCCGACCGGTCGCCCGATGACCCGGAAGTCGACATCCTGGGCGCTGACCTCAGTGGTCTGCCGCCTCTGCTCATCCAGGTCGGAGCGTCGGAAACACTCCTGGACGACTCCGTCCGCCTTGCCCGGAAGGCGGGCCACGACAACGTCGATGTCACCCTGGAGATAGCACCGGAGATGGTGCACGTGTACCAGTTCTTCTTCCCGGTCTCCGGGACTGCCCGGGCCTCGGTCGAGCGTATCGGGACGTTCCTCGCGCGGCGTCTGCCGTCGAGCTGAGCCCAGGACGCACGGGGCGTGGCGAGCCTGGTGGGCGCGCCAGGCTCGCCTCCGAGTACGGCATCGACGGGGCGAGTTGGGCACTGACCGCCGGCGCAGTG
This sequence comes from Streptomyces sp. NPDC102279, assembly GCF_044766365.1. NCBI lineage: Bacteria > Bacillati > Actinomycetota > Actinomycetes > Kitasatosporales > Streptomycetaceae > Streptomyces > Streptomyces sp. NPDC102279. The sequence continues at coordinate 104,654 of NZ_JBIWLU010000020.1, read as the reverse complement.
CTGATGACCGCGCCCGCCAGGCCCGCCGTCGAGTTCGCTTCTCCGAGCCGGCAAGGCCGGCCGTGTCCGTCGTCCTTCTGCGCGGCTGTCGAAGGGAAATCTGTGAGCATGCCGGACACCTCCAGGAGTCAGGAGCGTCTCGCGGACGCACTCCCTCTCGGCCGTCCTCAGGAGGCAGGGCCGTCTGTCGGGTTCAGGCGGCTGCTCCTCGAGCGGTGGAGTTGTCGTGCGTACCTCCCTGACCAGGTTCCCGATGACGTGATCGCAGAGATGTTCGCGACCGCCCAGCGAACCGCGTCCTGGTGCAACACCCAACCGTGGCAGGTCTACCTGACGAAGGGTGAGGCGACGAGGGGGTTCGCCGTGAGTCTGGCCGAGCACGCGAGGACTCATCAGCCGGTGCCCGACCTGACGGTGCCGGGGGAGTACCGCGGTGTTTACCAGGAGCGGCGACGCGGGGCGGGGCTCGCACTCTACGCGAGTCTGGGCATCGGCCGGGAGGACCGGGAGGCTCGTGAGAAGCAGCAGTTGAAGAACCTCGACTTCTTCGGTGCCCCGCACGTCGCCGTGATCACGACCGACCGTGATCAGGGCGTGTACGGTGCGGTCGACTGCGGCGCGTACGTGGCGAATCTCGTCAACGCCGCCTCGTCACTGGGTGTCGCGTCGCTTGCCCAGGCGGCGGTCGCGATGTACTCCGACCACGTCCGTGAGTATCTCCGCATCCCGCCGGACCGACTCGTCGTCTGCGTGGTCTCCTTCGGCTATGCCGACACCACCCATCCGGTCAATCGGTTCCGTACGACGCGCGCGGACGTCCGGGACGCTGTGACCGTGGTCGACCGCTGAGCCGCCGACACCAACCGCCGGACGCTCTCTTCCGGCTCGTGAGACAGGGCCCGACCGTGAGAGGCCCCGGCGAAGTCCGTGCCGCGAGACGACTTGTCATGCCATGAGCGCTGCCGTCCCCGCACTTCGCCGTTCTGCGAGCCCGGCCCTCGTGACGGTGACGAGTGGAACACTCAGCAGTGCGGTTTTTTGGTCTGACCTAAGATATTGTTTTGGAATCGACCTACTAGGTGGTGACTATGGACCTGTCCGACGCTCTCGACGAGGCCGAGTTCCGGCAAGGTGTCCGGACCTGGCTCCAGAGCAGCCTCCCCGAGCTTCCCTGGCCCGAGCCCAGCGACATGGTGGACAAGGCGCCCTTCTGGCGCCAGTGGCAGCGCATGCTCTTCGACGCCGGCTATGCGGGCCTCACCTGGCCGGCGGAGTACGGCGGCCAGGGGCTGGACGAGCGGATGCGCGCGATCTTCACCGAAGAGTGCGACTACGCCGGTGCGCCCGAGCGGCTCAACATCATCGGTGAGGACTTCGCCGGCCCGACCGTCGCGGCCTTCGGGACCGACGCGCAGAAGACGCGGTATCTGCGATCGATCCTGAACGGTCAGGACATCTGGTGCCAGTTGTTCTCGGAGCCGGACTCCGGTTCGGACCTGGCATCGCTGCGCACCAAAGCGACCAAGGTGGACGGCGGCTGGCGGATCCAGGGACAGAAGATCTGGACCAGTCGCGCACAACTGGCCGCCCACGCGATCCTCTTGGCGCGCACCGGCGGAGGCGAGCGCCACAAGGGGATCACGTACTTCCTGCTGCCCATGGACAGCGAGGGCGTCACCGTGCGGCCGCTCGCGCACATGCTGGGGGAGGAAGAGTTCAACGAGGTCTTCCTCGACGACGTCTTCATACCCGACGAGAACATGGTGGGCGAGGTCGACGGCGGCTGGAAGGTCGCCATGGCGACACTCGCCTTCGAACGGGTCGCCATCGCCACCGGCCGCGTCAACACCACCAAGGCGATCGAGGACATCATCGCCGACGTCCGTTCCAAGAAGACGGCCGACGGTGAGCCCCTGGGCGCCGATCCTCACGTACGGCAGAAGGTCGCCGATCTGTGGGCGCGCGCGCTGGTGCACCGCACGATCAGCCAGCGGGTGATCTCCGGCACGGTGTCGGACAGACCGCCCGGCCCGGTCACCTCGATCGGCAAGCTCTACTTCTGCCCTCTCGTCGAGGACTTGGCGGACTTCCGTCTCTCTCTCGAACCCCTGGGCAGCCAGTTCGCTCTGGACGACCAGTACGCCGAGGCGCAGTGGTGGCTGCGACTCGCCAACCAGTCCCGAGGCACCGCGATCGCCGGTGGCTCGACCTTCATTCAGCGCAACATCGTCGCCGAGCGGATCCTCGGCATGCCGAGGAGCTGACGTGGCCTACACATGGCACCCGTCGCAAGAGTATCTGGACCATTCCAACGCAGCCCGTCTCATGCGGACCCTGGATGTGTCCACCGCGGACGAGCTGCGCGCCCGGTCGGTGGCCGACATCAGCGCCTTCTGGGACGCGGTGGTCAAGGACCTCGGCATCACGTTCCGCACGCCCTACACGGACGTGGTCAACCTCGAGCGTGGCATCGAGTACGCCGACTGGTTCACCGGCGGACGCATCAACATCGTCGACGCGGCACTGACCCGCTGGGCCCGAACCACGCCTGACACCCTCGCCGTCGCGCACGAGGCAGAGGACGGCGAAGTGCGCCGTCTGACCTTCGCCGAGCTTGAGGACCAGGTGGCCAGGGTCCGGGCAGGCCTGCGTGCCCGGGGCATCGGCAGGGGTGACGCGGTCGCCCTCTACCTGCCCATGACGCCCGAAGCCGTGGTGGCGATCTACGCCGTCGCAAGCATCGGTGCGATGGCGGTGCCACTGTTCTCAGGGTTCGCGCCCACCGCGATCGCCTCGCGCATCCAGGACGCCGATGCCAAGGCGGTCATCACCGCCGACGGCACTGTCCGCCGCCACAAGACCGCCCTGATGCTCCCGCAGTTGCGGGAGGCGCTGAAGACCTGCCCGAGCGTGGAAGTCGTCGCGGTCGTCCACAACCTGTCCGAGCCACTGGCCTTGACCGGCGACCGCGAGGTCTCCTGGCAGGATCTGCTCGGCACGGAGCCGGACCCGGAGGTGGCGGACGTCTCGGCCTCCGACGTACTGCTGCTCGCCTACACCTCAGGCACCACCGGCAAGCCAAAGGGAGCGGTGCACACCCACGCCGGGTTCCTGCTGAAGACCGCCAGTGAGGTGGCCTACGGCTTCGACATCTCGCCCGGCCGCACCTTCTGCTGGATCACGGACATGGGCTGGATCATGGGCCCGCTGTCGGTGTTGGGCACCCACGCCAACGGCGGCACCCTCGCCATGTACGAGGGCTCGCCCGACGTCCCCGACACCGGCCGGCTCTGGGGGCTCGTCGAACGGCACCAGGTGTCGATGCTGGGCGTGTCCCCGAGCCTGATCCGCATGCTGCGCGCGGTCTCCGAGGACGCACCGGCGGCTGACTTGTCCTCGGTGCGTGTGCTCGGATCGACCGGTGAGCCATGGGACCCGGAGTCGTACGAATGGCTCGCGCGCGACGTGTTCCACAGCCGGGTCCCGGTCATCAACTTCTCCGGTGGCACCGAGGTCGGCGGCTCCTTCCTGAGCCCCTACCCGGTGGAGGACATCGCCAGTTGCTCGCTCGGCGGGCCCGCGCTCGGCATGGACGTTGACGTCGTGGACGACAACGCCCGGCCCCTGCGCGGCAGCGTCGGTGAGCTGGTGTGCCGCCAGCCCTGGCCCGCGATGACCCGGGGCGTCTGGAACGACGACGAGCGGTACCTGGAGGCCTACTGGTCCACCTTCCCCGGACTGTGGCGCCACGGCGATCACGCCCTGGTCGACGCGAGCGGCGGCTGGTTCATCCTGGGTCGGTCGGACGACGTGATGAACGTGGCCGGCAAGCGCGTGGCGCCCGCCGAGATCGAGTCGGTCCTCGCAGCCGACCCGGCCGTCGCGGAGTGCGCCGTCGTCGGCGTCCCGGATGCCAAGAAGGGCGAGGCCGTATGGGCCTTCTACGTCCCGCGTGCCGATACCGATGACGACGCCACGGTCTCGCCGCGCCTGCGACGGCTCGTCGCCGACGAGGTGGGCAAGCCGTTCGCACCCGCCCAGGTCGTGCGGGTCGACCAGCTCCCGAAGACCCGTTCGGCGAAAATCCTTCGGCGCGCGATCAAGGCCGCCGTACTCGGCACGGACCCGGGTGATCTGTCCGGTGCCGAGAGCCCGGAGGCGGTCGACGCCATCCGGCTGCTGGTCAAGGGCCTTCGGTGAACCCGGTTCACATCTGATCGTGCACATGCTGGCGCCCCGGCTGGTTCGCCGGGGCCGTGAGAGGACAAGTCATGCAGTGGAAGCTCTCGGAGGAGCAGGACGCGTACCAGCAGACGGTCCGGGACTGGCTGGCCGACGTGGCGCCTTCTGAGAAGGTGCGGCAGTGGCTGGACGCCGCCGACCACTCGGCTTTCACCGCGCGCTTTGTCGCCGACGGCTGGGCCGGGGTCGGAATCCCGGAGGATCTCGGCGGCCAGGGGGGCGGTCTGGTCGAGTTGGCGTTGACGGCGGAGGAACTTGCCCGCGCCGCGGTCCCGTCGAGCGCGTGGCTGGCGACAGTCCTCGCCCTGCCCGCACTGGCGGGCCGCCCCGGCTTGGCCGAGGCGTCACTGGCCGGGGAGACGGTGGCCCTGCTGGTCCCGGCCGAGACGGTGCCGGACACCGCCGCCCCGCTCACCGTGGCCGCCGACGGCACGATCAGCGGCACGGTGTCCCGGGTCCTGGCCGGTGACCGTGCCACCCGGTTCGTCGTCCCCGTCACCCGAGATGGACTCCGGGAACTGCGTTTGGTGGAAGCGGACGCCCAGGGCGTCGGCATCCTGCCGCGTCCGCTGCTGGATCGCTCCCGGTCGGTCGCCGACGTGATCATCGAGCAGGCGGCGTCGGTGCCGTTGAACGTGGACGCGACTGTCGTGCTGGACCGGGCCTCGCAGCAGGCGGCCGTGCTGCTCGCCGCCGACTCACTGGGCGCCACCGAGCGGATGCTCGGCCTTGCCGTGGAGTACAGCAAGCAGCGCCACCAGTTCGGCGTCCCCATCGGTTCGTTCCAGGCGGTCAAGCACGCCGCCGCGACCATTCTGGTCGGTGTCGAAGCGGCCCGCTCAGCGGTCTACTTCGCCGCCGCCTCGGTGGAGTCCGGTGCCCCGCAGGCGGCACTGCACGCCGCCGCCGTCAAGGCACAGGTCACCGCCGAGGGCGCTCACGCAGCCGACAGCGCCCTCACCCTGCACGGCGCGATCGGCTACACCTGGGAGCACGACCTGCACCTCTTCTACAAGCGGGCCAAGCTCGACGAGAAACTCTGCGGCACCGCAGCGGTCTGGAACGAGCGCATCGCGGACGGCCTGGCCCTCGTCTGAGTACCCGCCGTTTCCCGCAGTCCTCAACAAACCAAAGTCCGGAAAGGACGTGAGCGCCATGGATTTCGAGCTCACAGAAGACCAGGAGACCATCCGAAAGGCGGTCCGTGGACTGGCGGCGAGGTTCGATGACCAGTACTGGATGGAGAAGGACGCCGCGCACGAGTTCCCGACGGAGTTCTACCGGGCTTTCGCCGAGGGCGGCTGGCTGGGCGTCACCACTCCCGAGCAGTACGGCGGCCACGGCTTCGGCATCACCGAAGCGTCGCTGCTGCTCGAAGAAGTCGCGGCTTCCGGCGCCGGCATGAACGGCGCCTCCTCGATGCACCTGTCGATCTTCGGCATGCACCCGGTGATCGTGCACGGCTCGGAGGAAATGAAGAAGGAGAACCTGCCCCGCATCGTCAACGGCGACCTCCATGTGTGCTTCGGCGTCACCGAACCGGGCGCCGGCCTCGACACCACGCGCATCACTACCTTCGCCAGGCGCGACGGCTCCGACTACGTGGTCAACGGTCGCAAGGTGTGGATTTCCAAGGCGATGGAGTCGGAGAAGATCCTGCTGCTGACCCGCACCGCGAAGTTCGAGGACTCGCCGAAGAAGACCGACGGTCTGACCCTCTTCCTCACCGACCTCGACCGTGCCCACGTCGACATTCGGCCGATCCGCAAAATGGGCCGCAATGCCGTCACCTCCAACGAACTGTTCATCGACGACTTGCGTATCCCCGCCGAACACCGGGTCGGCGAGGAGGGCAAGGGCTTCAAGTACATCCTCGACGGGCTCAACCCGGAACGGATGCTGGTGGCCTCCGAGGCCCTCGGAATCGGCCGCGTCGCCCTGCGCAAGGCCGTCCAGTACGGCAACGAGCGCGAGGTCTTCGGCCGGCCCATCGGCATGAACCAGGGACTCCAGTTCCCGCTCGCCGACTCACTGGCCCGGCTCGACGCCGCGGAACTCGCGCTGCGCAAGGCGACGTGGCTGTACGACCGGGGCAGGTCGTGCGCGCGGGAAGCGAACACCGCCAAGTACCTCTGCGCGGACGCCGGTTTCCAGGCCGCCGACCGCGCGCTGCAGACCCACGGCGGCATGGGCTACTCCGAGGAGTACCACGTCTCGCGGTACTTCCGCGAGGCCCGCCTGACCAAGATCGCCCCGCTCAGCCAGGAGATGGTCCTCAACTTCCTCGGCGAGCACGTCCTCGGCCTCCCCCGGAGCTACTGATGTTTTCTCTGCAAGGGCGCAGCGCCCTGGTCACCGGAGCGGGCAACGGCATCGGCGCCGCCATCGCCAAGGCCTTCGCCGAGGCGGGAGCGGCCGTTGTCGTCTCAGACCTCGACGAGGACGCGGCGGAAGCGGTCGCCCAGAAGATCGTGGCGGCGGGCGGCCGAGCGGAATCGGCCAGGGTCGACGTCCGCGACGCGGCGGAGGCAGCCCGGGCGGCCGAGCAAGCGGCCGCTCTGACCGGTGGTGTGCTCCACATCCTGGTCAACAACGCCGGTGCCATCGCGCCCGCGATGTTCCACAAGATGACCGCAGACCAGTTCAACCTGGTCCTCGGCGTCCACGTCGGTGGCACGTACACAGTCAGCCAAGCGGCGCTGCCCCTCCTCGCCACCGACGGCACCGGCCGCATCATCAACGTCACTTCGGCCGCCGGCCTCGTCGGCACGATCGGCCAGGTGAACTACAGCGCGGCCAAGGCAGGCATCGTGGGGCTCACGAAGTCCCTGGCCAAGGAACTGGCGAGGAAGCAGATCAAGGTCAACGCCGTGGCCCCGTTGGCGGCCACCTCGATGACCGAGAACATCCGCGAGAACGACAAGCTCGCGGCCATGACCCTGGCCCGCGTCCCCCTGGGTCGCTGGGCCGAACCAGAGGAAATCGCCGGCACGTTCGTGTTCTTCGCGTCCGATGCGGCGGCTTACATCACCGGTCAAGTACTGCCGGTCGACGGCGGGATGGTTATCTGATGCGCACTAATCCTTTCACCAGCAACGGCCGCGACGCACTGATCGTCGAGGCGCTGCGCACACCCATGGGCAAGTCGCACCCCGAGCGCGGCTGGTTCCGGGACACCCACCCCAACGAGATGCTCGGCTCCGTCTACACGGCCCTGCTGGAGAGCACCGGTCTGGCACCCGATGCCGTCGAGGACCTGGTCGTCGGCTGTACGGCACCGTTCGGCGAGCAGTCCCGCAACATCGCCCGCAATGCCTGGCTCCAGGCCGGCTACCCGCACGAGGTCCCGGCGACGGTGCTGGACCGTCGCTGCGGATCTGCCCAGACCGCGGTCGAGATGGCAGCCGCTCTGGTGTCGTCCGGCACCCATGACGTCGTGATCGCCGGAGGTGTGGAGCACATGCAGCATGTGCCGATCAACTCTCCTGTCAAGATCTCCGAAATCTACGGTGACCCCATCACCGCCGAACTCCGGTCCCGCTACGACTTCGTGTCGCAGGGGGAGAGCGCCGAGCTGATCGCCGACCGGTGGAAGCTCTTCCGCGAGGAACTGGACCAGTTCGCAGTCCGCTCGCACCGCCTGGCTGCCGAAGCGGTCGCCGCCGGGCGTTTCGACCGGGAGATGATCCCGATGGAGCTGGCCGGCGAGAAGCGGGTCAGCGACCAGCCCATCCGACCGGACACCTCGATGGAGGGACTGGCGAAGCTGAAGACCGTCTTCCGGGAGAACGGCCGGATCACGGCCGGCAGCTCTTCACCCATCTCCGACGGCGCGGCCGGTGTCCTGCTGGCCTCTCCCGAGGGTGCCGACCGCCACGGCCTCCGCCCCCGCGCCCGGATCCTCGACCAGACCACCGTCGGCGTCGACCCGGTCATCATGCTCACAGGACCGATCCCTGCCACCCGGAAGCTGCTTGAGCGCAACGGCATGTCGATCGGTGACATCGACCTGATCGAGATCAACGAAGCGTTCAGCTCCGTCGTCCTCGCCTGGGAGAAGGAACTGAGCCCGGACATGGACAGGGTCAACGTCAACGGCGGCGCGATCGCCCTGGGCCACCCGGTAGGAGCCAGTGGCTCGCGGCTGTTCGGCACGCTCCTCGCCGAGATGGAACGCCGGGACGTCGAGATCGGCCTGGTCACGATGTGCTGCGGCGGCGGCCTCGGGACCGCGACTCTGGTGCAGCGCGTCTGATGCTGGACCTGACTCCGCACATACATGCCGGTGACGGCGTCTGGTGGGGGCAGGGCGGCGCGGAACCGGAACCCCTGGTAAACGCTCTGCTCGACCAGGCCGACACGATCGGCCCGGTACGCGCCTTCTCCGGTCTCACCTGGAACGAACGGCTCTCCGGCAACCTGCCGGAGAATCTCACTGTGCTGTCCTACGGCGGCCTCGGCCGCCTGCGCGGGCTCAGCAAGCATGGACAGCTCCAGGTGGTGCCCTGTCACTACTCGGCGCTGCCGCGCATGTTCGCCCGGGGCAGGCTTCCCTGCGACGTAGGCCTGCTCCAGGTCTCCCCGCCGGACGCAGAAGGCATGGTCTCGCTGGGCATAGGCGTCGAGTACGTCGCCGACGCACTGCCCCACACGCGGACACTCATCGCCGAGATCAACCACCGGATGCCGCGGACCACCGGCACCCGCCGGCTGCCGCTGAGCGCCTTCGCCGCGACGGTGGAAACAGACCGGCCGCTGCGCGAGGCGCCCTCCCACCCTCCGGACGAGGTGGAGCGCGCCGTCGCCCGGCATGTCGCGGGCCTGGTGGAGGACGGCGACACCCTGCAGACGGGCGTCGGCTCCCTGCCCAACGCGGTGCTCGACGCACTCTCCGGTCACGCCGACCTCGGCGTCCACACCGGAATGATCAGCGACGGTGTGCTGGCCCTCATCGAAAAGGGGGTGGTGACCGGCGCCCGTAAAGAGATCGACCCAGGCCTGGTCGTCACGGGCGCGGCACTGGGCAGCGCCTCGATGTACGACCGGCTGCACGAGTTCCCCGTCGTGTTCCGATCGGCCGGCTACACACATGATCCGGGGGTGTTGTCCCGCCTGAGGTCGCTGGTGTCCGTCAACTCCGCCATCGAGGTCGACCTGCTCGGCCAGGTCGGTGCGGAGCTGCGCCGGGGCGTGCACATCGGCGCGGTGGGCGGACAGGTCGACTTCAGCCGGGCGGCCTCCCTGACCGGAGCCCGGTCGATCATCGCCCTTCGTTCCGAGTCGGGCGGGGAGTCGACGATCAAACCGACGCTGGAAGGCGTCGTCACGACCGGGCGCGTCGACGTCGACGCGGTCGTCACCGAGCACGGCGTCGCCATGCTCACCGGCTGCACCGTGGCCGAGCGGGCACGCCGCCTGATCGAGGTGGCCGCGCCCCGGTACAGAGAGGGGCTGGCGAACGGCCTCATGGAACAGAAGGTGGCGCGATGACACAGGACAACCGCACCCAGGGTGAGACCCGTCGTGTACGCATCCGTGAGGTCGGTCCCCGCGACGGGTTCCAGAACGAGCCGGAGACGATCCCGACCCCCGACAAGATCCAGCTGATCAACGCACTGGGGCGAGCCGGGTTCACGCGCATCGAGGTGGCCAGTTTCGTCCGGCCCGACGTCATTCCGCAGCTCAGCGACGGAGGAGAGGTGCTCACGGGCATAGACCTGCCCACCGGCGTCGAACGGATGGTGCTGATCCCCAACAGCAAGGGACTCGACAACGCCCTGAAGGTGCGCCACCTCTTCGAGGACACCACCTTGTTCGTCAGCGCGTCCCAGACCCACAACAAGAAGAACATCAACCGGGCCGTCGAAGAGACCATGGCCGACGTCAAGGTGATGGGCAAGCGGATCGTCTCTGAGGGCCTGAAGCTCTGCGCGGTGGTCGCGACATCGTTCGGATGCCCCTACGAGGGCAAGGTGCCCATGGAGCGTGTGCTCGATCTGGCCGAGCAGTTCGCGGAGGCGGGTGCGACCGAGATCGGATTCGGTGACACCACCGGTATGGCGAACCCGGCGTATGTGTCGCGGTTCTTCACCGCGGCCCGGGAGCGACTGCCGCAGGTCGAGTTGACGGCGCACTTCCACAACACCCGCGGCCAGGGCCTTGCCAACGCCTACGCGGCCTTCGAGGCCGGCTGCAGGAGTTTCGAGTCGAGCTTCGGCGAGCTGGGGGGCTGCCCGGTGCCGGCAGGCTCCACCGGCAACATCGCAACCGAGGACCTGGTGAGCATGTTCCATGAGATGGGCGTCGAGACCGGCCTCGATCTGGAGAAGGTCATCGAGGCCGCTCGTGAGGCGCAGACCGTGCTCGGCCGCAAGCTCACCAGCCACTCGATCATTGCCGGACCTGTTCTGTGGGCTCCAGCCGCAACCTGAACGGCCCCCTGCCCGGAGGAGGCTCCCATCAGTGCCCGGACGACCCACCGACGCGGCGAGCGGACGTCGGCGCCTACGAGATACGGACGAATCAGAGCAGTGACGACCATTGAGCACACCCGGCGATACAAGACAGTGGCCCTGCTGGCCCGCGGACCCGGTTCCCTCTCCAAGGCCGAGTCGGCGCCGTCCGAGACCGGGATGGTCTCCAACTCCATGCGCACCGGTCCATGGCTGAACGGCCCGGCGGGCCGAGCGGCCTGCGGTGGGATCGGGGTGTTCGTCGACCATGTTCTGGGGCGGGCCATCATGCTCCGCAGCCCCGCCGGTCACGTGTCCGTGAGCTCGGAGATATCCATCGATGTCTGCGGGCCGATTCCGTCCGACGGATCCCTGCTCTCCGCCGACGCGCGTGTGCTGCGATCCGATGCACAGGGAGCGTTCGCCAACGGCTCCGTGGTCGACGACACCGGCAGGCTCGTTGCCGTGTGCAGTCAGCACGGCCGCTGGGTGGGGGAAGCGCCCGCTGGGGCACCGTCGGGCACTGGCGCGGTGCCCCCGGACGCACGGCCGAACGCGGAGAACCTTCTGGAACTGATCGGCGCGAGAGCCAAGGCCACCTCCGACGGTGCGGAGTTGTACCTCGACGTCACGGAGGAGCTGGTCAACCCGCTGAACAACTTGCACGGGGGCATCGGGCTGTGTGCCTCGGACATCGCCGCGCACGCCGCGCTGGAGGCCGTCGGCACGCTGTCCGACACAGCATCCGTCCACATCGCCTACGTGCGCCCCCTGCCCCTGGGGACCAGGGCACGATTCGACGCGTCGGTGGTGCACTCGGGGCGCAGCTTCGCCGTAGTGAGGGTGACGGCCGTGAACGAGGCCGGCAAGCCATGCACGATCGCCACCGTCACGACGTCCACACATATGTGCGTCTGACCGCCGATCAACGTGCGGATTCCCGGGAGTTACAGGAGGCCGAGGCTGGTTGCCGCGCCTCGCCGAAGACGACGCAGGAATCAGGGCTCGAGCGCGGCGAGTGCTGCGCGAGGGGTGGCAGGGCACGGCGAACGCTGCCGTGCCCTGCCGCGCTCTGGTGGGTTCCTGTCCAGGCCGGGCCACCACACCCCTACGTGGATAGGCAGGACAACGCGATCTGGTGGCTCCCTTTCCGACGTGGCTGTCAACGTTGTCAACGTCGTGCACGTGCACTGGTACGCACGACTACCCGGGCAGCGAGAGGCGGATGCCATGCCTACAGCCACTCTGAACGCCCTTCGATGTCGGCTCAGGGGCTTGCTGGAGCAGGCAGTGGCGATCGATCTGAGCGTCGAAAATTTCTGCTTTGCGCTGTTCCGTGCGAATTTCGCGCCCATCCCATTCTTGCGATGGTCGCCGAGTGGCTATGTCGGACCGGTCGCGATTGTTGTCAGCGTCCGGATCGGGCACTACGCTGAAAAAATTCGATGTTGGTATCGAAAATTGGAGAGTTCATGAGCAATCCGCCGGTCCTGCCTATGCAGCGCACCTGCCCGTTCGCCCCCATCGATGAGCAGGTGCGGCTGCAGGAAGAGGCGCCGATCGCACAGGTCACCCTGCCCACCGGAGACCAGGTCTGGGCTTTGACGCGGCACGAGACGATCCGCAAGGCGCTGGGTGATACACGGTTCAGCTCCGATCGCCTCGATCCCCGGTTCCCCGGACGGACGATCACCACAAAGCAGATGACCGGTGGCGCCAAGATGCTGGTGGCGATGGACCCGCCCGAGCACACTGCTGCCCGGCGGCTTCTGGCCGGGGAGTTCACGGTCAAACGGATGTCGGCCCTCGAGCCGCAGATCCAGCGGTTCGTGGACGAGCGCATCGACGCGATGCTCGCCGGTCCCCGCCCGGCCGACCTGGTCCAGGCCCTCGCGCTGCCGGTCCCGTCGCTCGTCATCTGCGAGCTGCTCGGCGTCCCGTACAGCGACCACGATTCCTTCCAGCAGCTCTCCAACAAGATTCTCGCTCCGGCCATCCCGGTCGAAGAGCGGCAGCAGGCCGGCGCCGACCTGCGGGGATATCTGGACGAGCTGGTCGCGGGCAAGGAAGCCGAGCCCGCTGACGATCTGCTCGGTCGGCAGATTGCCAAGCAGCGTGAGCTGGGCACGTACGACCACGCGGCCATGGTCAGCATGGCCCTGATGCTGCTGGTCGCGGGGCATGAGACCACCGCGAACGCGATCGGGCTCGCCACCGTCATGCTGCTGGAGCACCCGGAGCAGCTGGCTGCGGTCAAGAAGGACCCGAGCAAGATTCCGGGGGCGGTCGAGGAGGCGCTCCGCTACTTCGCGGTCGCGGAGGCCGGGAACGTTCGGCTGGCCAAGGAGGACGTCGAGATCGACGGCGTGTGTGTCCGAGCCGGCGAAGCTGTGGTCGCCCTGTCCAACACGGGCAATCACGATCCGGCGGCGTTCGAGAATCCCGAGAAGTTCGACCTCGAACGCGAGGCGCGGCACCACCTCACGTTCGGCTACGGCCCGCACCAGTGCCTCGGCCAGACCCTTGCACGTATCGAACTGCGCACCGTGCTCACCAGCCTGTTCGCGCGCATCCCGGACCTCAGGCTCGCCGTGCCGTTGGACGAGCTGCCGTTCCGGTACGAAGGCCAGGTCTACGGACTCCGCGAGCTGCCGGTCACCTGGTAGGCAAGGACCTGAGGAAGAGCCGCCGAGGGTGGCTGTGTGCGCGGAGAGATGCGCTCCGGTGCCCTCATGTCGGCGAACCACCACCGCCGTCGGCCGGGAACTGCCGCCGCTGACACCCATGAAACAGGGCGGAAAAAATCATCATGCGCGTAGAAGTTGACATCCCCAAATGCGTGGCCTCGGGCCAGTGCACGCTGCTCGCTCCCGATGTCTTCGACCAGCAGGACGAGGACGGCATGGTCATCCTGCTGGAGGAGAACCCGCCGACTGAGCAGCATGACGCGGTGCGGGAATCCGCGACCGTGTGTCCCGCGGCCGCGATTCGGCTGCTGGAGTAGGACATTACGAGCGCGATGCCGTACGCGCACGGCGGCGAGGCGGCTCAGCCCTGACCTTCGGAGGTCCGAGGACCGGCTTCGGTGCCCGGACCGGGACCGGTGAGCGGCAGCAGGTCCACCAGTGCCGTGAGGTCTCTCGGGCTGGGCGTCTGTTCGAGGAAGACGATTCGGTACAGCACGAAGCCGACCCAGCTGTCGACGACCGTGTGGAGGTCCAGGCCGCGGGGCAGTTCGCCCCGCTCCACGCCGCGGCTCAGCAGCAGGGTGCCGGGGGACAGTCGGGCGGTCAGGATGTCCCGCAGGTCCGCGCGGCCCGCCTCGCCGCGTTCGACGAGTGCGCCCGCGATGACGCTCGGGTCGCCCAGCAGGGTCAGGGCGCTCACCAGGTCGCCGAGGTAGCGGACCGCGTCGTCACGGGTGGAGCCGGTGTCGGGCAGCGGGCCGGGAGCCAGCCGGTCGGCGACGGCCTCGGTCACCACGGCGGCCTTGTTGGACCACCAGCGGTACAGGGTCATGCGCGCCACGCCGGCCCGCTCGGCGATCTGCTCCATCGTGACCTTCTGGTAGCCGACCTCGGAGACCAGCTCGCGCGCGGCGCGCAGGACGGCTTCGTGGGCAACCGGATCGCGCTGGCGGCCACGCTTGCGACGTGGGCCTGTGGGCTGCGACACGGGGGCCTCCCGGCATCCGATGGAATAACGAGACAGTACGTACTGTCTAATATATAGACCGGGTCGCCGATCGGCGGCGGCCCGCGGCGGCGACCGACCTGGACATCCTCGGAGATCACCTGCCACCAGCATCAATTCCAGGAGGTCAGGACATGAACACCAGGTTCGACGGCAAGGTCGTGCTCATCACCGGCGGCGGCTCGGGTCTCGGTCAGGCCACAGCCGTCCAGCTCGCCACCGAGGGCGCCAAGCTCGCCCTGGTCGACGTCAGCGCCGACGGCCTCGCGCGCACTGCGGCCGAGATCGAGAAGGCCGCACCCGGCACCGAGGTCCGGCAGATCACCGCCGATGTGAGCCTCGAGACGGACGTGGAGCGCTACGTCGCCGAGACCAAGAAGGCGTTCGGGCGCATCGACGGTTTCTTCAACAACGCCGGCATCGAGGGCCGGCAGAACCTCACCGAGGACTTCACCAGTGAAGAGTTCCAGCGCGTCGTCGCCATCAACCTGCAAGGCGTCTTCCTCGGACTGAAGCATGTCCTGAAGGTCATGCGCGAGCAGGGCAGCGGCACCGTGGTCAACAGCGCATCAGTGGGCGGCATCCGCGGCGTCGGGAACCAGTCCGGCTACGCGGCGGCCAAGCACGGCGTCGTCGGGCTGACCCGCAACTCCGGTGTGGAATACGGTCAGTTCGGCATCACCATCAAGGCCATCGCCCCCGGAGGCATCATGACGCCGATGGTCGAGGCCTCGCTGAAGCAGGTCGACCCGGTGAACTGGGAAGAGGTGGGGCGCCAGTTCAGCAGCAGCAACCCGATGAAGCGGCTCGGCCGTCCTGAGGAGGTCGCGCACCTGGTTGCCTTCCTGCTGTCGGACCAGGCTTCCTACATCAACGCGACAGTGATCTCGATCGACGGCGGACAGTCCGAGCAGTACTGACCGGCAGAGCGTCACGGAGACGCTCTGCAGCAGCACTGCGCCTCGGCGGTCCGGGAGCGGCGAGTCCCCCCGCGAGGGACGTTCGACGTGACGACACCCTCCCGCCTCGGAAGCCCTCCCGGGCCGCCCGCGCGGGAGGGGTGCCAGCGGGCCGGCAAGTAGGCGGACACCGGCGCAAGGAGCTTTTGCGCGGCGCTGCCCAACGTGCGCCCCGCGGAACACAGCCCGGAAGGATGGGCGTCGGTCTGCGAACAGATCCTCGGAGACAGTGACGACCTCGCACACTTCTGGGGTGAAGGAGGCCTGATGGGCTTCGAGATCCAGGCGGCCACGTCCAACCCCACCTGAACCCGTCGCCCTGGTGCCTCCGAAATCGACAACCCGTCGGCCATGGCAGCGACCGCGTCTCATGCAAGGGGTACGAAGCGCCTCTGGGCTCTCGTCGGTCGTCGCGGAGATGCTCGTGTGCCCCCGGCTACGAAGCGTCCGCACGGAGCGGTGGGGCGACGACGTCGTCCGGAATCGGGCAGTGATACGGAGTGCGCTTCGTGACCCGGCGGAACTCCGCCTTCGCCTCCTCCAACACCGCTGTGTCCGTCAGGAGTTCGGCGGCAGTGGCACCGATGGCCTTCGCGGCGTGGATCATTCCCTTGTGAGCGGCGGGCAGCTTGCCCTGCGCCACCAGCTGCCACGAGTGGAACGGCGTGCCGAACGGTACGCAGGCCGCGCTTATCTGCACGGTCGGGGTGACCCAGCTGACGTCTCCGACGTCACTGGAGGCGGAAGCCTGCCACCGGGGCACCGACGTGTTCAGCGGGAGCACCGCGTCGTGCAGGGCCTTGTCGTCGTCGGCGTCCAGGCCGGAGAACACCCGGCCCGCCGCGACGGTCGCCGGTTCGAGTGCGGCCAGGAACGCGCGCCCCGTCTCCTGGTCGGCCTCGTCGAACGGCACTCCGCCGAGGTGGAAGGTGTTCCGATGCAGCACACCCTCCAGGACGTCGTTCGGCAAGATCTCCGCACAGGCTCCGTCGAACTCGACGGTCAGCTCGGTCTCGGTCATCAGCGCCGCGCCTTCTGCGACCTTCAGCACACGGTGGTAAAGCGCCTTCGCTTCGGCTGCCGTCGTGGCACGCACGATGTAGTAGACGCTGGCCTGTGCCTGCACGACATTCGGTGAGACGCCGCCGGAGTCGGTGATCGCGTAGTGGATGCGAGCACTGTCGGGCATGTGCTCCCGCAGAAAGTTCGTACCGACGTTGCAGAGTTCGACCGCGTCCAGCGCACTGCGGCCCAGGTGCGGCGAGGCGCCCGCGTGCGCGGCGACGCCGCTGTAGTGGAAGTACGCCTGATAGTAGGCAAGGCTCAGGGCCTGCCTGGTCATAGTGCCGGACATCGGGTGCCAGGTGACGGCGGCGTCGACGTCGTCGTAGGCGCCGCCCTTGACCATGTAGGTCTTGCCGGCCGCTGCTTCTTCGGCGGGGCAGCCGTAGTAGCGGACCCGGCCCGGCAGGCCCTTGGCACGGAGGTATTCCGCCACGGCCACGGCCGCGAGCAGAGACCCGGCACCGAGCAGATGGTGCCCGCATCCTTGGCCGTTCCCAGTCGTGTTGGCGGGGTCGCGCGTCTGTACGGGTACTCCGGCGGCCTGGCTGAGACCGGCCAGCGAGTCGTACTCGCCGAGGAAGGCGATCACCGCGCCGCCCTCCCCGTACTCGGCACTGAAGGCGGTCGGGAGGCCGGCCACGTCACGGGTGATCCGGAATCCGTGCTTCTCGGCCATCGCGATCTGCCGTTCGACCGCGTCAGTCTCGGTCCAGCGCAGCTGAGGGTTGTCCCAGATGGCGTCGCTCAGTTCGGTGAACGTCTTCGCGTGCTGGTCGACATAGGCTGCGATGTCGTCGGTAAGGATCATGGTGTCGCTTTCTGCTGTTGTGGTGATGAGGAGGGGCTGGGGAGGGGATCGGGGAGGGCGGAACCTTTCAGCGGTCCCTTAACCAGAGGCGGAGCTCGTCGCTGTCACGCGCTCGGCGGCGGGGCTCTCCGCCGTGGCGCGGCCCCGGGCCGCCAGCGCGAGAGTTGCACCCAGCAGTGCCACGGCCGCGCACACCGCCCACACCGCCGTGTAGCCGCCGGAGGTGATGCGCTGAGTCGTTCCGGACGTGGCACTCGCCAGCACCGCGGCGAAGACACCGGCCATCACGCTGCCGCCGAGGGTGCGGACCATGTTGTAGACGCCGGCCGAGATACCACCCTCGGTACGTGGTAGTTGTTCCAGGATCATCGCGGGCAGTACGGCGGCCACCGTGCCGCCACCGAGACCGAGAATGCCCAGGGCGACGACCATGCCCGGCAACGACGCGCTCAGCGGCATCGTCGCGGCGAAGGCGACCGCGATCAGGACGAACCCTCCGGTGACGATGACGCTTTGGCCGATTACTGCAACCAGGCGAGGGGCGAGCAGAGAAGCGACGAAGGCACTGACTGCCGTGGTCTGGAGGAAGAAGCCGAGCCCTGTGCCGCTCAGGCCGAAGCCGTATCCGGCCGCGTGCGGCGTTGCCGCGAATGTCGCCACCACGGTCGGGGAGCCGAGCAGTGCCATGCCGGCGAGTGCCGCGGCGCAGTACAGAGCGAGCAGCCGGGGCTGAGCCAGATGCCGTATCGCGACCAAGGGGTGGGCCTGATGGAGTTCGAAGCGGCACCACGCGACCAACACGGTGGCTCCGACAAGCAACGAGGTGAGCGTTCCCGGGTCGGCCCAACCACGCTGCGGCCCGAAGGCCAACGCCAGCATGAACAAACCCAGTCCCAGAGCCAATAGTGCGGCGCCTGCCCAGTCGACGTGGGCACCTTCTTGAGCTCTCGTGCGGGATTCGGGCACGAAGAAGAACGGAATGGTGGCGCAGACCCCCGCAGCGGCCGCGGACACCCACAGCACCATGTGTACGGAGCCCAGAAGATCAAGCAGGGCACCGCCGGCGACGCTGCCCGCCGAGACGCCCAGGGTGAGCGCCCCGATGAGAATCGCGATGCCCGCGCGCGCCCTTTCGGTGTCCAACCGATCGCGTACGAGAGCCATTTCGAGGGGCAGGAAGCACAGCAGAGCGCCTTGTAGCACTCGGCCGGCCAGGGCCAGGGCGAGGGTCGGAGCGAGGGCGACCAGGACCGACCCCACGATGAGCAACACGACAGACAGGCGCAGCAGTCTGCGGTGCCCGTAGAGATCGCCGAGCTTGCTGAGCACGGGTACCCAGAGCGCGGACGACAGCAAGAACACGCTGTTGATCCAGTTGAGTGAGGCGGAGTCCACACCGAGCGCGGTGCCGAGTGCTGGCGTCACGGTGGGCACGACGCCCTGGATGTAGCCGCTCACGAACTCGACGCCGACCAGCAAACCCACGACGGCCGCGGCGGAAGAGCCGGGCGGAGATTGGACAGAACTCATGTGGGGCGTTCCCTTCGAGAGAGAGTGGAAAGGCGAACGCGGGACCCGGTCCATACACGGGTCTGATGTGGTCGAATACGATGCGTCGGAGCCTAGGGTCGGTTGAAGTGAGCGCTCGAAATTGCCGGATCTTTCCACTGTGGGGACGCTGATGCCGGATTCGAAGCGCGTCGATGAGACGGACCTGATGCTGCTGAACGCGCTGCAGATCGCCCCGCGCGCTTCCTGGACGAGTCTCGGTCAGACGCTCGGGTTGAACCCGACGACCCTGGCGCGGCGGTGGGAACGGCTCGGGGCGCATGGGGATGCCTGGATCTCCGCCTATCTGAGTCCGACCGGTTCGGGCGGGGCGCTGGTGGAGGTGGACTGTGACGCGAATACCGCGCACAGTGCCGCGGAGACGCTCGCGCGAGACCCGAGGATCGCGACCGTCGAGGAGACTTCGGGTGCACGAGATCTGCTACTGAACGTGTCGACGTCGTCAATCTCCGCGCTGTCGGACTGTCTTCGCGGGGTACAACAGGCCGTCGGGGTCCGTTCCGTGCGTAGCCATGTGGTCACAACCGTCGTCACCGAGGCGTCCACCTGGCGCCTGGACGCGCTGGAGCCCGGGCAGCAGTTGGCCTTGCGGACCCGGACCGCGCCTGGGTACTCCTCCTCGGTGGACCTCGACCCGCTCGCCCGTCGGCTGGCCGTGGAACTGAGTGCGGACGGACGGCTGCCAGTGAGTGAGTTGGCCGAGCGCACGTCGGCAAGCCTCAACACGGTGCGCCGTCGGCTGGCGCACATGGAGGGGGCAGGGCTGTTGAAGGTGCGATGTGATCTGGCGAAGGGAGTCTCAGGGAGCACGACTGCCGCCACGTTCTGGCTGAGTGTGCCGCCGCGGGAGCTGGACGGGGCGGCAAGGGCGATCTCGGAGCTTCCCCAGGTGCGGGTTTCCGTGGGCGTGACCGGGCCACAGAACTTGATTGTCATCGCCTGGCTGCGGGACACGAGCGACATCCCGCAGTTCGAGATCGAGATGACCCAGCGCTCACCGGCGGCCTGCATCGAGGATCGCGCCGTGACGCTGCGCACTATCAAGCACGTGGGTCGCTTGCTCGATGAACAGGGGTGCGCAAGGGGTGTCGTGCCTGTGGACCCCTGGGCCGAGGTGGCGTGGTGAGACGCCGGGGTCCGCGCAGGGGAGTGACGAGTCGCCTCTGTCGGCACTGGCTTCTTTGTCTACCAGGTTCTTCGAGCTGAATGAGGTGCTCGCCGCACTCGGCCACCCGGTCGGCGCCTGCGGGGCGGCAAGGACCTGGCGCTGGTACTCCGGGACCTCGAACTCGCATCGTCACCGCGTGTTTCGGAGGTGGGCAAGAGCACGCCGCCGCGCTGTTCCGAGGGGTTGGCCGAGATGGGGCGCGCCACGTCATCCCGGGCCGGGCATACCCGTGGGGACCGTCTGCCACGGGTGCTTGCCGACTTGGCGGCCCAGTACCCGCAGCAGGCGGGCCGCCAAAGAGTCACTGAGCGGTGAAACCACCGTCGACGACGAACTCGGAACCGGTGGAGTAGCTCGAGTCGTCCGAGGCGAGATACATCACCAGGTGGCTGACCTCTTCGGGCTCGCCGAGCCGGCCCACTGGCGTGACCTGCCGGAGCGCGTCGATACCGGCTGCACTCAGGTTTGCCTCCAGCATGGGGGTCCGGATCACACCCGGGTGCACCGAGTTGACGCGGATGCCGTATTGAGCGAGGTCCAGCGCCGCGGCCTTGGTCATGCCGCGCACGGCCCACTTGGTCGCGGCATAGGCGATTGCTCCGGGCGAGGCGATCAGGCCGCCCATGGACGAGATGTTGATGATGGAGCCGCCGCCGGCCCGGCGCATGGACGGGACCACCGCCTGCATGCCGAGGAAGACGCCGACCTGGTTGATGTCGACCACCTTGCGAAAGCTGGCCTCCGGCAAGTCCTCGAGAGGGCTTGGTGCGGCGATGCCGGCGTTGTTCAGCAGGACATCCACGGGGCCGAAGGCCTGTTCTGTCTCGGCGACGACTTCCTTCCACCGGGCGGCGTCGGTGACGTCGAGGGTGCTGAAGCGGGCACGCCCGCCCAACTCGGCGGCGAGCTTCAGGCCCTCCTCCTCCAGCACGTCGGTGATCATCACCGAGGCGCCCTCGGCGATGAAGCGGCGGGTGTGGGTCGTGCCCAGCCCGCCGACGCCGCCGGTGACGAGTACGACCTTGTTGGTGAGCCGGTCCTGCATGGTGCGTCACTTCTTTCGAAAGGTGCTGTTGATGGGCTGCGAGTGCTTTGTGGCAGCGAACGAACGGCCGGTCGCCCGACGCGGCCGCCGATGCGATCAGGTTTCACGTTTGGTGTTGAAGCGTGTGAGCAGGACGGCCAGGTCCTTGGCCCGTTCCGTCTCCCACGTCTCGAACTGGCTGCCCGTCCGCCGTACGGCGTGGAGACGACGGCATCCGTGCTCGGTGGGGGTGAGCCAGAAGGTGGGCGGTCGTCCCGGACCGAGTCCCGCTGGATGGTCGGTCCGTCGCACTGCCTGAAGGTAATAGTCCTACACATGCATGCCTGGGGCAACTATTTTGTGGAGGTGTGAGGTTCTCGTGGTGCTGCGGTATGCCGCCCGCTGCGAACCAGGACACAGCAAGAAGCCATCCGGGAGCCGGTCGCCTCGCGGCGCATCGGACGTGACTGGCCGGCAAGGCTCGGAGACGCTGCCGACCGAGGGTCAGGACCCGTGCGGTTCGACTTCCGAGAGGCCCTTGGTGGCACCCATGTCGAAGTACTCGCGCCAGCTGACGATCAACCCGTTCTTGACAGTGAAGGCCCCCATGATCGGGATCTCGATCCACCTGCCGTTGCGCAGGAAGCTGTCGGCACGCTCCGTCAGCACATTTCCCCTGCCGTCGCCGGCGATGTTGAGGACCTGTACCTTCATCCCGCCCGCGGTGTTGTCGTAGGTGAGCATGCGCTGCTTCCACTCCTCCCGCGAGTAGGTGGGAGCGACGGGCATGTTGTGCACGAACACGTCTTCGCTCAGGAAGGCGACGGTGGCGTCGACGTCGTGTTCGGCCATCTTCCGCAGGAAGGTGGTCACGATCTCGATCTCGTGCATGGAATTGCCCCCTTGATGTGAACGCTGTGGACGTCTGTCTTCGTCATCGGCTCGGCACGACGACCGTCGCGACATTTGGACAAGGCTCGGAGCGGAAGCCCGCCGGGCTTCCGCTCCGAGCCTTGTCCAAGTGTGACGAGCCGCCCGTGTCAGCCGATCAGGAAGATGGACTTCAGCTGCTGATAGCCGGCCAGGGCCTCGGGACCGAACTCGCGGCCCATTCCGCTCGCCTTCACCCCGCCGAAGGGCGCGTTGATGTCGATGGCGTAGCCGTTGACACCGACCGTGCCCGCCACGACCCGGCGCGCGACGTCGGTGGCCCGCTGCCGGTCGGCCGACCACACCGTGCCGCCGAGGCCGTACTCGGATTCATTCGCAATCCGCAGAGCGTCCTGGTCGTCGTCGTAGCGGGTCACCGCGAGCACCGGGCCGAAGATCTCCTCCCGGGCGATGACCGAGGTGTTGTCGACGTCGGCGAAGACGGTCGGCTCCACGAACCAGCCGCGGTCCAGGCCGGCCGGACGGCCACCGCCGGCCACCAGCCGCGCGCCCTCCTGACGTCCCTTGGCGATGTAGCCCTCGATGCGGTCGCGCTGAGCCTCCGAGAAGACCGGCCCGATCTGAGTGCCCCGTTCGAGCGGGTCGCCCACCTTGAGCTCGGACGCCCATGTGGCCATGGCCTCGACGATCTCGTCGTAGCGGCTGCTCGGCGCCAGGATGCGCGTGCAGGCGACGCAGGTCTGGCTGTTGTTGGCCAGTGAGACGCCGGTCAGGCCCTTGAGGACGGTGTCCAGGTCGGCGTCGTCCAGAATGATCGCCGCCGACTTGCCGCCGAGCTCCAGGCTGACCGGTCGCAACAGACGGCCGCAGACCTCGGCGATCTGCCGGCCCGCGGCGGTCGACCCGGTGAAGGCGACCTTGTCCACGCCCGGGTGCGACACCAGGTACGCGCCCAGGTCACGCCCACCCGGCGTGTAGTTGATGACACCCGGCGGAAGCTGGGCCTCCTCCACAGCCTCGGCGAAGATGTGGGAGTCGAGCACCGCACCGGGGGACGGCTTGAGCACGATCGTGCAGCCGGCCGCGAGCGCCGGCCCGATCTTCGAGACCGCCAGTACGGTCGGGTAGTTCCACGGCACGATGGCCGCCACGACCCCCACCGCCTCGCGGCGGACCAGCGTGTCGAAGCCCATGGGCGACGGACGCCGCTCCTCCGGCTCGAGGGTCCCGGCGAGCTGTGCGTAATAGCGCAGTACGGAGACCGAGAAGCGGCCCTCGAACTGCTTGCTCATGGGGTACGGCATCCCGACCTGCTGGCTCACCACTCGGGTGAACGCGTCGAGCCGCTTCTCGAGGGAGTCGGCGAGGCGGTTGAGCGCAGCCGCCCGCTCCTGAGGATCCGAGGTGGCCCATCCCGCGTCCAGGGCGCCGCGCGCCGCGGCCACGGCCACGTCCGCGTCCCGCTCGACGGCCTCGGGAACGCTGCCCAGATACTCCTCGGTCGCCGCGTTGACAGCCTTCAGGCGTTGAGACGACGAGGGCTTCACCCATTTGCCGCCGATGTAGAGAAGCTCGTGATCCAACGACACTGGTTGACTCCTTTGTGGTTCGTACAGCTCGGCGGTGCCGGCCAGTCTGTGACGAGGGACGTCAGGGACCGGGCCCGACCGTGTGTCCGAACGTCCGTAGGTGGACGCTGCTCAGGCGGGCTTCTTCGACGAGGCCTTCGTGGATGCCGCCCCTTCGGGGCGCGGGGCGAGGACGAAGCCGTCGTACCCGCGCTCGGCGATCTCGTCACAGATCCGGCTGTAGTGGTTCAGCCCCCGGACGTAGGGCATGAAGACCCGTGGCTTGCCTGGGACGTTCGCGCCGAGGTACCAGGAGTTGCCCTCCGGGTACAGAGTCCTCGCCGCGGCCTCGTTGACCTGGCGGACCCAGTCCGCCTCGGAGCCCGCGGAAGCGTCGATCGTGGCGATCCGGTGATCGCGGAGGAACGTCAGGCACCGGGTGATCCAGTCCACGTGCTGCTCGATCGAGACCACCACGTTGGACAGCACCGACGGGCTGCCCGGACCGGTGACGATGAACATGTTCGGGAATCCGCTCGTCGACACACCCAGGAAGTTGTGGGGCCCGACCGACCACTTGTCGCGGAGCAGGACGCCCTCCCGTCCCCGGATGTCCACGGACGTCAATGCGCCGGTCATCGCGTCGAAGCCGGTGGCGAACACGATCGCGTCGAGGGGGTGTTCCGTGCCGCTCTCGGTACGCAGTCCGGTTGCGGTGAACCGGTCGATGGGATCCGCGCCCACGTCGACCAGGTCGACGTGGGGCTCGTTGTAGATTGCCGGGTAATTGGTGCCCACGCACGCGCGCTTGGCCCCGAAAGGGAAACCGTGAGGGGTCAGCGCGCGGGCGGTCTCCGGGTCGTCCACGATCGTCTTGATCTTGTCGCGCAGGAACTCCGCAACCGTCTCGTTGGCCTCACGGTCGTACAACAGGTCGCGGTAGCTCAGCATGAGGGCCGTCGCGGCGCCGTCGTCCCAGTAGCTCTCGTAGGTGGCCCGTCGCTCGGCATCGTCGACCTCAAGGGCCTTGTACTGGGGAGCGGGGAGGTCGATCCCGAAGCTGGAATTGCGTGCCGCGTTGCGCCGCCACTCCGCACGTTCGTGTGCCTGCCGCTTCTCCTCCCCCGTCAGCGGGCGGTTGTTCGCCGGGAGCGCGAACGCGGGGGTGCGCTGGAACACCGTGACATGGTCCGCCTGCGCGGCCAGCTCCGGAATGACCTGGACTCCGGAGGAACCGGTGCCGATCACGCCGACACGACGCCCGGTGAGATCGATGCCCTCCTTCGGCCACTGCGCGGTGTGCAGTCGCGCACCGTGAAAGTCGTCCAGCCCGGGGATGTCGGGAATCCGGGAAGACGACAGGTTGCCGGTGGCCATGATCAAGAACTGGGCGTCGTAACGGCCGCCCTGGTCGGTCTCGATCATCCAACGGCCCGAAGTCTCGTCGAACGTGGCCGCGGTGAGGCGGATACCGAGATCGATGTCACGGCGCAGATCGAACCTGTCCGCGACGTGTTCGAGGTATCGGAGGATCTCGGGCTGAGCGGCGTACTTCTCGCTCCACTCCCACTCCGCCTCGAGCTCGGGGGAGAACGAGTAGGAGTAGTCGACGCTACGGACGTCACACCGGGCGCCGGGGTAGCGGTTCCAGTACCAGGTTCCCCCCACCCCGTCGCCCGCCTCGATGATACGGACGTCGAATCCTTGTCCACGCAGGCGGTGGAGCTGGTAGAGGCCGGCGAAGCCCGCACCGACGACGACCACGTCGAGTTTGTTCGGGGCCGGATGCTGGTCCTGGTGGGACATCGGGCTTGTCTCCTGTCTGAGGCGATGCCGTGAGCCGATCCGGTCCACGGTTCGGCGAACACGGCCCATGGCCCCAGGGCTCCCTACCGTCTGGTGCGTCGTGGACCTGACGGGCTCCTTGGCCCGAACGCCTTGACTTCCTTGCGGTGTTCCTCCGGAGGTACGGGTGACGTCTCGATGGAGTGGTCGCCCGATGATGTGTGGAGGGTGTGGCCCCGGTATGACCTCTGCGTTGTGTGCTCTTGGTCGAATGGATGGCTGATCGGGCGGGGGAGCCGGATGGACGATGCGCCCGGTGGCGTCGTCGGTGAAGAGGTGCCAAGTGATCTGGGTGATCTGCAATGGGCCGCTTCGGGCGCGGGCCTGCGGGGCGTGTGTCCAACGGACCTGTCGCAGCGACGCGATGCGTCGGGTGAGTCCTGCGGCAGCCGTCCGACGGGCCTTCAGCTACCCGGCCGTGGAGGGACGATATTCCCGCTGTCCGGACGGTGTCAACGGCGCCAGGACGCGCGGTGATCTTGGGTCGGTGCGGTGTGGCGGCCGGTTTCTCGCGTCCCGTCAAGTATTGCGACGGAGCCGCACGGCAAACCGGCGGGCGTCAGTTGACTGCGGATCAGAACGGGTCACCGCGTCGGTGGCCGGTGTATTCGACGTAGGCGTCCGATCCTCGTCTCGCATGGTTTGACCTGGTGTTCTCTTGACGAATGCCGACGGTTGCGCCGAACCTGCCGGTCTGCCTACCCTGCGCCCGCCGACAGCGCCCTGAGGCCCCCGAGGTCTCCACTCCAGGCGACACAACGGAGCCGTGGACAGGACGACAGGTCGACGTTGACATCGGAAATTTCGGCGGCCGCCTATGACGCGACTCACGAGGGCCGGTGAACAGCGGGTGTGATGGACGCCTGGGGGAGATCCGGGCGCGAGGTGAACGGCACGTGGCTGGGCGTCATGTCGAAGGGCTCAACCATGTCGGGGAACCGATCGTGGTGTCCTCGACCAGTCGTCCTCCACCACCCGGCCGACCACTGTCTGTGCACGTCAGCGCCATGATCGCGATGGCGCATCGCTGTCCAGGAAGGCCGGAACGGATTCGCTCTTGCCTGTAGAGCGACAGTGGATTAGGGTCATTTTCGATGTTGACATCGAATGTGAGACGTTGTCGAGGTGTGGCACTCCGCACCGGTACTTCTCCCACCCTGTACGGAGCCCTTCTCTGACCGTCGACGGTGTACCGGGCTCCGTCGCACCCCCCTTTTACGACGAAGCGGCACGGCCGTGATGCGAGTGAGCGGCCGTTGGCCGGGCGGTGCGCGACCCGGGCCGCGCACCGCCGCTCACCCTGATAAGGAAGAGGAACGATGAACAGGACTCTGGACGGCCGGGTGGCCGTTATTACTGGAGCGGGCCGAGGAATTGGCCGCGGTCACGCCCTTGAGTTCGCTCGCCGAGGGGCCAAGGTCGTGGTGAACGATCTCGGTGGCTCGCGTGACGGCACGGGCAGCGACGCCGGCCCGGCGGCCGCCGTGGTCGAGGAGATTCTTGCGGCCGGTGGCGAAGCCATCGCGAACACGGACGACGTCGCCGATGAGCAAGGGGCGAAGAATCTCATCGACTCCGCCATCGAGCACTTCGGCCGCCTGGACGTGCTGGTCAACAATGCAGGCATCCTGCGCGATCGCACGGTGGCCAACATGACGTACGCCGAGTGGGACGCGGTGATCCGGGTGCACATGCGGGGCACCTTCGGTCCCACGCACTTCGCCGTGGCGCACTGGCGGAACCTGGCCAAGGCGGGCGAGACCGTCGATGCCCGCGTCATCAACACCAGCTCCTCCTCCGGCCTTTACTGCAACCCCGGCCAGGCGAACTACGGTGCGGCCAAGGCGGGCATCGCCTCCTTCAGCGTGATCACTGCACGTGAGGTCGCCCGCTATGGCATCACGGTGAACGCCATTTACCCGAGCGCTCTCAGCCGGATGACCGAGGACCTTGCCGCCGCCGCGAACCTCGCGCCCGGGACCGCCGATGTCTTTGACCCCACCGACCCTGAGAACGTTGCCCCGGTGGTTGCATGGCTCGCCGGTCCGGACGCCAAGGACGTCACCGGCCGTGTGTTCGGCGTGTACGGCGGTCGAGTCACTGTCGCCGAGGGCTGGCACGCGGGTCCGTCGGCCGAGAGCGACAAGCGGTGGACGGTCGAAGAGCTCGACGATGTCCTGCCCCATTTGCTGGCGGAGGCCGCGGAGAACGCCGGCACCGACGGCAGCATCCCGGAGAAGGGCGCGCGATGACCATAGACGTCGATGCGGTCGGGCGTACCGCCGGTCCGGCCCAGATCTCCTGGAACGCCACCGACGCGATCCTTTACGCCCTCGGAGTGGGCGCGGGACAGGACGACCCGGCTGCCGAGCTGGAACTCACGACCGAGAACACCGAAAGCCTCGCGCAGCAGATCCTGCCGACCTACGCGATCGTGCTCAGCCAGAAGGCCGGATTGCGTGCGGGCTACGGCGACGTCGACACATCGAAGATCGTCCACGCGCAGCAGTCGCTGACGCTGCACCAGCCGCTGCCCGTGGAGGGCTCGGTCCTGCTGACCCAGAGGATCACCGGGATCCACGACAAGGGATCCGGTGCCCTGGTCACGACGGACACGGAAGGCGTGGACGAGAAGTCGGGCGACCTTCTGTTCACCGCGAGTGGCAGTGCGTTCATCCGCGGTGAAGGCGGCTTCGGCGGTGACCGGGGTCCGTCCTCGTCCTGGAACGCGCCCGCGCGGAAACCCGACCACGTCGTCAAGACGGCCACCCGGCCGGACCAGACCCTGCTCTACCGACTTTCCGGGGACCGTAACCCGCTGCACTCGGATCCCGCGTTCGCCGCCCGTGGCGGATTCGATCGTCCTATCCTGCACGGCTTGTGCACGTACGGCAGCACGGCCCGGGTACTCCTGCGCGCGCTGGGCGCCGCCCCGGACAGGCTGGCGTCGATCACCGGACGGTTCACCCGGCCGGTCATGCCGGGGGAGACGCTGACCGTCTCGATCTGGTCCGAAGGCGACACGCACTACTTCCGTACCACGGACTCCGAAGGCAATGTCCTGCTGGACCGAGGCATGGCCACTCTGCGTGAGGGTGACGCCGTATGACGCCGACCACGGGTGCCCCTCGCCCCAAGCCGGTCCCGCGGCCCACTGATTCGACGCGCCCCTACTGGGACGCGGCTGCGCGCGGGGAGCTGTGGATCCAGCGTTCGGTCACCACCGGCGCGTACGTGTTCTACCCGCGGACCGTGTCGCCGTTCGGCATCCACGACGAGCTGGAGTGGGTCCGCGTGAGCGGTCTCGCCACGCTCGACTCGTACGTGATCAACCACCGTCCGGCGCCAGGATTCGAAGCCCCGCACGTGATCGCCATCGTCAAGCTGGAGGAGGGTCCGCGGATGCTCAGCACCGTCGTCGGCGTCGACCCCGTCCCCGAACAGCTGGTGCTGGACATGCCGTTGCGGGTGGACTTCGAACCTCGTGGCGAAATGTCGCTGCCGGTGTTCCGTCCGGCGGAAGAGGGAGAGGCGCTGTGAAGCCCGGGGAAATCGCGATCCGGGGAGCCGCGGAGAGCCGCATCGGCAAGGTTCCGGGGGTGTCGGAGGTCGAACTCCGGGCAGAGGCCGCCGTTCTGGCGCTCGCCGACGCGGGACTTGACGTGTCCGACGTGGACGGCATCACCAGTGCGACCCAGTCGCCCCTCGACGTCGCGCACTACATGGGCATCAACCCGTCGTGGTACGACGGCACCACCGTGGGCGGCTGCTCTTTCCTCATCCACGTGCGTCACGCGGCCGCCGCGATCGCGGCAGGCCACTGCGAGACAGTACTGGTGCTGCATGGTGAGTCCGGTCGCTCCCAGGTGGGTCGCCCGCCGCGGGTCCAGCCGCCCGACTCGCTGTTCATGCAGTTCGAGGTGCCGTACGGGCTGTACGCGCCGCCCAACTCGTTCACCCTGCCGGTACTGCGCTTCCTCAAGGACACCGGCAACACGCAGGAGCATCTCGCCGAGGTCGTGGTGGCCCAGAGCAAGTGGGGCGAGGGCAACCCGCGGGCGAGCCGGCCGGACCTGGTGACCGTCGACGAGGTGATGTCTTCCGACATGATCGCCTATCCCTTCCGCAAGCAGCAGTGCTGCCCGCTCACCGACGGTGGCGGCGCGCTGGTGGTGACCTCCGCGGAGCGGGCGCTGGACGGTCCGAAGGCTCCCGTGTACCTGCTCGGGTCCGGCGAGTCGATGGACACGTCGCTCATCTCGGTCATGGACGACCTGACGTCGTCCAAGGGTTTCCGGCAGTCCAGCGCCGCCGCGTTCGCGGAAGCCGGGATCACGACCGAGGACGTCGACCACCTCATGGCGTACGACGCGTTCGCGCATCTCCCGCTCTACATGCTCGCCGACCTCGGCTTCGTCGACCGGGCGGACGTCGGGGCGTTCATCGCCGAGGGCAACACCTCGCCCGGCGGCCGGCTGCCCATGAACACCAACGGCGGCGGACTGCGGTACACCCACACCGGCATGTACGGCATGTTCGCCATCCAGGAAGCAGTACGCCAGCTCCGAGGCGAGGCGTTCCGCCAGGCCGGCACTCCCGAGATCAGCCTGGTTCAGGGTGTCGGCGGGATGTTCACGGCCGCGGCGACGCTCATCCTCTCCAACAGGAGGCCCTGACATGGAATCCGTCGAACACTACCGGGACCGGGCCAAGTCCTGGCTGGCCGAACACGCTCCGAGCACGAACATCCGGGACGACATCCCCGCCAGCCGGGCCTTCCAAGCGGCGCTCTACGACGCCGGATTCGCGGGGATCACCTGGCCTTCGAAGTGGGGCGGGCAGGGACTGAGCGCGGAGCACCAGCGTGCCTACAACGCCGAGGCGGGCGCCTACCAGCTGCCCGACGAACCGTTCGGCATCGGCTGGGGCATGGCGGGACCGGTCCTGATGGACCTGGGCACCGACGAGCAGTGCCGGCAGTACATCCGGCCGCTGCTCCGTGGTGAAGAGATCTGGTGCCAGCTGTACTCCGAGCCTGAGGCAGGGTCGGACGTCGCCGGATTGCAGAGCCGGGCGGTGCGGGACGTCGACGGCTGGGTCGTCAACGGTCAGAAGGTGTGGACCTCCCGGGCCCACTTCGCCGACCGCGGCATACTCATCGCTCGCACCGATGCCGACCTCCCCAAGCACCGTGGCCTCACCATGTTCGTGGTGGACATGCACGCTCCCGGTGTCGAGGTCCGGCCGCTGCGCGACATGACCGGAGCCTCCCACTTCAACGAGGTTTACCTCACCGACGTCCGGCTGCCCGCCGACGCGGTCGTGGGCACGGTCAACGACGGCTGGTCGGCCGCCATCAACATGCTCAAGCACGAGCGGGTCTCGATCGGCACGCGGCCCCGCCCCCGGGTGAACCCCCTGTCGGCCAAGAGCGTCGCGGAACTCGCCGCACGCTCCGGCCGTGCCCAGGACCCGGTGGTGCGCGGTGAACTGTCCAGGCTGTACATCGCCGAGCGTGCCTTCGAGAAGCTACAGGCCAGGCTGAGTGAAGAGGGCGCACGCGGCAAGGACGTGGGCGCGCGCGGATCCGTGGCCAAGCTGGCGGGGACCCTGCTCAGCCGAGCCGCCGCCGACCTCGCTTCCCGCCTCGCCGTCGGCACCGCCCTTGGCTGGGATCCCGCCGACGAGCGGGCACGGAGCCTCGCGGAGGCGCTGAACACGGTTCCCTCGGCCGGCATCGCCGGCGGCACCAACGAGATCCAGCGCAACATCATCAGCGAACGAGTCCTCGGACTGCCCAAGGAACCGCGAGCGGACACCAATGTGCCGTTCCGGGAGCTGAAGACCGGCCCGCAGCGCGCCTGACCACGTGATCCACCCGAGGAGAATGACATGGGGCTGACCCTGACCGACGAGCAGTTGGACCTGCGGGCGTCCATCAGGAAGCTGCTGGCCGACTATTCCCCGGCCGAGCGCGTCCGGGCGTTCGTCGACGGCGCTGCCGACGTCGGTGGCCGTGACGAACTGTGGACCTGGCTGTCCAAACGCGTCGACCTGACCGGCATCGGACTGCCGGACAAGTACGGCGGCACCGGTTCCGGGCTGACGGAACTCGCCGTGGTGCTCATGGAGACGGGACGCGCGCTCACGCCTTCCCCATATCTCGCATCGACGGCCTTGGCCGGTGGCGCGCTGGTCGTCATCGACGACGAGACCGCCTGTGCCGAGCTGCTGCCGGGCATCGCGTCCGGTGGGATCCTGGCCGCGTTCGCCCCGGCGAGCATGGGCTCCGCGGAGCCGGCGGCGCCGGTCGCCGGGGCCGACGGGCTCTCCGGTACCGCGCCTTTCGTCATCGACGGTGCCCTCGCCGACCACATCGTCGTCGAAGTGGCCGGAGCCGCCGGGCGGCCCGAGTACCACGTCGTCGACGGGACCGCGCCCGGACTCGTACGTACCGAGCTGATCAGCGCGGATCCCACCCGCGCAGTTGCCCGGCTGGAGTTCACGGCGGTGCCGTCCCGTCGCCTGGTCGCGAGCGACCCGACGACGGTGCACAGCCGGGTCAACGACCACGCCGCCTTTGTTCTGGCGGCCGAGTCACTCGGCGGACTGCTGCGGTGCATCGAGATGACGATCGAGTACGCCAAGCTGCGCGTGCAGTTCGGTCGCCAGATCGGGTCGTTCCAGGCCGTCAAGCACCAGCTCGCCGATCTGTACACGACCGGTGAGCTGGCGACCTCGCTCGTTCTGGACGCGTGCAGGGCCGCCGACAACGAACCGGACGCGTTCCCGGTCGCCGCACGAGCGGCACTCGCCTACTGCGGCACCGCCTACACACAGGTGGCGCGGGACACGATCCAACTGCACGGCGGTATCGGTTACACGTGGGAACACGACGCGCACCTGTACTTCAAGCGCGCGAACGCTTCCCGCGTCCTGCTCGGCGACCCCGAGCACCACGAGGCCGTCCTGGCGGACCTGCTCGGCATCTGATCGAAGAGCACGACCGTAAGGAGCGCGACGATGGCGTCGGGCGACGAAACTGCACCCTCCCGGAGTGACGGAGCACTGGGTTTCTGGTGGTTCGCCACCAACCCACTGCCCGGCTTGACCGGGCCGACGAATGGCACGTCGCGCCCCGACGCGGCACACCGACGCCCCGCTGTCCCGTCGCCCCCCACCCTCGGGGCGCCGGGACAGCCTGGGGGAGCGGGCGGGACCATTTCCGGGACATTCCGTGCTGCCCGGCCGGGAGGAGACGCACCTCGGGTGGTGGCCCCTCTCCCTCACGCCGGCCCCGCAGTCCACGAGCCGTACCAGGCTCCGATCGGACAGCACGGAATTGCCTCCGGCCTCCCGGCTGTCGTCATGCCCCCCTGGGCTCGCCCGGAGGCACCCATGCCATGCCAACTCCTGTCTCGGCGCCGCGCGTCCCGCGTTCGGTGCGGTTCCGCTTCCGCTGCACGCCGCGCTCACCGGTGGGCCGACTCATCCGAGCGAACCAGCCACCAGAAGCGTTCGGTGACGCAGGTGGGCTGTGAAAGAGGAGCGCAGGCATGAACCTTGGAGTAGGTCTCAGTATTGCGTTGAACGCCGCGAGTTACATCGACGAGGTCGTCGCCTACGAGGCTGCCGGGGCCGACACGGTGTGGGTCGGCGAGGGTTACGGCTTCGACGCCGTCTCGACCATGGGAGCCCTGGCCCACGCCACGGAACGCGTGCACATAGGGTCGGGCATCCTCGGCCTGTACAACCGGACCCCGACCACGACCGCGATGTCGATGGCGGGTGTGGACGCGCTGTCCGACGGGCGGGCCATCCTCGGCCTTGGAGCCTCGGGCCCCCAGGTCGTCGAAGGGTGGCATGGGGTGCCGTACACGGCGCCGATCGGCCGCACCCGTGAAGTCGTCGAGATCTGCCGGGCCGTCTGGCGCCGGGACCGAGTCGAGTACGCGGGGCGCCATTACCAGCTTCCGCTGCCCGTCGAGCGGGGGACGGGCTTGGGGAAGCCGCTGAAGCTGATCCACCAACCGGTGCGCGACCGGATCCCGGTGTTCCTTGCCGCGCTCGGCGAGAAGAACGTCGCCCTGACGGCTGAGATCGCCGAGGGTTGGCTGCCGATCTTCTACTGGCCCGAACGCGCCACCGAGGTGTTCGGGCCCGCGTTGGCCCGGGGCCTGAAACGCCGTGATCCCGAGCTCGGCCCCCTGCAGACAGTCGCCACCGGCCCCCTGGCCATCGGAGAGGGCACGGAGGAAGCGCTCGACCAGCAACGCCACAACGCCGCACGTTACTTCGGAGGTATGGGGGCGCGCGGTCACAACTTCTACAACAACCTGCTGTGTGCGTACGGATACCCGGAGGAAGCTGCTCTCCTGCAGGACCTCTACCTCGACGGCCGTCGTCAGGAGGCGGCCATGGCGGTTCCGGAGGAACTGCTGCGCAGCACTTCCCTGATCGGTACAAGCGAAGAGATCCTGCTGCGGCTTGCCGCCTACCGTGCGGCCGGCGTCACTCACCTGACGGTCATTCCTCAGGGCGCCACCGCAGAAGCGAGAGTCGGCCACATCGCCCGGCTTCGTGCACTGATCGATCAGCCGGCTACCGGAACGCGGTCCTCTCACGGCACGACGCAGCCGGTTCGGTAGACGATGCCGCCTCATCGATCGGCAACCCACGACTTTCAGACACAGCGGGATCGGTTCGGTGCACGCCGCGGCGTCACCGGTGCACCTCGCTCGCTCGAGCCGCAATCCACGACTTTCGTCCGGAGGACGCATGCCCACCCAAGAGAGCTCCCCGTCCCGACCGAGCGTCGACAAAGAGGCCCTGCGCCAGAAGTACGCGGAGGAACGCGCCAAGCGTCTGCGTTCTGACGGGACCGACCAGTACGTCCGGCTCGCGGATGACGTGGACCACGACCCGTGGGTGGAGATGACGCCGCGGGAGCCGGTCCACGACCACGTGACCTACACCTTCATCGGTGGCGGATGGGCCGGCGTGCTGGCGGGGGCGCGGCTCAAGGAACAGGGTGTCGGCGATGTGCGCATCGTCGACCACGCCGGTGACTTCGGGGGTGTCTGGCATTGGAACCGGTACCCGGGTGTCATGTGTGACAGCCTCTCCCTGGTCTACCTGCCGTTGCTGGAGGAGACCGGTCACATGCCGTCGGAGCGGTACGTGCACGGGCCGGAGATCCGCGAGCACTTCCAGCGCATCGGCCGGCACTTCAGCCTTTACGACAACGCCCTCTTCCACACGAAGGTGAGCGAGGTCGCCTGGCAGGAGGAGAACTCCCGCTGGCTGGTGAGCACCAACCGCGGTGACCGTTTCACCACGACCTTCCTCGGATTCGGAGCGGGCACCTTCAGCGTGCCGAAGCTGCCCGACATCCCGGGCGTCGAGTTGTTCGCGGGCCGGTCGTTCCACACCAGCCGCTGGGACTATGGCTACACCGGCGGTTCCCCCGAGGGGGCGCCGATGGACAAGCTCAAGGACAAGCGGGTGGCGGTCATCGGCACCGGGGCCACCGGTATCCAGTGCGTGCCGGAACTGGGCCGTGACGCCGGAGAGCTGTTCGTGATCCAGCGCACCCCGACGTCGGTCGATCAGCGCAACAACGGCCCGATCGATCCGGAGTGGTTCCAGTCGATCTCGGACACTCCGGACTGGCAGCAGCGCTATCACGACAGCTTCCTCACCAAGATGGACTCCCTGCAGGGCAGGCCGAGCGACGCCAAGGTCGAGGACCTGCTGAACGACGGATTCATCCAGATCGCCGACCGCACCGCTGCGGTGATCAAGTCGGCGGCGGCGCAGGGAGGCGCCGCCGACCGTATCCGCGCCGCTCTCGAAGAGAGCGACTTCGCGAAGATGGACGATATCCGGGCACGGGTCGACGCCGTGGTCGAGGACAGGGAGACCGCCGACAAGCTGAAGGCGTGGTACCGCCAGATGTGCAAGCGTCCCAGCTGGCACGACGAGTACCTGCCGACGTACAACCGGCCCAACGTGCACCTGGTCGATACCGACGGCAAGGGCGTGGAGCGGGTCACCGAGCGCGGTGTGGTGGTGGGCGGCACCGAGTACGAGGTGGACTGCATCGTCTATGCCTCCGGCTTCGACTACTCCCTGGATCCCGTGGCGCTCCTCGACTTCGAGGTGACAGGCAGGGACGGTCTGACGCTGGTGAAGACGTGGGAGGAGGGCATGCGCACGATGCACGGCATACACGTGCACGGCTTCCCGAACATGTTCATCGTGCAGCTCGCCCAGGGCGGACGGTTCGGTCTCAACGTCCCCACCGGGTGGCTGGAGGCCGCACAGACGATCGCTTCCGTGGTCGGTCACGCGCTGACCCAGGGACACCACGCCGTCGAGGTGACCGAGGAAGCCCAGACCGCCTGGGTCGACATCTTCCTCGAGGCGGCGGCCCGGATCGATACGAGCGCGCGGTTGGAGTGCACGCCCGGGTACTACAACAACGAGGGTCAGCGCCCCTCGCTGAAGGACCTGATGATGGAGGGGTACCCGGCGGGGCCGCGGACCTACTTCGAGCTCCTCAGGGAATGGCGTACGACGGGACGGTTCGAAGGCCTTTCCTTCTCCTGACCCCGGGGCCGACACGGCCCCGGGTGAAACACCACAGGAGATGTCTCCTCGTCGAAGGTGCTGCTCAATCAGCGACAAGAAGGAAGTGGATTATGCCCCTGTCCGATGGCGACGTCGTAGCCGCCGGCCGGCGGATGTCATTCGGGTCGCAACTTGCCCGAAGCGCCCGTAAGTACCCCGAGCGGGTCGCCTACCAGCACGGTTCCCACAAAGCGACCTTCCAGGAGTTGGACCTCCGTGTCTCGCGGCTGGCCAACGCGCTGACGGCGCGTGGGGTGGGGCATGGCGACCGGGTCGCGATGCTGATGCACAACAAGATCGAGGTCGCCGAGAGCTACCTCGCCGTGGCGCGGCTCGGAGCGATCGCTGTACCGATCAACTTCCGGCTGGTGGCCGGCGAGATCGCCTACATCCTCGCCGACAGCGGGGCCTGTGCGCTGATCGTCGACGCCGCGCTGGCCGGTGCCGCCGCGGACGCCGTGCGGGACCTCGACGGCGTGCGCTGTGTCCTGGTCGCCGGAGACGGAACATCCACTGCGATGCAGAACGCGGAACCGTACGAGGAGACGGTGACGGCGGCCTCACCGGACGACCCTGGGATCGACGTGTCCGAGCACGACGCGGCGTTCCTCATGTACACCTCCGGCACCACCGGCCGGCCGAAGGGTGTCATCCTCACCCATTTCAACCTGATGATGAACGCCTTCCTCCTGTTCCTTTCGCTCGGCGGGCTCTCGGAAGAGGCGGACGTCCAACTGCTCGGGGGGCCGATGTTCCACATCGCCGGCCTCGGGGCGACACTGCGCGCGCTGGCCGACGGCGGACGGGTTGTGATCGACGACTCCAAGGGCTTCGACCCGGTCGCGATCCTTGACCTGCTGGAGCGGGAGCAGATCACCACCTGTCACCTTGTGCCCAGCCAGTGGCAGGAAGTCTGCGCCGTACCCGATGTCAAGGAGCGCAAGCTCGCGCTGAAGCGGCTCGCCTGGGGCGCCTCCCCGGCGACACCGTCGCTGCTGAACACCCTGCTTGAGACGTTCCCGGACACGCCCGCGTTCACCGCCTTCGGGCAGACCGAGATGTGCGCGACCACCACTCTCCTGCACGGCAAGGACGCCGTACGGAAGCTTGGGTCCGTCGGCAGGCCGCTCCCGGGCATCGAGGTGCGGATCGTCGACGACGAGATGCGGGACGTGTCTGTGGGTGAGGTCGGCGAGATCGTCTACCGCGGACCCACGACCATGGTGGGCTACTGGAACAAGCCGGCCGAGACCGAGGACGCCTTCTCCGGCGGTTGGTTCCACTCCGGGGATCTCTGCCGGATGGACGATGAAGGCTTCATCTATGTAGTTGACCGCAAGAAGGACATGATCGTCTCGGGTGGGGAGAACATCTACTGTGCCGAGGTCGAGGCCGCGATCGACGCGCACCCGGGCGTGGCCATGGTCGCGGTAATCGGCGTCGAACACCCGAAGTGGGTGCAGACACCGCGCGCAGTGATCGTCCCGGTCGACCCGGCGAGCCCGCCGAGCGAACAGGAGATCGTGGACTACTGCCGGGACCGGATCGCTTCCTACAAGAAGCCGACCTCGGTCGTCTTCACGGAGGCGATGCCGCGTAACGCGAGCGGCAAAATCCAGAAGTTCCGGCTGCGCGAGATGTACGGGGAGGCAGATCTTCCGGCGACGGCGCGTCCTCAGGACTGAGCCGCCCCGTTGGGGGCGCTCGAGCCAACGGCCCGAGCGCCCGCGACGGGGCAGGCCGGCGGCGGCAGGGATGGGCAGCTGTCGGCAGCCGCCCCGGCGGGCAGCGTCGTGGTGAAGGCCGTCAGCATCATGGACCTGCCGGGCTTCGACGCCGCGGCCATCCGGGCGCCCCGGGTGCGCTGATGGGCGCGGCGGCAAGAGCCCGTTCACCACCTCACGCGGGCACTGACTCACTCAGCCTGCGGATGAGCCTGCGATCGCGGTCCGGATCGGCGAGGACCAGGACAAGGACCGCGGAGAGCGCGGCGTGATGATCACGATCAGGGCAGAAAGGGCGGGGGCCGCAAGGAGGGATCCGGCTTCGAGCCTGCTGTAGCCCAGGCCCTGCTCGAAGTAGGACGGCAGCCAGGTCAGTACGACGGTGGTCAGGGCACTGAGGACGGCGATCAGGATCGCGCTGGTGACGTAGGTGCGAGAACAGAGAATGCGACTCCACGGAACAGCTGGTTCCGTGTACAACTCCTCCGGCGCTGCCGCCGGGGGATCGTTCTTGACCGCGACACTGGTGAAAGGCCCTTCCTGCCACGCCAGCAGCCAGCACACCACCCAGATCATTCCCAGCACGAACAAGGCGATGAACGCCGCACGCCAGCCGTATTCGACGGCAAGGAAGGTGAGAACCGGTGCAAGGGCGATCTTCAGACGTCCGCCTGGATGTCAGAGATCTTGGCCGTGTGCACAGTATTCCTCCTCATTGAGGATGGCTGTTACTGGACGTGCCAAAGCGGGGCCACGTGCGGGCTGTTGCACGTGGCCCCATGGGTGCGAGAACGTCAGACGCGCTCGATGATCGTTGCGTTGGCCTGACCGCCGCCCTCGCACATCGTCTGGAGGCCGTATCGGCCTCCGGTGCGATGCAGTTCGTGGACGAGCTTCATCGCGAGGATCGCGCCGGTGGCACCGAGCGGATGGCCGTGCGCGATCGCGCCGCCGTTCACGTTGGTCTTGTCCAGGGAAGCGCCCGACTCCTTCGCCCAGGCCAGGACGACCGAGGCGAAGGCCTCGTTGACCTCGAAGGTGTCGATGTCGTCGATCGACAGGCCGCTGCGCTTGAGGACCGCCTGCGTCGCGGGGATGGGGCCGGTGAGCATGTAGACGGGATCGTCGCCCACGACGGCCAGGGCGTGCACGCGGGCCAGGGGAGTGAGCCCGTGGGTGCGCACAGCCTGCTCGGACGCCACCAGGAGCGCCGCCGCACCGACCGAGATCTGGCTGGAGACCGCGGCGGTGATGTCCCAGCCCTCGCGCACCGGCTTGAGATCGGCCATGGATTCGAGTGTGCTCGCGCGTCGGACGCCCTCGTCGTGTTCGACGCCGGCGAGCGGAGCGATCTGCTCCGTGAAGTAGCCGCTGTCGATCGCGTGGGCCGCGCGACGGTGGCTCTCGAGGGAGTACCGCTCCAGGTCGAGTCGGCTCAGCCCCCACTTCTCGGCGATCAGCTGTGCACC
This sequence comes from Streptomyces sp. NPDC102279, assembly GCF_044766365.1. Taxonomy (NCBI): domain Bacteria; kingdom Bacillati; phylum Actinomycetota; class Actinomycetes; order Kitasatosporales; family Streptomycetaceae; genus Streptomyces; species Streptomyces sp. NPDC102279. The sequence goes on along the minus strand of NZ_JBIWLU010000020.1, from coordinate 65,545 downwards.
ACGGAGTTGCGAGACCTCGTGCTGACCGTAGCGTTCGTCCCAGCCGGATCCATGGCGGCCGTGGGCGAGGTCTTCGAGGACCTTCACATTGGCGCTCATGGGCACCATCGCCATGTTCTCCACGCCGGCGGCCACCACGAGGTCTTGGGTCCCCGACATCACGGCCTGGGCGGCGAAGTGCAGCGATTGTTGGGAGGATCCGCACTGGCGGTCGATCGTCACGGCCGGGACACTCTCGGGGAGTCCGGCGGACAGCCATCCGCTACGGCCGATGTTGCCGGACTGTCCGCCGAGCTGATCCACACACCCCATGATCACGTCGTCGACGGCGGCCGGGTCCACACCGGTCCTGTCGATCAGCTGGCGCAGAACGTGTGCAGCGAGGTCGGACGGGTGAACAGCCGCCAGTCCTCCCTTCCGTGTTCCCACCGGCGTACGGGCTGTTCCGACGATGTATGCGTCTGCCATGAGCGCTTCTTCCTCGGGCTGATTCTGGGGTGCGTGATGACGTCGGCGCTCTGCAAGGGGACGTGTCGATGCGCCTGCGGAGGCCGCGATGGTCCGCGTAATTCGACACCGACATCGAAATAGCCGAGATTGAGATTATCCCCTGGCCGTACCTCCCGCAAGAGGGAAGGATCAGGGTGGGAAGGGGGAGTTCCGGGAGTCCGGCCTCGTGGTGGAAGCGCTGCCTGAAGGGCATCCCTCAGGCGGGTGCTCCAGGTCAGGGGGCGGCCGGGCCCATACCGTGCGGGGCTGGGGGCGGGTCACGCGAAGGGGTGGCCCCGGCCGTCGCGCCCCATTCTCAGGTTCGCCGGATCGGTCCGCGCATCCGTGGGATCGTCTGCGCCGGGCGCGTTCTTCGACCGGCCTCCGCGCGGCCGGCGCCCGATCGTAGATGGGTGCGACGACTCGGCACGGTCACCTTGAGGTCGGTGACCATCCTCCCGGGTTGTGGCGTCGCCGCCTCCATGTCGGGTGGATCGCAAGAGGCATCGGGGCGCCACGGAACGGCGGCCGGGTCCGGCGCTGGGACCTAAGCAGCACCCGGGCGACGGGCATCGATGGCCCGGGGTGCCGGCCGCGACGCCTCGCGTCACGCCCGGGTTGGTGACGCCGGAGTGATGCCGACCTCTCGAAGGTCGCGCCCGCGGGGAGGTCGTTCAGGCAGCGAAATCGTTTCCGTGGGGTTTCCTGTGAGTGCTGCAGACCCCTTGACCTCGGACCGGGCGGCAGTTACGTTCACCACAGTTTCGATACGGGCATCGAAGGTCGGAGTCGGAGGCGTGACAGGCCTCGAGGCCTGTCGAGATCGAGACTTCGGTGGAGGTGGACATGGCAAGCGATGCTGTACTCGGAGCCGGGCAGTTCTGGGCATCTATTCCTGAGATCACGGACGTCGACAAGGGGCGTGCCGCGATCGACCGGCTTCTCATCGGCATATCCGGAGCCGCGGATATCGAGGTGGGGGAGTGCGTCGATCTCGGCGATTTCACCGGCGAATGGATCACCTCCAGGGCGCCGACGACGGCTGGGTCATCTACTACATCCATGGTGGGGGGCCTGCGTCCGTTCGGCGGACACCCACCGCGACCTCTATCACCACCTCAGCAGGACGGCGAAGGCGCACCTGTTCGGCGTCAGCACCGGCTGGCCGCTGAGAACCCCTACCCGCTCAGCTCAAGGACGTGGTCGCGGCATTCCGGGCTGATCGAGCAGGGAGTCGCCCCGCGCCGAACCGTCGTCGTGGGTGCCTCGGCGGGCGGTGTTCTGACGGCCGCGCTGTCGCTCACCCTGCGAGATGCAGGTGAACAGTCTTCCCGCCGCGGCGGCCACCATCTCGGCCTATGCCGACTGGCCCGCGAGGAGTGAATCCTGGCGGACCAGCGGGAGCACGGTCTTCGGCGGTTTGACGGGGCTGCCGCCGCTTCTGCTGATGACAGGCGTCCGCGAGACGCTCCGCGACGAGTCGGTCATGCCGGCCGAACGCGCATAGGAGGCCAAGGGTGACGCCACCCTGGAGATTTGGGAGGACATGAACCACACCTGGCACATGTTCGTTCGATTCCTGCCCGAGGGTTAGCAAGCGGTGAAGCGGCTTGGGGAGTTCGCGCGAGCGCGCACACGAAGTAACTCTTCGCCCATGTAGCTAATCCCGACGTCGGAGTCGAATCATCTGGAGCGTACGGTGACAGGCAACGGCACACACTCGCGAACCTGCGACTCACATGTCCGTGAACTTCGCCGACGAAGGTTGTTCACGGTGGGCCGAGCAAGCCCTGTGTCTGGGTCCGACTTCGCGCGGAGCTGGTGTGAACGTCCCGGCCTCCGACCATCGGTTCGCCATCTCCCGCGGGTGCGGCGTGACGTTGTCCCGGTCGGCCGCAGAGGGTCTGGGAACGGTCATCCCTGGTTGCTGGTTCGGGCGAAACGCCCCTGCTGGTGTTTCCGGTCGGACCAGCCCGCCTCGTGGCTGCCACGTGTGAACGCAGGCCGGATTGTGATCGAGGTCGCCAAGCCCACCAACGCCACCCGGACCCGAGTCGTTTCACGGATTCGTCGTCAAGGCGCGGTGTGTCCAGGGACGAGTTTCGAATCAGGTCGAGGCGGTTGGCACGACTGTTTGTCATTCCCACCTAGAAAGGCAGGTTAGAGCTGATGTCAAGGCTTTCCGGGAAGGTTGCCGTCATCACGGGCGGAGCGAGCGGAATCGGAGCGGCCTGCGCTCGGCGGTTCGTAGCCGAGGGCGCTCGCGTGGTCATCACCGACATCCGTCGTGAGGAGGGGGAGAAGTTTGCAGCCGAACTGGGCGACGCGGCGCGGTTCGTGCAGCAGGACGTGACGCAGGCCGATGGCTGGGATGCTGTCATCGCCCGGGCCGAGGAGGACTTCGGCCCGATCGCGGTACTCGTCAACAACGCGGGGATCGCCCCCTCCCGCTTGCTCGACGACACGACCGAGGACGATTTCCGTAAGGTCATCGAGATCAACCTCATCGGCAACTTTCTGGGCATCAAGGCGGTTCTCCCGTCGATGCGCAGGGCCGGCCGCGGTTCCATCGTGAACATCTCCTCCTCGGCGGGCCTCGTCGGTGGTCCGAACTCGGTCGCGTACACCTCTTCCAAGTTCGGTAACCGCGGTCTCGCGAAAGCGGCCGCGCTGGCCCTGGCCAGTGATGGCATCCGGGTCAACTCCGTTCATCCCGGACCGACCAACACCCCGCTGATCAACGTCACCGAGCAGAGCGCATCGGCGATACAGAAGCATGTGAAGGACCTCCCTCTGGGTCGGCTCGCTGAGCCGTCCGAGATCGCCAATATGGTTCTCTACCTGGCCTCGGACGAGTCCAGCTACTCCACAGGCTCGGAGTTCGTGGTCGACGCCGGCTTCACCGCGAAGTAGCAATCTGAACGTCCGCCCCCGGACGGAGCCCATGCACGATAGGAATGAAATGTCTGAGTACGAGAACATTCGATACGAGGTCAGCGAAGGCATCGCGACGATCACGTTGGACCGGCCGGACCGGCTCAATGCGTTCACGCGGGCGATGGGGCGCGAGATCAATGCGGCCTTCGACACCGCGGATGCCGACGACAACGTGCGGGTTGTGATCCTGACGGGGGCCGGACGAGGCTTCTGCGCCGGCGCGGATCTCGGCAGCGCCGACACCTTCGCGGAGCAGAACGCCGAACTGACGCGCCAGCACGACTTGGGGATGATCGACGGTGCGCCGCGGGACAGCGGGGGTTACACCTCGCTGAGAATCGCCGCGTCGCTCAAGCCGGTGATCGCCGCGATCAACGGACCGGCAGTGGGCATCGGGGTCACGATGACCCTGCCGGCTGACATCAGGCTGGCCTCGGAGTCGGCGAAGTTAGGGTTCGTGTTCGCGCGCCGCGGCCTGGTGCCGGAGGCCGCGTCGAGCTGGTTCCTGCCTCGTCTCGTCGGTATGTCCCAGGCGATGGAGTGGGTCGCCACGGGACGGGTGTTCAAGGCGGACGAGGCGCTGGCCGGACGGCTCGTTTCCCGCGTGGTGCCGGATGCGGACCTGCTGCCGACCGCACGCAAGATCGCCAGGGAGATCGTGGACAACGCCTCCGGTGCGGCTGTTGCCGTAGCGAGGCACATGATGTGGTCGATGCTGGGCGCGTCGACGCCCTACGAGGCTCACCGGGCCGACTCCAAGGCGATTTTCCGGTTGCGACAAGGACCAGACGCCGCGGAGGGCGTGTCGGCGTTCCTCGAGAAGAGGGCACCGAAGTTCGTGGCCCGCATCGGCGACTACGACGACGTGATGCCCAAGTGGCCCGCCCCGACAGGCGATCTGTCATGACACCCGCTGCGGGCAGCGGTTCCATCGGCGAGTGGGCCCAGCCGGTCACCCGGACCTCGCGTTATCGACTCGAGTGCCGAGAACGGCAGATCGGCTGTCCCACGAGCCTCCTCGTATCCACCTCGTCCGTACATCGACACCCCTCCCATGCCTGACGGCGCGGCTCTCCCGCCCTGACGCTCACACCGGACCTGCTGTCCGGGGGACAGGGCAGGTATGGGCGGGCGGGAAACGTGACTCGGCGCCGGAGCGGCTCTCGTGCCGGTCACCCCTGCTGTGTCATGAGGTGAGTCGAGTCCAGCCCGTGCCCAGCCGGAGACCGGTGCTCGCCCGTTCTGGGCGGTCACCGGGTGCCGTCGGTGCCGCACCGACATCTGATCGGTCACCTCTGATGTGGCCCGGGTCCTGGTAGCCGCCCCGTAAACACAGAGCGCGGGAGGCGATCCGGCGGGACAGCCGCCTCCCACGTCCGGTCGGTGGTCCCAACCGCGCCGGCACGGAACCGACCGACCTGCTGGACTACCGACGATGGGGGCATGACCATGACGGAAGCGACCAAGACGCCGACCGATGAGACGGCGCCGTTCCGGATCGACGGTGCGCTGGGATTCTGGCAGATCGCCTCGGTCCGGCCGGATCGGGTCGCCCTGGTGGACCAGGAAGGCCGCGAGACGACTTTCGGCGAGCTGCGCAGGTGGAGCGATGCCCTCTCCCACGGCCTGCGGTCGCTCGGCCTCACGACGGGGGACACTGTCGCCCTGGTGATGGGCAACACATCGGAGTTCCTCGCCATTCAGCTCGCCACCAGCCAACTGGGGCTGTACATCACGCCGGTCAACCGGCACCTCACCAGTCCCGAGATCGGTTACATCCTCGGCGACAGCGATGCGAAGGTGCTGATCGCGGGTGCCGAGTTCACGGAGGTCGCCGGTGAGGCGGCCGACGTCGCCGGATTGCCGGCCGACCGGCGCTTTGCGGTGGGCGCCGTATCCGGGTTCCGGAATCTGACGGAGTTGTCCGACATCCTGGACGGCGCCTCGCCGGCCGCTCTCGCGCACCGCCGGTCGGGGGGACGCATGCTCTACACCTCGGGCACCACCGGGCAGCCCAAAGGGGTCCGCAGACCCCTCCCGGACGCCAACCCCGAAAAGGTATTGGCCCATCAGCTCCCGACGGTGACCCGGCAGAGCGGCTGGCCGCCCGGGGACGGCACCCACCTCGTCGTCGCCCCCCTCTACCATGCCGCCCCCGACAGCCACGCACTGCACGCGCTGCACATCGGGAACACTGTCGTGCTGATGGACAAGTGGCAGCCCGAGCTGACGCTGCGACTGATCCAGCGGTACCGCATCACCTCAACCCACATGGTGCCGACCATGTTTCACCGACTGCTCGCGCTGCCCGAGGACGTCCGCGCCGCCTACGACGTGTCCTCGCTGGACTACGTGGTGCACGCGGCCGCGCCGTGTCCCATCCACGAGAAGCAAGCCATGCTGCGCTGGTGGGGTCCGATCATCTGGGAGTACTACTCCTCGACCGAGGGTGGCGGCACTTCGGTTTCGCCGGCCGACTGGCTGGAGCACCCCGGAACCGTCGGACGGGCCTGGGAGGGCGCGGAGGTGAAGGTCCTGGACGATTCCGGGAACGAGGTGCCGCCCGGGGTCATCGGGTCGATCTACCTGCGCAGTGGTGGCGGCTTCGAGTACTTCAAGGACCCGGAGAAGACCGAGGCCGCGCGCAGAGGCGACTTCTTCACACCCGGTGACATGGGCCATGTCGACGAGGACGGCTGGGTGTACCTCGCTGACAGGCGCTCCGATCTGATCATTTCCGGTGGCGTGAACATCTATCCCGCTGAGATCGAGGCCGCGCTGCTGGCCCACCCCGCCGTCGCCGACGTGGGAGTGGTCGGCCTGCCGGACGACGACTTCGGCAGCCGGGTCCATGCTGTGGTGCAACTGGTTGACGGAACCGTCGCCTCGGATTCCCTTGCACAGGCACTGATGGGGTTCACCGAGGACCGGCTGGCCAGGTTCAAGCGGCCCCGCTCCCTGGAGTTTCGCGCCCTTCTACGCACCCCCACCGGCAAGCTCAGCCGGGCCGCTCTGCGCCAGGAACTCCTCGACGAAGAGGCCCATGGGAACTGACGCGGCCTTTATGCGGCAACGCGTCGCGCGCACCCCTCGTGTGGAGGAGCCATGCTCGTGTGTGAGAAAACGATTCGGCGGCCGCTCGTCGGCGAGGAGTACCGGAAACCGGTGGAGCTCGGCCCTGCGGCGACACATAGGGTCTCCGCACCGGTGCGGACGGTGCGCCTGCCCGTCATCAGCGCGCCGCGTACCGCGCGCGATGCAGGTGCGACTCCAAGTGGCCGGTTGCGGAAGGAACTTCGCCCCTGCGTCGAGCGGGAGCCGGTCCTCGGCACACGCCTGAACCAGGTTTCCCGATGACCGGGCCGCTCACGGGCATCCGTGTCATCGAGGTCGGTGGTATCGGTCCCGGCCCCTTCGCGGGCATGCTCCTGGCCGACCTGGGCGCCGAGGTCATCCGCGTCGACAGGCCCACGAGAGGGAAGGACCTCGGGTCGCACCGGATCCTCTTCCGCGGCCGCCGATCGATCACCCTCGACCTCAAGCAGGAGCGCGGGCGCGGCCTCCTGGCCGATCTGCTCTCGACCGCCGACGCCCTGATCGAAGGCTTCCGGCCGGGCGTCATGGAACGGCTCGGCTTGGGGCCCGAGGTCCTTATCGCCCGCAATCCGGCACTCGTCTACGGGCGGATGACCGGCTGGGGACAGGACGGACCACTCGCCATGACGGCCGGCCACGACATCAACTACATCGCCGTCGCCGGGGCACTCGAGCCGCTCGCCGGCCCCGACCTCGCGCCCAAGCCGCCCCTCAACATGCTCGGCGACTTCGGCGGGGGCGGGATGCTGCTCGCCTGCGGTCTCCTGGCCGCGCTGCTGCACGCCCGCGAGACGGGTGCCGGGCAGGTGGTCGACGCCGCCGTCGTCGACGGCACCGCGCTGCTGACCTCCATGCTGCACGGGATGCGCGCGGGAGGTGACTGGCAGGCGCCACGCGGAGAGAACCGGCTCGACGGAGGCGCGCCGTACTACGGCGTTTACCGGGCCGCAGACGGCGGCTGGCTCGCCGTCGGCGCGATCGAGCCCCAGTTCTATGCCCAACTGCTCCACGGCCTGGGTCTCGCCGGCGAGTTCAGGGAAGTCGCCCAGAATGATCGGTCCGCCTGGCCTCGCGTCCGGGCCCGGTTCGCCGAACGCATCGCCGAGCGGACCCGCGACGAATGGGCGGGTGTCTTCGCCGGCACGGATGCCTGCGTGAGTCCGGCGATCGCTCCGCACGAGGTGAAGGACCACGCGCACGTCGATGCCAGAGGAACCTTCATCGAGGACGGCGGGCTGCTGCAGCCGGCGCCCGCGCCCCGTTTCGGAGGAACTCCGCTGACCCTCCCCGGACCCGCGCCCGTCCCCGGGGCCGACACCCGCGGCTTGCTCCGCGAGATGGGCCTGACCGACGGTGAAATCGATGAGCTGATTGCCGCGAGGACGGCGGGCCCCCCTGGGACAGTCGCGGGCGAGGAACAGGCCCCGGTGGAGCTGCTCGGGGATCCGGGCGCCGAGGTCCCGCCCTCCACCATGCGTTGACCCGGCCGCGCAGTGCCGGCTCGGCCGACCGGGTAGGCAGGTGACGCCGCACGGTCGACCCGATCCTCGCAGTCGTGCGGCGCCTTTCTCTGCTCGGAGAGACCGACGAACGTCCGGTTCCCTCAGGGGGGTGCCAGTCTCACAAGCACGTTGCGGGACGGAGGCCTGCATGCCCACGCAGTCCGCCTCGTTTGCGGCCGGCTGCCCTGACCATGTGCCCAAGGCGAAAGAGCGTGTCAGCCGTGACCTGGAGGCCGGTACGAGCACTGGAAAAGATCGATGTCGCTGGGCTGTGCCACAGGGGAGAGGCCCTACTTCACGGCCTTCTGGAAGACCCATCAGAAGCAGATGACACCACGGGTGATCTTGCCCGCACGCATGTCGGCGTATCCGCGATTGATCTCGTCCAGGGAGTAGCGCCTTGTGATGAGTTCGTCGAGCTTCAGCCGGCCCTGGCGGTACATGTCAAGCATGCGAGGAATGTCCACGGTGGGGTTCATGGAGCCGAAGAGTGAGCCCTTGATCGTCTTCTCGGTCATCATCAAGTTTCCGAACGGGATTGCGAGGCCGACATCCTGGGTGCTGCCCGCACCGCTGAGCACGAGTGTGCCTTGTCTGCGCACCGTGGCGTAAGCCTGCTGGATGTGCTCGGACTTGACGACGCCGATCGTCACGATAGTGACATCCGCGCCCAGGCCATGAGTGAGACTCTTGGCCAGCAGGCGCGCCTGCTTCAGGTCCTCGACCGCATGAGTCGCACCGAACAACATCGCGGTGTCCCTTTTGAGCGCGACCGGGTCGACCGCGATGACATGGGTGGCTCCAGCATGCGCAGCGCCCTGGAGCGCGTTGGCTCCGACGCCTCCCACACCCGCGACGACGACGGTGTCACCCGGGCGCACCCCGCCGGAGTAGACCGCCGCGCCCCATCCTGTGCCGACGCAGCATGCGAGCAGGCATGCCTGCTCCAGTGGCGTGTCGTCCGGAACCTTGACGGCCGAATAGACCGAGATCGTCGTGTACTCGCAGAACGCGGACACGCCGCACATCTGTCCTACGGGACTCCCGTCCTCCAAATGGATGCGGAAGCTGGTCGGATCAGTGGGACGTGCGCCGGTTCCGACCGTGGCACCGAGGTCGCACAGATTCTGATGGCCGGTGGCGCACCAGCGGCAGCGACCGCAGACGGGCACGAAGGAGAACACCACCTTGTCGCCGACCGCGAAGCCGGGGGTCCCGGGCCCGATGGCGTCGACGATCCCCGCACCTTCGTGGCCACCCGCGACCGGGTAGGTTCCCATCGGCAGGTCGCCCGTGGCCACGTGGTCATCGGAATGACACATGCCGGACGCGACCATCCGGACCCGCAGTTCTCCTTCGCGTGGGTCGTCGATGTGGAGGTCGGTGATTTCGTATGTGCCAGGCGCCTGGCGGATGACGGCACCACGAGTCTTCATTGATTTCCCTCCGGCAAGCCCGACCGCAGAACGGTTACTTCCGGCGGTCGACGGGGTCTGTCGTCCTGCAACTCGACATGCTGCGGGAACCACTTCGCGTTGTTGACCACCCGCATCACAGCGCCGGCGAACCTCATCGGTCTCCGCACTTGAGAAGCAGGAGACCGCTGCTCACGCTGTTCGGCGGCGCCGGGAAGCCGATCGATCCGACCTTGTCGCCGACGGAGCGTTCCGCCTACAGGTGTCCGGCGTCGTCTCAAGGACCTGCAATATTGCGATAGTTATATCGAATTGACTCAACCCGGCGATCGCTAAGCCGAGATGTCAAGGCCGATGGCCCTGCGACAGTGACTGCGCGGTTCCGCTCGCAGGTGTGAGGTCTCGCATGAGCGTGGCGCCGTCGCCGGCCCCCGCCTGCAGGGCGACCTCCGGGGTCGTGCCGTGAGCAGAGCGCTTGATTCCTTGCATCGCCTCGTGGGACTCCACCGCCGAATCCTCGACGGCGCTCACTGCGGGTGCCCGCGAGATGCTGTGCGACGACTCGACAGGTGGCCGAACGCGCTGCGGCAATCCCCTACGAGGCCCACTCCGTTCCGGAACCGGACTCCTCCCGTTCCTTGAGGTCGGCCAGTACCTCGGCCGTGTCCTGTCCCGGGAGCGGCGCCGGACGCCTGACTGCTGCTTCGGCACCCGCGAAGCGCGCCATGGACGGCAGCATGTGATAGTCGCCTGCTACGGGATGGTGGTCCAACGGCAGTGCTTCGACCATGTCCTCGATCTTGGCCACGCGTGTCGCGGGAATGCCCGTGCGCTGACAGTAAGTCAGCCACTCTTCGGTGGTGCGGGTCATGGCGATCCGGCGCACGTCTCGGTAGAGGGAGTCGGAGTTGGCCAGCGTGGCTCGCGCGTCCGCGTACCTCGGGTCGTCGGCGGCGCCCTCGATGCCTGCCTCCGTGAAGAGCGCTGCGTAGTGCTTGGGCGAGTACGGCAGCATGTGGACGAGGCCGTCACTGGTGGGGTGGGGTTTGCGGTCCGGCGAGAGGATGCGGGGATAGCCGGACGCGGGTTTGCCCGGCGCGTGGACGTGAGGCTCGCTGATGGCGCCGGCTCCGTGCTCGGTCAGCATGAAGGCCGTCATCGTCTGGGCCATGGGAACCTCGATGTGCTGTCCCCGTCCGGTGCGCTCACGGGCGAACAAGGCTGCCGCGATGGCCTGCGCCATCACAAGTCCGCAGACCTTGTCGGCCAGGATCGTCGGCATCAAGGTCGCTTCACCGTAGACACGCTCCATGAGGTCGGCGACCCCTGTCGCCGCCTGGATGATGTCGTCGTAGGCGGGTTCGTTCTCCTGCTCCGAGCCGAGCGGAAAGCCCTGGGCCTGGCAGTAGACGAGGTCCGGTCGGATCTCTCGTAGCGTCTCGTAGTCCAGGCCCAGGCGGACCAGGACATGGGGGCGCATCGTGGAGACCGCCACATCGCAAGTGCGCACCAGCTGCCGGATGGTTTCTCGACCCTCCTCGGACTTGAGGTCGACGTCGATCGAGCGCTTGTTGCGCAGCAAGTTGAGTGCGATGCCCGAAAGATCGTGGTGAGGGCCGGGGCCCATGACTCGGTTCGTGTCACCACCGGCCGCTTCCACGAGGATCACGTCCGCGCCTTGGTCGGCCAACACCTGTGTAGCGAGGGGCCCCATGATGACGCGAGTGAGGTCGAGGATACGGACGCCCTCGAGTGGTCCACGACTGCCTGACTCCTGGACGTTCACTTCTTCCTCCATCGGCTGGTCGTCGAAGCCTAAGTAAGGAGACGCGGCATGTCTATGGTCTGTCCTTTTTGCAAATAGGACCTTTGTCTCAGGCCCGGTGTAGGCCGATGAGGGACAGGCTCGATTCAGTTGGAACCCTCGCCGGTGGCCGAAGCCGCCGGGGACGGCGCATCTGCCGCCGGCCCACCGGGAGGGGGCGCCTTGCAGCCCGTGGCCGTGAGAATGGGAAGGTTCAGCTCCTGGACAGCGCTGAGGGTGCGACCCCCGTCTTCCGCAGGGAGTTGCACGACGTGCGGTCGCGCGCCCTGTGCACTGTCAGCCGTGTGGAAGGACGACCGCCCGGCCCTTGATCCGGCCCTGGTGCAGGCGCTCGTAAGCCACAGGCGCTTCGTCCAACGTGAACGTCTCGGTGTGCACCGACACCGCGCCGCAGCGGGCCAGTGCGAGCACCTCGGTGAGTTCGGAGCGGCTGCCCCAGTACGGCGCCGTGACCGACACCTCGAATGGCAGGCGTCCGAATCCCACCGCCACGGCCGCCCCGCCGAGGCCGACGAGAGCGATGTCGCCCTCCACCGCCACGACTGCCGCAGCGGTCCGGACTGTGGGTTTTACGCCGACGAAGTCGAACACCACCTCAGCTCCCAGCCCGCCAGTGAGTTCACGTACGGCCGCTGCGGCCCGCTCGTCCGAGGGAAACGCCGCGTGCGCGCCGACCTCACGGGCCAGCCGCAGCTTGTCCTCGCTGACGTCGAGGGCGACCACTCGAGCCGGGGTCATGGCACGCAGCAACTGGATGGCGACATGCCCCAGGCCGCCGGCGCCGATGACCACCGCTGTGGAGCCCGGCACCAGTTTCGGCAGGGAACGCTTGATCGCGTGGTACGGAGTCAGGCCGGCGTCCGTCAGCGGCACGGTAGCGACCGGGTCGAGCCCGTCGATCGGTACCAGGTGTCGGGCCGAGTCTATGAGCAGATACTCCGCCATGGAGCCCGGCCTGCCCAGCCCGGGCGGTCGGATGCCCAACGCAGCCGCGCGCAGGCAATAATTCTCCTTGCCCTCCGCGCACTTGGCGCAGCCACCGCAGCCCCAGGGTCCGTAGACGGCGACGGGGTCACCCTCCGCAAGCCCGGTTACGCCGGCGCCGAGCGCGGCCACCGTGCCCACACCCTCGTGCCCGAGGGTGAGAGGGAGCGGGTAGGGAAAACCCTCGGCAGGTCGACCCATCATGCCGATGTCGGAGTGGCACACACCGGCCGCTGTCACCTTCAGCACGACCTGCCCCGGACCCGGCTCGGGGTCTGGGACTGTAACGACCTCAGGTGCCGCCCCGATGGCTCGGTACTGCAGTGCCTTCATGGTTGTCTCGCTTCCTGATCCAAGTCGGGTCGGATGGCGGAGCCGGCCGCCGTCCGATGAGGTGCTGGTTGACGTAGGGAGGGAGGCACGGTCGGAGCGCAGGGAGATTTCCGGCGTGGCGACCTCCTCCGACAAACGTGGAGGGCCGATTCGCTATGGCGGGCCACGTGGAGTTGGGCTGTTCCGGTTGGGCTGTGGGAGATCGCGAAGCCGCTGATCCCGCCGTAGAACGTACGGCCACAGAGTGTGGGGGCACTAGACACGCCCGTTGAGACGCTCTGCGCTGCCATCATCCACGGTCTATTCAGCGGGTGTGCTGGGACCGACCGGCTCCGCTCCGAAGCAGCCTTCGCACACCTCTACGGAGCGGCCCCCGTCCCCGCAAGTTCAGGCCGCACCAAGCGCCACCGGCTCAACCGCGGCGGTGACCGCGCGGCCGACAACGCCTTGCACTCTATCGTCCCGGTCCGCATGAAATGCGGTCAGCGCACCCGGGACTACGTCGCCCGACGCACCGCAGAGGGCATGGTCAAGAAGGACATCATGCGCTGCTTGAAACGGTTCGTCGTTCGCGAGATCTACCGGCACCTCCACATGATGCACACCACCCGATCGCTCCCACAGGCCACTTGACGATCTATCGGAGCTTCTCCTCCGCCTCGCCGGGCAGGACGAGCCGCACCGATCGAGCAGGAGATGTGGTCGCTCCTTCGTGTTCGTCAAGTCCTGAGGGCTGCGCCACCGTCGACGCCACCAAGGCTCGCCCCTGTTTCAGGAAGACCTCACCCGCCTCTGGCAACGCTCGCGATCCCTCAGGCGTCGGCCTGGGGATACCCGATCGCCCCCAACCACAAGTCCGTGAGCGTGGTACGCGCCAGCTCTTCATCGAACGGCTCGCCGAGGGCGTACCAGTAGTAGGCGAAGTTGCCCACCATGCCCACGAGCGCCGCAGCCGCAGTCCGGCAGTCAAGATCGCGTCGGGCCAGTCCCATCCGCTGCATCTTTCGCAGACTCTCGGTGACGCGGTTCACCTGCACGCGGCGTGCCTCGATCCGGTATTTCCGTACCTCGGGATCGATGCTGGCCTGCTGTTCATTCAGCATCATGAGCGCCGCGTTCTTGCGGTATACGTCAAGATAGGCCTCATTGCTGGCACGAAGGCGTTCTGCAATTCCGTGGTGAACACTGTCATCACTGACGACGGGTGCTGTGATGACCTCCATCAACTCGGCGTTGACCTCAGCGATCAATGCCCTGAAGATTTCCAGCTTTGACTCGAAATAGGTGTAGAAGGTGCCATGGGAGACGCCCGCCGCAGAGACGATGTCAGCCACACGGGCTTCGACATAGCCGTCTCGTTCGAAGACTGAACGGGCCGCAGCCAGCAGAAGGGCTCGGGTGCGCTTTCCCTTTTCCGACGCTCCTTGGCTGTACTGCGCCCGCCGCTTGGCTCCGGTACCTGTGTCTGGGGAGGGATCCTGCGAGCTCTGAGCAGCCATGGCGTCCTGCCTTCTCTTATACGCCCATAAAGGCACAACTGTACCAGATTCGACATGCTCGTCGAATTATGGAGAGCGTTGCCACGCGAAGCGCCGGAGTGCTGAACCGCTTCGACGTCCGGTCGGGGGGTCGGTGGCCTTCTCGTCGTGCCTTCCGCTTCTCCCGGAAGGTCGCGGCAGAGTTTGGCTGCCATAGGGCGACCGTAAGTCGAAGCGCCGTTAAGGCTGGGTGCAAAGACTACGGCGAGCGAGATGGAAAGTCATGGCCGCTGATCACACCGAGACGCGTTCGACGGCTCTCCAGGACACAGCGACCCGCCCCGCGCAGACCCTGGGAGCCAAGGGAGTTATGGGGACGTGGCGTGACTCCGGGGCCACATCAGATGCCCCTCGTTCGGTGAAGCGTCCTCCGGCCCCGCGAGCAGGTGGACCTGGCATCCGATGACGTCGGTGGTGGTGGGTTGCCAGTAGTGGGTTTCGCCGCCTTCCCTTCCCCTCCCCTTGGCGGGTCCGGGTGACGCCTCCGCCGCGGCAGCGAGAAGAGTCGAGTGCCCTGGACGGTTGGTGTGCCTAGACGCGAGGACGCGGCTGTGTCCTTTCGGGCTTCGGTGCGCCTTCTATGCCCCCGATGAGCGGTCGGGGGTTCTGCGCAGGGGGCGCCGTCCGCAGTTCAGGCGGTCAGTGGAAGGCCTTGAGGCCGCGGCCGTCGATGGGCTCCACGCGCGAAAGGCCCGGTTCTGGGACCTGCCCCGAGGTGACGCCGTACGCCGAGGGCTTCCGGAGCGCTGTCGGGTCCCGCTCGACCTCGGCGTCGGGCGCGGTCCGCGCCCCCCGTTTAGAGGCCTGCTCCCCTCTTGTGTGCCGTCCCGACTGCGCGTAAGTTCGGCCTCAGTCAAAACTGACATGGATGTCGAATGCCGACGACGAAGCCGGCACGAGAGAGAAGAAGAACTCATGGCAGACGCATGCATCGTGGAGGCAGTTCGCACGCCGGTAGGCACCTGCATGGGCGCCCTTGAGGAACGCCTCCCGGCGGCCCGGGCGCACCCGTCCTTCTTGAGCTGACGCTCAGGACTGGTACGAACCCGGTTGCGGACGACGACGTGATCATGGGCTGTGCGACGGCCCCCGGTCCCCGGTCCTGCACGACCGGGCGCACGGTATGGCTGCCGGCATGTTGTCCCGAGTACGTGCCGGCAGCGATGGTCGACCGCCAGTGAGGTTCCTTGCCGCGGCTGCTCGACTTCGCAGCGCAAGTCATCGGTAGCCCCGAGGCGCGCCAGCAACGGACCGAAGGGCGGCTTCTGCAGTTGGAGCGCGTCAGTGGCGTCCTGGGACGGCTGCAACGTCAAAGCCCGGCGCGTAGAGATTTCGACTGCCGACACGTGGTCGGGGAGCGATCGGCTGCCAGCCACCCGGCACGTAACCCACCAGCCCGTCGATCAGAGGCTCGCACGTTGTATGCATGCTCAACGACGAAGGACGCGACACCAAGCTCCTTCTCGCTGATCAGCTCTCCCTCGGCATGGCGCCCAAGACGGTATGCAACCTCCTCCGCGAGGTTCGCAAGGCAGTGCACCGCGGACTCGGGGTGCACGAGGTCGAGTTCTCCGGCACCGGGGAAGAGGCGCGAGGCAACATCCAGCAGATTCAGGCGGCCTGCCTGAGGTCGTCTGACTTGCCGGTGACGACCAGAACGGCCAGCGAGTTCGATTCGCCACCCATCAGTGTCAGGGCCTGCGTCCAGCCATTCTCCAACTGAAGGAACTGTCGTATGAGCATTGACCGCCGAGACAGCGTCTACGTCAACGGAGCGTTCATCCCTGCCATAACGTCCAACAGGATGGCGGACGTGAACCCCACCACCGGCGCTGTGTTCGCCGAGGTCCCAGCCTGCGGCGTCGAGGACGTCGATCGAGCTGTCGCAGCTGCCCGGAACGCGTTCGACGCCGGTCCCTGGCCGACAATTTCGGGCAAGGACCGGGCTGAGGTGCTGCAGCGACTGGCGCTCGCGCTGGAGTCGCGCGCCGAAGCCCTCAAGGCCATGGTTATCGCGGAGTGCGGATTTTCGACGATTATGTCGGAACTGGCGCACGTGGCCGGTGCCATCGGCATCCTTCGCTACAACGCTGAGCTGGCCCGCCTGGACGCTTTCGAAGAGGTCCGACCGAGCGGCGGGGCCAATGTCACGGTACGTCGCTGCCCGGTCGGTGTAGTCGCCGCGATCGTCCCGTGGAACATTCCCCTGAACGGGGCGCTGGCGAAGATCGGTCCCGCGCTCGCCGCTGGGTGCACGGTCGTTTACCAACCCTCGCCGGAAAGCCCGATGATCGCGTACCTGCTTGCCGAAGCAGTGGACGAGGCCGGCTTCCCGGCGGGTGCCATCAACATCCTCCCGGCCGCGCTGGAGGGCAGTCGGCGACTCGTCTCGCACCCGGACGTCGACATGGTGTCGTTCACCGGCAGCACGGCTGTCGGCCGTCAGATCGCCCAAGCCTGCGCGACGGACTTCCGTCGTGTCGCACTGGAACTGGGCGGCAACGCTGCAGCGATCATCCTCGAAGATGCGCCCGTCGACCTCATGGGGGATCTGGTCTTTGCGGCGCTCGTGCAGAACAACGGCGAAGCATGCATCGCTCAGCGCCGCATCCTCGCCCCCCGCTCTCGCTACGACGAGATCGTAGGGATATTCGCGGCCGCTGCCCAGTCGTTGAAGGTGGGGGACCCGGCTGATCCGTCCACGGTCATTGGTCCCCTGATCACCGAGAAGCACCGCGATCGCATGCTGGCATACATCCGGGACGCCGTGGAGACCGGTGCCGTCGTCGCCGCGGGCGGAAAGATCCCCGCCGGGCTCGAGACCGGCTATTTCGTCGAACCGACGGTTCTCACTGGCGTCACGAACGACACGCGAGCAGTCCGCGAGGAAGTGTTCGGCCCCCTCATCTCCGTCCTGCCCTACGACACCGTTGAGGAGGCGATCGTGATCGCCAAGGACACCGAGTACGGCCTCTCCAGCTCCGTGTGGACGGCTGACTTGGCCAAGGCCGAGGAGATTGGCCGGCGCCTGCGGGTGGGCTCGCTCTACATCAACGGCACCCTCGCCTCGATGGGGCCGTCCATCCCGTTCGGCGGATTCGCCCACTCCGGCGTCGGCCGGGAGATGGGCCCCGAGGGCCTCGACGCGTACTGCGAAGTGCAGTCCCTCTTCATCCCCGTTCAGGCGTAAGGAACGCACCCCACTACGTCGCCCTGACAGCACGCTGTATAGGTCGGCCCAAGCCGAAGGACATTGATATGAAAATCAGAGCCGCAGTGACCCGGTCCAAAGGATCAGCGTTCGAGATCGAAGAGCTTGAGCTCGACGATCCGAAGGCGGGGGAGATCATCGTCCGGATCGTGGGTGCTGGTATCTGCCACTCCGACCTGAGCGCGCGCGACCAATACGTCCCGCTGGCGCTGCCTGCAGTCCTCGGGCACGAGGGGGCCGGCATCGTGGAGTCGGTCGGCCCCGATGTGACCAAGGTGGCCCCCGGCGACCACGTCGTGCTCACCCGCATGGCATGTGGGGTCTGCCACGCGTGCAAGCGAGGCGATTCCAACGTGTGCGAGAAGTTGGGCGTGCTCAACGCCGGTGGGCCTGTCAGGGCTGACGGCAGCACCGGCTTGAGCAAGGACGGTGAGGCCGTCAACGGCCAGTTCTTCGGGCAGTCGAGCTTCGCGACCTATGCCATGGCCCACGAGTCGAACGCTGTCAAGATCGCCCCTGACTTCGACCTCACCCTGGCGCCGGCCTTCGCATGCGGCGTACTGACCGGCGCGGGAACGGTGATCAACGGCCTGCACCCCTCGGTCGGCTCCACGATCGCGGTTTTCGGTGTGGGTGGGGTGGGTCTGGCGGCGATCCTGGCCGCCCGGGCGGCGGGATCCAGGATCATCGTCGCCGTGGACCGGCATCAGAACCGCCTGGACCTGGCACTCGAGCTCGGCGCCACGCACACGATCCTCGCCGGCGAGGAGTCGGTGTCGGCGGCGGTGCACGCCATCGTCCCCGGCGGGGTGCAGTTCAGCGTCGAGGCGACCGGAGTGCCCTCGGTCGCGCGCGCAGCGGTCGAGAGTGTCATGCCGGGTGGTGAATGCGCTCTCCTGGGGGTCGGTCCCGTGGAGCAGGACGTCACCTTCAACCACATGCAGGTCGCTCTCAGTGGGATCACCGTCCGCGGCTACCCGTCGGGACTCAGCGAGCCCGACATCTTGATCCCGCAACTGATCGATCTCTACGAGCAGGGTCGCTTCCCCGTAGACCGTCTGTTGACCAGGTATGACTTCGAGCAGATCGAAGAGGCGGTCCAGGACGCGGCCAGTGGCGCGGTCATCAAGCCGGTGCTCGTCTTCGACTGAAACGCAAAGCCCCCGTTCTCATGTCCCAACGGGAAGGTCCCGGTCGTAGCCGCGCCAATGCTGATCGCGTCGGGCGTCGACCTCGTCGTCGCGACCTGCCGTGTGCGATCGGGACGTTCCCTGCCCTCAATCCAACGCACGACGGGGGGCCCGGCACGCCGAAGTCCTGGGGGACATGTCTTTCACCGCCACTGCTCTACTCGCCGCCACCTTGTGGTCAAAAGGCCTTACGGACCGGAGGGTTATGGTCTACCGCCGGTGCAGGCTCTCGGGCAGGAGGGGTCCATTGCGTCTGTGAGGCACGTTCGATGCGCTCGCTTGAGCGGACGACCGTGCTACCTGTCTCCGATCCTGGCCAGACAGTGAGCAAGTACTTCTCGACAGGCTCCATGCTGGTCTTGTCGTAAAGCAATTCTCGCCCGCAGGCGTGGACCCGGAGTCTGTACCACCCTGATGCTGACGGGGGCAGAGGCAGCGCGGCATCGGTGACCGGCCCGAGGTCGAGCGACTCCAGCTTCAGGTTGCCGCCCTGCGTGCGGATACTGACCTCTACGATCTCATCCCAGGACTCGGCCGGCGCTCCCACGGGAGCGCTTTCCTGGGCTGTGACGGAGGCTTCCACGTATCCAGTGTTGATACCGGTAAGGATCAGCGCGCCCTGCGACATGGGTGCTACGAGTCCGTTGGACCAGTCCGCGGTCTCGACGGGAATCATTCCATCGACGAGCAGACCGAACGTCCCCTCGTTGACGAAGACTTGATGCAAATCAGTCACGGCTGCCTCCTCGAACAATGGCTGTGGGCACCGTGTCACATCTGCGCGGAGTGGGTGAGCGTTGGGTCGCATGAGCCAGGTTTCGTGATTCAGATTGCTGCCGCTGCTGCTGCTGCCGCTGCCGCTGCCGCTGCCGCTGCCGTGGGTGTGGGTGTGGGTGTGGGTGTGGCAGCGGGTGCCGTGGCACGGCGCCCGCACTGTGCCTCAGGCGCTTGTCAGGACACGGAAAGGGCCACCGTCCAGAACGCGTTCCGCACGGTAGAACTGTGTGTGGAGCCACCTTGGGGGCCGTTCTCGAGGCCAGGAATCATGCAGACGCTTGCGCCCGCTACTCCGGTGCGTGATGGAACATCAGGGAAGCTGCAGCCGTCGAACGAGCGGCGGGCGCCGCCGCGGCTGAGCCTGTTCTCACCGGCCTCGAAACGGATTCGCTCTCGAGCTTGCTACCACTCGGCGGTCAACCCGCCACCCTCTGCGTACCGCATATCACCGGCCTACCGCAGGGATCACGACTCGTCACCGCACTCTGCGGACCTGGCTGGGCGGTCGGCGCTCACCCTCCCGGAAGAACCTGGAACGCATCGGGTGGATCCACCTGCTCAACCAGTCTCAGGCCGACCGGCCCCGGCAGCGGGAACTTGGCCTGCGCCTCCTCAACGTCCGCGGCTGGGAACGTATCGTCGCTGCCTGGGCGGCCAGCGCAGACCGGGAGCGGAACGACGCGTCGGTGAACCAGGTCATTACTGTTTGCCCCAGGATCGGATGTCGGCCTCGAGGGAGCGGACGCTGTTGTGTACGCCGCAGACCGCTGGCTCCCGCGCCGGACCGAGCAGGATGGCGGCAGTGCGAAGTCCACCGGCCGGTGTCTGCTCGTCCTTGTACGCGAGAGTCCCATGGAGGGTGGTCGCTGGCGGCTTTGGTCTTGGGAGATGCCGTCACGGTAACGCGGGCATATTGTCCTTGTATGGGTTATGTTGCCCGCTGTGGCTGGTGTGGAACCCCGCTACCTCCACAGCACGGCGGCCGCTACTGCCGCTCAGCGCACCGGCAGGCTGCGTGGCGTGCCCGTCAGCACTGTCAGAAGGCTGCTCCGTCCCGGGAAGCGATGGCCGAGGCCGGTGAAGACCTGACAGATCGACTCCAGGCCATCGCCCAGCAGGTTCAGCAGCAGCCCTGGCCGCGAATGCCCGCAGGGTTCCACTGCGCCGGAGTGGCTTCTGTGCCGGAGCTGGCCGGTCGGCTGGTCAGGGCAGCGGTACTGGCAGACCGGCAGGCGGGAGCCAGCTGCACGCAGATCGGTGCGGGACTTGGCATCAGCGCCGAAGCCGCCCGCAGCCGTTTCGGCCGCATCCGCCGGTCCGCCACGTTCGTCGCCAAGACTGGGTAGGAAGCCATGCGACAGTCTGTCGGCCTGGGCACCGCCCCCGGATCCGGTACGGAACGCCTGGATGTGCCCATGGCCGACATGATGCGCGACACCGGCGCATCAATCGGCCTGCTGTACCTGCTGCCACCTGGAGAACGCTCCCTGTGGCTGACCCTGGTGTCCGGAGCATCACCACGGATCGCCGCCCCGTGGACTCGCGCCCCCATGGACGGCTGTACGCCGGTCGTGGACGCCATCCACCAGCGGCAAATGGTGTGGCTGGGCAGCCAGGAAGAGATAGCCCGCCGCTACCCGCAGCTCGGCGCCGTGGTGCCGTACGCCTTTATGCTCGCCGCCGTCCCTCTGATGAGCGGAACACGTGTGTGGGGCGGTATCGCCCTGCTGTGGCCCATCTGGCACCCGCCACACCTCAGCGTGCACGAACGCCGGGCGGCTACCGCATTCTGCCGAAAGGCCGAGAAGATCCTCGAACAGGCCGGCAGCAATGGCAAACCCCTCCTGCCCCCGGACGAACCACGGCTGCTGCCCCCACCAGTCCGCCAAGCGGTTCCTGCCCATGCCTTGGCTGCGCTCCGCTTCACCGAACGCCTCCCGGTTGGCTGCTGCGAACTCGACCTCGACGGCAGAATCACCTACATCAACTCCGCAGCTACTGAACTCGTGAATGCCACCGCCGACACCCTGGTGGGCAGCCAGCCGTGGGAGACGCTGCCGTGGATGAACAGCCCGGTCTTCGAGGACCACTACCGATCCGCAGTGATCACCCGCCAGACCACCTCCTTCACCGCCTTCTGCCCACCCGCCACACCGCTCCTCTTCCAGCTCTACCCCAGCGGCACCGGCATCAGCGTCCACATCACGCCCGCCGCACAACACGAGACCACCCCACCCCCGCAACCTGGCCCAACCGGTAAACCCGTCGGCGCGATGGTGCTCTACCACCTCACGCACCTGTCAGCCGCACTCGCCGAAGCCGTAGGCGTCCAGGACGTAGTCGAAACCGCGGCCGACCAGATCGTGCCCGCCTTCGGCCCCCAGGGCCTGCTCCTGCTGACCCTCCAGGAAGGCCGCCTGCACGCCATCGGCCACCGCGGCTACAGCCCCGAATTCATCGACCGCTTCGACGGCGTGCCCCTGACCTCCAGTACCCCGACCGCACACGCCCTGACGTCCGGCAGCCCCACCTTCTACCCCACCCTCGAGGAGTTCCGGCGCAACTACCCAGACGTACCCCACTACTACGACAGGAACGCCTGGGCCTTCCTACCGCTGACCGCCTCCAGTCGCCCCATCGGCGCTCTCGCCCTCTCCTACGACCATCCTCGCCCCTTTCCCCCAGCCGAACGCGCACTCCTCACCTCCCTGTCCGGACTGATCGCCCAGGCCCTCGACCGCGCCCGCCTCTACGACGCCACCCACGCTCTCGCCCACACCCTGCAGACCGGCCTGCTGCCCCACGCACTGCCCCGCATCCCCGGCCTGGATGTCGCCGCCCGCTACCTCCCCGCGGGCCACGGCATGGACATCGGCGGCGACTTCTACGACCTCATCTCGGGACCGTCCGCCATCACGGCCGCCATCGGCGACGTACAGGGCCACAACCCAGCCGCCGCCGCCCTCATGGGCCAGGTCCGCACCGCCGTCCACGCCCACGCCACCGCCGGCGCCCACCCCGGCGAACTCCTGGCCCGCACGAACCGTCTCCTCATCGACCTCGATGCCGGCCTGTTCACCAGCTGCCTGATCGCCCACCTCGACCTCACTCGCCACCGTGCCCGCCTCGCGACCGCCGGACACCCTCCACCGCTCCTCCGCCACTCCAGCGGACACACCGAAACGCTCCGTGTACCACCCGGTCTGCTGCTCGGCATCGACCCCAACGCCGACTACCCCACCACCGAGATCGACTTCCCGCCCGGCTCTGTACTCGCCCTGTACACCGACGGACTCGTCGAAACCCCAGGAACCGACATCGACGAATCCACCAACGCGCTCGCACAGCAACTCGGACAGGCCCAGAGCCCACACCTCGAGGAGCTCGCCGATACCCTCGTCCACCACGCCGAACAATCCACGCCCCGCTACGACGACATCGCCCTTCTGCTCCTCCACATGGAAGAAGACCAAAACGGCACCTAGTGTCCTGAGTCGGGAATGCGGTTCACAAAGCCGCCGAAGGAGCCAGTGGAGATCATCT
This sequence comes from Streptomyces sp. NPDC102279, assembly GCF_044766365.1. Classification (NCBI taxonomy): domain Bacteria; kingdom Bacillati; phylum Actinomycetota; class Actinomycetes; order Kitasatosporales; family Streptomycetaceae; genus Streptomyces; species Streptomyces sp. NPDC102279. The sequence continues at coordinate 42,705 of NZ_JBIWLU010000020.1, read as the reverse complement.
GGCCGGCGTGCACTGCTCATTTCGGGCTTCCGTGGGCCAGGGATCTGCCCGATCTGATGCAGGGCGGCACACCTACCTCCCCATGCCCGAAGGGCGACCGAGAGGCGGAAGCAGGGATGGCTGCCATCGGGCGACGGAGTGCGCTGATCCTTGACACCAAAGACAACGGGGGCGCCGATCACGGCAGGTGGTGGCAATTTCAGTAATTGTCAGCAATCTAGGATGAAGCACAAACAGGGGAACGCTGAAGCGTATGGGCTCGGTGCCCCCAGTGGGGGGTGTGGTGCAGTTGCGGCATATGGTCTGCCCACAGCGATGTTTGGGGGGCGTGAGTGAATCGGCGGGCGGCTGTCACAGTTCTTCTCTGTCTTGGCGCAGGTCTCCTCACTGGATGTACGGAGTCGAAGGCGCAGGTCCTCAGCCGCTCCGACCTTGTGGGGCACTGGCATGCCGGCGGATCGTGCGACTCCTCTCTCGTGCTGGAGCGGGATGGTTCGGCGCGGTGGAAGCGGTGGGCGACCGGCTACAGCGTGGACGAATCCCGCATCACGGGCAGGGACGATGGCAGGGGAACCTGGACGCTGGAGACTGTCCAGGGCAAGCAGTACTTCGACGTGCAGCAGGGAAACGCGAGCGAGCAGGTGACGCTACTCCAGGATGAGGCCGGCCTGATCCTCCTTCAGATCCCTGGGGAGGACCCGGACAACAGCATCGGGTGCCGTTTCAAGCGGGCCGACGGACAGAAGCCCAACTGACCCCAACTCGCCCTGTAGAGAGTGCGCGAACCGGCTTCACAACACGGTGGTCACCCAAGGCGGCGCACCAGCGAGACCGATCCTGCGCGAGCGGTCAACCCAATGCGTTCCAAACCACCCCGCCATCAAGATCGCCCATCGTCCTGGCGGGCTGCTGGCCGCAAAGATCCAGCATCGGCGCCGGCGGCGGCGTCATGTGACCGCGTTCGCCGGCGTGCGGCGGAACCAGGCCTCCACCCCGGGCAGCCGGTCAGGGTCGGCTAGGACACGGCGGGCGACGTCACCGGCGGTCCGGTTGCAGCCGGTCATCCGCGCCATACTGGCGGAGAACACTTATCCCTGACGCGCGCTATTCCTCGGAGTCTGGCTCTCGATCGGGGAACGCGCGCAGCCTCAGCTTTGGCGCCCTGTGGTCGGCGAGCCACCGCATCCGGTTGTCATCCGCGGCGATCCCGGCGCGTGCGGCCTGGGTCCACTCCTCGCGGTCGAGCACCTCGAGGTAGGTTGCCCGGAGCGCTTCCTGTTGTGCCGCGGTGCACCCGGCAGCCTCGGAAGGCTCCGTAGTCAGGTGCTGAGTGAGCACCGCGATCGTGAAGTAGCGCTCCATGGTCGGGCTGAGCAAACCCACATGGCGAGCATGAGCTTCCAGGACCACTCTCGCATGGGGGTAGTGAGCGAGGGTGAGTCCCATCCCCCCGCAGTCGCTCATGAGATGGAGTAGCCGACCGATGTGGTCGACCATCTCGCTGTCAGTGTCGAGCTCTGCCAGCGCCTCATGGAGTCTGGCGACTGTGGCGACCTTGCCGGCGAAGTATCCGTTGAGGAAGTCGCCGTCACAGGCCCTGCGCAGCAGCCACGGTCGGGCAGCTGGGTCGTCGAGTCTGCAGAGAGCTTCAACGACATAGACACGTCCCCAGCCAGTGACTCGATCGGCTAGCCAGAGCAGGGCTTCGACTCCTCCTGCCTGCCGCTCGAAGGCCCGCGCCGCCAGCGGCCCGAAGCGGTCGGAGAGCAGCCCGATCGTCTGAATCAGTGGGATGTCGTCAGCTGTTCCCACAACGGCGAGCAGGGCGAGCCCGACGGTGACTGAGCAGCGATCGGTGCCATAGCGGACCAGCCAGCGGCCCGTTTCACGAGCGCGTTCCGCGTCCCCCCGCGCAGCCGCGGCGGCGATGTGCTCATTGTGGTGAATCGGGATGTAGACCTCGTGGAAGACGTCGGCCAGTTCGCTGGGCAGGGCAGAGGCCCTCGCGAAATGCGTGTCCAGAATGAGCGCAATATCCTTGCCGGCCAAGTGCCGGTCTTTGGGTGCCTTCGGGCCTCGGCGACGGTGCAACGCGTCGTCGGGAAAGGGGTACCCGTCGCGCGGAAGCGGCTTATCCGGAACCAGTTGATGTAGCCACAGCGCGTGGTCGAACAGCGTTGCCGGTGATCCGGGCAGTCCTCTCCCGGTCGTCCCGCTCATCGGCGGACGGAGGGCTCGATTCTCTTGATCATGGCCCGGAGCATGCCACGAGAGCAATCGCCGCGACAAGCCCTCGATGCGGCGGCGCGTGGCATCAAACACAACAGCCAGGCGTCACGCTCGGCGAAGGCGGTGGAGTCGCGAGACTGGCTTCACTGCACTGACCAGCTACTTCACGCCCTGGAGGCGCTCGATGTCACCAAGCGCGAGACGGAGAGTCGGGCCGTAGGGCGGGACTGACTCCGCTGTTCGAGGACGCCGTCCGCGTGCTCGAAGAGATTCGCCGCGCTCGGCCGAACCGCTTGTTCAGCGGCGGCACGAACGCCTGATGGATCGGGTCGCTGCAAACGCAAATGGGCAAGGCGTCATTCCGGGGCGGGGTTCCGCAAGCCGGCGCCCCGGAAAAGACGGAACTTGGGTAGCATCCTGGGTTTCTGAACTGGCGAAGGAGTGGCGCGTGTTGACGATTCGCATGGTCAAGGTGGAGGGCGAGGCGGAGCGGGCTGTGGAGCGCTCCGTGGCGCCCGCGGCGTTCGCACGGGGGGAGGATCTCGGGGGTCTGCGGGCGAACACGTTATGGACGGGCTCGGCCGAGGCGCTGGGGATGCTGGGGTTGCGCAGGGGCGAGGAGGCGACGGCCAGGCAGTTGGGTGCGGTGATAGCCGGGCGGCACGTGGGCCGCGAGGCGCAGGTCCGTGCGGACGGCGACGCGTACAACCTGACCTTCATTGCCCCCGCCTCGATCTCCTAGGTGTGGGCCCAGGGGGACCCCGCGCTGCGCGTGGACGTGGAACGAGCGGTGCTGGCCGGCGCCCACCGTAGTGTCGAGCATCTCGTGCGCACCAGGCCGCTGGTCGACGGCACGGAGCCCGGCCAGGGGTTCGCCGCCGCGCTGGCGCTGCACGTGGCCGGCACGATGCAGGCGTCGCCCGCGCCCCCGCCGCCCCTGCTGCACGTGCACACCTACCTCGTCGGCGTTCTCGACGCATCCGGGGCGCTGCGAGGCTCGGACCACGAGGCGCTGTACGAGGACTCCCTGACCCGCGAGGGCGGCTCCGTTGGCCGGGCGCAGCTCGCCCAGGACCTGCGCGAACTCGGGTTCGACATCACGCCCGGCACCGGCCACGGCGGACGCAGTTTCGAGGTCACCGGCATGCCCGAAGGCCTGCTGCTGGTCGGACAGTCAGCGGACAAGGGCTGCGCCGGTCTGGGCGAGGAGACCGAGCGCGACTACCGCAAAGCCGACTTCTGAGAGTGAGCCACCCGCGCGAGGCGTGCGGCTGTGCGGGCCTTGCCAGCGCCGGTCAGTCGTAGGGCGGGGGCCCAGGAGCGAACTGGCCGCGCCGGGCTCCCCCTACCGACCGGGGATGTCCTTGGGCCGAACCAAGCTCCGAACTAGATCCGAGCAGGGGATCGACTGCGGTCCCGCGCCGTACTCCCGGCCGCTCGTCCATCACACAGACCGTCAACTGGGCTCACCCCAGGCCGCAGACCAGAGACGCCGGGTGGCCTGCCCGGCCGCGGGATAGCACGGCAGGAGTGACTATCAGAAGCGGGATGGGCGGTCAGTCTTCGAGCTCGTGCCGGGCACGCCGGGAGGGGCTGACGGTGTAGAGGTCGAGGATGTCGGGGGCCTCGGCCAGTCCGGGGCTGCCGTTCTTGATCCAGGCAGTGATGTCGGCTGCGGCGCCGGGGTCGTTGACCTGGCCGAGCCGCACAGGCCGTCCACTGGCGGCCCGGCCTTCGGCGGAGGGCTGGATGACGATGACGTTGGCGCGCTCGCATGCGTCCAGGCAGTCGGTCCGCCGTACCAGCGTTACTCCGGCCAGCGGTGCAGGTCGGTGAGCTGACGACGACCGTGCCGGGCCGGACATAGCGGCTCCAGTCGGCGAGGTTGGCGCGCAGCGTCTGCGCCGGGACCGACAGCACCAGGTACTGGGCGCCGGAGAGGGCGAACGTCGTATCCGTCGTCGCCATCTCCGGCAGCTCGGCAGCCTCGGAGGTCCGCCGGCAGTGTCACCGTCGTGTGATCGACGGGATCTTGTTCCGGCAGCGGACCGGCCTTCCCTGGCGGGACCTTCCTGTCCGGGAGCCGGTCCGGTCGGCGAGGGCGCGGCGGTTCGCGCGGCTGGTCGCCGGGCAGCCCTACAACGCTCTGCAAGTCGCTCTTCGTCGCCACCGCCGACCCTCTGAGCACCGACTCCTGTTCGAACGCTTCCTCAGCGAGCGGCGCTTGTCGCCGTAGGCGTACGTCGGGGTGCTGGTGCCGGCGGTGGTTCGGGCAGCGGTGCCGCCTCCACCGCGAGCAAGCTGGCCGGTTCGGCGGGCGGCGATGCCGGCTTCATCACCGTTGGCGGCGCGTTGAAGGGCAGCCTTTTCGTCGGCGCGGTGGCGCTCTCCGCCTACGACGTTGCCAAGGCGCCGCCGGCGCAGCGGCTCCACACCGCCACGCGCGACGCCGCGGGCCTAGCGGGCGGCCTCGCGGGTGCTGCCTACGGCGCGGAGGTGGGCGCGGCCATTCCTGGCGCGGGCGGTGTCGTGGGTGGTGTGGTCGGGGGCATCATCGGGAGCGGTGTGGCGTCCGAGGCGGCCGACAAGTTCATGGATTTGTTCTGACCCTGGAGGGAGGCGTCCTCAGCATGAGTAGTACAGAGCCCGAAGGACGACTGCAGGTGGTGATCGTGTACGAGCGGCCCTCGGTGAACAGGGTGAACTGTCACGCCCGCTGCGTCAGTGTGGGGCGGAGCATCTTCCCCGGCGGTGCGCTGCTTCCGGTGGACAGCTCACCGGATGACGGGGCTTTCCCTGCCCGGGTGCTCCGGATACACCGACGGCCTTACGGAGAGTTCACCGAACTGACCCCCGGTTGGAGCGCCGTCGTCGAACTTGAGGGCGTTGACCTGTCCTGGGTGCAGCCCAGGGCGGTCCTCCGAGTGGTCCCGCCGATAACCGGCACGGAGCAGGGACAGGCGCGCTGAGTACCGACTTCCGCGGCCGCCCAGAATGATAGGCCGACGCGCTGAGGATCTCTTCTGGGATCCTCAGCCTCGGGACCTTGGGCGCGGTGTCCTAGAGGATTCCTGTGAGTGCGGCTCGGTAGGGTCGGGCCGTGAACCCTGGTGAGAGCGGCCCTGTCGATCCGGCACCGGTCCTGAACTGGCAGGATGGCTCGACGCTGCGGTGGACCGATCAACCCGACGAGGTCGATGCTGCGTTCAGCCGGGGCGAGCCGCTCGTCGGGGCGGCTGTGATTGCTCTCGCCCTCAACCATGCGGATGCGGAGGCGATTCTGCTCCAGGTTGGCACGGCGCTGGAGGCTGAGGAACCGGAGATCCGCCGCCAAGGTGTCATCGCTCTGGCCCACGTCGCTCGTCTGCATCGGACCGTTGATCGACGCTCTCTCGATCTTCTGCGCGGTTGCCCGCGCGGCAACGAAGCCGATGACGACCTGTGGTCGTTCGTTGCCCACCGACGGCTTCCGTGGTGGCTCTGGCAGCACCATTTCACGGAGCGGTTGGCCTGGTTGTGCCGGGACAAGTGGCGGGACTGACGCTCAGTGGCAGGCGGCGGGAGCCGAAACAACCACCGCAGTGGGCCGGGGGTGGCCGCCTCGACGACGAAGTCCTCGTCCTCAGTGTTCATTGCGCGGGGACGGCCTCGCGCCCAGCGAGGGTCCAGAGAGGCCGGCCTCTCTTCGTTGAACCGGTGGAAGAGCACGGTTGAGCCGCGTGGTGAACCGAGCGTACGGGGCGGCCAGCCGCGAGAACGGCTCGGCGAACGTCCGGCGCGGGCAGTCTGCCGAGCCACAGATGAAGCGTCTGACCGTCAGTCGGATCACAAAGCACTGATCAGCGAGCGGGAGGTCCTTCAGCCTACGCTGGTAACGATCGTGGACTCGATCCGAGAAGAGGCCACAGTCCGGACATACCACCGCGACCGCGGGACCTCTCGCCACCCATCGACCGTGTCGAACGCGACCATAACCGCCTCGACCTCCACCTCGTCGATCCCCTCGAACACCAGCAAGTCCCAGAAGAGCGCGTCGGTCTGCATGACCAGCACCATCGCGGTCGACCGCTGACCACAGCAGCGAGCGGAACAGACCTGAGGGAGCGTCACTTCCGGCCGTCAGGCGACAAGGCGTACGCCGTCTCGTACGAGCTGGGCCCTCGCAATCGAACAGCGATGTCACGCTCTGTGACAGCTCAAACTCGCGGCAGCTGTCCCCGAAAGCACCACGTGTCTGCACGCCGGGTCGCTCGCCCTGGCCATCGAGCCCGGCGGACCGCAGCCCTCTGCCGCCGCCACGAGGTGTCCTTGCGCCACGTCACCCGCGGCAGTGAGCCGAGGACGCTGAGGTACCCAGGAGCAGGTCTGCGGCATAGGACCGGTTCGCCATCAGCCTTCCCCGCCACCGTGCCGTGGTCGGCACGGGGCAGATCACCTCCAACGCGCAACGACTGACGAAGGCAGCGATCCTCAACACCGGGCGTGGGACTCCTGCCCCCTCCCTCACCAGCAGCTTCAGCGGCGGCCTGCATGATCTGCTGCCGCAGTACGCGTCTGTCCTCGACCGCGACGACGTGCGCCGGCTCATGCCCAGCGGCGTGGCCGCTCGGCGGCGGTGAGGATCTCTGCCCCTTCCTCGTCGTCCTCGGCCTCGTCCCAGTCCGCACCCTGAACAGCGAAGTCCCATTGCTTGAGGTCGAGTTGTGTCATCGCGGGCTGCTGGCCCCCGGCGGCCTCACCTTCTCAGACCCGGACCGCCATATCTGAGCGCTACCACCACGGGTTGCGCCACGTCCAGGACCAGCTCACCACCTTGCCCCACCGCCCGGTGTGCCAGCGCCTCCGCCTGGTCAGTAGTCGTAGCCGGTCCGGCTCCCGCCTCGGATACCGTGTTCCTCTACGGGGTGCCATAACGGATGTGACGCCCCCCACCGGAGGTAGTCAGCGTATGAGTTCAAAGCGCAGCAAGAATCCAGCCCTGCCCGTACTTGACGACGCATTCCGACTCGCGTCGGTCAAGGACGCCGAAGAGTCCACTCGTGACTTGGCCGCGCGGCTGGCCACCACCGAACTGCGCCGCGTTTCCCACCCGGGCCGGGTCACCTGGGAGCCTACCGATCAGGCCGAGCCCGTACCGGTCCCGCCGACTGTGGTCGACGGTGACGGGGACCTGTGGCTGCGGGACCGGGGCACTGGCACCTGGACCATGCCCGAGTTCAACCCGAAGGAGTTTCCGGCCCGCTGTGGCGAGGTTCTGACGTGGAACCAGCTTGCCCGCGAGTTCGGCCCGCTGACCGCACTGGCCGACGACCGCCGCATCGGCGGCGGCCGGCGCTGACCGCGCAATTTTCTGGGCTGACCGCGTCCCTGAAGCGCCCGTTACGGGTAGCTGGGGGCTCCAGCTCACGGCCGAGGTCGACGATGGCGGCGAGCAGGTGAGCCTCGCGCGGCCCAGCTCGCCGATCGACCAGCCGTATCGGTCGACGAGACGGCCGCGGGTTGGGGCGAGGAAGGCACCGGAGTGCATGAACGCTGCTGTGGCGATGCCGTAGTAGGCGAAGCCGCCGTTTGCCTTCGTCAGCGCGATTCGGACCAGTTCTCGCAGGCAGGCATCGTCGTAGGTCTCGTCCAGACGGAGGCGATCTGGCAGCGCACGCTCAGCCGGTTCGTACACTCGTTTCCAACCACGCCGTCGCACGCAGACGAATTCGCCGGTCGCCCACAGCCATTCGGCGGCCCACTTCAGTGGCGAAGTGCGGTCCCAACCAGTGCCGGTCATTCCGCCCAGGTCGCTGATGGTGACGGCGCCGTGCAGGTCGGCTGCGCGACGGACGTCGATGCACGCTTGGGGGTCGATGGTGGGGCCTCGCCAGCCATGGCTGGCGAGGCGCCGGCGCCGGAACGCGAACACGGGCCACAGATCGACTGGGGTCGAAGAAGGTCGCATTGTCCTCGTGCGAGGCGAAGGCACGAGCGGCGTCAGAGGGAACGCCGCGGGCCAGCATGATCAACTCGTGGGAGCGACGGACGACGTTAATGGTGTCTATCTGAAAGCAACCCAGTGCCCTGAGGACCTCTGAAGGTGTGCGGACTGTTCCAGCTACGGTGTGCAGGCCCTGGGCGCTGACGGCCATCGTTCGGGCCTGTTCGCGGGTTAGCTCAAGCATGCTCGTCGTCCTCGTGGCTCGCTGCTACCCCGGGCGGTTCGGTGGTGCTGGTGGCCTGCAGGCTGTCTGCGTGCAGCAGTATGAGGCGGGCGATGTGCTGTCCCAGCTGAGCGTGACGGATGTAGTGGGCCCTACGGCGATGCCGAAGCCGTTGCCTTCGTTCATCCGGCTGCAGACCGTGCTGGACATCACCCCTGTGGGCATATTCAGGCCCGGAGGACCGTCTTCCAGACCAGTAGGAAGTAGCCGCGGGGTAGTTCCACGTTCCAGCCAAGGTGCCATTCGACCTTCCGCGGATGGTGATGGCCGTTGCGCACGACCAGGCGGATACCGCTCTCGTCCCGCTCACCGGCCAACTCGGCTATGTAAGCGTTGACTTCCGCCTCCAGGGCGGCGGCCAGCATCCGACGGGCGCCCTCGCGCACGATCTCGTCAATCAGGGAACCGTTCGGCGTGGATCTTCGAGGTGATTGGATCTCTCCGAGACTGATGATCCGGGGGTGCGGGCTGGCCCGGCCGAAGCCGTGGGAAGTCGATGCCGACTTGTAGGCGGTGATCGACCGCTTGCCCAAGGTTGAGCGCCGGTCCCGGCACCCGTGGCGCAAGCGGCATCCAGTCCTGCTCGTGTTCCAGGGCATCCTGTTCGTCCTGCACACCGGGATCGCCTGGGAACACCTGCCGCAGGAACTCGGCTTCGGCTCCGGCATGACCTGCTGGCGCCGACTGGCCGAGTGGACCGAGGCGGTCGCTTACGGGGGGCCGCAACCGGCCGGCCTACCGGCAGCCGATCAGATCCGCTGCCGCCGGCCAGGCCTCCACGCCGTCGGAGGTACGGACGTAGGCCGTCGACCTGTCCGCGGCGAGCCAGAGACTCCAGTCGCGGTAGTGGTAGCCGGTGTCGCGCGCGTCCGCCGGCATAGGGGCATCCGCGTCGTATGTGCCGTTCAGCAGCTCGGTATCGAAGAGCCCCTGCGGATCATGCACGTACTGGCGGGAGTTGGTGCCACTGCCCAGGGTGAGGAAGTGTGCGCTCTGCCAGTCGCAGTGTTCGGCGCCGGGCGAGCTGCTCACCTTCGTGGTCGGCACGCGACGGCCTTCCCGGTCCTCCCAGATCTCGTAGCCCTTGGACCTGGCGTAGCTCGCGGGCCATTCCGACGGGTCGCAGGAGGCGTTGGTCTCCGGGCCCCAACCCGGGCGATCCGGCTGGTCCTTGGCGACGACGACGGCCACCTTGGTCCTGCCCTTCACGTCGAAGGAGAACAGGACACGGTCGCCCTCCCGGCGCTCCACGCGGTAGCCGTAGTCGGGCTCCTCGGGCTGGTAGATGTCGAAGTAGGCGTTCAGTCCCTCCTCGGGGGTGGAACCGCCGTCCCTCTTGCTCCAGCGGTCCGACCCGCCGCCCGAGAAGATCGCGCCGTCACATTCCAGCGCCTTGCCCGCCGCACCCGCCCCCTCACTCGGCTCCGGCTCGCCATCACGCGGGTTCTTCTCCGAGGGCAGGTGGAGCGGCCCCGCGTAGGGCGTGGCCGGCCGGGTTCCCTTCACCACCAGGTCGTCCCGCACGTCCGCGCCGCCGCACCCCGCCGACGCCAGCCCGGCCAGTACCACTGCGGCCACGATCCTCTTGCCCATACCCGACCCCCGTCACATCGACCCGCGTTCGTGCTCCTACGACGCGGGAGGCACGGAGATCGTTCGGTGATCGGCGGGCCGCGGCCGGGGAGGCTCAGCGCGTCGCCTGGAACGTCCGCCGGTAGGCCTGCGGAGAGACGCCGATCGTCGCGTGCAGGTGCTGGCGCAGGGAGGCGCCCGTCGCGAAACCGACCTCGCCCGCGATCTGGTCCACGGACAGCTCACTGGCCTCCAGCAGTTGGCGGGCGCGCTACCGAGACGCATGGGAACAGAGTTTCGGAGAGAGATGATTACGTCCCGACGCCCTCCGCCCCGACGATCGGACCAGTCGACACCTCGATCGGCGTTCACTCGCAGCCCGTCGGCCCGAGCCAGCGTGCGGTCATGAGCTTCCGCTGGGACGTGATCGAGTGTGTCATGCCCGTGCCATACGTGCCCGACCCTCGGGCCGGTACGCGCCGGAAGTCCGCTCCCCGAGCTGTTCGCCGCCGCGGTGGTGGCGGCCGCCTCGACGGGCCGGTGCCTCCTGCACAACAAGGACCGCCGCTGGTCGGACCGGAAAGCGGAGCGCGTCCTGGTCGACGCGATCGGCTGGCACCGGGCGCCGAGGTCCGTCTGACGCGCATCGACACCTCAGGGGCCCAACTCGTCAAGCCCGGCGTGCCATATCTCCGTGCAACCTGTCGGTCCGTTTGAACAGATTGAGGGTCCGAAGGTGGACGTCGAACGACCGCATGCCACGATCGAGCTCCCTGAAGGGTCCTGGTGGGACTGGGAAGTCCTCGCCTGGGACAGTGGTCAGTTCCGGTTCACAGCCGATGACGACCTCAGGTACCACCACGGGCTGGAACTGGCCTTCACCGCCCCGCTCTTCGTTAGCTGCCCGGCGACCTTTCACGATCCCGTCTTCCGCGCGCCCACGCCCGAGGAGTTGCTCAGGTCCAGCAGCAGCCTGGTGGAACGCCGCCGGTGCTTGTTGTCTTCGGAGCGGACAGCCGCGCAGGCAAACTCATCGGAGAGCAGACCAGCCCGCCGCTGCCGACGAAAGTCGCTCAAGGTCGGCTCCACGACAGCCTGGTGACGGGCGAAGAATATGTCGTGGTGATCAAATCGTAGCCGTGCTGCGTACAACCGCCTGCAGTCCTCCCTTGTCCGACAGTTGGCCGCTGAGGATGATCCTTTGGCCGGTGTGCCCAGAGGTCGAGTTCGGCCTTTGGGAGAGAGGGCGGGCTCGTATATGGGGAGTGCAAATATGCGGAGGACGAGGTGGAGCGCGGTGGTGGCCGGCGGAGCGGCGGTCGTGTTCACCGTGGTGGCAGCGGTGCCGGCGGGGGCGGCGGAGGGCGGGGTCTCCTTTACCCGGGTCACCGTGAACAGCGGGAAGCCGATCGTCATCGGAACCACCAACGAGGTTGTCGTGCCCGCATCCTTCCGGATGACGACCAAGCTCAAATACGACGACGGGCCGACCGTGTTCCCCTACCGGGGCCACCCCGACAGCAGTGACACCCTGCAGAGCTCCGTCATCACCACTGACTGCAAGGTCGTGGACAAGGCCAACGGGATCTGCGACTTCAAGGAGTGGCTGTACATCGACCCGCGGTACGCCGACTTCGGGAACGAGTTCGCCGGCGCGTGGAAGACTGCCGCGAGGGCTTTTCTCGCTGGTGACGCCTATGACACCGACGACGAGAACCTCCCGTTGCAGGTCCAGCGGGCGACCCGCGTCACGGTCAATGCCTCGCCGGAGCCGGTCGCCGCAGGTAAGACGATCACCGTTACCGGGAAGGTCGAGCGGGCGAACTGGGACACCCACACCTACCAGGGCTACGCTGGCCGCACGGTGAGCCTGCAATTCAAGGCATCGGGCGCCTCCTCGTACACGACGGTCAAGAAGGCCACGTCGAGCAGCACCGGGTCCCTCAAGACCACGGTGAAGGCCACGAAGTCGGGGACGTGGCGGTGGACGTACTACGGGAACTCAACGTCCGGGGCGAAGTCGTCGACCGGGGACTACGCCGCCGTGCAGTAGTCGACGTGGCCGGACTTCTTGCCCTCGCGTCAGGAGCACGTGCGCCGCACCGCTTGACCACGCGCAGATGGCGCACTCGGTGACCGTGCTGAACCTCTCTGACAGGTGCAGTGACAGGAGCGGTTGTCCCACTTTGACCGAAGCGTGCCGCTTGGTCAGACGGGCCAAGCAGCACGCTTCGGCCGCGAAGCGAGAACGTAGTTCCCCTTTCGGGCCTTGCCGCCAGGTGAGGGAATGAGTGCATCCTGTCCGAGGCTTGTGGCAAGGACTGCCACCGACGGTGCCTTCTGGCGTTAGCGAGGCTGGGGCCGGCAGCCGACATCTCCTTTGCGGTCCGGCGTCATGGGTTATGTGTCGAAGGGGTGGGCGCTCACGTCCGACCGGATGGACTGGACATAGGTGAGTCCTCGCTTCGACAGTGCGGCCCGCAGGTGTGCGTTGGTGCCGTAGGCGGCGTCGGCCACCACCAGCGGTGTCATCCCCCAGTCCACTAGGCTGTCGAGCAAATCCAGGGCCGGCCGCCATTTCTCCCGGTGCGTGATCTCAGGCGGAATCAGGGTCCTGGTGCGGCGGTGGCTGTCCGTAGCCCAGTCCTCGGGCAGGAACAACCTCCACTGCAAAGGGCAAGGCGCTGTCACTGGCGGCGTGGACACTGACGGCGGCCTGGCAGTTCGCGCGTTTACCCAAGGCTCCGCAGTATTGGGGAGCCACCGACATCCGGCCGTCCTTGGGCATCGACACATCATCGATCACCCAGGCCACGGGTCGATCAACGGCAGCAGACGCTCATGTTCCGCCGCTACACGAACGCCGGATCCCAGGTCGACTGGTTCACGAACTGCTGCAGGTCCTGCTCGTTGCCGTCCGGCAGCCGCTCAGCCATCGCCTGAATCGACTTGCGGCGATCGTCCAGCTTGAGTCCCCGCAGTAACAGTCACCCTTGGCCCGCTGATCCTTCCGCGGCATCGAAGCCAACACATCGGCCACGAACAATGCCAACGTCGCCCGAACGCGTCTCACTTCATGTAAATCCACCCATCCAACATGCTCTTGATCAGGCGAACAGGAAGACCTAACGGAGTCGTATTAGCGGGCGAGAGCTGTTCTCCCGGCGGCATCTTGAGGCGGTCGAGAGATCCGTTCAGCCGATGGTGAAGCGCTGGTTCTGGGCGCCTCGGTCGCAGCGGGCAGTGCGGTAGTAGCCGTTGTCCTGCTGGTAGAGGCAGCGGCCCGTGCCGACGCTCTGGAGCATGATGGCGCTGCGCGGGGCAGGCTGGACGGTGCGCCACTTCTGGTATGAGCCGCCGTTACAGCGCAGGGGGTAGACGTCGCCCCGGTCATTGCTGTCGAGGCAACGGCCCCAGACGTTGTTCTTAAGAGTGGTGTTGGTGTTGAGGCGGCCGTTCCACTGCCACAGGAGGCTGCCGCGTCCGGTGGTGCAGCGGTCGCCCTTGAGGCCGGTCTCGTCGGTCTCGCGCAGGCAGTCACCGTAGCGGTAGTTCGCGAAGCGGCTGGTGGCGGTGGCAGCCGAGGCGGGTGTGGGGGCGAGGAGGGAGAGGGCGAGGCCGGCTGCGGCGATGAGGGCGGCGAAGGCGTTCCGGGTCGGGCGGCGCACTGGGGGGTCTCCTTACAGTGGTTTTCAGAGGTACCTCGACAGGATCCCCGAACATCATCGCCTACGCCTGAAAAATGGGGAGAAACTCGGATCGGGCCGCTTATTCCGGCCGATCTGGTCCGGGGACGGCGCTGGGCCGATCACCGCGGCACGCTTGGGACCATCGCTCCTGATGTGATCGTGTCATTTGAAGACAACTCCTAGTCCTAGCGGGCGCATCCGTGCCGGAGAGCGGATCCGATCGTCAGTCGGCCCGCGACACGGCCTCGACCACACTGATCTGATGGATCTCGCGCCGACGCGGGCTGCAGTGGACATCGACGATGTCCCCTACCCGGAACCGGTCCTTGAGCTCAGGATTCGCTTTGCGTGAAAACATCGGCCGACTCCACTGGCCGACCTCGAAGGACCACGCTTTCCGTGTCGCTGGGTCCTCGATTGAGCAGCAGTAGTGCGTGACATCCGTGTGCGGGTCATCGTGGTGAGTGTCGTAGTCCCAGCGCGAGATGACGGCACCGCGAAAGCTGGATTCGTCGGGAACCGCGAGGACATGACGGCGGGCCGGCAGCCACAGGCCCCACAGCAGTACGCCGGTGAGCACTGGGGCGGTGTCCCATTCCCAGTCGAAGGGCAGGCGCGCGGTCAGGCTTAGCACGACGGCGGCGACGGAGGCGGCGCACACGGTTACGGCCAGCACTACGAACTGCCACAGGTGTCCCCAGCGTGGGATATCCAGCGGCCCTGTGTCCACGACGTGCCACGATCTCCCGTACGAGGACCAGATTCGCCGCGGCTCGCGTACGGGAAGCGCCGATTCGGGACCAGTCCCTCCCACCTGGCGTTTGGGCAGCCGATGGTCTCCAGCGCACTCGTGGGTCCGCCATTCGCGCGCGGCCTGCCGTCCGGCGGCCGTCAACCTGGGCCCGGACCCGAGCGGGACGTCGGACAGCCACACCAGCCCCAACAGGCTCAGCACGAGAACTACTTCGAGAAGGATCCGCATCCAGTCGGGACTCCACGACACGCCGGCCCAAAGGGCGCCAAACCAGGCTGCGAGGGCCGCACCCCGATACACCAGCGTCACGTACTTGTTGCGGGCCGGGCGTATGAGACCCAGGGCCGTCGTCTCGTCGCGGACACTGTCCTGAAAGCCGCGCCACCACACCCAGAACTCGTCGCCGTCGCCCGGCCCGAGGGCGCCTATCGGGACACGGTCGACACCGCTTCGGGAACGCCGACGGATCCGCTCGACCACCAGTTCCTCGACGGGCCGCAGCGGTGCCGTGTCGGAGGTGCGCGGGAGCATCCGTACGGTCAACGTTCCGTCGGCCTTCTGTTCACCCTGCAGCCGGCCTGTGCGGACCATCTCCATGGCGGTGGTCTCGATGGCCTTCGGAGTTGCCTCCCCGTCTCCGAGAAGCAGGTTCACCACATCCGCGGTCAGCATTCGATGTTCCATACCCGCCCCCTGAAATCTGACCGAGACGACTGTAGATGCTCTTGGGCATCGCCGCACCGGGGTAATTGCCCAGCCGAGGCACCGTCGAAGCCGGTGCCCGACTTTAAGACTGACCACGCCGAGATTCTCACTCAGCGCACCGGCACGGGCGAACTCCTTGCCTTGCTATGCGACTTGCGGCCCAATTCCGAGGACACCGTTCAGCGAAACGCCAACCTCCAACAGCGCGTCCACCAGGTCACCACGAACAACGGCACATGGGCAGAGCGGCTCGAGACCTCTCGTTCGAACCTGCGCTTCCGGATCCGGCGCGGGTGCTGGTCAAGAGGAAGTCGGTTGATTACCGCTCAGGTCGACCACAGCAGAACGCTGAGAGCCCGCACGGTCGGGATGATTGAGCGGGATCTGTCGTTTCTGCGGCTTGTGCGGGATTCCGGAGCCGGCTGTGGTCGTGTGTTGCCGGGCGGTGTTTCGGGTTGCCGATATCGAGTTCGTCGCTGCGGGCATACCCCATGCGGCTTGCCACGATGGGCTGTTGCCGGCACGGCCGTTCGGCATCGGCGACCGCCCAGGTGGCGAGCGGCTATCTGTGGCGATCGGACCGAGTCCCGCCGTACTGTTGGGGCCGCCTGAGCGGGTGCACGGCTGGTGGCTTCACCAGGGGGGACCAGGTATGGCAGAGGGGTTGGCCCAGTGGGGGCCAGAGCTGTTCTTGATGCGGGAACGGGAGCGACGTCGCGGCCTGGCACCGGAGAACGACGTGCGAAGAGACATCGTGCAAGGGGGGTTCGAGCCGTGCCTGCTGACCCTTCTGCGGCTGTCGGTGGACAGGGAGCCGGGCACCAGTCTCACCAGTGGGTGGCTCCTGAGGGCGCTCGCCCGCACCCGCCACCTTGTCCGCGCCGCTGAGCTGGCGTACACGATCAGTGACGAGCTCGAACAGGGTACTCAGCTTTTGGAGTTGGTGAAGGCCGCGGCGGGCGCGGGAGACCTGGGCGGCGCTCAGGCACTGGCCGAGTCGATTCCCCTGTGGCAGCTGCGGGATCAGGCACTGGTCGCCCTCGTGCCGGCGTGGGCTCGTGCCGGTGAGCGGGATAGGTCTGTCGCTCTGGCGGAGAGGATCCGATACCCGCACAACTGGGGGTGGGCCTGGGCCCTGCTGGCGAGGGTGGTGGCGGACAGCGGTGACATTGATGAGGCGTTGAGGTTCGCCGCTCGCGCCGACGACGAGGTGAGTATCTACGCCTTCGACGGGACGGAACAACTGCTCGCCCTCCTCGTGGAGGTTGCCGTCGCCACCGGCGACCATGACCGGGCCGCCGCACTCGCCGACCGCGTGGAGGACATCACCTGGTCACGCAATCCGACCGGGTGGTCCAAGGCCCGCTCCCTGGCGGTGGTGCTGGCCCGCGAGGCGCTTGAGGGAGACCTCGGCCGGCTCGACGCTCTCATGCGCCCCCGGCCCGGACCCGCTGACGGGGCAGGGAGCAACCTACGGGTGCGGGCACGGGGCGAAGCCGGCGATCAGGACATGGCTTCGGAAGGAGACCTGGATGGGTCCGTCGCTCGCCCACTCTCCGCCAGATCCCCGCTGGACGCCTGGGACATGGCATGTGTGCTCGATGCGGTCGTCGCGACCGCCGACCAGGACGTGGCCTTGGCCCTGGCCAGCCGGGCCGAGACACTGCTTGCGACCGGTGACGGCCGTGATCACGACATCCTCCTGAGGTCTCTGATGCTTCTGCTCGCCCGGCATGGACAGGCCGAGCGGGCCATGGCCCTTGCCGACCGGCTCGACTCCGAGCTGTCCGCGGCGCGGCAGGCGGACATCGTCGGGGAACTTGCCAGCTCTGGCGACGCGCGCGGGTCGGAGGCTCTCGCTCACGCGATCACCGACCGCCGGGCACAGGACAGGGCGCTGATCGAAGTGGTCCGGATGCTGGCCCTGCGCGGCGATCAGGACCGGGCCAAGGTCCTGGTCCACTCGATCAACGACCGCTGGGCGCAGGGCGAGGCACTGCTCGCGGTCGCCCGAGAGACGGCCCGGCACGGCGATCCGGACGCAGCCGAGGCTCTCGCCCGCTCGATCGCCTATCGCGGGACACGAGCCCGCGCGCTGGCCGCACTTGTGGAAATGTCCGAGCCGTCCCGCGCCCGCAGGCTCGCCGCGCAGGCGGTGGTTCTCGGAGGCTGGGATCCAGTTCTGCCGGTCCTGGAGCAGGTCGTGCCCCGTTCAGTGGCAGTGGTCGTCGATCAGATGATGAGTTGAGCAAGGCTGCCGGACACCAAGCCCCCGATGTCAGTGCCGATTGCGAGACTTGTTGCATGATTCCGAAGCTGCCCTTGCACAGCCCTCGTTGGCGCGACCTTGACGGTGTGACGGCCGACGAGGTGAAAGCACTCCTGGAGCAGTTGGCCGCCGCGGCTGACACCAAGGACGGCGATGCGTGGAGACAGACCTGGACCTACCTGGCCGGTGGTCTGCTGGACGACGGGACCGTCGCCGACGGCGCCTACGCGGCCCTGCCTCATCTCGTCGAGGCGGCAGCGGCCCTGCCTCCGGGGCAGTCCGTGGACTTCTGGGTGGACCTGGGGTGCATCGTGACCGCGGAGGACAGGCCCCCCGTCCCGGCCGACCTCAAGGCAGGATTCAGCGCAGCACTGCGGGCGGCCGAGGGGGCGGCCATACGGAGCCTCCTTTCCGCCGGCGCTTCCGCACAGGTCTGCGCCCACCTCGTGCTCTCCTGCGTGGCCTTCGCCGGCCATCACACGGGCGAAGCGTTGTGGCGGCTTGGCGATCCCGGGGAAAGAAGCCTTCAGCTGGTGTGTCCCGGGTGTGAGAGCGACACCGAGGTCCCTGATTTTTTCGTGGAACTGGTGCATCCGCCTTTCGAGGCTCCGCAGTTGCTCGATCCCGCTCGCATCCGTGCGGAAGACCATCCATGGCGCGAGGTCGCCACAGCGTTGCCGGATGAGGCGCTGGGGGAGGGGTGGGAGCCCTTCCTGCGGGTGGGACGCGAGGTTGCGGCGGTCGGCGTTCCCGACGAAACGCCGGGGCAGGCAGTCCTGTGCCTCGTCGCCGGCATGGTCGCGGTCAAAGGCAGCCCGCGGCGGGCAGCGAGGGAATGGGCCCGCAAACTGATGTCGCTCACCGGACACTTCCGCTGCTGGGACTGCGAGCGGACCTGGACGATCGCCGACGGCCTGGCAGAGGACCCGAACGGCGCGTTCCCTCAGGAGCGTCCGGCGATCGCTTCTACAGACGCCGGCAGGTCGCCTGACTCGGCGACGGTCGGCCGAACAGGTGGAGCGGCGAACCGGTTCCGGCAGGACGGGAACGTGGTGCTCGCGGCCGACGGCACACCCTGGGGCCGTATCGCCGTGTTCTCTGATTCCACGCCCGGATCGTTCGGGGGCGTCGATTCCTTGACGGTGGTGTCCCGCCCCGGTCAGCCGACGCTCGTGGCCGGCGCCGGGGACAGAGGCATGGTGGGCCTGTGGGACGTGGCCGACGGCCGACGCATCCATGACCCGCTGCCAGGACATCCTGACCGCATACGCTCCATGACGGCCCTGCCTCTGCCCGACGGCCGCGTCCTGCTGGCGAGCGGAGGCGACACCGGGACGATCGCCGTGTGGAACCCTTACGCCGGGCAGCCGGTGCGCGAACCGGCCGGCGACTGGCCCGGCGGGGTGACGGGCATGTGCGCCGCGACCATCCCCGACGGCCGCACCCTGCTCGTCACGGCTACTCCCCGAGGCGCGGTCCGGATGTGGGATCCGAACACGGGTGACTGCGTCGGGCGCCTCAACCCCTATGGCAGTCCGATCCAGTCGATCGCCGCCGTCCCGATCTCCGCCGGCCACACGCTGATCGCGGCCTCGGACACCGCAGGCCGCCTCCACGTGTGGGATCCAGCCGTCGACGACCCCTGGAAGCCCGGCGCGGCCGTGCAACTGAACGCGCGTGCACTCGCCGATGCCGACCACCGGGTGGCGGCTGTGGCGGCTGTGCCCACGCCCGACCGAACCGTGCTGGCCACGGGAGACAACCGTGGCGTGGTCATGCTGTGGGACCCGGCCACCGGTGCCCCGATCGGAGACGGTCTGCCCGCCTCCACCGGCACCGCCGGCCTGCCGGTCATCACCGCCACCACCCTGCAGGGCGGGCGCACGGTCCTGGTCGCGGGCACCCGTCACGGTCACCGACTGCGGGTATGGGAGCCGGAGACCGGCACGGTGGACAACATCGCCCTGGAAGCGGCTCTCACCTGTCTGGCCACCGCGGGGCCGGACCTGATCGTCGGACACGACCGCGGAGTCCTCAGCCTCCCGCTCACCAGACGGTGAACGCATTCGGCCGCAACGCTCGCCCCGACGCGCGGAGCTTCGGCAGACAGCGAACCCCCTCGACCGCGGATACACGCCGGCGTCGATCAAGGAGCTCCTGGAGGCATGAGACGCGGGGCGTGGGCGGCCTTGACACTCGACGGCGTGATCCTCGTCGCCACCGTGACAACCCGCCTCCAGACCGGCTACAGGTGAGGCGGTCAAGGGCTCGTGGGCCGACCCAAGTCTGCGTCGATGAAGATGGCGTCGAGCGTCAGTGTCCCGTCTCACTGAACCTTGACCGATCTCACCGACCTTTGACCGGGTTCGCGATTGAGCAGGGGATTCGGGCACCCGATGCCTCGGACCGACAGACAGCGGCAAAAGGCAGTCGACCTGACCATGAGGGTCGTCGTGGAGGGCGTAGCTCTGGGCCCGCCACGGCCCCGTTGCACGTGTCGAACACCGGGGAGCACTCGACAGTCACCCTTCACTCGCGCGGAGCCCGGTGGCAACCTCGTCTGCAAGGGGGGTTGTTGAGCGTGGCCAGGTGAAGGTGAAGGTGAAACGGTGAGAGGGGCGATCGTACGTCACTGCGGCGCCGCAGGGAGCGAACCCCAAGCGGCGGTGAATCCAGCCGTCGAGGGCCAGAGCTGCGACCTCGGAACGGTAGTCGGCGCCGGGGGATGTGAACGCAGTGACATCGAGGATTAGGGCCTGGCAGCGGTCAACTGCTCCGTGTGCAGGGCAGTACCGAAAGCAAGCCACGCAACGTTCAGCCAGTACGGGCTCCGATCCACAGGCAGCCGTGGGTACGGCGAGCGATTGATGAGAAGCTCGGTCCGAGGCGGGGTGTCGTCCGTCTCGTACGCGTCGGCCCCTAGATCTGCGGCCAAGCCCATGTCGGCGTGGAGGTAGCGGTATCGAAAAGTGTCGTACACGGCGCACATACACGGCGCACATCCTTCGCGACGGACCGCTGCCTCGCCCAGCGATCCACGGCTATGGCTCCGATCAAAGTTCGGTGAGATCGGTCAAGGTCAGTGAGACGGGACAGTCAGTACCGTGCCCGCCCGGCCAAGGCGCGGTCGGCCAAGTGCCCGAGGCCCGGTTGGAACAACGGCCGACGATTGCAGTCAGCGGTCGGCCGCACAGTCCGTCCAGGGCGATGTCGGCGTGCGGGCGGGTGCCCGGTGGCAGGTCCTGGCCCGGTGCGGCGGCCGCGCACAGCCGGGTGGGCTGGTGTCGCAGGGCTTGGGGCGGTCTCGGGTGTCCGGCTTCGGGACCCTCAGTGCAACTGCCGAGAAGGCGCCGCTGGTGGGTGACCATCGGCGCTTGCGCAGGGTCTCCAGTACGGAGATTTTCCGACGGCGTCTGTCAGATGCAGATCACGATCTTTCCGCGTGTGCGTCCGCGCTCGGCGTGCGCGTGGGCCTCGGCGATCCGCTCCAAGGGGTAGGTCTGTTCGATCCGAGGTGTGTAGCGGCCGTGCCGGCCCAGTTGGGCTGCCGTGGACAGGAGGGTGGAGTCGTTGTCCGCGTTGACCACATGTGTGCCCAGGCGCTGTCCGCCCGCGTGGTCGGCGACCGTCGCGACGTGCTTGGGGTTGCCTGTGATCGCGACGAGGTCGTCCAGGGATCCGGAGGCCGCGGTGTCCAGTGCGATGTCGACGCCGTGCGGAGCCAGGATGGCGAGGCGTTGGGCAAGGCCGGGTCCGTATGTGGTCGCAATGGCGCCGAGAGAGGTGAGGAATTCGTGATTGCGTTCGCTGGCTGTGCCGATCACGGTGGCACCCTCTGCCACGGCGATCTCGACGGCCGCGCTGCCCACGCCTCCGGCGGCGCCCTCGATGAGAAGGGTGCGCCCCGCGAGGGAGCCGAGCGCGTTCAGGCCACGCATCGCGGTCACGGACGCGAGGCCGGCGCCCGCGGCTTGCTCATTGCTCCACTCGTCGGGCGCGGGGGCCCAGGCTGAGAGGAGGACCAGCTCCGCGGTCGCGCCGGTGACGCCGCCGAGGCCGAAGACGCGGTCGCCGATGCTCACCCCCTGCACTCCGTCGCCGATTTCGTCGACCACGCCGGCGGCGTCGCGCCCGGGGATGGCGGGCATCTCGAGGGGGATCAGCTGGCGCAGCGCGCCGGCGCGCAGCTTCCAGTCGATGGGATTGACGCTGGCCGCTGCGGCGCGGACGCGGATCTCACCAAGCCCAGGATGAGGGTCGGAGGCCTGCTCGATCACCAGGCTCTCGACTCCGCCGTATTCGTGGAAGCGGGCTGCACGCATGATGTTCTGCCTTACCTTTGCGGGTTGAACAGCTCGTTGGACGTTTGCCTGACGGACGACGGGTGGACAGCGGTAAGTCGGCCGCCTTCCGGCCGGAGGAAGAGGGAGGGGGATCGGTGGGGATGGCCGAACGGGCGGGCCTCGCCCGCCCAGACAACCACGATGATCCTGCCCAACGGGGAATAGCTTCCGCCGCGTCGCTGCTCTCGAACATATCCAGAAGGTTGGTCACCGTCTGGATACCAAGACCGGAGACGGGAGACCCCTGGATGACGCAACGGACACCGCTTCCGCCCGATTTTTTCGACGAGCTGTGCCCGTCCCCGTTGCTGCCTTTCCGCTTCGGCGACAAGTGGGCCCCGATGGTGCTGCGCTGTCTGGAAGACGGCCCGCGCAGATTCTCCGAGCTCCGCGTGCCACTGGGCCGTGTCACCCCGAAGGTGCTCACCCAGTCGCTCCGTGGCTTGGAGCGGAACGGGTATGTGTCACGCACGGTGCACGCCGACCCGAAAGCGCGGGTGGAGTACGCGCTGACAGCGTTGGGGCGCAGCGCCCTCGGACCGCTGGCTGTCGCGTGCGAATGGGCGACCGAGCACTGGGACGAGTTGCTCGACGCCTACGAGGGCGGCACCGCCTCGAACGGCTAGCAGTGGCGCGGCCCTGGCCACTCGCTACGACAAGACCGCCACGCTCCAGCCGCCCGGCGAAACCCGCAGGTCAGACAGCAAAATCCTGCTGGAGCACTAGGGGCGAGGGGTTCAGGGCGCGAGGGCGTGCGGGCCTGTGCAACGGCGGCTGAGGCGAAAAGGTCGGGTCCCGTCGGTAGAATGGTGGGGTCTGACCGGTGGATGCAGCGCCGGTCGTGAGTGCCTGATGGGACCGCTGAGCATCACGGCGCTGGCTGTGTTATGTGGATCTTTCAAGCGATAACTCTCGAAGGAGTCGCGATGGAAGCCAAGACCCCTGCCCTGGTCGTACGGCCTGATGAGGCGGGCGGAGCGACGCTCTCGAACGGCGGGTTCGAGCTGCTCGCAGACGGCGGTGCGGTCAGTGCCAGCCGTCTCACTCTCACGAACGGTGCCGATGGCGCTCCTCCGCACCATCACAAGTTGTCCCACGAGCTCTTCTACGTGCTCGGCGGGACCATGCTCTTCCGCCTGGGCGACACCCTGGCGACGGTGGGGAAAGGCGGCCT
Organism: Streptomyces sp. NPDC102279; assembly: GCF_044766365.1. Taxonomy (NCBI): domain Bacteria; kingdom Bacillati; phylum Actinomycetota; class Actinomycetes; order Kitasatosporales; family Streptomycetaceae; genus Streptomyces; species Streptomyces sp. NPDC102279. Next base: position 19,764 of record NZ_JBIWLU010000020.1, on the reverse strand, counting down.
GGTCATCGTCCCTCCTGGCCTGCCTCACGTTTTCGGAGCGGCTGAGGACGAGGAAGCGGATGTGTTCGTCGTCCTGAGCCCGGGCATCGAGCGGTTCGGCTATTTCGAGCAGTTGGCTGCCATCAGCCGCGGTGAAGTCGAATTCGACTCGCTCATCCCTGAGCAAGACCGCTATGACGTGCACTTCGAGAGGCTCCCCAACTGGCGATCCGCTCCCTAGACATCAGCTGAGGGTTCGTTCCAAGTTGAGTGGCAACGAGGGGCGCGGGGCGACGTGCCGGGCGACTTGCGGGTGTTGATCGTGCTGTCGGGGTTCCCACTGATGACGACGTACCGGTCCCCGAACCGGACGGCCATGCAGTCACCGACAGTGAGCGCCCACCGATGTACGCGCCGTGGACGGCATCCCAGGTGCGCGGGTCCTCGTCGAGGAACGCGCAGGCCTCGGCGTGGACTCCAGCGCTGGGATGCCGTCCCAGAACGGGCGGGCGTGGGAGAGCGCGATCACCACAACAGGAAAGCGGTGATCAGCCATCCTGGCAGCGCGAGGAGGAATCCCGTGACGGCCAAGCCCATGCCTCGCTGGCCTCGTCGGCCGATCTGGATGCCGGCTGTGATGCTGAAAACGAGCGCCAGCGGCGTGAAGACGATCAACGACACAAGCAGCCCGAGCAGGCCGAGACCGAGAAGCAACAGCAACGACAGCAGTGAGAGGACCAGCGCGGCGATGGCGGCAGCGTTCCATACTGCCGGCGGATGCACTGGTCCGCCGGCCGAGAGGTAAGGGCCGGACACAGGGTGCCATTGTGGGCCCGCGTATGGGTCGGGTTGCCTGCCTGTGGTCGGATCTGAATTCGTCATCGGATGGTGCCCTCCAGGACCCGCGGCTGCGGTCGAGCGGTGCACCGACCCGCCGAAAGATTCGCACAGGGGTGCGCTGTTTGATACCTCGGCCCCTCGGTGCGCAGTGTCGGGCGGGCGGTGGCGGTCGCAGTACCGTCGACTGCGATCACCCCGCCGATCTGCGTGCCCGGTGGGGCGTCACGGCCGTCGGCGCGTTCCAGGCCCCGGACTTCGGGTGGCGCGCTCGGTCCGCCCAATCTTATGACTCGCCCCGCGACGTGGAGTACGTCATCGAGCCGGCGCGGAGCGAGGCGCCGGTTCGAGACCCGAGCGGGTCACAGCGACCCCAACAGCCGGGCCCGGATGTCTGTCGTCAGCTCTCTTCGGTGCTGCTGGAGGTAGAAGTGGCCGCCCGGGAAGGAGCGGGTCGTGGTGGGGGCGTGGGTGTGGAGTTGCCAGTCGGGCATGGCGGTCGGGGGTGTTCGGGCATCGTCCTGCCCGTGGTACGCGGTGATCGGTACGTCCAGTGGCCCGGGCGCGGAGGTGTGCCGGTAGGTCTCGATCAGCTGGTAGTCCGCTCTGACCGCGGGCATCACCAGGGCCCTCAGCTCCTCGTCGGCCAGCACCTGGGTGTCGGTTCCGCCCTGTTCGAGGAGGTCGGCCGCGAGGGCGGCGTCGCTCTTCAGGTGACGGGTGCCGGGAAGCATCCGGTGCGGGGGCACCAGGCCCGAGACGAACAGGTGCGTCGGTCGGACCCCGTGCCGGGACTGCAGCAGTCGAGCCGCCTCGTACGCCACGGCCGCACCCATGCTGTGCCCGAACAGCGCAAGAGACCCGCGCTCCGCCAGGGGGGCCAGTGCGGCGGCGACCTCTCCGGCCATCACCGTCATGTCGGTGATGCACGGTTCGTCGAATCGGTCCTGTCGTCCCGGGTAGCAGACGGCAACCACGTCGAGGGACGGGGCAAGGAGAGTCGGCCAGTCGCGGAAGAACGTCGGTGCGCCACCCGCGTGCGGCAGGCAGACGAGGGTGGCCTTGGCCTTGCCCTTGGTCGTGGTGGGCGGCGGTCCGTAACGGCGCAGCCAGCGACCTGCGTTCGATGCAGGTGGAGGTGTGGCCTCCGGAGTTGTGCGGTGCGAGGAGGTCGGGTGCATTCAGGCCTCCGGGCGGGTCTGGCGCCGGGCGTAGTGCACCAGCGGGTCCTCGTGGTCTTCGGTCCGTACGTGCAGCACCTCACCCACCACCAACGTGTGGTCCGCCAGCGGCACGAGGCGGGTGACGCGGCACACCAGACCGGCTACCGCACCGGTGAGCAGTGGTGCCCCGAACCGGCCGGTGTGCTCGACTCCTTCGAACCGTTCCCTGGAGGAAAGCCGCGCGAACCGGTCGGCCAGGGCGCGCAGCGGCCACGGCAGTACGTTCACGGCGAAGAGACCCGCTGCGGTGATGTGCCGGAGCGTGCTGCTCGCCGACGTCAGTGACACCACCATGGTGGGCGGTTGGTCGGTCAGGGAGAACACGGCGGTCGCGGTGCAGCCGACCGGCGCGTCGGTGTCGTAGGCCGTCACCACCGTGACGCTGGCGGCGAAGCGGGTCATCGCCTCGCGGAACGTCTCGGGCGCGACCGTGTCGGTGCCGCCGGGCGAGGGCCCTGCCACGGGCCCATCGGTGATCGCGGTCATGGTGGCCTCTTCTTCTCCTGGTGCGGGTTCGTACAGCGGGTGGAGGGTCGTGCGGGGTCGTATGGGGGCCGGTCCCCGCCCTGCTGCGGAGCCGGGCGGGGACCGGTGGTGCGTGGTCGGTCAGGCCCGTTCGGCGGTGCCCCACTCTGCGGTCGTCGCACCGGCTGTCTCGCCGCCGTCGATGACGAGTTCCTGGCCCGTGAGGAACGCCGCGTCCGGTGAGGCGAGGTAGAAGAAGGCCGACGCGATCTCGGCGGGGTCGGCATGCCTCCCGGCCGGGATGCGGGCGTTGACGTCCGCCAGCATCTCGCCGGTGTACTCGGCGAGTTGCATCGGCGTGAGGACGGCGCCCGGACTCACGCAGGCGACCCGTACACGGGGGCTGAGTTCCAGGGCGAAGGTCTGGGTGAGGGCGATGACGCCGGCCTTGGTGGCGTTGTAGTCGGCGTAGTTGGGGTATCCGCGGCGGCCGTTGACCGAAGCGGTCGCGAGGAGCACGCCGGTGTCCTGGTCCGCCATGAGGCGGGCCGCGGAGCGCCACAGGCCGAGCGTGCCGAGCAGATTGACGTCGACCACCCGGCGGGCGTCCTTCTCGCTGATGTCGAGGACACCGTGACGGATGCTGATGCCGGCGTTGGCGATGACCACGTCCAGGCATCCGTGGTCCCGGTGGATCTGGGCGAGGGCGTCCTCCACGGCCTGCCAGTCCGCCACGTCACAGCGGACCCATGTGACGAACTCGCCCTGCTCGCCCGGCGGTTCAGCGATGTCAAGATTGACGACGCGGTCGCCCGCACGGGCGAAGCGTTCGACGGTGGCCCGGCCGATACCGCTGGAGCCACCGGTCACGACGATGGTGCGCATCTGTGGATGTCCCTTTCCTGAGGGGATGACGGTGAGGCGTACCGGGCGCGGGTCAGAAGAGGATGCGGGTGTTCCCGGGCGAGGCGTGCGGGGTGGTCTTGCGCAGGTCACGGCTGACGATCATGCGCTTCAGCCAGCGGTCGGTGCCGTCGTGCGTCGCGCGGAACGCCCTGCGGCCGTGCACGGCCACGTAGTTGTCCACGACCGCGAGGCTGCCCTGTTCCACGACGACGTCGAGTTGCACCCGCTCCAGCTCCTCCATCAGCTCGTCCAGCGCCTCCTGGGCGGTGCCGTCCTCGCCGACGCAGGTCATGAACGGGTAGTCGATGCGCAGATACGGCCGCTCGTGCTCGCCTGAGAGCACGGCCACGGGCTCGGGGTCGTTCTGCATCCGCAGCATGCGGGCGAGGGCGGGATGGCCGGGGTGGCGTGACTGGAGCTGGCGTACGTGTTCGTCGTCGGGGCGGATCAGGAACCGGGGCGAGCGCAGCAGGTCCGCGGTCTCGTCGCTCATCTTGACGTCGCGTACCGAGGAGACGATGGTCGGCACGCGCTCGTGGTTGCGCATGCCGAACAGCAGGAGGTAGTCGGCGCGGCCGGGGTGGAATCCGTCCTCGGTGTGGAACTCGAGGAGGCATTCGCTGCCGTGCCCGCTCTGGCGCAGTTCGTCACCGCGGATCGGCAGCAGGTTCTGCGTCACCCGGCCCAGTTGGAGGGTCGAGAAGGTGAACGGGTCACCGAGGGCGGTACCGACCATGGCGAGGAAGAGCTCCTGGTCGAGGACCGCGCCCTGGACGGGTACGTCCTCCCAGTGGGCCGGCGTGGGACCGACGGCCTCGTCGTCGACCGGGAATCCGTGGATGACCAGGGCCGCGGCCGGCTCGGTGCGGCGGAACTGTTCCAGGAAGGTGCGCAGTCCGGCCGGGAGGTGGAGCGCGGCGTCCCAGTGCTCGTCGTAGAAGGCGGGCTGTGCGGGGGACAGTGCCCCCTCGCGGAAGCGGGCCAGCGCCTCCTGGATCTGTTCCGTCTCAGCGGCGGAGAGCCCGTATTCGAGGGGTATGCCGTGGTACATGTCTGGACCTGCCGTTTTCTGAAGGGGAGTTGAGGTGGGGTGAGGTGGATGTGGGGGAGGCCGAGGGCGGGGGAGGGGAAGTCACGGGCGGAGAAGCCGACGGCGAGGAGGGGAGTGAGGGGGAGGTCGATGACGGGCCGGCGGACGCGGCGGGCATCGGGATCAGGGAGAGCGCGGCGCACACCAGGCAGAGCACGCCGCTGAACCGGAAGGCGAGACCCGCACCGCCCTGCGCGAGCAGCACACCGGCGACCGCCGTACCGAGGCCGCTGCCGAGCGCGTCCGCCGCACCGAGAGCGCCGAAGGCCTTGGCCGTACGGTCCGGGCCCGCGTCACGCGCCACCTTCGCGGAGATCAGCGGCAGCGCGACGGCGAGCAGGAAGCCCTCGGCGAGCGACAGGGCGACGGCCACCCCGGTCACGTCGACCAGCGGGTAGAGGCACGCCGAGCCGCCGAGGAGAAGCGCGGCGCAGCGGATCAGCGTCGTCCGGGGAACCCGGCGCAGCAGTGTCCCCGCCCCGGGTGACAGCAGGAGCGCCGGGAGCGCGAGGCATGCCATCGACCAGGCCACGACGGAGTCCGCGGCTCCGAGCCCGCGCAGGTAGACGGCCCAGACCACGGAGTAGCCGCCGTACAGGGCGGTGATCCCGAACAGCAGCACCAGCGCCGGCCACACGAGCCCGAACAGGGCCCCAGGAGCGACCGGTGCCGAGTTCGGCCCGGGCCGGACGAGTGCCCCCTGGCTCGGCTGGGCGGAGGGCGATGCCGGGTGAGCCCCGGATCGGGCAAGGGGCGGTGAGTCCGGCCGGGTGGGCGCCGAAGCCCTTTCCCGTCGCACCCCCGAGCCTGCCACCGCCATGGCGGCGACGCCGACGGCGGTGGCATACCAGGCCGCCCCGCCGCTGCCGTGCAGCAGTGCGGCGCCCGCGCCGAGCGGACCGGTGAGCGCACCGAGCATCTGCGCGGCGGTCAACCGGCCGTAGGCGCGTTCCAGACGACTGGTCCGCTCCGTTTCCGCCTCCGTGGAACGCCCCGGGGGGCGTCCCGCGGAGGGGTCGGATACGTCGAGCCGGTCGGTGGCGAGGGTGGCGCGCAGTCCGGTGCCGGTCAGCGCGCCACCCGCCATCACCAGGAAGTCGGCGGCGGCCAGGCTCCACCAGGTCGTGAAGATGGCGAACGCCAGGCAGCCGATGCTCTGCAGCAAGGTGCCCAGAAGGGTGATCCGGGTCGTGCGGCAGCGGTGACCCCAGCGGCTCACGGCGAGTTGTGCCAGGGCTCCGCCCGCCGCGGCGGCCGTCATCACCAACCCGATGTGGTCCTTGGCGACGTCCCGGTCGAGGAGGATGAGCGTCTCCGCCGAGAAGAGGCCGAGTTGACTTGTCCGGGCGAGGAAGGCCGTGGCCGGAACCGTGAGCGGGACGCTCACCGCGCGGTGGCGGCGTCGGCTGCCATGGCCTCGACCAGGCTCCGGGGACGCAGGTCGGTCCAGTGCTCGCCGATGTAGTCGAGGCAGTCCTGGCGGGTGCCTTCGGCGTGGGCGACAGTCCAGCCGGCGGGAACCTCCGCGAACGCGGGCCACAGGGAGTGCTGGTTCTCGTCATTGACGAGAACGAGGAAGGAGCCGTCCTGGTTGTCGAAGGGGCTGTTCATGGTGGGTGTCTCCTTGACTGTCGTGTGTCTGCCGGAGATGGCGTTCGCCGGTTCCGGTGGAGTGGGCAGGTGACGGGCGGCGCAGGGCCGCCCGGGCTCACGGGGTCACCAGGGCATGGCAGAGACAGGCCTGGCGTACGAGGTCGACGTCGAGGTGGAAAGAGAGGTGGAGGTGAGGGCCGGCAGGTCGGGAGGCGGGACCGCCGCCGTCTGTGAGCCTCCCGACCAGCGGTCAGCGCAGGCAGCGCGCCAGAGCCCGTGGTGTGGGCCGGTCGAACACCGCCCGTACCGCGAGCCGCGGTGCACGACCGAGCGCGCGGAGACGTCCCGTGAGGCGCAGTGCCCGCAGGGAGTTGCCGCCGAGCGCGAAGAAGTCGTCGTCAGGACCGACGCGTTCGACGTCGAGGATCTCCGCGAACAGAGCCTGTACGGCTTCCACGGGACCCCCCTCGCCGAGATCCGGTCGGCCCGTGAACGCGGCGAGCACCTGACGCAGCCGGCTCATGGTGTGCTCGGCGGTGCCGCGGGCGAACAGGTCCGGCCGGTAGCTCAGTTGGAGGTAGAGGCGCTCGCCGGGCACGCCCATGAGGCTCATCGGGTAGTGGTAGGCGTCGCGTCCTTCGAGACCGGAGACGCGGACGCGTCCGGCCCGGACCTCCCCGGAGTCGGCGGGGTAGTTCTCGAAGACGGTCGAGGTGTCGAAGAGCGGGCCATCGCCGGCCAGTGCCTGGATGCGGGGCAGACCGAGATGGTGGTGGGGTGCCAGAGCTGCCTGCTCGTTTTGGAGGCGGACGAGGAACGCGGCCGGTGACTCCCCGTCCTCCCGGCGCACCCGCACCGGCACGGTCGTGATGAGGAGCCCGACGCCGTTCTCCACACCGGGCGATTCGGCGGGACGTAGGGCGACCGTGGCTCCGAAGACGACGTCGTGCCGCCCGGTCGCCTCGGCGAGTACCTGCGCCCAGGCGCCCTGCATCACGGTATTGAGGGTGACGCCGCTCGCCCGGGCCAACTCGGTCAGCGCCGTCGTCTCCGGCCCGGTCAGCTCCGCAGTGATCCGCTCGGGAAGAAGCGGTGTGCCCGCCCGAGCGGCTTCCGGCGCCAGGAGCGTGGGTCCGTCGAGACCGCCGAGCGCCTCCCGCCAGGCCTTCTCGGCGGTGTCCGCGTCCTGGCGGGCGTGCCAGGCGAGGTGGTCCCGGACGGTGGGTCCGGGCAGCGGCCTCGGCAAGTGGCCTGCGCCCTCCTCGCGTGCCGCGTACAGGGCGAAGAGGTCGCGCAGCAGGACCGGCATCGACCAGCCGTCCAAAAGGATGTGATGAACGGTCAGCAGTACGGTGTGGCTGTCCTCCGTCTCCTGGAGGAGGGTGAACCGGGTGAGGGAGGGCGCGTCCACGGGAAGCCGGCGGAGCCGGTCCGCGGCCAGGATCTCCGTACGGCGGATCCCGCGCGCCTCCTCGTCCAGCCCCCTCAGGTCGTGCTCGGCCCAGGACGCCTCCACGTCCCGCAATACGGTCTGCACGGGTGTGCCGGAGGACAGGGTGCCGAAGGTCGTGCGGAGCGGGGCGTGCCGGTCGACCAGGTCCTGGCAGGCGGCGCGCAGGGCGGACGAGGAGAGCGGCCCGTCGAGTTGGAGGGAGAGCTGGACGTTGTAGACGTCGAGCGTCTCCTCGTCGTACAGGGCGTGGAACAACAGCCCTTCCTGGAGCGGGGACAGAGGCAGTACGTCGGTCAGGGTCTGACGCGACCAGCGGGCTTCGAGCGCGTCGAGTTCGTCCTGTTCCAGCCGCTCACCGGCGATGGCCACGACCCCGAGGTCCGAGGGCGTGTGCCCGCCGGCGCCTGCGGAGGCCGCATGGGTGACGAGCGCGCGCAGGGCCCGGAACCAGGTGTCGGCCAGCTCGCGTATCCGGCCTTCCGTGAACAGGTCTGACGGCCATGACCAGTTGGCGACCAGATGCGGCCCGTCGGGCCGGTCCTCGGTGGCCGCGTTGAGGTCCACCGCGTGGGGGAGTGGCATGGCGGGATCGGCCGGTGCCGTCACGGCGTCGGTCTCGCCGGTCGCCTCCCAGTCGCCCGCGTGCCCCGCTCCGAACCGGCCCAGGTAGTTGAAGCCGAGCTGGGGAGTGCGGAGTGCCGCGAGAAGCGGTCCGGTGTCGGCGTTGAGGTGGCGCAGGAGCCCGTAGCCGATCCCATGGTCCGGAATGGCACGCAGCTGTTCCTTGACGGCCTTGACAGCGCGACCGAGCCCAGGGCCGCCCGCCCACACGACCGCCCAGTCCGTGGCCCCGGTATCCAGGCGCACCGGATACAGGCTGGTGAACCAGCCCACGGTGCGGGAAAGGTCGACGCCGGGGGCGAGTTCCTCGCGGCCGTGGGCCTCCAGGTCGACGAGGACGGATGTGGTCGCCGCCGGTGCGCGCCAGTGCGCCACGGCCAGCGCGAGCGCGGTGAGCAGGATGTCGTCGATCCCGGCGTGGAACGCCTCGGGTACGGCCGTCAGCAGGGCGGCCGTCTGTTCGGTGGGGAGCGTCAGCGTCAGGTCCCGGCGGTCGGCGTAGGTGTCGCGGGCCGGGTCGAGCGGGCGGTCCGCGATGGGCGGGTCGTCGGTCTCCGACACGGCTTGCCACAGCGGGACTTCGGCGATGCGCGCCGGATCGTGGGCGGCTTCGGAGAGCAGCCGCGACCAGGTGCGCAGCGAGGTCGGTACGGGGTCGAGCGCGGCGTCCGGGGACCTGCCGTCGGCCGCGGCCCGCCATGCCGTCGCCAGGTCGGGCAGCAGGATGCGCCAGGAGACGCCGTCCATGGCGAGGTGATGCACCATCAGGAGCAGTCGGCCCGGCTCCGTTTCGCCACGGTCGAACCAGACGGCCCGCAGTACGCGCCCCAGCCGTGGGTCCAGAGTCCGCCGGGCCGTCTCGGACTCCCGGGTCACGGCCTCCCTCAGGTCGTCTCGGGTCCCGACACGGTGGCGTGTGAGGCAGTCGGCGGCGCTTACGGTGCCGCGAGCCGAAGTCCCCAGCGTCCAGGCGCCGTTGTCGTCACCGAGCCGCAGGCGCAGCGCGTCGTGCCGGTCGAGGACCGTCTGGAGTGCGGCGGCCAGGTCCTCCTCGCGCAGCGCGCCCGGTACTCGCACGACCATGGACTGGTGGAAACCCGTGACGGGGCCGCCCTGTTCGCGCAGCCAGTGCGTGATGGGAGTGGGGAGCACCTCGCCCGTGCCCGCGTCGTCGGCCTCGGCGGACGGCACGGTGTCCACGGGGGTGGCGACCCGTGCGAGGGCGGCCACCGTCCGATGCGTGAACACGTCTCTCGGCGTGATCACCACCCCCGCCTTGCGGGTACGGGCGACGAGTTGGATGGAGAGGATCGAGTCGCCGCCCAGCTCGAAGAAGCCGTCGTCCGGACCGACCCCGGGCACACCGAGTACCTCGGCGAAGAGTCGGCAGAGGAGTTCCTCCACCGGACCCTCGGGTTCGCGGCCGCCGGCGGCGGTGAAGGCGGGTGCCGGCAGTGCCTTGCGGTCCAGCTTCCCGCTGAGCGAGAGGGGCAGCCTCTCCAGCATGACGAACGCCTGCGGCACCATGTGCTCGGGGAGTTCGGCCGCACAGTGGGCCCGCAGCTCGGCGCCATCGCAGCCCGCCGAGTGCTCGGGGTGCTCCGGGCCCGCCGGTACGACGTACGCCACCAGGCGCTTGACGCCCGGCTGGTCCTCCCGGACCACGACCGCCTGGCTGTGCACGGCCGGGTGGCCGGCCAGTACGGACTCGATCTCGCCGAGTTCGATGCGGAAGCCGCGGATCTTGACCTGGTCGTCGGCCCGCCGCAGATAGAGCAGTTCGCCGCTCTCGGTCCAGCGCACGATGTCGCCGGTGCGGTACATCCGTGACCCGGGCGGCCCGAACGGATCCGCGACGAAGCGCTCGGCCGTCAGCTCGGGGCGCCCGTGGTAGCCGTGGGCGAGCTGGACGCCCGCCAGGTACAGCTCGCTGGGGGCGCCGGGGTGCGCGGGCCGCAGTCCTGCGTCGAGGACGTGGACGCGGGTGTTGTCGACGGGCCGGCCGATGGGCACGGACGCCGTCCGCGTACCGGGCCGGCTGCGCCGGTGGGTGACATCGACGGAGGCCTCGGTCGGCCCGTACAGGTTGTGCAGTTCGGTGCGTGAGCCGTCGAACAGGCCGTGGAAACGGTCGGCGAGCGCGGCGGGCAGCGCTTCACCGCTGCAGATCACCCGCCGCAGGCTCGTGCACCGTGCCGCGTCCGGCGTGTGGAGGAACGACTCCAGCATGGACGGCACGAAGTGCACTGTGGTGATGTCATGTTGGCGTATCAGGTCGGCGAGATACGCCGGATCCTTGTGCCCCTCGGGGCGGGCCACGACCAGCGTGGCTCCGGTGATCAGCGGCCAGAAGAATTCCCACACCGACACGTCGAAGCTGGACGGGGTCTTCTGGAGCACCCGGTCGGCCGCCGTCAGCCCGTACGCCGACTGCATCCACAGCAGGCGGTTGACGATGCCCTCGTGCGGGACGAGAACACCCTTCGGCCGGCCGGTCGACCCGGAGGTGTAGATCATGTAGGCGGGGGACCCCGGTGTCACACGCGGCAGTTCCCCCACGGCGCCCGTCTCCTGGGCCGCCTCGACCAGGGCGTCGTGGACGTCCGGGGTGACGACGAGCGCGGGGGCCGCGTCGTCGAGCATGTGGCGCACCCGGTCCGCGGGATAGTCCGGGTCGACCGGCAGGTAGGCCGCGCCCGCCTTGTGCACCGCGTACAGCGTGACCACCAGGTCGGGAGAACGCGGCAGGCAGACCGCGACGACCCGCCCGGGGCCCGCGCCACGGGCCCTCAACGCGTGGGCCAACCGGGTCGCGCGGGCGTCGAGTTCGCCGTACGTCATCGCCGCGCCCTCGAAGAGAACGGCGGTCGCCTCCGGTGTGCGGGCGGCCTGCTCGGCGAACAGCTCCGGCAGCGTGGTGTCGGGCAGGGGGACGGTCGGCCCGGTGCCGGCGGCCAGCAGCCCCGCCTGTTCGCTCGCGTCCAGTGCGTCGACCCGGCCGCTGGGCAGCTCGGGGGTGGCCACCAGCGCTGCGAGGAGGCGTACGAGACCTCGGGCCAGTGCCTCGACGGCCGGGCGGTCGAGGACGTCCATGCGGTGACTCAGGTCCAGGCGCAGCCGGCGTCCGGGCACCGCGACCAGACTGAGCGGGTAGTGCATCGTGCCCGTGGTGGCCGTGTCCTCCAGGATTCCCACGCGCAGTCCGCCGAAGGTCCGGTTGACGGACTCCTCGTCGAAGGGCGCGTTCTCGAACACCACGGCGGTGTCGAAGAGATCACCGAGTCCGGTCAGCCGCTGCACGGCGGCGAGGCCGAGATGGTGATGCGCGAGCAGCGCGGACTGCTCCTCCTGGACGCGGGTCAGCAGCCGTCCCAGCGGTTCGGCAGCGTCGAGACGCACCCGCACCGGGACGGTGTTGATGAACAGGCCCACGGTTTCCTCGACGCCGGGTACCTCCGGGGGTCGCCCCGCGACGGTCGCCCCGAACACGACGTCCTGCCGGCCGGTGACGCGGGCCAGCAGCAGGGCCCAGGCGACCTGGACGAGGGTGTTGACCGTGAGTCCTCGGGAGCGGGCGAACCGGCCCAGTTCCGCGGTCAGTTCCTCGGACACATGGGTCGTCACGCGTCCCGGGAAGACCGCGCCGTGCGGCGTTCCCGAGGGTGCCACCAGCGTCGGCTCGTCCAAGTCGCCCAGTGCCGCTCGCCAGGCGTCCTCCGCGGCCCGAAGGTCCCTCCCGGCCAGCCAGGCGAGGTGACGCCGGAACGAGGGCGCGGGGTCCAGGCCGGCCGCGCCGTCACCCCGCCCGATGCGCTCGTAGAGCGTGAACAGGTCACGCAGGACCAAGGGCAACGACCATCCGTCCAGCAGAATGTGATGGTTCGTCAAGAGCAGCACGTGACGTTCGGCGGTCAGGCGCAGCAACCGGAAGCGTACGAGGGGAGGGGCAGCCAGGTTGAAGCGGCGCTCCCGGTCCTCGGCCGTGATCCGGTCGAGCGCGGGCCCTTGTTCGGCCTCGGGCAGGCCGCTGAGGTCCTCCTCGGCCCACGGTGCGTCGACGGCGCGCGGCACGATCTGGACCGCCTGGCCGCTGCCGCGCTGGAGGAACCCGGCCCGCAGCGCGGGATGCCGGTCCAGCAGGGCCCCGCACGCCGCCCGCAGCGCGGCGGTGTCGAGCGGCCCGGTCAGCTCCAGCGAGGTCTGGACGGTGTAGACGTCACTGCCCTCGTCGTCGTAGAGCGCGTGGAAGAGCATGCCCTCCTGGAGGGGCGTCAGCGGCAGGACGTCGAGGTCGGGGCGCTTGCCCGCCGTGGACGGGGGTGTCATGGTCGGTGTCGCGTTCACTTCGCGGACTCCCATTCGGCCACCAGCTCGTCCAGTTCGAGGTCGGGCAGGGTCATCGCGGGCAGCTCCGGCTCCCCGGTCCACTCGGTGGTCTCCGGTGCCAGGTCGGACGCCGCCCCTGCGAGGGCGGCCGGAGTGTGGAAGGTGAAGACGTCACGGGCGGTCAGGACGAGTCCCGCCCGGCGGGCCCGGGCGACCAGCCGGACGGACACGATCGAGTCGCCCCCGAGGGCGAAGAAGCTGTCGTCGGGGCCGACCCCCTCGATGCCGAGGACCTCTTCGAAAAGGGCGCACAGCAGTTCCTCCCGAGGGGTGGCGGGCAGACGTCCGTCACCGGCCGCGGTGAACTCCGGTGCGGGCAGGGCCCGCCGGTCGATCTTGCCGTTGCGGGTCAGCGGGAGCGCGGCCAGCGGCACGAACGCGGCCGGCACCTGATAGTCGGCCAGCAACGGGGCCAGGTGGGAACGGAGTTCGGCTGCCGTGGGCGGCTCGCTCCCGGAGGACGGCACGACATAGGCCGCCAGCCGTTTGACGCCGGGACTGTCCTCCCGGGCGAGGACGCAGCACTGGGCCACCGCCGGATGCCGCACGAGTGCGGCCTCGATCTCACCGGCCTCGACGCGGAACCCACGGATCTTGATCTGGTCGTCGGCCCGGCCGAGGAACACCAGCTCGCCCTCGCCGGTCCAGCGGACCAGGTCGCCGGTGCGGTACATGCGCTCGCCCGGAGGGCCGAACGGGTCGGCGACGAAGCGCTCGGCCGTCGCCCCCGCCCGGTTCAGGTACCCGCGGGCAAGTCCCGCCCCGGACAGGTGCAGTTCGCCCGCGACACCGACGGGCACCGGGCGCAGCGCACTGTCGAGAACGTAAGCGCTCATGCCGTCCAGCGGGCGCCCCACCGGGACCGTGCCCGGGATCTCGTACCCGGGGCGCATGCGGTGACGGGCGGCGAAGACGGTGGTCTCGGTCGGGCCGTAGCCGTCCACGACGGTCAGTCCCGGGCAGGCGTCCATCACCTGGCGCACGGCCTGGCCGGGGACGACGTCACCGCCCGCCCACACCTCCCGCAGCCCGGCGAAACTGCTCGGCGACTCCTCCGCCAGGAGCCGGAAGAGGCCGGCCGTCAGCCACACGGCGGTCACGCCGTGCGCGGCGACGAGCTGTTCGAGGCCGGGGCCGTCCAGCTCGGCGGGGGGCGCGAGAACGACCCGCCCGCCGCTCAGCAGCGGCACCCACATCTCGTACGTCGCCGCGTCGAAGGCCTGGGTGGAGTGCTGGAGCACCGACCGGTGCGCCGGTGAGGCGAACGCGCTGTCGCCCGCCAGGTCGAGGACCGCGCGGTGGGTGACTCCGACGCCCTTGGGCTCGCCCGTCGATCCGGACGTGAAGAGGACGTACGCGAGCTGGTCGGGGCGGACGTCGGGCAGTGGGCCGGCCGGGGAGGTGAGGCCGGAGAGCGGCCCGTCCACGACCAGGAGTTGTTCGGGGGCGAGAGCCTGAGCGGCCTCACGCGAGGCGCGGTCGGTCAGCAGGATCCGGGCGTCGGACCCCCTCGTCATGGCGCGCAGCCGGTCGACGGGGGAGCGCGGGTCGAGCGGCATGTAGGCGCCGCCCGCCTTGAGCACGGCCAGCAGGGAGACGATCAACTCGGGTGAGCGCTCCTGGAGAACGGCCACCGGCTCCTCGGGCCGCACACCGAGCGCGAGCAGCCGGTGAGCCAACTGGGAGGCTCGTTGGTCGAGTTCAGCATAGGTCAGGGTGCCGCCGCAGCCCGTGAGGGCGACGGCGTCCGGAGTGCGCGCCGCCTGGTCGGCGATCCGCCGGGGGAGCGAGGAGTCGGAGGAGGGAGCGTCCGCCGTGTTGAACTCCACCAACACGCGCGCCCGTTCCGGTGCCGAGAGCAGGTGCACGGTGCCGAGGGAGGCGCCGGGCGCCGAGGCGAAGGCGTCGAGGAAGTGGGCGACCCGCTCGGCGACGGCCAGTGCCGCGGCGCGGTCCACGAGGTCGGGCCGGTGGGCGAGCCGCAGGGTCAGTTCCGCACCGGGCTCGGCGATCAGGGTCAGCGCGTAGTGGGTGGCGCCGTAACTGCGGGTCGGTCTGACGGTCAGGCCCGAGGCTGTCGTGTCGGCGGGGGTGTGGGTGGTGCCGGCGTGGTTCTCGAAGACGGTGGAGGTGTCGAAGAGCCGGTCGAGCCCGGTGGGCCTGCGGATGTCGGCCAGGCCCAGGTGGTGGTGGGCGGACAGGGCCGCCTGCTCGTCCTGGACGCGGGCCGACAGGCTCTCCAGCGGTTCGGCCGGATCCAGACGCACCCGTACCGGCACGGTGTTGATGAGCAGACCTGCCAGCTCGTCGGCGCCCGGCAGGTCGGCGGGGCGCACCGAGACCGTCGTCCCGAAGAGCACGTCGTCACGGCCGGTGAGCTGGGCCAGCGTCACCGCCCAGGCCGTCTGGACAACAGAGTTCAGCGTCAGCGAACGGGACCGGGCGGCCGTGGCCAGAGCGGTGGTGCGGGCCGCGTCGAGCGTCACCCGGACTTCCTCGGGCAGGACCGGGGGCCGGTCGGCTCCGGCATCCGGCATCAGCAGCGTCGGCTCCTCCACACCCCCCAGAGCGGTGGTCCACGCCTCCGTCGCGGCCGGCGTGTCCTGCTCGGCGAGCCAGGCCGCGTAGTCCCGGAGCGTGACACCCGATCCCGTGTCGGCCACCGCGATGCCGGCGGCGAGCGCTCCGCCGCACAACGCCTCGTAGACGCCGAGGAGATCGTCCATCACCAGGGCGAGCGACGCGCCGTCCAGGACGATGTGGTGACCGGTGAAGACGAGGACGTGCCGCTCGGCGGACAGCCGCACCAGCAGGAACCTGACCAGGGGGGCGTCCGCCATGCCGAAGGGCCGGGCGCGGTCGGCCGTCAACTCGGCCTCGATGCGGTGCTGTTGTACGTCAGCGGGCAGCCCGGTCAGATCACGTTCGTCCCAGGGGGCGGCTGACACATCGGTGATCACCTGCACGGCACGGCCGGACGCGGTGCGGGTGAACGCGGCCCGCAGACAGTCGTGGTGACCGAGAACGGTGTCGCAGGCGGCCCGCAACAGCTCCGTCCGCAGAGGGCCCGAGAGTTCGTACGCGGACTGCGCGACGTACGGATCGACCGACGAGGTCCGCTCGCCGCCGTCGCCGTCGCTTTCGTACTGGGCGTGGAAGAGCATCCCCTCCTGAAGCGGGGTGAGCGGCAGGACGTCGCTGTGGCCGGGGTGCGCGGCGACGAGTGCCGCGGTGTCGGCGAGGTCGAGGTCGAGCAGGAGGCGGTTGATGCCGATAGGGCGCCGCTCGGCCGGCTCCGCGTTCCCCGCGACCTCGGCGAGCGCGGCAACGGTCTTGAGCTGGAACACGTCACGGGGCCGCACGATCACGGAGGCCTCCCGGGCCCGGGCCGCGAGGCGCACCGCCAGGGGCGAGTCGCCGCCGAGGGCGAAGAAACTGTCGTCGATGCCGACGCTCTGTACGCCGAGAAGCTCGGCGTACAGAGCGCACAGGGTCTTTTCGGCGGAGGTGCGCGGGGCCCGGCTGTCGGCGGCTGCCGTGATCTCCGGGGCGGGCAGGGCGTTCCGGTCGAGCTTGCCGTTGTGGGTGAGGGGCAGCGCATCGAGCGTGACGAAGCCCGCCGGGACCATGTACTCGGGCAGGGTCGCGGCGAGGTGCCCCCTCAACTCGACTGCCGCCGGGGCGCGGTGGCCCGGGGCGGGGACGACGTAGGCGATGAGCCGGCGGACCGCCGAGCCGTCCTCGCGCACCACGACACCGCACTGGGCGACGGCGGGATGCGTGGCGAGCACCGACTCGATCTCGCCGGTCTCGATCCGGAACCCACGCAGCTTGACCTGTGTGTCGGCGCGTCCCGCATAGCGGAGGAGTCCGTCCTGGCCGCGGCGGGCCAGGTCGCCGGTGCGGTACATGCGCTCGCCGGGTGCGCCGAAGGGGTCGGCGACGAACCGCTCCGCGGTGAGCGCGGCGCGGCCCAGATAGCCCCGGGCGACCCCGGCGCCCGCCAGGAAGAGTTCGCCGGTCGCTCCGTCCGCGACGGGGCGCAGGGCGGTGTCGAGGACGGAGGCCCGCAGGTTGTCGACCGTGCGTCCGATCACCGGGGCGGTCGCGATCCGCAGGTCGCAGTACATCGAGTCGACGGTGCATTCGGTCGGCCCGTACACGTTGCGGGCGGTCAGACCGGGGGTGGCGCGCAGCTCGGTCCACAGGTCGTCGGGGACGGCCTCGCCGCCGAGGACCAGGACCCGGGGCCGGTGTCCGCCGTCGAGCAGCCCGGCGGAGAGGAGCTGGCGGGCGTGGGTGGGCGTGGTGTCGAGGAGGTCGACGGCGTGCCGGTCGGCGTAGGAGGCGAGTGCGCCCGCGTCCCTGCGGGTCGCGTCGTCGATGACGTGCAGTTGGTGTCCGGCGACCAGCCAGAGCAGGGCCGTCCACGAGGCGTCGAAGACGAACGCGTTGGTCAGCGCCACCCGGAAACGGTCGCCGCCCGCCTCGGCGACGGCCGGTTCGATGAAGACGCGCCGGTGGTGCTCGTAGAGGTTGCTCAGGCTGTGGTGCTCGACGGCGACACCCTTGGGGCGGCCGGTGGAACCGGAGGTGTAGATGACGTACGCGAGATGGGCGGGCAGCAGCGGCCCGGTGCGGTCGGTGTCGGCGGGGTCGCTGTCGGGCAGCCCGGGGAGGCCGAGCCCGGCGTCCTCCAGCAGCAGCACCTGGGTGGCGTGGGCCGGCGGCAGGGTGTCGGCGAGCGCCTTGGTGGTCAGGACGAGGACCGGGTCCGCCTCCGCGAGGACCTGCGCGGTGCGCTCGGCAGGATGGTCGGGGTCGAGCGGCACGTAGGCCGCGCCGGCCTTCAGCACTCCGAGCATGGCGACGACCGTGTCGGCGGAGCGGGGCAGGGCGAGGGCCACGCACCGTTCCGGCCCCGCGCCGAGGCCGGTCAGCAGATGGCCCAACTGGTTTGCTGAGGCATTGAGTTGATGGTACGTCATGGAACGGCCCTGTTCGACCAGGGCGATGGCATCGGGGGTGCGGGCGGCCTGCGCGGCGAACACGTCGGTGACGGTGGCCGGACCGACGGGGCGGGCCGGCGCACCCGCCACGGCCAGGGCCGCGTCGATCTCGGGCGGGGTGAGGGTGTCCAGCCGGCCGAGCGGCAGTCCGGGCTCGGCCGAGGCCATCGCGGTCAGGAGAGCGAGGAACCGCTCCTGGATCAGGGCCAGCTCACCGGCCTCGTAGAGCGCGGGGTTGGCGTCGAAGGAGAAGTGCAGGCCGCTGCCGTCGGAGCGCTCGTAGACGGCGAGGGACAGGTCGCCGACCGGGCCGTTCGACACGTTGTGAACGGTGATCGGATTCCCGGCGAACGTGACGTCGAAATCGAACGGCATGATGTTGACCATCGGGCCGAAAAGATGGCGTCCCTCGTCCAGGAGCCGCAGATCCCGGCGCAGATCTCCATACGGATAGCGTTGGTGCCGCAGCAGACTCCTGAGTTCCACGGCGACATTGCGCACGAGTTCCCCGACCGTCGTGTCCGGGGAAATGCTGACGCGCAGCGGGAGTTCGTTCGACACCATTCCCGGAACCTGTCGTGCGTTCGCCCCGTGCCGTGCGCTGACCGGAATTCCGAGCGTGATGTCACGTATTCCGGTGACACGGTGGAGATGGGCGGCGGCCGCCGCGACGATCATCGCCGACCACGTCGTGCGGGACGCCCGGGCGGTGGACCGGAGGCCGTCCAGCACGTCGGGGGAGAGGGTCGCCGTGCGTCGCAGGAAGGTGTCCGACGGCGGAGCGGCGCGGCCGGATCCGGCGAACGTCGCGGTCTCGTCGGGCCGGCGGGCGAACCGCTCCCCCCAGTGGGCCCGGTCCTTCGCGTACTGCTCCGAGGAGCGGTACGCGGCTTCGTCGTCCAGCAGCGTGGCGAGGGGGAGAAAGGCCCCTTCGCTCGTGCTCTCCCCGGCGGCCAGAGCGGTGTAGACGCGCGCGACCCGCGCCGTCAGGGCGGCGGCCCCGAACGCGTCGACGACCACGTGGTGGTAGCGCTGGTGCCAGAAGTACCGGTCGTCGCCGAGCCGTATCAGCGCGTACGAGTACAGCTCGCCGTCCGCCAGGTCCACGGGCCGGGCCATCTGGCCGGAGATGTACGCGTGCGCCGCCGCCTCCGGGTCGCGTTCACCGGCGACGTCGATCGTGCGCAGTCGGGGCGCGGCCGGGGTGCCGAGCACCTGGCGCGGTCCCTCCGCGTCCTCGGTCAGTCGGATGTGCAACGTCCCGGCCTCGCGCACCACTTGTTCCAGGGCGGTCCCGAAGAGCCCCGCGTCGACCGGACCGTGGATCTCCACGAATTCACCGACGTTGTAGACGGGGGAATTCTGGTTCAGCTGATGGGCGAACCAGACCCCGCTCTGGGCCGCCGTCAATGGCAGCGAAGTGTGCTGGGCAGCAGACATGACTCCACCTCGGTCGATGCCACGGCGGTCGGGAGAACGCGGAGAACCGTGAACGTGCCGTGTAGCGTGAGGCGTTCCGCAGGGAGCGGACGCGTACTCGATGATTTCCGCTCGGCGTATTCCGCTCAAGTCACGGGATGGCGTTACACCTTGACCGCGAAATGCGCCACGGCGTTGTCCGCGAGCACGGTCGGAGGCAAAAGCCGCAGGCCGAGCGCTCGCCGCGGGAAGCGCCCGGCGACCGGGGATGCTGCCGCGTCCGCCGGAGGGCCGCCGGGTCCGCCAGACGGGTGCCGTGACCGTGGCAGGTGAGGATTCACGGCCGGTACGGGTACCCGCACCGCATGATCAACGAAGCAGAGACCTCATTGGCCGCGTCCTCCACCGGCTCCCTGTGGCTGATCGTGGCGGGAGTCGTGGTCGTCGCGGGACTCCTGGCCGCGTTCCTCGTCGGCAGCCGGCGCGCGTCCCGGCGCCGGATCTCCACCTCGGTGCAGGACCCGTCGCGGGTGCCTCGCGGCACCGCCGAACCCGCCCAGCGCGGAGACGGATGGCAGACCCCCGACGACGACCCGGACCAGGGCAATCCACACCGCTGAACCTCACGGGCCGGTGGTGAAGAACGCCGAGGGGCGGGGGGCGCGGGCCCCGGGCCCCCCCCCCCCGCCCCGCGGCCCGGATAGCCTCAACGGGTGATAACATGGTGCGCCCCCCGTACGGGCCCCGGCGACCGTCCCCCCCCCATCCGAAAATGTTTGGAAT
>NZ_JBIWLU010000019.1:0-144372 GCF_044766365.1 Streptomyces sp. NPDC102279 | reverse complement strand
GGCGTCGCGCCGGGGGGGCGGGGGTTCGCGGGGGGGTTGTGTTTCTGCTGTTGTGGGTGCCGCCCCCCCCCCCCCCGGCGGCGCCCGGCGGGGGGGGGGCGCCCCCCCCCCCCCCCCCCCCGACTCCGGGAGCGGGCGGGCGACGGCGTCCCTCCGGCGCCGGTCCGTCGGGCCAGCCACAATGCGGTCGTGTCACCGACATCTCGTAGGCTCCCGGTCATGAGCGACGGAGAATCCGGCAGACGGATCATCGATGGGCGCTTCGAGTTGGAAGCGCGGCTCGGTGGCGGCGGAATGGGCCTGGTGTGGAGGGCCCGCGATGTGGTCCTTGACAGGGCCGTGGCGCTCAAAGAGGTTCGGCCGTCCGACCCGGGACTGGCCGAATTCGACCCGCAAGGCGCGGCGTTGCTTCGCGCCCGGGTGCTGCGGGAGGCACGTGCGCTGGCCCGTGTCGACCACCCCAACGTGGTCACCATCTACCACGTGGTGGATGGCGGGGAGCACGCCTATCCGTGGATCGTCATGGAGTTGGTGACCGGTGGATCACTCCTGGACCGGCTGGCGAGGGGACCACTCGCGCCTGCCGCAGCGGCTCGCCTCGGCCGCGATGTACTGGCTGCCCTGCGGGCTGCGCACGACGTCGGCATTCAGCATCGGGACGTGAAGCCCGCCAACGTCTTGTTGCGGCCGGATCATCGTCCAGTCCTCACCGACTTCGGTATCGCGGCCATCAGGGAGTCGACCGTCCTGACCGCGACCGGGTCCATTATCGGGACGCCCGACTACATGGCGCCCGAACGCATAGCCGGCGACGAGGGGGGACCGGCCTCCGACCTGTGGTCGCTGGCGATGATGCTCTATGTCGCCGTCGAAGGGCATCACCCGCTGCGCAGGGGAACCACCTTGGCCACCCTCGCGGCTCTCCTGAGCGAGGAACTCCCGCCGCCCCAGCAGGCCGGAGCGTTGACTCCCTTCCTGAACGCCGTACTGGTCAAAGACCCTGCCGCCCGGGCAGACATGGAGACCGCGGACCGGCTGCTCGCGGACGCGTCCAGGGAGCCGGACAGGACGCCACGCGCGCCCGGCACGTATGCCGAGACGACCTCGTACCGGCTCGCACCTCCGCCGGCGCCGGCGCCCGCCCCCTCCTCAACGGCCAGGACCGGACACCCTTCCGGCTTCGGCGCTCGGACAGGCTCTGGGCCTTCGACTCCGTACGATGCCGTGCCCGGCCCGGTAGTTCATGCGGCTGTCGGCCCCGAGGGCTCCACGCGGCCGGTGCGGGAACAAGGCGGCCGGGCAAGAATGTCGGTCGCGATCGCATCGTCGGTCGTCGGGACGGTGCTGGCTGGGGCCCTGGTGTGGACCCTGCTGCCGGACGGATCCCAAAAGGACCGCGGAGATGCAGTCGATTCACCCGGCTCGTCCTCGTCCTCGACCAGAACCAAGGACCCGACGTCCGCACCGCCGACAGCGTCCCGCTCCACTGCGGGTCCCCAGAGCGACACGAAGACCGATCTCCTCACCCCTGACGGCATCCGGACGGCGGTAAGAGCGATCGAGGTCGCAACCGGCACGGACCGTGCTTGCGACCTCACCGTCTACGAGAACTACGTGTCTGCGGACATCATGGTCAAGGGCAGCGAGACGAAGTACGACAGCTACACCTATCGCCCGGGCCAGGGTGTCGAGAAGGGCATCATCAGCAGCGCCCTCACCGGCGGGAAGCGCCCCTTCAGCCTGGGCGCCTTCGACTGGGATGTCGTTCCCGCCCTGCTGAAGCGCGCCCAGAAGGATCTGAACGTGAGTCGGCCGACCATGCGTTACGTCCTCGTGCGCCCGGCCGACGACACGTTCGGCACGCCGCTGGGGCTGGCCGTCTACCGCGTCGACGACCACGTCACCGGATATCTGACGGCGGACCTGAAGGGCAAGGTGACCCGGGTGCTGCCCGCCCAGGACTGACCGACCTGTCGAGTCCCGCGCACGTGGGCGGCAGGTGGGCGCGGCGGGATCCTTGAATGACGCCGGCATGGAGTTGCCGGTGCAGGCGTGGCGGGCGGCGATCGACGTGTTCGCCACCGGATCCTCCACGAGAACACGGCGTCTGCGCTCCCTTGGCAAGATTTCCTGACGACAGTGCCAAGGACTGCAGGGCGGATCGAACGCGTCCGATTCGTTCAAGAAGGTGGCCGCGTCGGCCACTACCCTCGCGGTCATGAACACCGCCGACAAAGAATCACGTCACCTCAGCGTCCATGTCGACCGCACGGTCGACGAGGTCTACGCCTACGCGGCGAACCCGGAGAACCTGCCCGCGTGGGCCCTTGGCCTGGGCGGCTCCATCAAGCAGATCGATGGTCAGTGGATCGCGGAATCCTCCCCCATGGGAAGGGTCGTCGTGACCTTCGTGCCGCGTAACGAGCTGGGTGTGATCGACCACCACGTCACGCTCCCCTCCGGGCAAACCGTCTACAACCCGGTCCGTGTGATCAGCGACGGCAAGGGGAGCGAGGTCGTGTTCACCCTGCGCCGACAGCCGCAGATGAGCGACGCCGACTTCGAGAGTGACGCCGTCATGGTCACAGGCGACCTGAACCGGCTCCGAGAGCTGATGGAGTCCGCGTAGCGCCGGGGCCGAACGCGCGCCGATGCCGTGGTCGCCCACGGCGGCCCCGGCCGGTCGCTTCGTACCTTGACCCGCTGCACCTGGTGTGTCATCACGTCACTTCCGTGTGTCGCGGAGGCCCGCACCGACGGCAGGAATTGCACAGGTCAGAGCCTTCGGGTCAGCCCTGACCGCCGAAGCCGCCTGCGGGGAGGCGATCACTGTGCTCACGGGTACGGGCATGCGCTCGCCCGGCGGGGTCGACTGCCGTACGGGGCTTTCCTGATCCTTCTCCACGGCGACGGCGGAAGCGGACAGGAGCGTGCCCGCGGCGAGGCTGCCCCAGAGGGCGGCCGGCCCGTGAGGCGCGAGAGCGGTGATGACCGCGGGAGAGACGGCGAGACCGAAGCCCGTGGAGAGCTGGAAGCGGGCGAGGGCGCGTCCCAGAACGTGGGCCGGAGCGAGGGCGGTAACGAGTGCGGTGGCGCTGCCGGCGTAGACGATCTCCCCGAGGGTGCAGACCACGGACACCGCGGCCACAGCTGGAGCGCCCCAGCCGCGGCCCAGTGATGTGGCGGCGAGGAAGCCCAGGTAGGACACGGTGAGCACCACGCCTGCCCACGCCAGCACCCTCCGTCGGGGGAAGCGGGCCAGCAGGACGGTGACCGGGACCTGGAGGGTGACGACCAGCACCGTGTTCGTCACGAAGATGGCTGACGACCACATCAGGGATGCCTGCAACTGCGTGGCCAGAACCAGGGGGAGCGCGATTTCGGGGACGTTGAGGCAGAAGACGTAGATCACGTTGGCGGCCAACAGCGCGCGCATCCGGGTAGCGGGCACGACGTCGCAGTCATGGGCCGGAGCGTTGGCCGGGCGCGCGCGCAGGTGGACCGACCACGCCAGAACAGCGGCCGCGAGATAGGCGAGCCCGGTGACCACGGCCAGCATCCGCAAGGTGTCGGCGCCGCCCGCGAGGCATGCGGCTGCCAGGAGCGCGCCCGCGCCCATGCCGGCGTTGCGCAGGGAACGGCCCGCCGCGAGAGCCGTGTCGCGGTCCCGGCCGTGGGTGACCGTGGCCACGAGGGCGGCGTGGGCGGCCGGCCACGCCTGGTTGCCGATGCCGAGGAAGAGCGCCGCCGTCGAGAACAGCCAGACGTGTCCTGACGGGGTGGCCAGCAGCAGGACCACGCCCAGAACGCGTACCAGCATCGACGCTGCCACGACCGTGCTGCGTGCGCCCCGGTCCAGCCACCGGCCCACCGCCGGCATGCACACCAGCCCCACGACGATGCCGCCCGTCATGGCGAGGCCGGCGGCCGGCGCCGACAGGTTCAGCACCATCACTCCGTAGAGCAGCAGAAAGGGTCGCAGCAGGCCGGTGCCGAGCGCGTCCACAGCCAGGGCGACGGCATAGCGGGGGCCTCCGAAGGCGCGGACGAGGGCGCGGGACCGGATCGTCAGGATGGTTGCCATGGCGTCAACGGTGGGTTCGGCCGCCGCATCGGCCACGTCGGTTGACGGACATCGTCAACCGACGACGCCATCGGTCGTCGAGTCCGTGATGATGAGCGGATGACGCTGAGGATCGACATCAGCGGCCTGCCGCCTGAGCGACTGCGGTTCGCCGCCTCCCCGCTGGCCGAGCTGACCGCGATGCTGCACGTGCTGGCCGAGCCCGAGCATCATCCGCAGCTCGCCCGCTGGGCCGGCGAGGTCTGGGCCGGGCTGCGGCCTGAGCTGGCCGAGCGGTTGCGGGAGGCGGAGTTCCTCTGGCGTTCCGCACGAGCCGACTTCCTGGTCCCCGCCCGGCCCCGGCAGACCCTTGCCGAAGAGCTGGACGACGTGGACCGGATCGATGACGAAACCTATGTGAGGGCGGCGCTCGTCAGCTCCTGCGGCAGCAACCGGGGCCGCCTCGCAACGTCCTCGCCACTCACCGACTCCGCCGCGCGCGAGCGAACCCTGGACCGGGCCCAGGCCCGCGGCGCCACGCAAGAGGCCTTCGCCGAACGGCTGCTCGACGATCCGGCTGCTGTGCGGGCACGGGTTCGCCATACGCTCGAACAGTGCGCCGAGGCCTTTTTCGACACCGCATGGGCGGGCATCGCCGTGCAACTCGCCAACGACCTGCGCCTGAAGAACGACCTGCTGAAACGCCAGGGCATCGGGCCGGCACTCACATCGGTCTCCGGCGCCGTCTCCCTGTCACCGGACGACGGCAGCATCGTCGTGGACAAACTGCAGGACACCGGGACCACCGCCCACGGCACCGGAGTCACGTTCATCCCCAGCGTTTTCGGCCGTCCGCACCTGGTGGCGGTCTACACGCGCGGATGGCAGCCAGTCCTGCAGTACCCGGTCGCCGAGCAGGCTCCCGCAGAGCCGATATCACTGGAGACGGTGACGCTGCGCATGGAGGCACTCGCGCACCCCGTGCGTCTGCGGCTGCTGCGCACCCTGGCCCGCGGCCCCCACACCACCGGCGAACTGGCCAACGCCTGGGAACTGACGCCACCCGAAGTCTCCCGCCACCTCGCCGTCATGCGCCGCGCGGGCCTGCTCACAGCCCGGCGGCATGGCCGCTACGTCCGCCACACCCTCAACCTGCCCGACCTGACGGCACTCGGCACCGACCTGCTCGCGGCCGTCCTGCGCTGAGCGGCATCGGCGCGATGGGTTGACCTTCGTGAACTCCGGCGCGATCCGCGGCGCCTCTCCGTGCTCCACCCGACACCCCGTACGTCAACGCAAGCCAGTCGCCCTGCTGCCGCACCAGCCTCGGGCATCGCCGATGAAGAGGCGGACGCCTGCTGACGCTAGAGTGCGGCCGCGAGAGTCCGCGCTGGTGGGGCTGTGTCAGCCGGCTCATGCCCCACATCTGCCGGATCGCCGGTGACCGACGAGGAAGACGAAGGATCGATGACGCTGAATGTGAGCCAACGGGTGCGACTGGCGGCGGATCTCCGGTTGGCCGGGTCAGTGATCCCAGCCGGGGAGCCACTGGAGGAGTCGGGCGCCTTCGCCGCCTCTCTGGCCCTGGCAGCGGGCATCGAGGGCGCCGTCGAGCGTGTGGACGAACATCACCCGCAGCAGAGTCACGAGGCCCGTGAGTACCTGCGCCTCAAGTCGCTCCTCGACGACTTCGGCCACCAGATGCCGTCGGCGAGCAGAACGCAACTCGATGAGCGGGTGGGGGCCTTGGAAGAGCAGTGGCTCGCCTATCAGCGACAGACGCTCCGCGTCACGGTCCGCGTCCGGCTCGACAACGGATTCGTCCTCGACGATGTCCCCGCGGAGGCATTCACGGCATCCACCTCCGCCTGACCAGGCGTCGGGGGCGGGCAGAACACCGAATTGAGGGTGTGGTGCGGCTCCAGGCTGTTCGGAGAGCTTCGAGCCTTCCTGCGATGGCGCGGGCGAGCAGTCGGTGGGCCGTTCGAACGGACCTGCCTACGACGCGGAACCCACACCTTGACGCCGGGCGAAGCCCCTGTCCGGGAGAACTGATCTGCCTGCGAGCTCCGCGCGCGAGGGGCAATGGCCGGCCCTGCGGCTCATCGCGGACCTCGGGTCCACGGAATCGCAACGCATGCGTGCTCGGTCGCCTTGGACGCCCGCCGCGCCGCTGGCCCTGCCGGCCGGGACGGTGGCCGAGCGCCGGCGCTCGACCAGCCGGCAATGAGCGCGGGGCCGTGAACGGTTGGTCTTCTGTCGACGGGACTCGTCAGCGAATCTGCTCGGCCGCCCACGCGGCCCACTCGCGGCGCATGGCGTTGAAACGGAGGCCGTACTCCAGGGCGATCTTGCCGTTCACCGACAGCGGGTCGTCGCCCCAGTCGATGGAGTCGGCCAGTTGGTGCAAGGCCTCGTGCTCCTGCTCCGAGAGCTCCATGAGCTCGGTGAGGTAGCTCCGTGCCTGGTCGGGTGTGATCACGTTGAGGAAGAAGACCCGCAGCAGGATGTCGCTGCGGGTGTGGCGCTGGGGCTTGGTCTCCGTAAGCCAGTGGCGCAGTTCCGCCAGGCCCTCGTCGGTGAGGGTGTACTCCTTTCGACCCCTCGGGCCTTGGGCCGAGACGCTGATCAGGCCGTTGTCGGCGAGTCTGGACAGTTCCGTGTACATCTGACTCTGCGTGGCGGGCCAGACGTTGGCCAGTGAGGTCTCGAAGCGCTTCAGCAGGTCGTAGCCGCTGGCGGGACGCTCTGACAGGAGTCCGAGGAGGGCGTGTCGAAGGCTCATGCCATCAGCTTACATTCCAGTATTGACATGTCGAGAGTGGAACGTCTAGGTTCGACATGTCGAAACAGGAATGTAAGCAATCCGGGGGTCTTCCATGTCGTACGTTCGCACCTTCCTTCCATGGATCGTCTTCGCGGTGGTGCCCTCCGCCCAGTGGCAGTGGGGGGCGCTCGCCGCTCTGCTGGTGGCGGTGGCGGTGATCGCCCAGCAGCGGAAGGCGGGAGTCGGCTTCGACGCACTGATCATGGAAACCGGCTCGGCAGCCTTCTTCGCGGTCTTGGCGCTGGTCGCGTTCGCGGACCCCCATTCCGCCGCACACGCCTACTCGGCGGCGTTGGCCTCAGTGAGCCTGGCTCTCATCGCCGGAGTCTCGCTGTTGATAGGCAAGCCGTTCACGTTGGGTATCGCCAAGCGCACCACGCCGCCCGAGGTCTGGAACCTCAAGCCGTTCATCCGGGTCAATGCGGTCATCACCGCCGTATGGACCGCCGCCTTCGCCGTCACGGCCGCCGCCCTCGCGGCCCTCGCCCACACCGGGCAGGGTCACTCCACGACAGCGACACTCGTCCAGGTTCTCGGTTTCGTCGTCCCGGTGCTGTTCACCGTGCGCTACGTCGCAGCCGCCCAGGCCAAGGCCAGAAGCTAGTCAGCGCTGGGCAAGCGCGCCCGTTGTGCAGCTCCCTCGGACGGAGCGTTCTCCGGAGACGGACTGGGCAGTGGGGCCTGGCGATTGCACGGTGCGGCAGAGGCCAGGAAGTGCCAGGATTCTGTCCGTCCCGGCCGCGATCGGCGATGCCTTGCACCTCGGACGGGTGGCTCGATCTGGGGATTGCGAGCGGCTCAAGATTTCGAAGCCGGGCAAGAAGAGTGCCGGGCTGTTACGCCATGAAGGCCCCCCAAGATCGCGAACGCTGCACCGGTACCTCGCCACATGGATGCGGTCAGAGGCGGTGGGTGACGGCCCGGCACCTGATGGGGGTGGAGTGCCAGGGCGCCGCACCGGCAACCTGCTCTGTGACGAGGGAAGTTGCCACACCAGGACTGGGCGGGACAAGCGGAAGGGTGAGTACCGCGTGTCTGTCGCCGTAGTCCGGGCACTGGTGCGGCATGACTTCGCTTGTTGTGGCGGTCTCAGGGCTGGCCCAGGACAACAGACCGGACGGCCCTCCATGGTTCAAGTGGGCGTTCTTGGGAGTGTGGCTCGCCCTCACCCCTTGGGTCATCTACAAACTGCATCAAAACGGCTACTTCAAGAGAAGGCGCTGACGCCTGTTCGGCCTCTGCGAGCGGGCCTGGGAATGACTCGCCGAGTCCGCGGTCCACGGGCCCAGGCCCAACGGCTGATCGATCGCACCCGCGCCGCGCACCGAACCTGTCCAGGGCCGCACCCTGCCCCACTCGACCCAATCGAAAAGGCACCGCACCGCGGCGCCACCTGATCCAAACGACAGGCCTAATACTCCAGCCGTAGATCGTGATCCCGATGGTGGCAGGCGCCGAGGAGGCAGGTGGCCAGTGTCGATCACCTGGACGAGATCGACCACGCCGGCGGGGATGCCCGTTTCTTCTCCGCCTACCCGAGTCCACCGAGACGAAGGGCGTCCCTTATCTCGCTGAGCTTCGCGGAGGACAGGGCGCCCGCCCGCTCGATCAGGTCGTCCCGGGACACGGTGGTCAGCCACGTGCAAGGGGTAAAGCCTGGACGCGGGATCGCGAACCGCAGAACGCCTTCAAAGGGCAGTCCTTCCATGGCGCCTACTGCCACTTCGACGCCCAGACCGCTGATGTCGACGCCCGCCGGAGTGACGACCTGCATCACCCGGATCCCGGACGCGTCGTCTCCCGACAGCAGTACGACCGGCCGCCGCTCGTCGAACTCGACCCACCAGACTTCGCCATGTTGCACATGTCCTCCTGACACAGGACGGCAGGCGGACGCCGCGCGACCCTGAAGCGTTGTGGAGACGGGTGCGGCCACCGTTGATCATCGGTGTGTGAAGACTGAAGATCATGCAATGGCCGCAGGCCACAGCGTAGACCCTGCCCGCCGGCAGGAGGCGTTCGACGGCCTGATGAGCCGGATCGCAGGACGGTTCGCGCGGGTCGAACCCCGGCGCCGGGCAAGGCTGTTGATGCTCGGACGCTGTCGGACCTGCCACGCGAGAACTGCTGGACCATCGCCGAGTGGGCCGGGGAGTCCACCCCGGATGGGATGCAGCACCTGTGGGGGCGGGCCAAGTGGGACGCTGCCAGGTGCGCGACGACCTGCGCGACTACGTGGTGGAGCACCTGCACGACGACCAGGCAGTACTGGTGGTCGACGAGACCGGGGACGTGAGGAAGGGCACCGGCACGGTCGGCGTCCAGCGCCAGTGCACCGGCACCGCGGGCAGGATCGAAAATGCCCACGTCGCCGTCCACCTGGGCTACGCCGGCCGCCGCGGGCACGCGGCAGTGGACCGGGCACTGTACGTCCCGCGCTCCTGGACCTCCGACCTCGACCGCTGCCGGGATGCCGGACTCGATCAGGACACCGCCTTCGCGACCAAGCCGGAACTGGCCACTCGCAGGATCACCCGGTTCTTGGACGCCGGCCACCACACCTCGTGGGTCGCGGTCGACGAGGTCGACGGCGGCAACCCACGACCGCGGGCCGCACTGGCGACGCCGCCACCAGGCCCGTTCCCAGGCCAGCCCCTACCGGCGACAGGCAACTCAGGCATGATGATCACGAACTACGGCTGGAGTACCAGGTCTTACGATTTTCTGCTGCACGCTGCGGGTCCACAGCAGCCTGCTGATTCCGGGTCCCCGCGGGTTGCGCTGGCCCTTTCACGTCACGCGGTCGCGGTGGGCCGAATCAGCACTCGCCGCGCCACCTCACGGACTTGACGGTGATGTTGTTCCAGTGGTGTTCGTACTGGCCGGAGCCGGGCGCGTAGTGGATGCAGGTCGAGTAGCTGATGCCGCTCGCCTCATAGCCGAGCTGGACGTGGTCGGCGCCAGGGTCGCGATAGCCGTTGTTGAAGGTGGACTGGACGTTGTAGATGGTGCCGGACCAGTTGCCTTGCGTCGCAAGGAGCAGTCTGCCGCTCTCCCAGTCGCCGGAGTACACACAGAAGGCGCCCTTGGGGCAGGTGCGATGGTCGATTTCGGCCGAGGCCGGGACGGACACCGCCACCGATGCGGCGAGTGCAGCGACCGCGGCAAGGATGCCGAGACTACGACGAGGCATGACTGTTCCCCCTTGAGGTCGTGACATGACGGCGACGCGCCGGTTTGACAGGGACCTTCGGTCCCTCGGCTGTTCTCCCGGCGGCCTCGCCCATCCTTGGTGGTGCGGCAACCGAAACCAATCAATTCGATCCACAACGAAAAGCTTGTCGGGCGGCCTCCGCCTGGCAAGCAAGCAACGAGTTGCGACAGCGCAGTAGGCGCAATTCCCGCATCGTCAAAATCGTCGAATGCCGCAGCCGGACTATCGCGCGGCCGGTGGTTTCCGCTTGATGGTCATCCCTTTCGATGGCCCCTTCGGGTGATCCACTTCGGATCGGGTGTCGTGCGAGACGCAGAAACGTTGTTCCGGCGTGGAATCACGTGAACTCTGGGAACGTAACAGCCTTCTAGCCGAGGCGTTTTGCAGTAGAGATGACCGGGTGCGCGAGGCGCAGGCGGTGATGGATGAAGCCGTGGCCAGCAGGACGAGAACACTCGCCGCGTTTGCGGTCACGGTCGGCAGCGACGCTGCGGTCGCGGACTTGATGGGGCTCAACGAGCGTGAGGTACGTGTCGCACGCCGTACGGTCGGCAAAGAAGACGCTCGGATCGTCGCCGACCAGCTTCTCAGCCCACCTGCCGAAACGTCTCCTCGCTCCCCACGGCCGACTGCGGTCCCGCCTCCGGCCGCAATGCCGGCGCAGCCCACGGCACCCGTCCCCGCCTCCAGCGATGAGCAGCCCGCGGAAGCCGTTTGGGCGAAAATGCCTCAGCCCCGGCTGGAATCAGTACCACCGGTCCGTCCACCTCTGATGGAACAGGCGTCGGCGGTCGAGCAGGTGGTCTGGACGGCAGGAATGGACTCCGTGCTGCTCTGGAGTTGGGAATCCGGCCTGGACCTGCAGACCGTCGCCGAAGAGCTCGGCCTCAGTTCCAAGGAGTTGCTCCTGCGTGCCCAGCTGCTTGCGGCGGAAGGGCGGTTGACACCCAAGGCGCCAGCCTACGAGGTGAGCCAGTCCGGCCGTCATCGCCGGCACGACACCATGGCGTATCCAGTAGTTCCAGACAGTCCCGAAACTCTGTACATGTCCTCAAGTCCCTACGCCTGACCCCCAAGGAGGCCCTCGCGCCGGGCCGGGATGTAGATGAGCGCTGGCGTGGACCTGTCCATCTGCCGAAGCGGGAGCCGCGCGAACGGAGTTTTCCTCAGCTCAACGACCCGCTCAGGCGCCGCGGGCTCACGGCGTGAGCACCGCGAAGTCTCCCCGGCGGGCTGAGACATCCGGGGAGCCTGGCGAGGCGGGCGATGTCACCGAATGCATCGCCCGCCTCGCAGGGCGGCCAGGTCTTGAGGGGCGACAGCGTCGACCAGCACCGCGCGCAGGTCTGTTTCGGCGAGGGTGATCTCGACGGAGGCCGTCACGGTTCCAAGCCCTCACCGTTCACGCATGAGCCGAGGCCGCCGTCGGCCGATTCCTCATAGGGTTCCCCAGGTTGCGGCGTGCTGATCAATTGCCGGACAGGCGTGGACCTCCGGACCAAACGTCGCACCGGACAGGTCCAGAGCCGAAAGTGATCTCCATCGCGAACCGCCCGCCCGCTGTCCGGTTCCCCCTCTTCGCCGACCGCCAGTGCATCTCGCCAGGGTGAGCGGCAAACGGGGTCTCTGTATTGGTCGGAGCTACCTTGACGCGATCTGCTTCCGCTGAGAGGGCACTCCCTCCCGACAGGACAGCGATCGGGTCAGCGCTTCAAGTGCCCCACCACAGCCCGTACCGCCCGCTCGACGGCGCGCACAGCCTGCTCGGTGTGATCGGTCGTCTCGAAGCCGTGGCGGCCGAGCGGTACGTCGATGATCTCGACATCGGCGTCGCACTCCTTGGCGGCGGCCAGGAACTCCTCGACCGTCACCGCGATCTCCGCGCGCTCCAGTTCCACCCGGGTCAACACGATCGGCAGGCGTCCGGCGGTGCGCACCGTGTCCGCCGGACGGAACCTGGCATCGACGCGCCCCCAGTTCGGCAGCGGTGCGAGGACCGGATAGGTCGCCGCCACACACCGCAGCCACGGCGGCGGCGCAGCGAGCCAATCCGCCGACAGCAGCCCGCCCGCCGAGAAGTACCAGAGCGCCACACGGTTTTCGTCGACGCGCGGATCGGCCCGTACGAGATCGACCGCTTCGGCCAGGTCCTCGGCGGCCCGTTCGAAGTCGGCGAGATCGTGGAGTCGGTGGTCCAGGGTCACGCCGACCGTTCCCATGCCCGCAACGTAGCGGCCGTAGCCGATGAAGCCCGGCCAGTCACGTGGTGTCGGCCGCACGTCCGGGTGGACCGGACCGCCATGGACGAACACCACCGCCGGCCACCTGGAGCCGTCTTCGGGAGGGGAGTCGGGAAGGTGGAAATCGACGCGTCCCACCCGCTCGCGAGGCCGCTCCGGTACGTCCATCAGGAACGGGCGAAGATGCGACGGCTGTTCGCTCACGCCCGCGGCCACCCGGTGCCCTTGTCCCGCGGCGGCCCGGAGCAGTACCTCGGCCACTTCGTCGGCGCGTGACAGCATCGGCCAGTGCCCGGTGTGGAGTTCGAAGAAGCTCACCCGGGGATCGGTGAGCTCCTGAAAGCGGGGATCTCCAAGGCCCAACAGACCCTCGACCATGGCGATGCTCGAGCCGTTGGCGGTGCAGAGGACGCCGGTCGCCGGCAGTTCGAGGACCGCTCCCGAAAGGCGGAGCGGTTGAGTCAGCGTGCGCGCCGGCTGCGCGACGGCGTGGTTCGTCAGCTGCGCCAGCTCGACCGGTGAGAGCCCCTCGACACTTCCCCAGCGGTGCCACTCCTCAAGAGAGGGCGGTGGAATGCGCCACTCGTCCTCGGCCGTCTCGGCCCGGTTCAACAGCCGCTCACGGAGGGCCTGTTCTGGTAGCAGGGTCAGGGCCTGGTCACCATTTCGGGGCATGCCCGCGTCCATGGAGACGATCCTCGCGATCCGTTCCGGACGCAGATCGGCGGCGCCGAGCACCGGGTACATGCCGTAACAGTGTCCGACCATCACCACCTCGGCCGCGTCCACTTGGTCGATCAGCCGCACCAGATCGCGGACATGCGCCTCCAGGTCCGCGTCCGGCCGCTCCGCGTGGTCCTGATCACCCATGCCGGTGAGCGTCACCGGATACACCTGTGCCCCCGACTCCCGCAGCCGCGCGGCCACCTCTCGCCAAATCCATCCGCCGGTGTGGGCGCCCGCCACCAGAATGTATGCCGTCATCGCTGTCTCCTCGCACACTGTGGTCCCCACGGAGCCGTCCGTATCGGCGCTCCGCGCTCGCCGGTACCGTAGGAACTCCCCCTGAGGGAGGTTCAAGTCGTGCCGCCTGACACCATGTGGAGCATCGGAGAGCTCGCCGAGCGCGCGGGCGTCACCGTCAAGACCGTCCGCTTCTACTCGGACCGTGGTCTGCTGCCCGAAGGCACCCGCAGTACCGGTGGCCACCGCCGGTACGGTCCCGAAGCGCTCGACCGGCTGCGACTGATCCGCTCCCTGCGCGCCCTCGACCTGCCGGTTCCCGAAGTGGGCCGGATCCTGGACGAGGAGGACTCGCTGGAGGACGTCGTCGCGGGCAAGCTACGGCAGATCGGCTCGCGGCTGGCTGCGCTGCGCTGGCAGGAGGCGGCCCTCCAACTGCTTCAGGAGTGCGCCCCCGAGGAACGCGCGGAGCGACTACGGCTGATCGGTGCCGTGACCGTCCCGCCCAGCACGGCGCCACTCGCACGATTCTGGCGGCGCTGGCTGCCGCCTCGGCTCCCGGCCAGGCTGGTCACCGCCATCGTCGATCAGGCAGTTCCACAGCTCCCAGAGGGCCCGACTCCCACCCAGGTGCTGGCCTTCACCCGGCTGCACGCGTTCGTCACGGCGCCCTGCTCCGGTACCGGGCAGGGCCAGCCCGCCGCACACGGGCCCGACGGGGGCCGCCCGGCCGTGCTGTACGACGGTCTCCGCGAGGCGTACGGCTTGGCCGCACGGCAGTTGGGAGCGCAGCGGTCACCGCACGAGGGCGAGGCCCTCGACTGTTTCGTCTCCGCCTACGCGCGCTCACGCGGTACGCGGGACACTCCTTCCTTTCGTCGCCGGCTGAGCGGGGTGCTTGCCGCGGACCCCCGGATCGACCACTACTGGGACCTCACCGCCGAGCTCACCGGCCCGTCGGAACCGACCCCCGGCGTCACCCACGACTGGCTCCGATCGGCGCTGGACAACCAGACGACCCAAGCGGCGGGTTGAACCCGGCGACCACGGTGGGTGGCGGCCCACAAGCCGCCGCCGTCCTCTCGAATCCGCCGACGCCGACGAACCGACGCCCGTCGGCCGGTGACGGCCCGGCAGCGAACGCGCAGGCAGTGTCGGCCTCGTGGAGACGGACGCCGTCTCCTTGGGCAGCGCCGCCGAGCGCGTCCGGTCGCGTACGAACACAGGGCCAATGGGTCACAGCACACCGTCGCATGACGCCCCGTTACGGCTTGACACGTCCTTCCGAGATCGTGCGAACGCTCACGCCGCTTCCGTGCAAGTACGGGATGAGACCGCCGCCCCGGCGGCTTCGGACAGGAGATTCCATGGATCCGGACGAGGATCTGCTGGTTCGCGCGGCACGTGAGCCGGCGGCATTCGAGCCCCTGGTCGATCGGCATTCCGTCGCCCTGCACGGCTATCTCGTACGCCGTGCGCCGACAGCCGCCGACGACCTGCTTTCCGAGGTGTGGCTGCAGGCCTATGCCACCCGCCACACCTACGACGTCGCACGTGGCTCCGCCAGAGGCTGGCTGTTCGGCGTCGCCAGGAACGTACTGGCCCGTCACTGGCAGACCGTGTCGCGGGCGACCGGCGCTTCGCAGCCGGCGTCGGAGGTCTCGGATGGCGACCCGTGGCAGGCGGTCGATCAGCGACTGGACGCTGCCGCGATGGGGCCCGAGCTGCGCAACGGGCTCGCCCGGCTTCCCGAGGCGGAGCGCGAGTTGCTCCTGCTCGTGGCCTGGGAGCAACTGACGCCGACCGAGGCCGCGGTCGTCGTCGGCATCCCCGCCGGCACCGCACGTTCCCGCCTCCATCGGGCCCGCACCCGACTGCGCGTCGCACTGTCCGGGACCACTCTCACGAACCTGACGGGAGACTTCGCATGACGCACAAGGACCAGGACACTCACGTGCTCGACTTCCCGGGCGCCACTGCCCTCCAAAACGCCGGCCGTACCGAACCGCCCGACGCGGCGGTGCTGGCGACGGCCCGCTCGCTCCTCCGCCAGGCGATCGCGGCGGACGCCGGGCATGCCGTTCCCGCCACCGCGGCAGCCACCGTCGTGGTGACGCCCCGCTTCGGCAGGCGCCGGCTCGCCGCCTGCGCCGCCGCGGTCGCAGCCGTCGCCGCCGGTGTGGCCGTCCTCCCCGTCGTCGGCGTCGGCAGTAGGCCGGCGGCCACTGCCTCGGCGGCCGATCTCTTCAACTCCATGGCCGACCGGGCTGCTTCCGGGAGCCAACGGAGCGCCCCGTACTGGAAGACCACTGTCAAAACCTGGGTGGAAGGCGACAGGACCCACACCGACGACTACTACCTGAGCCGCAACAAGCTCGTCATCAAGACCCAGAACGGCCGCACCGTCACCAAGAAGGCTCCGCCGGGCGGCACGAGCTGGAGTGTCGGCAACCGTCAGGTGAGCTGGGACAACCTCGACAAACTCCCCACCCGGCCGGACGCACTGCGTCGTGCCCTGTCCTCGGGCGCGCAGGGAGCAGCCGCCGCCGAGCAGACCGTCCGGCAGTCGGGCGAACTGCTGACCGACTCACCCGCATCTCCGCGACTGCGAGCCGCCCTCTACCGCGTTCTGGCAGGCACGCCCGGTGCCCGGGTCACGGAGGGTGTGAAGGACGGAGCCGGCCGGATCGGCGCTCAGATCTCCTGGAAGTGGTCCAAGAGCTTCGCGCACAGTGCCCACAATCCGAACTGGATCGTGAGGCCGTCCGATGGTCAGCTCCTCGAGCGCAACAACGTGCGGGAAGACGACGCGGGCCACATCACCGAACGGGACACGTACCTGTATGCCGGGCCGGCCGACAGCGTCCGCTGAGCCGTCGAGGGGGCACCGCCGTGCCGGTCCTTCCCGACCCCAACGCCAGCGCCTGAGGGAAAAACTCCCACTGGATCCTGGTGTGCAGGACGAAGAAGTTCCCGCCCCGGTCCTCCTTGATAGCGTCTGCGACGTGGGTGGTCCCTCGAACTGCGGACCCCTGACTCCAGGGAGGGCCGGTGGCGGTGACGTTCTCCTACCAGAACGCCGGTGCGCCGGACCTCCACAGACGCGGCATGCGGCCTGCGACTGCATCTCTGGAAACACTGCTCGTTGACATCGAGGCCGACCTGGTCATCCGGGACGGTGACGGCGTGGTGTGGTCCGAGATGATGTTTCCCGTGGCCGAGTTGGCGCGCGCCCTGGCGGACTGGGTGCACCAACCGGACGGCGAGCGGGGTGACTTCGAGTTCGAGTCGATGTCCTACTCAGAGGTCGGCGCGGTGCGGATTGAGGAATCTGCCGGGGGCTGGCGAGTCGGTTCCGTCTTCCTGACGGACACGGACACGTGGGCCTCGCCGGTTGGCTGGCACTCTCTCGTGGCGGAGATCAGACATTTCGTGGCCGCGGTTCGTGAGGACGTGGCGGATATCGGCGTCGATCCCGGTCTGGTTCCTGCACTCTGAGAGGGTGTCAAGTCCGCTTCTGGAAGTGGACTTGTCCGGGTTGAGTCAGGCCGGGCCCGGGGCCGGATATTCGGTGTTCTGCCCACCCCACGAGGACGCAAGATGGGGCGCATGACTTTGACCACTCCCTTGTTGCGCACCGCACGCTTGCGACTGCGGCCCTTCACCGACGCCGACGCGGACCTCCTCTTCGCGCTTCACAGCAGCACTCGTGTGATGCGGTACTGGGACTCCGCGCCGTGGAACGAACAGGCTCGCGCTGAGCGCTTCATCGCGATGTGCGGGAAGATGGCGGACGACGGTACTGGGGCGCGGGTGGCCATCGACCGTGCTTCCGACGGGGCCTTCGTCGGCTGGTGCGGTCTGACCCGATGGGACCCGGACTACCGCAGCGCGTCGTTGGGCTACGTCCTCGACGATGCGATGTGGGGCCACGGCTACGCGACGGAAGCCGCGCATGCCTTGCTGCAGTGGGCATTCGAGACACTGGACCTGAACCGAGTTCAAGCCGAGGCCGATACGCGCAACGTGGCATCTGCCCGGGTGCTGGAGAAGATCGGATTCGTGCGGGAAGGGACGTTGCGGGAAGACTGCGTCGTGAACGGCGAGGTGTCCGACTCGTGGGTGTTCGGTCTGCTCAGACGAGAGTGGCGGCCGTCGACGATGCCGATCCCAGCCCTTTAGGGGGTTACAGCGGCCTCTGGTAGAGGCCGCGTCCGGGTTGGGCGAGGAAGCCTTGGCGGGTGAGGCGTCCGAGACGAGCGCGAGTGACATTGACCGATGCATCGTGGGTGGGCATGCCGAGGAGTTCATGTAGTTCACGAGCTCGGAGCTCCTGGTCGGGTGCTGGTGGATCGAGTGATCACGAACCGAGGAAGATCGGACTTAACGTCGACTGAGGTATCACCCAGAGGTGCACAGCGTGCGGGCACATGCAACTGAGGACCTGGAAGGTCCAGTAGTCGGGCGAGGCGGACGCCCCTGCCTCGGGCGGGCCGCATCACTTGGGTCGCCCGCCCCGGTGTTTCCCCTACCTTCGGCGGCGCCCCGGGGTGCTGGGACACGACTTCCATCGTCAGCATCCCTGCGACGCGCGCTCGCTCTCCAGGCGCGAGAAGCCGAAGGACTGTCGCCTGGACTGGCGGCCGTTCGACAGAGACCCTCGCAATTCGCTGCCGCCCACCTCGTCAGCTCGCGGTGGCCCCGGAATCACACTTTTTGAGAGAGCACCTCTGCGGGCGCGGTCAATGTGGCGCGCTCCAGTCTGCGGAGGAGCTGCCAGACGACCACGATCGAGAGGATGGCGGCACAGACGTCGAGAGCATCGCTGAACATGATCCGGCGCAGCGCATGGCGAGCCTCGTAGGCGGTCACTGCATCCTTCAGCGCTTTGGGAGCATCGCTATATGCGTTCGTGCCGGCGACAAGGACGGCCAGCCACCATGCTGTCAGCAGGGGATGTCCGCGACGACGCTGCGATTGTGGCCTGCTGGCGGCCCACAAGTCATTGATGAACATCTTCGGGACGACCAGCTGGGCCACCGGTATGACCCAGCCGAAGACGAGCCATGCCCTGCGCCGCCGCTGGCCCTCGCGCCAGAGCACATCGGCGACGTCGCGCAGGTTGGCGAGCCAGATGCTGAATTGGAAAAGGGCTGCGATGAGCAGGCCTGTTTGCCAGCCCATCAAGTTCCTGAAGTACGTGTCGACCTCAACCCGCGGGTTATCGACGTAGGGGCCCGAGGCCAGCGGTCCGGCCAGAAGCTGGTACTTGTGCCACGCCGCGACGCCGGCCGCAGTAGTTACCAACGCGAATGCGGCGAGCACGACGGAGGCAAACCGAGCCTGTCCCCGCGGCAATCCGACTGCTCCACCCACTGCACGCCCCCTGGAAGCCGCCTGTTCGGAGTTTCCGCAGGTCGGCAGCGGATCATAACCCCCAGGGAACCTGACGCCACAGAGCGTCGGCAGGTCGAGATCGCGACGGTGCGCCGTCCACGATGCGGGGAAGGGGTCAGTCCGTTTCCTCGGTGAAGAACGCAGGGGTCGACTACGTAGGGGAGTGGTCAGGGGGAGGGGGGTGGGGAACGGCAACGAGCATCGCGCCAAGGGAGGACCGGTCGCGGCCGGACGAGCAGGACGGTGAAGGCCTACCCATCCCGGTTGCGCACCGGAAGTGAAATCGACGACCCTCACGTCGACTTCACTCGTGAATCGGGCCGGCTTCAGTCGAGACCGCGATGAGCGGCCCACAACACCCCGGCACGGCTGGCGGCGTTGGCGATCAAGTCCGCAAACTCGGGCCGGTCGGGGACGGGAAACGATACGTACGCGCCCCGCCCTCCGGCGACTGGTCGACCATAAGCCTTTGCGGCGAGACGACCGTCCGGGAGGAGCCGTACGTTGAGCGTCGTCAGCGTGAACGCCTCACCGCGCCGAGTGTCCGTCCAGCGAAGCGCCTCCGGGATCGTGACGTTGATCGCCAGAGCACTCACTTCCAGATCACCGCTCATGGACGGATGATCTCATGCGAGTGGTCGCAGGCAGCCTGTCCAGCGCCTGGGCGTCGCGCCACGTTCTGCGCTGCAGGGACGGCAGACCGAGCGCCATGGAACCAGGAGCGAAATCCGCTTGCCGTGCACAGCTGCGGTCACCCGAGAATGGCTCGCATGATCAGTGCCTGGACCGTCTCCCCTGAAGCCTCCGACTCCTCCGTCGCACTCGCCCTGTGGCGCGCGTACTACACAGAGGTCAGCGACCGCTGGTTCCAGGTGCACGAAGGACGGGATACCCCGGTCGACGAATTGGAGCGCGAGGTCGTCGCATCAAACGACCACGTCACGCTCGCGCCTCCTGCGGGGATGCTCCTAGTCGGTCGATACGGGGGCGCTCCCGCGGGCACCGCCGGTGTGCACCTCCTGAACGGCAACGGCAACGGCAACGGCAACGGCAACGCCCACGGCGCGGCACAGGCTGAGCCGACGGAACTGGCCGCCGAGCTCAAGCGGGTCTTCGTACTCAAGGAAGCGCGTGGCACCGGTGGCGGCCCGGCCCTCCTCACGGCCGCTGA
This sequence comes from Streptomyces sp. NPDC102279, assembly GCF_044766365.1. Taxonomy (NCBI): domain Bacteria; kingdom Bacillati; phylum Actinomycetota; class Actinomycetes; order Kitasatosporales; family Streptomycetaceae; genus Streptomyces; species Streptomyces sp. NPDC102279. Next base: position 124,497 of record NZ_JBIWLU010000019.1, on the reverse strand, counting down.
AGATGCGGCGCGGGCGCTCGGTGCCCACATCATGCTGCTCGACACTCGCAGCGACCTGACGGAGGCGTGGTCGCTGTACGAGCGCAACGGCTACGAGCGGACCGTGCCACACAATCACGAGCCGTACGCGGAGCGTTGGTATCGCAAGCGCCTGTGAGCGCCCTTGAGTCCGAGTGCCGGCCCGGAACCCATCCATTGGGCGGCAAAGCTGCGGTGTGCGACGCGGAGTCCTTCGTGGGGAGATCAGAAGGTGCGGGGGAGTTCGGCCTCGCACCCGCGGCGACGTCCTGACATGCCGTTGTTCGGCCGTTTCAGCGGTCTGCGGTCCTCCAGGGGCTGTGGGCAGTGAGCTGGGTGTAGCCGTCGGTGCTGCGGTGGAGCTGCAGGGTGCCCGAGATCGGATTCTCAGGGCCGGTGCAGCGCGGTGTGGAGTGGGCCGGCGCGGGGTGCCAGGCGGGCTGGGCGGGGAAGACCGGCGGTACGTAGTCCGTGAGGGCCAGCGTGACGCCATCCATATCCGCGTCCAGTATCAGTTGGTAGAACGGCGCAGCCGTATGCAGCTGGATGTATTGAGAGGAGGCACGGGCTGCCACGACGAGGGCGTGCACCACCTGGGCGGGGGCTCCGACGGTGGCGAGGGCCGCGCGGAGCATGTGTTCCATCGCTGTCGTGCTGTCCGAAGTGGTGGGCAATTCGAAGCGCAGAGCCATGCTCCCCCCGGCACCGGGCGCGGAGCCCGGAGCGTGCCGGTGATCGGTCTGTGTCAGCGTTGCCTGCTGGACGCTGTGTCCCATCGTGTCCTCCCGGCGTTCGTCGATCGCGCGCGGTATGCGTGGCCGGGACAGAAAGACATCCTGCGGCACGGGCCGTGTGTGTGACAGACCGGGGACTGGGGACCTGGTGTTCAGCTTACGCCGCCCACGGTGTGGCGGAATGGGACGGATGCCGCTGCCGTCCGGACCTGGGCGAGGCACGGCACGGCCGTGCCCTGCGGGAACGTCCTCAGGCCCCAGAAACCATCACCAGGGCCGGCGGCACTGGAGGGCCTGCGGCCTCGGGTGCCGGTTCCGTCCTGTCGCACCGAAAGGAGAGCTCCGAGTGAAGGATGAGCACGAACGATCCCGTGCTCCGGAGGAGTTGCCCGCACCAGCGCGCCCGAACTCACCAGACTCTCCAGCTTCCGATGAGACAGCGTGTCGACGATCCAGCGTTCGAGCGGGGAGGCGAGGTGGATGCCGGCGGGCGCCGAACGGGATCACGCTGCCTCCCGGGCTCGCCGACGGTCGGTCGGTGGGGAGAAGCGTGAATCCGAGAAGACGCAGCCTCATTCATTGCTCGGCACATCCACAGTGCGTCACAGCGCGAGAACTCATCGTGTCCCGTTCCGTGCTCTGCGTGGCCATGTTCTTCGACGGCTTCATCACCGGTCCCGACGACGGCCCCCAGAACGGCCTCGGCACTGCGCCTCGACGGCTGTCACGAAGCCCTGATCGTCCGGCCTCCACGTCGACCGCACGTGAGCCAGATGGCGCGGGCGGTCGTCGGTCGAGCTGTGCCGGGCAGTGCTCCTACCCGGAATTGTGGCTTCCATCACGGCGGATGTGATCTTGTTCTGGTGAGATCGCCGGATGCTCGGTTTCCTCATCCGTCTCCTGCCGTTCTGGGTCCGCGAGCCCCTGCTCATCGCGGTCGGGTCGGTTTTCGGGGTACGCATCATGTATCTCGCAGTAAGCGAGCACAATCGGGTCGCGGCCGGTATCGGCCTGGTGTTCCTCGTGGCCACCGCCGTGCGCGTTTTCGTGGTGATCCGGGCCCTGCGCGCCCGTCGGCACCCGAGTCCCGCGGCCTCCGTCGGCGGGGCGGCAGCCGACGTTACCGCCCAGCCACAGCCCCAGCGCCAGCTTGGGCACCAGCCCCACCCCCAACTAGGGCACCAGCCCCAGCCTCTTCTCGGGCACCAACTCGGGCACCAGTCCCAGCCCCTGCCCGAGGGCGGAAACGGGCCGCGCCCCAGGCCGGGCACTCCGGAGAAGAAGCACAACGCATGGGGCCAGGCCTTCGCGGCGGTGGCGGTGTTCGGGGCGATCGCGGCCGTGCTGTGGCTGTCCCCGCGCTTCGTGCCGTCCGGGAACAACACGCCACAGCCCGCGTCGTGTTCGGACGAGACTCACGAGGCGCTTCCCAAGGCATACAAGAACACACCCAAGGCCGTGACCGGCGAGGAGCTGTGCAACGCCCTCAACCGGCCGGACCTGGCCAAGCTTCTTGGGACGCCTGGAGAGACCGCGACCACTGTCTCCGGTACCAACGGCACCGCTCCTCTGACGGACGGGAAGGTCGCCCAACCGGAGGCCGAGGTCAGGTTCGACACGTACACCGTGAATGTCTCGGCCACGTACAACGACCTGTCGACCGAGCAGTACGTGAAGTTGATGAAATTCGGGAACGAGCAGAACATCAGGACGCTCAAGGTTCTCGGCCGGCCCGCGGTCCTCGCCTCGGACTACACCATGAAGATCGAGATCAATCTCGGGGGCAGCAGCACCGGAGGACCGGTCGAACAAGGGCCCCTGGCCAGGACGCTGTCCGTGGCCCTGGACCGTCACGACCGAGGCGGCTTCTGCGACATCACCGTGTGGAGCACGTCCGGAGCGCTCCCGGACGACAGTGTTCTCCTCGACATCGCCGAGAACGTCCTCCCCAAGATCCCTGAGCCACCGGCCCGTTGAGGTGCCGCGCACATCTCGGCGGGCCGTTCGGATCAGTCGCTCCGGCGGCCAGGGCGCCAGTCCTGTGACGGGATGTGTCTCGCGAACTTGGCTTCCGTGGCGCAGGTGACCGCCCCTCACGACCACACACTTCATGGCAGCCCCGTCCCGGATCCGTCCGGACGGGGCTGCGCTGCCTACCGTATCCCCATGACTACCAGGGCACTTGTCCGTTGTCGTCCTGGAAGGTTCCGCTCGGACCGTCCGCGTCGAGAGTCGCGTAGCGCACGACGACCCTGGCGCTCTCCTGCGGCGTCCTTCCGATCCCGAATGCCGCGGTCAGGTCGGTCGCGGTGGTCCCGGGCTCGACCGCGTTGAACTTGATGCCTGGCTGGGACTTGGCGTACTGAACCGTGAGCATGGTGGCTGCGGACTTGGACGCGGAGTAGATCGCCAACGGGAGGTTGAACTCAGGCCGTTCCGGATTGGTGACCGCCCAGAACGACCCGGCGCTGCTGGAAACGGTGACCACGGTGGGGTTCGAGGACCGGCGCAGCAAGGGAAGCGCCGCTTCCGTGACGCGCACCATGCCCACCGCGTTGGTGTCGAAGGCCCGCAGGGCCGTGGGCCCGTCGACGACTCCGTCCGCCAGGATGCCCGCGTTGTTCACCAGGACGTCGAGCCGGCCCTCAGCCGCGTCGATCGTCGCCAGCGCGGCGTCCACCGATGCGTCGTCCGTCACGTCGAGCTGTACGAAGCGTGCGCCGAGCGTCGCCGCGGCCTTCTCACCTCGTTCGGCGTCACGGGCGCCTATGTAGACGACGTGGCCCAATGCCAGAAGCTGTCGGGCTGTCTCGAAGCCGATGCCCTTGTTGGCGCCAGTGATCAGTGTGATGGTCATGCGTATCCTCACGAGCTGTGCGGCTTGAGCGGCCGTTGGTGTTGTTCGGACGGTTCGTTGAACTGCTGTCGCTGACGTCGGAGGTCAGCCGGTCAGCTGCCGGAGAAGTTCGCCGGCGTCGTGCAGCGCGGTCATGTGCACGAACCGTCCGCCGCGAACCTGGTAGATGGCGTACTCGGTGATCTCGAACGAGGCAGCGCCGGTGGGAGTCACGCCAAGCCATGTCTTGGCCGGGGTACCGGTGTTGACCAGGCGCGCCGCCAGACGGTCCCCGTCGAAGAGCAGTTCCCGGAGCTCCCAGTGCAGGTCCGGGACCGCGTCGACGTCCTGCTGCTGCACCGCGATGAGGTCGTCCCGGGTGGCCGGCTCACCGTTGAGGGTGGTCCGGTCGTCGATGAACTCGTCCATGCCGTCGAACTTGTGGGCGTTGAGCGCCTCGATGTAGCGCAGGTAGAACGCGCGCAGATCGCTGTCGGACATGTAGGTGACCCTTCTGTGGAGCAACTCCGTATCGGAGCCGCGAGGGATGGAGAGGAGGCGAGACGCTCACCACGGCGTTGCCGCGCCGACCATCGCCGAGGGTGAGATCCGCCGGTCGGAGTCAGTCACTTCCGACCGACGCGCAGCGCTCTCGTCAGGTTGGCCAACAATTCGTCGCGGGTCTGATGCGCCAGCTCGGTCCAGGCGGGTTGACCAGGAGCAGTGCGCCAGGACTCGCTCAGCGGACTGTTGTCCACGGTGTCGAATCCGAACCGGTCGTACAGCCGGGTCACGAGTGCGACGGCTTCCGGGGCATCACTCGAGGTCGGTAGTGCCAGCCGGTCGGGGACGCCGGCGGGACGGCCCGCGGTGGTGATGCGGGGAGCTTGGATGTGAGTGAACGCCTGGACGACCCGTGAAGCCGGGAGGTGCTCCTGGCGCAGTTCGAGCACTGTCTTCTCACCGGAGTCGATGACATCGAAGTGGCCGTCGCGCCAGGGCATGTAGTTGTTCGTGTCCAGCACGATCTTGTCTGCGAGCTCTTCGACCGGCAGGTCGTTGACGGCCTTGAGGGGTACGGCCACGACGGCGAAATCGCCGGCGGCCGCGGCATCCGCAGCGTGTGCGGCGCGCGCTGACGGGCCGAGCTCAGCGACGAGTTCTTCCAGAGTCTCGGGTCCCCGCGAGTTGGCGATGACGACTTCGTATCCGTGGGCCACTGCCGCACGGGCGACCTGGCTGCCGACCTCGCCCGCGCCGATGATCCCGATGGTTGTCATGGGTGGTCGCGCCTCTCAGATCTGGTTCAGGCCGCCGTCGACGTACAGGCTCGAACCGGTGACGAAGCTGCTCTGCCCGGACGCGAGGAAGGCAACGGCTGCGGCGATCTCGTCGGGGCGTCCGAGCCGGCCCAGTGGCACACGCGTCGCCAGTTGCTCCTTGAACCGTTCCGGGGCAGGGGTGAGCGCCGACAGCGCGGGCGTGTCGGTCGGGCCGGGCGTGATGGTGTTGACCCTGATGCCGCGTCCCTTGAGTTCGTTGGCCCAGGTCCGGGCGAGCGACCGGGTCGCTGCCTTGGTCGCCGCGTACACGCCGAGCCCCTCATCGCCGACGTCCACGTTGGTGGAGCCGTTCAAGATGACCGACGCGCCGTCGTTGAGCAGTGGCAGCGCCTTTTGGACGGTGAACAGGGTGCCCCGGACGTTGATGCCGAAGAGGGTGTCGAAGTGCTCTTCGGTGACCTGCTCCAGTGGCACGAGCGAGGCGATGGAGGCATTCGCGAACAGGACGTCCAGGCCCCGCCCCCGGCTGCGGATCGTGTCGTAGAGCCGGTCGAGGTCGGCCAGATTCGAGATGTCGCCGGTCACCGCGGTGGCAGCTTCACCGATCACCTCTACAGCCGCGTCGAGTTCGGTCTTGCGACGGCCGGTGACGAACACGTGCGCGCCTTCGGCGGCCAGCCGGACGGCACTGGCCAGGCCGATTCCGGTGCTGCCCCCGGTCACGAGAGCGGTCTTGCCCTCAAGCAGTCCCATGTGGGTACCTCCCTCAATTTCTGCAGCGATCGCTGCAGAACTCGAACGTTAGCACTTCCGTAGCGATCGCTGCGGAAGCGGTAGAGTGGGGGAGTGGAGACGAAACAGAACGGCCCCATCGGCCGACCGCGAGGATTCGACACCGACGAAGCTCTCGAGCGCGCCATGCTCGTCTTCTGGAAGCACGGCTACGAGGGAGCCAGCACGGCCACCCTGACCAGTGCGATGGGCATCTCCACCACCAGCATGTACGCAGCTTTCGGCAACAAGGAGAAGCTGTTCCGCAAGGCCCTCGAGCGTTACACCGAAGGCCCGAGCGCCTACCTGGCCCGAGCCCTGGAGGAGCCGACCGCCCTCGGCGTCGCCGCCGCAATCCTGGCCGGCACCATCCGAACCACCACCCGCCCGGCCAACCCCAACGGATGCCTCGGCGTTCAAAGTGCCCTGACCACCAGCGACGCAGGGCAGGAAGTCCGCGACCTCCTCATCGCCTGGCGCAACGACGGCTACTCCCGCATCCGAGAGCGGTTCCAGCGCGCCGTCGACGACGGCGACCTGCCTGAGCAGATCGACCCGGGACTCCTGGCCCGCTACCTCACCACCTTCGGCTACGGCATCGCCGTACAAGCAGCGAGCGGCGTCGGCCGGGATGAGCTCCAGGAGATGGCGGACGCGGCGCTGCGGAGTTGGCCGCTCTCCTGAGGCCCACCGGCCGTGTGCCGTGGCCGGGGCGGCCCCAGGCAGTGCCTGCATCGCAGGTGAAGGGTCCCGCTGGTGTAAGCGTCACGGGCAGTCGGGCCGGAGGCGATCCGGCCGAACCACCCGCTCCTTCGAGGCTCGCCGACATGCCCGCACAAGGTGAGACTGCCCTGCAGCCCACCGAGACGGGGCAGGCAGCGCTCGCTCATCTCATCCGAGAGGCGAAGACGACGGCACCTCGTAGCGCACGAGCGCCCTCGCGAAGGACTCGCCGCTGCGCCGGGCGTACGTCATCCGCTCGCGTACCTCACTCAAGGTGCGGGGCCGGTAGCCGGGACCGCCGCAGCAGCTCTTGTGGAAGCGGACGCCGGCGTGCAGCAGCACGGACAGCGTCCGCCAGGCTGCGGTGTCCCGACGGCGGGGTGTGGCGAATGCTGAGCCCACGTGGATGAGCGGCTGCGTGCAGCGCGGGCAGATTCGCTGCCTGTGCCTGTCGTAGGGCTGCTTGTAGGAGGCCCGGCAGGGCAGACAGACGTACGAGGTCCTTGCGTGGGCCATGTCAGCAGAGTAGGCGTCGCCCAAGCCGAACTCGACGGGATTTCGGCCCCGTGGGTGTCAGCAGCTCAACTCGTCGGACGGACCTGGTTCGCCGGCCCCCCTGCGCCCGTCACCGGCCCGTTTCCAGCTCGTGGTCGAACCAGATCCGATGGGTGCCGTCGGCGTCGACGGCCATTCCTCCAGCACCGCGGATCCCGGCCAGTTCACCTGTCCCGCTCGCGGGAACGATGGTGAAGAACTCCGCCGTCCGGTCGGTACCCGTCGTGGTCGCCGAGTGAGCGAAGTTGAAGGTTCCGGTCCTGCCGCGCAGCGAGCCTTCGAAGGACTCCATGGCCACATAGGTACCCACGCCGGTCGACTGGTCGAACGCGGCGGTGAACAGGGTTGCCGAGAGGCCGGTGACCTCACCTTCGAAATGCTTCTCCATCGTCGCGACACCCACCGGGAGCGCGGTGGAAACAGCGGGGTTCGGTTGCAGCTCGGTCGGGACGAATGCCTTGACGGTGAACGTTCCTGAAGCTCTCATGCGGCGACCGTATCGGTCCGCTCTGACACCCGTCCCCGCAGCAGAGCTCACTTGCGGAAGCGCGCCGTCACCGGGGGATTTCCTGTCGCCGCTGGGTGGCCCGCTCCATGAGCCGGATGGTCATGACTTCGAGGCTCCCGTCTCGTCCGACCGCACGCTGTCGTGGCCCTTCTGCCGCTGACGTTCCGCACGCTGCTGGACGAGTTCCTCGACGGCGCTGGGCAAGGTCGTCTCGAAGTCGATCAGCTTTGCCCACGTCGGTGTCATCACGATGCGGACCATGCCGTCGTAGAGCGAGCGAACCTCGGCCTCCCACTCGACCCGTTGGTCGGCCGTCATCTCGTAGGAGCCGTTGATCTCGAGGTACTCCTCGGGAATGCCGTCGACCTCGTCGAGTTCAACGGTGCCGCGCACGAGGAGGATGGTGGGCGGGTGCGCCTCGGTGTCGATCGTCATGGCGACGGTCGGGTTCTGACGGAGCGAGGCCAGTTTCGGGGCGTTCCTCGACGTGCACATCACGGCCTGCTCGCCGTTCCAGGCGAACGCGATCGGGATGCTCCGCGGGGTCCCGTCCTTGGCCACGTAGGCCAGACGACAGAGGTCACGAGCCAGCATTTCCTGGCTCAGCGGGCGGTTGAGGATCTCGGCGATCCGGTCGTTCGTCATCCTGAGCTCCTGAGGGTTGAGCGGCCACGGGGGTCCTTCTGCTCCTGGGACGGAGCCGTCGCACCGTTCTCGACATCCCTGCCGAAGGCCGTCTCGCAGCGCGGAGAGGGCCTGTCCGGCGGCGGGGGAGCGGATGCGGGGACGGAGAACGATGACGGCCGTGACACTGGCGGCCGAAATGGCAGCGCTGTGCACCGGCGCGCAGAGCGTTCGGGCGGGAGACGACTGTCCCCTCCCGCGGGCAGAGCCACCCGGTGCTGGCGCGTCGTGGTGGTGTACGGCTCGGCACACGCCTGCGCACGGTGCCCCGACTGCCGTCGCGCAAGGAGCAGATGCCGGAAGCCGGACTGACCCGCGCCGACTTGGACCACAACGGTTGCACGAGCCGGCGAGGTGCGACCCGGCAGGAGGAGACCGGGTCGGCCGGACGGCCGAGGCGGCCACCCGATGGCGCGGGAAGCCTTCCGGGCACCGTCAGCGGGCGGGAGCTGTGAGGAGGCCCAGGAACTTCGGCCTGGTATGTCGTAGGTGGCCAGTAGCCTCGGGCGTCATGGGCATTGAGATCGATGTAGTGGTGGGTTACCCGACCGACGATGAGATGGAGACGGTGCTCGGGTTGGCCGACGCGGTGGGCGAGCCCGTCACTGTCACGTTCCTGTGGGAGGGGCGTGAGGAGGCGGAACGTGCGGTACTGGTGCCCGCCGCGACGCTGGCGCTCTGGGAGCACTGGGCCCCCACCGCCTGTTCGACGAGCGGCGTCGGGGGCGAGAGCGGGGCTGTCGCGCAGGAGTCGGAACTGGCCCATCCAGCGGAGTTCGGCGCGTTCACGCTCTTTCGCCGTCGCGTAGGAGGGCGCACGGCGGTCGCTCGCAAAGGCGTGGTGGTCGCCGAGTTGCTGGACCCCGACGAGGCGCGCCGGTTGCAGGAGAGCGCCCGCGATGTCCGCCAGGGCTTCATGGATCCGAAGCAGCGGGCTGCGTTCGAGGAGTTCCTTGCCCGTCAGACATCCCTCGATGAGGAGTGACGCGCCGACTCGCCCTTCGAGGCCTCGCAGTTGGTCAGCGGGCTCGGTCAGCTGAGGATCGGGATGAGGCCCAGGGCGAAGACCAAGTAGAAGCCCGCCGCGACCGTGAGGCGCGCCGGAGTGAGTTTGTGGCCTCGCATGGTCACCAGGAGATAGACGATCGCCGCCATGGTGATCAGCCCGGACCACAGCAGCGCCGCGTCGAAATCCCAGCGCGTGAACAGCAGACCGAGCCCGGACGGCACGGTGGCCTGGATCATCATGGCGCCGGAGATGTTCGCCAACGCGAGCTGTGTCTTGCCCTGGCGCACCCAGATCACCGCGTTCATGATTTCCGGCAGCTCCGTCGCGACGGGAGACAGCAACAGCGCGGTCACGGCTGCCGACAGGCCCAGCATCGGGCCGATCGCGTCCAGTTGCTTCACGAACAGCTGCGAGGCGAAGAAGATGACCACCAGGGTCAGAGCGGTCTGTGCAGCCACCGCCCAGGTACTGGGCGAAGGGGCCTTCGGCTGGAACTTCAGCGGCTCCAGCTCCGGGCCCTCGTCCCCTTCGTCGTCACCGCCGCGGATCTCCTGCCAGAAGTAGACGGCGTAGGCCGCGAAGAAGAGCAGGCCCAGCACCGGCTTGAACGCGAAGGCGACCAGCCCGAGAGCCACCTTCACGGCGAAGATCGGCAGGAACCACTTCTGGTCCTTCGCCAGCCGCTTCATGTCCGCGGCGCTGCCCAGCGCCTCCTCGCCCTTCGCACCGGCAGGAGCCACGTCCAACTCGGTGCCGGCAGAGATGCGTTCCCTGCGGCGTTTGCGCATCAACATCGCCCCGGTCACACCGTAGGCGATCGTGGACAGCGCCAGGGGCCCGCCCATCGCCGCGCCGACGCCGATGTCCTTGGCCTCGTCGGTGGCGCCGGTGGTCACGGCCACGAGGGTGACCACCGACTCCGGCAGCGCGGTCCCGAAAGCGGCGAGGATCGTGCCGACGGCCATCTTCCCGACGTTCAGCCGTTCACCCAGCCACTCCACGGCGTTGACGAACCACTCACAGGAGAGGTAGATCGCCACCGCACAGACGATCAGCAGTACGAAATGGATCACAGGTCTCGCTCAGCCTTCCCGCGCGGCGGGAGTACCGAGAACGACCGCGAATTGGGGACAGCGGCCGCTTCGACCCCGCCGACACGCTTGCACGTTGCCGACGAAGGGCCGAAGGTCTCGCCCGCCCGTATCTTCACCCGACACGCGCCTGGCCAACGGGACCCGAAGACGCCAGTGTGTCGCCGCAGCCGCAGCCGCAGCCGCAGCCGCAGCCGCAGCCGCAGCCGCAGCCGGTCCCGGCGCCATCACGTCAACCGTCGGCCGAGATCCGTCCGCGATCCGCAGAGGCGCACTCGCTGTCCCCTGCCGGCGGGCCTCCGTGCGGACCGACCAGGGCAACCGGCGGCTCCCATGGCGCATGCGCGGGTGAGGCGACGGTGTGTCGGGTGGCGTTCCTCGTGGAGGACAGCCACCCGACACCCCGGTACAGGCCGGTCGCACAGCAGCGTACGAGCTGCCCGATGCCGTGAGCTCAGGCGAGGTACTGCCCGGTCTCCAGGTCTTCGAGGAGGCTCGGACGGGTGGGCTGCCAGTCGAACTTCTCGCGGGTGACGGCGCTGGAGGCCGGCTGGTCCAGGGCGAAGATGGTGCCGAGGAATCCGAAGCTCTCCGGCGGCACGGCGTTGACGGTCAGGCCGAGGCGGCGCCCGATGATCTCAGCCATGGAGAGCATGGTGTCGCCCTCGTCGGCGACCGCGTGCGCGACCGTCCCGGGCGAGGCGTTCTCCAGGACCAGGCGGAAGAGCCGGGCTGTGTCGAGGCGGTGCACGGCCGGCCAGCGCTGGGTGCCGTCGCCGACGAAGCCGGACACTCCGGTGCGCTGGGCGGTCGCGACGAGGAAGGACGCGAATCCGAAGCGGCCGTCCGCCGCGTGGACGGACCGTGGCAGGCGCACGGTCGCGGAGCGCACGCCCTCCTGCGCCAGGTCGAGCACCGCCTGGGCGTTGCGGCCGCGACCGCCCATCGGGCCGTCAGTGGCCATCGGGTCGTCCTCGGTCGATGGGCGGCCGGGAACGATGGGGGTGCCGGAGGCGACGACGAACGGCTTGCCGCTGCCCTTGAGCGCGGAGCCGAACGTCTCGATGGCCACGGCCTCTTCGGAAATGGACTTCTCGATGTTCGTGAAGTCGTTGTTGAAGGCGAGGTGAATGACACCGTCCGCCTGTTCGGCGCCGGCACGCAGACTTTCGGGATCCGTGAGGTCGCCGCGCACAGCGGTGGCACCGGCGGCCGTGACGGCCTGGGCCGAGGTCTCGGAGCGGACCAGGGCGAGGACCTCGTGCCCGGCGGACAGAAGCTCGGGAAGTACCGCGGAGCCGATTCCGCCGCTGGCACCGGTGAGGAAGACACGCATGGGAGATCTCCACATGTGATGGGACGTTGGTCCCATCACTGTACAGCGTGATGCGACCAACGTCCCATTGCTAAGATCGCGACATGCCTCGATGGGAACCTGACGCGCGCGAACGGTTTGTCACTGCCGCACTCCAGCTCTTCTCCGAGCAGGGCTACGACAACACGACCGTCGTGGAGATCGCCCAACGCGCCGGGCTCACCAAGAGCACCTTCCACCGGCACTTCCCGGACAAGAGGGATGTCCTCGCGGCCGGCCAGGAGACGCTGTCACGGCTGCTGGCCGAGGGCATCGCCGCAGCACCCGCTCAGGCCACCCCTCTGTCCGCGGTCGCCTCGGGACTGGAACGGGCGGCGGGGGCGATGACATCGTTCAACCGCGAACTCGCTCCCCGGCTCCACGCCGTCATCGCGACCAGCGCCGAACTCCAGGAACGCGACCAGCTCAAGCAGGTCGGCGTGGCCGCCGCCATGGCGGATGCGTTGCGGGCCCGGGGCGTACCCGACTTGGTGGCCGCCCTGGGCGCCGAGGTGGGCATGCTCGCCTTCAAAGAGGCGTTCGCCGCATGGGTCGCCCCCGACAACGAGCAGGGACTCGGCGAACTGTCCCGAACGGCCCTGGACCGGCTCCGCGCGGCGCTCACCGAACTCGGCTGACCCTGACCCTGCCCTCGCCGCGTCCATCGGCAGAGCCCGTCCTCAGCTGACGCTCAGAAGTCCCGCAAAGCGCTACGGAAGACGGTGCCGCACCCGCGCGGGGAGTATCGCAGTTCTGCGGGGTCCGCGTCCGGCCCGTGCGCTGACGGGCCCGCCGGGTCAACGTCTGCGAGCGGGCGCAACGGGCGGGGCGCAGTAGGCGGGCCGTCAGTGCGACGAATGGACCGCGGAGCGCGTCTGCACAATTCCTTCGACGCCGTGCAAGAACGTCTCGACAATCAGCTCGGGGTCGAAGAGGCAGCCGGCCGCCATGGCTCCGTCTCTCAGCATGGCGAAGTGCCGGCCCGCCGCCTCGGCGGGCGTGTCACCGACCTGCGCCAGCAAGTCTGTGACGGTGTCGAGGAACCATTGCCGGTGCGCGAGGACGGCCTGGTGGATCGGGTGCGCGGGGTCGGGATACTCGGCCACCGCGTTGAGGAAGGCGCAGCCGCGGAAGCCCGTCGACTGAATGCCTTCGGCGATGGAGCGGCCGACGGCGCGCACCTTGTCGTCCGCGGACGGGCTGCTTTCCGCGGCAGCCGAAATCTGGGCCCTGATGCCTTGGTCGGCCTGGTCGAGGTAGGCGAGGACGAGGTCTTCCTTGCCCGCGAAGTGCCGGTACAGCGTGGCCCGGGTGACCTGAGCTTCCTCGATGATGCGGTCGATGCCGACGGAGTGGATCCCCTCCGAGTAGAAGATCTTGATCGCCGTCCCGAGCAGCCTCGACCGGGCCTCGGACGGGCCTCCACCTTTTGTGCTCCGACTCATGCCGCCCACCCTATCAATCGCGAGGGAGAACGTTCGGTCTTGACAAGGGCGGCGTTTCTCACAACCATGGAAAGAGACCGAACGTTCTCCCTCGATGAGGTGCGCGGGCGCCGTCACGCCCCCAAGTCCAACTGGTCCGCGCCCCGTCCGAGGACCAGTACTCACAGAAGCCGGATCCGTCATGGACACGCTTGTCGTCAACGCTCCCACCAGCGTCACCGCAGCCCTGCGCAGGCTGTACCTCCTGCGCTTCGCGTTCGCCGCCGTCTGGGCCGGCCTGCTCTTCACAACGGCCGACACCCTGGGCCCGATCAGCGTCACGCTCCTGGTGCTCTATCCCCTGTTCGACGCGGCCTGCGCAGTCGTCGACCTACGCTCCGCCCGGGCCGACGGCGGCCCGGTAAGGGGGTTGTACGTGAACCTTGCGCTCAGCGCGCTGACCGGCGTCGCCCTTGCCGTCGCCGCTGCATCCGGTATCCAGGCCGTCCTGCAGGTCTGGGGTATCTGGGCCATCACCGCAGGCATCACCCAGGTCGCCGTGGGCGTGGTCCGGCGTCGACTGGGCGGGCAAGGGGCGATGATCGCGAGCGGCAGCATCTCCACCCTCGCCGGTGCGTCCTTCGTCGCCCAGGCGAGCAAGGACGGCGCCACACTCACCAATATCGCGGGCTACGCCCTCCTCGGCGGCATCTTCTTCCTCGTCTCCGCCCTTCGCCTCAAGCCTGCTGGCGAACAGGCCTGAGCCAGGCGGACAGACCTGCCGAACTCCGAGCGGTCGCCGGCGCGTCTGCGGCGAGGCGTGAAATTCTGGCCCTACCTGGCCCTGCCTGACCTTTGCGGGTGGGGCCAACAGCCTTTCTGCGTAGCGCACTTCAGGTTCTGGAAACCCGTCAGGCGCCTTGCCTGTGAGCCGGCACGGCCGCTGCGGACGGGCGGCTCGTGGATACGGCACCGTCCGGGTCGACAGTGAACCACCTGCCATCGAGTCCGGCAGCGACGGCAGGTCCGCCGCTCATTGCGCCTCGCGGTTCTGCGTAGCGCGGAGGGTGCGGCTGCGGCCTCTGAACTCGGCGATGACTTCATCGCCGCGGCGGATGGTCACGTCGTAGATGCCGCTGCGGCCGAACCGGGTGCGTTCCGCCGCGGTGGCCACCAGGACATCGCCCTCATACGCGGGGGCGATGAAGTCGATGTCGGCCGCCGCGGCGACCGTCACGGGTCCGTGCGTGTTGCAGGCGCAGGCGAAGGCCGTATCGGCGAAGAGGAACAGGTAGCCGCCGTGGGCGATCTTGTGCCCGTTGACCATGGCCGGGGTCACGGCCATCCGGACCGCGGCCGTCCCCTCGCCGTACTGCATCAGCTCGATGCCGAGCCGTCGTGATGCCTCGTCCGCGGCGAACATGGCCTCGACCGGACTCGGTGCCGAGCCTGGCACTTGGGTCGTCATCTCCACCACCTTGCGTACCGACCGAACATTCGGTTTCCATGGGACATGGTCAACCTAGGCTCGCCAGGCCACTGCCTGTCAAGGGGTGGATCGCGTGCCGACGAACCCTGACGGCCCCGAGCTTCACGGCACCCGTCTCAGCGTGTGGCCGCGCTACCCGTCCCCCGACGGGGTAGCGGCGGGGCGGTGGAGTCGGCGCCTGCCGCCTGCGAGCCGTGGTCGACTTCGGAGTCCGGGGGAGAGGGGCGCATACGCAGTGCCGTGGGCCTCGTAGTACGAGATGGCGTCGACGGTCGCCCTGGCCATGCTGCCCTCGGCCAAGGCCGCCGGCTGTCCGCTATCAGGGCGAACTTCACGTGGAGTGTCCTGGGCGGACAGGTGAGACCGCGCTACCCGCTCCTACCGTCCTGCTATGAGCGATGTTTCGCAGTTTCAGGTGACCGAGGTGTCGGCCTCCTACTGGCAGGTGACGTTCGCCAATGGGGACCTCAATCTCTACGACGCCGACAGTGTCGAGCAGCTTGCCGATCTGGTGACCCGAATCGAGCAGGCCCCCGAACTCACGGTCGTGGTGTTCCGGAGTGCCAACCCCGACTTCTTCATGGCCCACTGGGACATGCTGTCCGACCAGGCCCGAGTTGCGGGCATGCAACCCGGCCCCACCGGACTGCACCCCTACGCGGACGACTTGGTCCGCCTCAGCCGAGTGCCCGTGGTGACCGTCACCGCGATCAACGGGCGGGCCCGGGGGGCGGGTAGTGAGTTCGTGCTGGCCACCGATATCCGCTTCGCTGGTCCGAACGCCGTCCTGGGCCAGTTCGAGGTGGGGACGGGATCGGTACCCGGCGGCAACCCGATGGGCCGGCTGGCCCGCCTGGTGGGCCGCGGCCGCGCCATGGAGATCCTGCTGGGCGGCGACGACTTCCCGGCCGACCTGGCAGCGGCGTACGGCTACGTCAACCGGGTCCTGCCCGCCGGCGAACTGGAAGACTTCGTCGACACCTTCGCCCGCCGTATCGCCGGCTTCGACAAGGTGGCGGTGGCGGGGATCAAGGAGCTCATCGACGCCAGCGTGCCGATCCCTGACGAGGAGTCCGCCGCCAGCCTCGCGACCTTCTTCCGCACCTCGGGCCGACCGGAGAACACCCACCGGGTGCGCCGGTTGTTCGATCTCGGGCTTCAGCGTCCGGACGGCGTCGAACTCGACCTGGGTCGACAGGTCGCCGAGTCGACCTGAGGGTTTCGGAGGAGGGATGAGTGTCACGGCCGTGTGGCCACCGTCAGTTGATGACGTCAAGCACCGCGGGCCCTGCCGGGAGTTCGGCGGGGCCCGCGGTGCAGAGAGCTGCGGAGGGCAGGGACGACCTGTCCGCGATGCGCGGTAGGCCGGTCTACGTCAGCTGCCGGCGATCCGACGGCCTGGCCTCACCTCAGGTGCCGGGTGAAGAACTGAGCCGCCGCGTCCCCCGCGGACTGGGGGACACCGGTGTGCCCGCCGAGATGGGCGTGCAGGGACTTCTCCTTGGAACCGAAGGCGTCGAACAGGTCCAGGGCCGCCTGCCGGTCGTTCCCCTCGTCGTCCCACTGCAGCAGGACATGCAGAGGAACGGTTACCTGCTGGGCCTCCTCGAACAACGCCCGGGGCACGAAGCTCCCGGCGAACAGAACCGCGGCCGAGATGCGAGGCTCGACCACGGCCAGCCGGATGCCGATGGAGATCACTCCGCCCGAGTACCCGACCGGGCCGCCGATCTCGGGCAGCGAAAGGAGGGCGTCCAGGGCGGCCTGCCATTCGGGGACCGCCTTGTCGACCAGGGGGAGGACGAGAGCGTCCACGATCCCGTCGCTCACCGGCTCGCCGGCCTCCATGGCTCGGCGCAGGTCGGTGCGGGCCTGGTCGATGGCGGGCCAGCGGGGCCTGTCGCCGCTTCCCGGGAGTTCGATGGTTGCCGTGGCGAAGCCGTCCGCCGCGGAGTGCCGGGCCCGGGCCACCAGTCGGGGGTACATCCTGCGCAGCCCGAGGGGAGGGTGGCCGAGCAGAATCAGTGGGGCCGGTTCGGAAGCTGACGCCGATGCGGGCGTCCACAGGATGCCGGGGATCTCGTCGAGGGTGAATTCGCGTTCGAGGACGCCGTCGAGGCGCTGCTCGGAAGTGAAATGCATGGTCATGCCTTTCGGGAGTGCACGTCGGCGCTCCCGGGCGACCTGTCTATCGCCCGACCGTGACCCCGGAGGGGAGCACCCATGTCGATACTGCGTTCACGGGTACCACCTCCTCGATCTGTCGCACGGCCTCCGGGAACGTAGCAGCCGGCGTTGTCGTCGGCCAAGTGAGATTTGCGGAGTCTCCATGGAGGGACCCCACGGAGGCTCATCGCAGGACTACTTGGGGTTCCGGTCGCCGCGCGGGCTGGGCGCGGGCTGGGCGCCGACCCCGGGCTGACCCCGCTCGGGCTGGAGAGTCCCGCCCTCCGGCCTTCTTGCTGTCTCCACCCTTGCCGGTACAAGCCGGACCGGTCGAGTACCAAGTCGGAGGACGGGGAAGGAGGGCGACGTCATAGGGGCGACGAAGACCGTCCCGGTGGTGGCGGCATCTCCGGTACGCCGCATAATCAGGGCTCGGCTGCTCGTGCCATCCGTCGACTGGCGCGGGTGGTGCACTGAGGGCCGAACGGAAAGGCTGATGGGGGACATGAAGGTCGCGAACGAACCGGTCATACCGGCAGAGATGGAAAGTCCCGCTCTGCGGGCCCAGCCGACCGGAAGTCTCGCGCGGTGGCTGCTGCGCCACCGGGTGCAGCCGGCCGGCCCGGCCGCAGGTGAGGGCCACACAGAGCAGCACGCCTGGTGGAAGGTCATGTGCCTGACCGGCGTGGACTACTTCTCCAGCCTGGCCTACGTCCCGGCGATCGCCGCACTCGCAGCCGGAGCGGTGTCGCCCCTCGCGACCATGGTGATCGTGGCACTGACCCTGGTGGGCATGCTGCCGATGTACCGGCGGGTCACACGCGAGAGCCCCAACGGAGCCGGATCAGTGGCCATGTTGGAGGACTTGCTGCCGTTCTGGTGGGGCAAGCTGTTCGTCCTGGTCCTGCTCGGCTTCGTCGCGACCTCCTGGATCATCACGATCACCCTGTCCACGGCGGACGCGTCCGTGCACGTGGTGGAGAACCCCTACTTCCCGCATGCGCTGCACGGCCACGAGGTCGCCCTCACCGTGGCATTGCTCGTCGTGCTCGGAGGGGTGTTCCTGCTCGGGTTCAGCGAGGCCGTAAAGGTGGCCATCCCTCTGGTCGTCGCGTTCCTCGCGCTCAACGCGGCAGTCATCGCCATCGGTCTCGTCGACGTCTTCACCACGTCCGGTGCGCTCTCGGCCTGGACGGACGCTCTTGGTGACGGCGGAGGGGGTTTCGGCAGTCTGGCAGAGCCCGCACTGCTGGCATTTCCCTTGCTGGTGCTGGGCCTTTCCGGTTTCGAGACCGGCGTGAGCATGATGCCTCTCATCGCCGCCAAGGGCAGCGACCCCGAGGAGCAGAAGCAGTCACGGATCCGGAACACCCGACGGCTCCTCACCACCGCCGCGCTCGTCATGAGCGTCTACCTGCTCGCCGCGAGTTTTGTGACGACCGTGCTCATCCCGCACAAGGAGTTCGAGCCCGGAGGCCAGGCGAACGGCCGGGCACTGGCATGGCTGGCGCATGAGAAGGTCGGCGAAGTCTTCGGCACCGCCTACGACATCAGCACCATCCTGATCCTCTGGTTCGCGGGCGCTTCCGCGATGGCCGGGCTGATCAACATCGTGCCCCGATACCTGCCCGACTACGGCATGGCCCCGGAATGGGGACGCGCGGTACGCCCCGTCGTCATCGTGTACACAGGGCTCTGCATCATCATCACGATCGCGTTCGGCGCCGACGTCAACGCCCAGGCCGGCGCCTACGCCACCGGCATCCTGGCCATGATGGTCTCCGGCGCGTTCGCCGTCACGGTATCCGTCGTCCGTAACCACCGCCGCTTGGCCGGAGCAGGATTCGCTCTGCTCACCGCCGTACTCCTCTACGCGCTGGTCGCCAACATCGTCGACAAGCCCGACGGCATCGCCATCTCCGGCATGTTCATCGCGGGCATCATCGCCGTGTCGCTGATCTCACGGGTCTCACGCACCACCGAACTGCGCGCCGACCGGATCGTGTTCGACGCCGCGGCACGTCAGTTCATCACCGACACCCTCGCCCACGACAACGCCATCAACATCATCGCCAACCGACGCGAGGCCGGTGACAGCGCCGAATACGCACACAAGGAGCGCGAACAGCGCGGCAACAACCCCGTGCCCGGACCCGCCGACGTGCTCTTCCTGGAGATCGACGTCGTCGACCCCTCCGACTTCAGCGAAACCCTCTCGGTGCACGGCGCCGAGGTCGACGGCTACCGCATCCTGCGGGCCGAGGCCCCGGCAGCTCCGAACGCCATCGCCGCGATCCTGCTCGCCCTGCGCAACGCCACCGGCGTCCAGCCGCACTGCTACTTCGCGTGGGCGGAAGGAAGCCCCCTGCGGCACATGTTCCGCTACTTCCTCCTGGGCCGGGGCGACACCGCTCCTGTCACCCGCGAGATCATTCGCAGCAATGAACCCGATCCCGAGCGCCGCCCTGGCATCCACGTCGGCGGCTGACCCCGGACCCCAAGGCCCAGGGCCGGAGGGAGGCGTTCGTCGGGAGCGGTCGACGGAGGCCAACGGCCGAGGGAACCTGACGTGGCGCGGTACCCGATCTCGTTCGATGACGGCGCGATGACCTTCCCCGAGGAGGAGTTGCCCGAGGCGGACGAGTCGGCCCACGCGGTGGTGCGGGAGTCTCAGGAGGCCAGTGTGCGGGTCTTCGGGGGCGGACTGGAAAGGCAGCGGGCGAGCGTCGTGGCCATCGACGGGACCGTCACCGACGGCCCTTACCCGGAGACCAAGGCGGTCCTCGGCGGGTTCTCGGTCATCGATGTGGCCTCATGTGAGGGCGCGCTGCGGTGGGCGGCCGAACTCGCCGCCGCGTGCCGCTGCGCGCAAGAGGTCCGGGAGGTCCTGCCCGACCCGACGCCCTGATCGAAGACGGTCTGCCGAGGCCTGGTCCGCACGGCATGCGTCCTGCCGGTTCGGTGTGCTGCGTGCTTCGGGGCGACGGAGTCGGGCGGCATGATCCGACGGGTGAGGCGTCGGCGGTGCCGAGGGTCGAGCCCGACCTCACGCCAGGGAAGCAAGGGCGACTCACTGCCACTCCCGCACGACGGGCCTGTCGGCGGGCGCGGGCAGGCATCCTCCGACCAACTGACCAACCGCGCCCTGACCCCGAACGACAGACTCCATCCACGCAGGTCACCCGTTCTCCTGCGGAGGGCCTGGGCCGGAAGCGGCCCGGGAGGCGGCCGGGCGAGTGAACGGGCGGGCGAACCGAGGGTGGCGCGGAAAGCCGGCGCGGTATATGTGCGCCCGTGCTCCTCAAACAGCAGCAGAATCAGCAGGCCCGCTCGGTCCGGCCGGGCCGCAGCTTTCGGCGCGGGTGGTTCGGCGCCGTCTCGACCGTGGTCGTCGGCGCCCTGACCATGGGCGTCGCGGGACCGATCGGCCCGCACGGCGCCGAACTCAGCCCCGACATCACCGCCATCATGAACAAGCCGGCCTACAAGCACGCCCAATGGGGGCTGCTGGAGGTGGACAACACAACCGGCCGCGTCATCCACTCGCAGTACCCGGACCAGTTCTTCATCCCCGGATCGACGGCCAAACTGGTCAGCGTCTCCGGTGCCTGGGACGCCCTGGGGGGCGACCACCGGTTCACCACCCCCCTGCAGGCGACCGGCCATCGCGACGGCTCCGTGCAGAACGGCAATCTCGTACTGGTCGGGAAGGGCGACCTGACCATGGGTGGCCGGACCGCGCCCGACGGTTCGGTGTCGTACACCACGATCGACCACACCTACGCCAACGACGTTCCCGGCGCGACCCTCACCCCGGAGAACCCGCTCGCCGGGCTCAATCAGATCGCCCGTCAGGTGCGCCGCTCCGGCATCACCGAAGTGCGTGGCGACCTGGCCGTCGACACTCGGCTTTTCACCTCCTACGCCGCACTCGATCCGACGCCGACCCCGTTGATCATCAACGACAACGTGATCGACCTGCTGACCACCCCGACGGCTCCGGGCCGGCCCGCACAGCTCAGCTGGCGTCCCCAGGTCGCGCCCTACCAGGTGACCTCCACCGTCCGGACCGTCCCTCCAGGCGGGACCACGGACATCCAGGTGACCGCGTCACCGGACGGCACCCGGATCAAACTGTCGGGCACGATCGCCGCGGACGCGCAGCCGACGCTGCGCATCTCGAACGTCCAGGACCCGGCTGCCTTCGGACGTACCGCACTGATCGAGGCGCTCGCCCGGGCAGGCGTCACGGTGACCGCTCGACCGACCGGTCCCAACCCGGCCGGCCTCGTACCGGGGTCCTACGCGGGAACGCAGCGCGTCGCCGCGTACGTCTCGCCGGTCTACGCCGAGTACGCGAAGCTCATCTTCAAGGTCAGCCACAACCTCGGCGCGAACCTCGCGATCTGCCTGATGGCCGTCACAGCGGGCAGCCACCAGTGCATCGACGGGTTCCCCGTCCTGAACCACTTCCTGCGCAAGGCGGGGGTCGACCCGACACAGGTGCAGCTCCTCGACGGGCGCGGCGGCAATCCTGTCGACCGGGTGACCCCGCGGTCGGAGAACGAGCTGCTTCACTACTGGCAGGGAACCCCGGACGCGGACCGCTTCCGTGAGGCCCAGCCGATCCTCGGTGTCGACGGCCTGCTCGCCTTCGTCTGCGACGGCCGCCCCACCTGTCCCGGCAAGGGCAAGGTGTGGGCGAAGACCGGCACGGTCACCGACCTCGACGCACTCAACGAGCGGCTGGCCGTCGGCGCGGAAAGCATCGGCGGATACCTCGACGCCGGCCACGGACGCCTGCACACCTTCTACCTCGCGGTGAACGGGGCATCCACCCCTGACATCCAGGGCGTCATCAACATCGGCGACGACCTGGCCCGCATCGCGGGCCTGCTGCAGGAGCAGGCCGCCGGCCACTCTCGCTGATCCCTGCGGATCCCCAGGGCCCCGACCGCACCCGCGGCCGGGGCTCTCGTGTGACCGACCCACTCTTCTCAGACCCACTCTTCTCCCGACGTGGCCGGGCTGTGTCGGCATCGCGTAGCCCTCGGGGCAAAAGAAAGGGGGCCAGGTGTTTTCGTTTTGCCGAGATCGGGAACTCAGCCCGCAAGCCGGTCAGGTGGCCTTCACCTTCAGGGGACTGGTCGGCTGTAGGTTCCCCCGGTTCGGCCACGTGTGCTGGGGGAGCCGCCCCCGCTTGCCGACCGAGGTCGCTTCGCCGGTGACCGACTGTGCGGGAGCGCTCAATAGATCTCTGCCATCTCGTGTCGCCCTTCGAGCACCCCTCTGGACACCGCGACACCCTGGCCCGTGGTCGACACCTGTGAAGTAGGCCATCCGGACGCATCCCCCGTAGGATTGTCGACCTTGAAAGGCCTTCAGCCCGAAGGCCTTGGCCTGGAATGACGAGGTTGAAGGGCACGTGACAGACATTCACCACCCAGTCGGACAGCCCGCCCGCTTGTCGATCACCCAGACCACCACCGGCGGCATCCGCGTCCTCGCCCTGGCCGGCGAACTCGACGCCGACAACGCCGGCGCCCTGCGCCAGGCCCTGCGCATAGAGGAGGAGAGCGCCCGGCTGACAGTCCTTGACCTTGGCGGGATCACCTTCATGGACTCGAGCGCCATCAGCGTCCTGGCCGCCGCCCGCCGCGACGCCGACGCCGCCGGCGGTTGGTTGCGGATGGCGGCTCTGACCGCGCCGGTTGAGCGAGTGGTCGAACTGGTCGGCCTCGACACGATCATCGCCTGCTATGCCACTCTCGCCGAAGCCCTCAAGCCCTGACCTGGACGGGCATCTCGCGGGGGAGGGTTTCAGCGCGCGAACGGGCCGCCCGGTCGGGCGTACGACAGCTTCAGAGATGTCACGGAGTACGACTTCGAGCCTGTCGTCGTGATGCCCGAGCCGGAGCCCCTCAGCAGGTGGACGAGGCCCCAGCGATCCTCGTAGCCGATCTGTTCGGCGGTGCCGATCATGAGGTCGCCGCGGTCGCCGCGGGCGTAGTCGGTGAGCTTGAGGTCGGCGCCGAACTGATCCTGGATCCCGGGCGTGCCGGTGATATCGGAGGTGTCCTGGGTGCAGGACTTGGCGCCGCTGCCGGATCGGGCAATCTGCAGGTCAGGTGCTGTACTCCGGCGCCGCAGCACCGCGTGTTGCACGAATAAGAGAGATTGCCGGTTATTGCGCGGAATGTCGGGTTACTCGGTTCGTGAAGCCGCACGCGACCCCACCCAGGAGCAGGAGGGTAACGATGATCACCCGAGAGCGGACATTCGCGGGGCTGGACCACCCCGTCTGCGACGTGGACTGCAGCAAAGTCGGCGACGCCTCGCGAGCGAGTCGACTTGGGAACCGGGGTTGAACCGGTCGAGCGCGTGCGACTGGAGACCGGCGAGGTCACCGAGGAGGCAGCCGTCACCGGCACGGTGCGCAAGGGGTCGGTGCCCTGGTCGGTGTCCTCGCGGCGGCCGGCGCACCGGAGCGGATTGCCCGGCTGGTGATGGTGGCGCCTTCACCCCGCCGCATCGGCCGGAGCTCGGTGAGGAGCTGGCTATGTCGTTCTGCGCGACCGACCCGGCGATGGCCCGGGTCTCTGCCCGCACGACGTCCGACAGCGGCGACGATCTGCAGAAGGTCGCCGTACCGACGCTGGTGCTGGAGCGCAGGCTGGACGTGATCGCCCCTCGCGAGGTCGGCACATGCGTTCACCAGGCGGTTCCCGGAAGCCTGCTGAGCACGTCGGAGGCGACGGGACACTGCCCGCAGCTGAGCGCCCCGCAGACCACCGCCGTGGCGATCACCGAGTTCATCGGTGCCGGCCGATGGACGTGCCGGCCCGACCAGGACCCGGATACGGGGCATCAGGCGGGCGTCACGGACGCGGCGTTCATCTCGTTGCTGGAGGACAGCGTCGAGGAGCTGTACGAGCAGGCGCCGTGTGGTTACGTGTCGACGCTGATGGACGGCACCGTCGCGAAGATCAACACCACCTTGCTGGACTGGCTGGGCCTGTCCCGGCCTCAGGTCGTGGGCCGGATGCGGTTCGCCGACTTCCTCACGGTGGGCGGCAGGCTCTACCACGAGACCCACTTCGCGCCGACGCTGCACATGAAGGGTGAGGTCAGCGGCATCGCCCTGGACATCAAGGCCGCCGCACATCAGCGGATGCCGGTCCTTGTCACGTCCAAGGTCAAGACCAGCGACGACGGCGAGCCGCTACTGATCCGCACCACCGTCTTCGACGCCCGCGAACGCCGCGCCTACGAGACGGAGCTGCTGCGAGGGCGCCGGGCGGCGGAAGAAGCGCACCGTCAGGCGGAGGCCGACCGCAGACGCCTCCAAGAAGCCCTCGCCGTGCTCCAGCAGAGCCTGCTGCCCGCCGCGCTGCCCGAGGTTCCCGGCCTGGAGGCAGCCTCGCACTACCACACCGCCTCCCCGGACCTGCTGGGCGGCGACTTCTACGATCTCTTCGCCCTGGGCGATGGCCGGTGGGCCTTCTTCCTCGGTGACGTGTGCGGCAAAGGCCCCCAGGCGGCAGCCATCACCTCACTCGCCCGCTACACACTGCGGGCCGCGGCCCTTCACGACCCCGACCCTGTCGCCGTGCTCAGCACCCTGAACACCGTCCTGCACGAGCGATACGCCAGCGGCGAGCCCCGCTACTGCACCGCCATATTCGGCGTCCTCCACCCCGCCGACGAGACGACCGACGCTCACTGGGCATCAGGAGGCCATCCCTCCGCACTGATCCAGCACGCGGACGGTACGGCCGACTATCTGCCGACCCCCGGCGGCATGCTCATCGGCGTCCTGCCCCAGGCGCCGTTCGTCACCGCGAGCGCCCAGCTCCTCCCCGGCGACACCCTGCTGCTCTACACCGACGGCCTGATCGAAGCCCGTACAGGACCCCGGCGCGAGGTGTACGGCGAGGACGCTCTGCGCGACTTCATGACCGGCCGGCCGGCAACGGGCCCCCGCGCCCTCATCAGGGCCCTGACCGGACTCCTCACCGACTTCGGCGAAGGACTCGACGACGACACCGCACTGCTCGCCCTCGGCGTACCCGCCCCGCAGCCGCCCTCAGGCGAAACCTGACATGAGCCGGTGGTGATCCAGCCTCGGACGCCGCCTGCTCCATGCGAGCTCTGACGCGGGCGTTGCCGACTCGTGAACCTCGGGTCCCGTGCCCCGGGGTCCTCGGTTCTGACGTTGCGGTCCTACCGGTCGAGGAGAGCGCTGACTGTCTTGCCGCATGCCAGACGTAGATGCGTCACCGAGCGCCCGTGCCGACGGTGACCGCACGCTCCACGGCGGATGAACACCTCATGCGCTGGTGGTCAGCGGGAGATCAGCCAGCGCCAGCGTCGCTGCTCCGCCACGACGCTGGCGGCAGCCAGCACGGTTACGACGCTCGCAGCCCATGCGGGCCAGGCCAGCCATGAAAAGGCAACGGCGGCCGAGAGCTGGAGAAGGACCAGAAGGATCGTGATCCAGCCAGGCACGGCGACGATCACACTCGCCTTGTCGCCCGGAGTGGAGAAGCACGTGGGAAGGCCGATCAACAGCACCACGGACAGGGCAGCGAGCAACCATGAATGGCTCACCAGCACCCATGGGGTCACCACCCAGGCGATGAGCTCCACCGCAAAGCGCAGAACCGACGCCGTACGGTCATCGGGTCGCGCCGAAATCGATCCGCCAGCAGCTTCGGCCATCTGCGGACGATCTCACGGTCCGCCGTCAACAGCCAAGGGCAGCAGGCACAGCTGTCCCTCTGCGCGATCGTTCCGGAAGTCCGCGCAGCGAGCGCCGGGTGGCCTCCTCCGGCAACTGGCGGCGCACCGTCCTGTCGTCCTCTACAGGTCGAGAAGCGGGCCCGTGTTGGTGTCGCCTCTGATCACTCGTGACTCCTTGCGACAGCACTGTCCTGCGCGATCCGGCCGGTCGCCTGCCGTGTCAGTCGGCGATCCGCCTCGTCATCGCCTACTCCTGGCCCTCGTTCAGACGGCGCAGGTCGTCCTCGTCCCACTTACGGGTGTCGCGGGGCTGCGTGTACGGCTCGGCGTCAGGACGCATTCCGCCGGCGACCGCCCGCTGGCGTACTGCCTCCGCGTCGAACTCCAGACCCAGCAGGATCGCCAAGTTGCTGATCCACAGCCACACGAGGAAGACGACGACGCCGGCCATCGTGCCGTAGGTCTTGTTGTACGAGGCGAAGTTGGCCACGTAGAACGCGAAGCCGGCTGAGGCGATCATCCAGATCACCAGCGCCAGGAAGCTGCCCGGAGTGATCCACCTGAAGCCTTTCACCTTCGCGTTCGGGCAAGCCCAGTACAAAATCGCGATCATGGCTGTGACCAGGACGACCAGGACGGGCCACTTGACGATCGACCAGACGGTCAGCGCGGAATTCCCGATCCCCAGCGCCTCGCCGGCCTGGCGAGCGATGCCACCGGTGAAGACGACGATGAGCGCGCTGACGACTGCCAGCACCATGAGGACGACCGTCACAGCGATCCGTACGGGCAGGATCTTCCAGACCGGCCGCCCTTCGGGCATGTCGTAGATGGCGTTCGCGGCACGGATGAAGGCCGCGACGTAGCCCGAGGCCGACCACACGGCCACCACCAGGCCGACGATGGCGACGACGGACCCGATACCCGCGTTGCCCTGCAACTGCTCCACAGCCCGGGTGAGGATGTCCCGCGTCGAGCCGGGAGTGAGCTGCTTGAGGTTGTCCAGCACCGTGTCGGTGGTCGACTTCCCGGTGATGCCCAGCAAGGAGACCAGGACGAGCAAGGCCGGGAACAGCGCCAGCACACCGCAGTAGGTCAGCGCTGCCGCCCGATCGGTCAGTTCGTCCTTCTGGAACTCCCGCACGCTCCCGGAGAGGACCTTGCCCCACGCTCGCCTGGGCAGCTCCGTCGGTGCGTCCGGCGCCCTCTCTTCCACCTCAGGCCCGGGCCCGGCCTCGTCCGGTGCCGGCACAGGGTCTGCGGCATTCACGTCTTTTCGCCCAGAAGGCCAGAATTTTGCCATGCCGGCCGAGTACCCAAGCTGATGGTGTTGAGCGGTGATCGGAGAAACGGCGTCCTGAACGCACCTCCGTCCCACCTGGTCAGAGGCCCGGCGCGACGGGGCTGCCGCTTCGTGCCGCTCGTCGCGGCGTCCGCCCTCACTTCTCGTCCACCCGCCGCCTCATTCAGCCTGCGCCACGGCCGGGCAACGGCACAGGGGAGCCGCCTTCGCCCCCAGAGACGACTCCTATGATCCAGGGGTGAAACCAGAACCCCGGACCGGCCGCCCCAGGGGCTACCCGGCGAAACCGAAGATCCAGCGCCGCCTCAGGCCGGCGACGGCGGCATTCTCGGTCATCACGGCGGTGCTGTACGCAGCTGCGGTCGTGTGGCCCCTGGTGATCGGCGCGCGGACGTGGATGTGGGTGGACGTGATCGTCTTCCCGTTCATCGCACTGATCGCGTACGCAGTGATCCTGGGGGACCGCACGAACGACGGCTCACTCCCCAACAGCCCGTTCGGCTGAGGCGCTTCAGTTCGATGAGCAGGATGCCGGGGAGCGGGGCACGTCGAGGCCACATTTCGTGGCCTACGTTTTCAGCCGAACCTGGGGAGCGCGGGCGTGGCACTCGTGCGATCAGTCTTCAAAGTAGGCCTTGGCGACTGCGTAGGTGTCCTCGTAGAGGTGGTAGCGGCTGATTCGCCCGTCCCGGACGGTGGTGTGCAGGGCGAACGCGGTGTCGATGACCCGGCCCGTCTCCTTGACCTCGGAGACCATGCGTCCGAAGAGCACCACGTCGTCGCCTTCGGCGATGACCTGGCGGAGGTCGAACTCCTTGGCCTGCACATGGGTCTGCAGCAGGTCGAAGAACGTCCGCATGCCCTCCGCGGAGTCGACCGCCGGTACCCAAGGAATGCCCGGCGGGTGCGGGATGGAGAACGACACGGAGTCGGCGAAGAGCGCCGCGGCCTCCGCGTTCTTCCCCTCGGCGAGCAGCGGGAACAGGCGTTGGACGGTCCGTGCCGGTGATTCTGCTGTCATGCGAATCGACGTTACCGGTCGTACCTGCACGAGGCGGCTCAGACATTGGAGGCGCCTACAGCCGGAGGTGGAGGAACAAGCCGGGTACCAGGTCGGGATGCGAAGAGGGAAAGTCCCGTTGTGCAGCCGCGAAAACGGTAGCGCGGCACCCGCTCGCTGCTCAGCGCGAGGCCGGTGCGGCATGCGGTGTGCGGCTCGGGTCGGTTGCGGCGAACCGTGGATGCGGTGAGGTGTTCGGGCCGCCAGGTAGCCACCGAGGCGGCAGCCAGGAGGAGTTCGGCAGCGGCGGGGGATTCCGTCCTCGTGCGGGGTACACGGCGACCATGAACGCTGAGACCCTCGCCGTGCCGGCCGCTTCCTACGGCGGCGCGCTGTGGCTGATGGTGGCGGGCATCGCCGTCGTCATCACCCTGGTCGTCGCATTCTTCATCGGCACCCGACACTCTGCCCGGCGAGACGTGTCGACGAATCCGCCGCAGGCCGCACAAGCGCGCCGTGACCTGACGAACCCAGCACGTCGCGGTGACGGATGGAGCACACCCGACGACGACCCCGAACAAGGGCACCCACACCGCTGACGGCACATCGTCCACGTCATGCTGAGCCGTCCGGTGGGTTCGGTTCCCATCGCGCTCCCGCTCGGTTCGTGTTGTTTCGTCGCGGACCGATTCGTCGTGGGATGCAGGAGCGCCGTCCCCGCCTGAGAGTCCCGAGAGATTCTCACGACCCAGGGATAGCGCGGGCAACTTGGGAACTCTGAACGCTGTGGCCACACCACCATCGACCAGCTGGGGCCACCGTCCGCCGAAGTAAGGAGCCGCATCATGCGCGCACTGTCCCTTGTCTGCTCCCTCAACGCCTCACCCGCGTCCTCCAGCAGCCACCTCCTCGCCGAGCAGGTGATGGCGAAGTTCCGGGATCTCGGAGTAGAAGGTGAGCTGGTGCGGGTGGCGGACTTCGATGTCCGGCCCGGTGTGGAACAGGACATGGGCGACGGCGATCAGTGGCCCCAACTGCGCGAGAAGGTGATGCAGGCGGACATCCTCCTGATCGCTACGCCGATCTGGCTGGGCCACGCGTCCAGCATCTGCCAGCGTGTTCTGGAGCGTCTGGACGCGGAACTCTCCGAGACGGACGACGAGGGCAGGCTGCTCACCTACAACAAGGTCGCCGCCGCTGCGGTCGTCGGCAACGAGGACGGCGCCCACAAGGTGAGTGCCGACCTCTTCCAAGGCCTCAACGACCTGGGATTCTCGCTGGCGCCGGGGGCCGTGACCTACTGGGTCGGCGAAGCCCAGCAGGGGACCGACTACCAGGACCTGAAGGAGACACCCCACGCCGTGACGTCGACGACCCACACGCTCGCGGTCAACACGGTGCACCTGGCACGGCAGCTCGCCGAAAGCCCGTACCCGCCCAGCTGAAACCGGCACCCGGTCGATCGAGGTAGTTCGCGCCTCCCTCGTCATCGATCTCGAAGGCGCACTCACGGATGATGCAGAACTCGTCGCCCTGGGAAACGCCCTGGATCACCGTGTGAACGGCAATGTGCCGGCACCCTGGGGCGATGTGCTGGATTCAACCAGGACCCGTGCCAGGTCGATGCATGCCGGAAGGCTGTCGAGCGCGAGGGGCTGGGTGGCGACAGCACCCTCGTGCAGTACGAGGAGCTGGGTGGAGAGGGTGGCCGGGTCCGAGCAGCCCGCTGTGGCTGCGAGTTCCTTGAACAGGTTCAGCAGCCAGAGCTTCTGGTTCGCGGCGATACGGTGTGCGGGATGCGAGGGGTCCGGGAGTTCGGCGAGCGCGTTGATGAAGGCGCACCCACGGGTGTTCGTTTCACTCCAGGTCCGCAGCGCCTCGAAGGGGGCGGTGACGGCCTCGGCAGGAGTCGCGCCGACGTCGACGGCGGCAAGGACGAGTGATCGCCAGCGCTGGTCGCGGCCCGTCAGATAGGCCGCCACGAGGTGGTCTTTCGAGCCGAACTGGTTGTACAGGGTCCGTTTGGTCACGCCTGAGTGCTCGGCGATCAGATCCACACCGACCGCTGTGATTCCGCGGCTGTAGAACAGCTCCTCGGCGGCCGCCACGATGCGCCGCCCGGCCGGCGTCTTAGGCCGCGCTTCCTGCACGACGGGCCCCTTCACTGATCGGTGTACGGTGGGAGAAGTTCACAGATCAGTATACCCGCGAGGAGGTTCAAGCGATGGGTGTGTCCGGCTTCATGCGCGCGGTGCGGATCACGGAGCACGGAGGACCGGAGGTTCTTGAGCTGACGGAGGTCGCCGTCCCTGTTCCGCAGGCAGGGGAGGTGCTGGTCCAGGTCGGCGCAGTGGCCCTGAACAACACGGACCTGTGGACTCGCGAGGGCGCCTACGGCCGTCCAGGAGACCCGCGGGCGAAGTCGGGCTGGCGCGGCCCCATCGACTTTCCGCGCATCCAGGGCGCCGACGTGGCCGGCCGCGTCGCGGCCGTCGGCGCCGGAGTGGAGGGGAGCCTCATCGGGCGCCGAGTGGTCGTCGACCCCGCCATCTACGACAGCGAAGGGCCGGACGCCAACCCCGTGGGGCTCATGGGAAGCGAACGGGACGGGGGATACGCCGAGTACCTGGCAGCGCCGGTAGAGCGTGTACATGACGTGACGGAATCCCCGCTCACGGACGATCAGCTGGCGGCGTTGCCGACCGCCTACGGCACGGCGCTGGGCATGATCGAGCGAGGTGGGCTGCGGGAGGGAGAAACCGCCCTGGTCTCGGGAGCCTCCGGCGGCGTCGGCCTCGCGCTGGTGCAGATCGCCCGTGCGCGCGGCGCGAGGGTGATCGCCATCAGTAGCGGGCTCAAGGTCGATGCCGTACGCGAAGCGGGCGCGCACGAAGTCATCGACCGTGAAGGAGACGTCGCCGAGCAGATCCGCGCCGCTGCCCCGGAGGGCATCGACGTCGCACTCGACGTCGTGGCCGGTGAGCTGGTGAGTGACGGGCTCCCGCTGTTGCGCGAAGGGGGTCGGTGGGTCATCGCCGGCGCACTCGGCGGCTACGACGTGACGTTTGACGTGCGCCGCCTCTACCTGCACAACGCCCAGGTCGTCGGGTCCTCGATGCACACGCCCGCACACTTCGACCTCCTCATGGACATGGCTCGTCGGGCGGAGGTCCAGCCCGTCATCGCCGCGACCTACCCCCTGGACGAGGCCGCTCGGGCCCAGGAGGAACTCTCCCGTAGAGGGCACGTGGGAAAGATCGTCATGCGCCCCTGCGTTCCATCCGGCGGCATGCAGGACAGCGCGTGGGTGGTTGCCGGCCTCAGGCGCCTCGAACCGGCTGCCCTCGCCTTCACGGTCGACCGACATGTGGGCGTATTGTCCCAATATGAGGAGCGGACGTGACACGCAGCGGGTGATTCCCCTTCCGCACTGCCCGCCCGTCTGGATGGGGACGTGTGGTGTCTAGCCGCGGTCAGAAACCCGGCTTCGGGATCCTGGATGAAGCCCTGGCGGACACGGTGCGCCGCACCGGCGCCTCCGCGGGTGGGATCTACCTGCTCGACGAGGCCGCAGAGGTGCTGGGCCTTGTCGTGATCTGCGGCATCCCCGCGGACATGGTTCGGCCATGGCGGCGAGTTGCCCTGGGCGCGTCGGTGCCGGTCAGCGATGCAGTCAGCGAGGGTCGGCTGGTGTGGGTGGGATCCCAGGACCACATGGCCCGCGCCTATCCCCGCGCCGCCGCGAGCCTGCCCTACCGGTTCGCGCTCGCCGCGACCCCACTTCAGGGCAGAACCCGGTGCTGGGGCGCATTGATGCTGTTGTGGCCCGCCAGCCACCCTGCCGGCGCCACCGCACGCGAACGGGGCACCATCGCCGCAGCGGGCCGGCGCATCGCTCGCCTCCTTGACCAGGTCCCCGTGCCGTCCACCGCGCCGGAGCACCCCAGAATCGTTCCGGTCGGGGCGGTTGCCCGCCCGCCCGGAGTCCAGTCTCCGCAAGCCGCCGTGGACTACATCGAGCGCCTGCCGGAAAGAGCGCTGGGTCTGGACCTCCAGGGCCGCATCACTTTCCTGGCCGCCGCCACGGAATCACTGCTCGGGGTCGACGCCGGGCGGCTGCTGGGGACCCGGCCATGGCAATCCCTGCCCTGGCTGGACAACATCCACATCGAGGACCACTACCGCACCGCCGTCATCAGCCGTGACCCCGTCACCTTCACCGCTCTGCGGCCCCCCGACACCTGGCTGACCTTTCAGCTCTACCCGGACGCCAGCGGCATCAGCGTCCGCATCACGCCCGCCACGGCACCCGAGCACGGCCGCCCCCCGCCCGCCCGGCCGTCACGATCCATCGGTGCCGCCGCGTCGAGTGCTCCGCAGGCCGGGCGTCTGTATCAACTGGTGCACCTGGCGGCCGCGCTGACCGAGACGGTCGCCGTCCGCGACGTCGTCGAGCTCATCGCCGACCAAGTGCTGCCCGCTTTCGGCGCGGACGGCCTGGTGGTCTCCACGAACGACGCAGGCCGCCTGAAGATCACCGGACACCACGGCTACGACCAGCAGACGATCGACGCACTCGACGGCCTGCCACTGGACACCGACCTCACCCCTGCCGGACAGGTACTCGCCGACGGCATGCCCTCCTTCTTCGCGAGCCCCCACGACATGGGCCGCCGCTACCCCGGAGCACCCAGGATCAGCGGCAAACAGGCATGGGCCTTTCTGCCGCTGGTGGTCTCCGGCCAGCCCGTGGGCTGCTGCATCCTCTCTTACGACCGCCCTCACGATTTCGGCGCGGACGAGCGTGCCGTGCTGACTTCGCTGGCCGGAATGATCGCCCAGGCCCTGGACCGCGCCAGGCTCTACGACGCAACCCGCGACCTCGCCGGCAGCCTTCAGCAGGCTCTCCTGCCTCGCAGCCTGCCAGCCCTGCCGGGACTGGAGAGCGCGGCGCGCTACCTGCCCGCCAGCCGCGGCATGGACATCGGGGGAGACTTCTACGACCTCATCCGCATCGACGCCACGACCGCCGCGGCCGTCATCGGCGACGTCCAAGGGCACAATGTTTCGGCCGCCGCCCTCATGGGGCAGGTCCGCACCGCGATCCACGCCGCCGCAGGCGCCCCGCCCGACCAGGTGCTTGCCCGCACCAACCAGGTCCTTGCCGACCTGGAGACCGACCTGCTCGTCTCCTGCCTGTACGTGCATATCGATCTCGCCCGCCAAGTAGCCGTCCTGGCCAGTGCGGGCCATCCACCGCCGCTCCTGCACCATGCCGCCAGGGCGCCCCGCGTCATGGAACTCGACCCGGGCCCCCTGCTCGGCATCGACCCGGGCCTCTCCTATCCCCTCACCTCTCAACCGCTGCCGTCGGGCACCACCCTCGCCCTCTACACCGACGGTCTCGTCGAGGTTCCCGGCATCGATGCCGACGAGACCGCCCACAGCCTCGCCCGCCGCCTTGCCGAACACAACGGGCACAGTCTGGACCGCCTCATCGACGTCCTCCTCCACCACGCCCGGCCCAATGCCCACTACACCGACGACATCGCCATGCTTCTGCTCCGCACCTGCTCACCGCCCATGTGAGCCATCTCCTTCGCCACAGGTCGAAGAGGGCGACCGCTGTGGCTGCCCGCCGGTTCGAGGTGGCTGCAACCTCCCGGGTCCAGGGCAGGGGCCGGACCGGCCTTAGGCGGGGAACATGACCGGCTCCGTCGGTCAGGCGAGCCCGACGTCTGTGGCACGCCGTACGTCCTCATCGCCGAGGACCCGCCATCGCGCCTACAAGACGTGGTGCAGCCAGCGTTGGAGGACCGTGTTGACTGCCGGTGGCAGGGCACTGATCTGGTCGATGGCGGCGCGGTCCTCGGGCAGGGGAGGGATGCCCGCGGCGGTGAGCGCCGCGTGCAGGGCCAGACGCCGCTGGTCCTGTGGGTCGAGGGTGTAGCGCAGACGCTGGGCGGGATTGGGCGGCGGCAGGAAGACATCGGGGTCGTTGCCGGGCTGGACAGGGCTCGGCCAGGAGTCCTCTCGCGGCAGAGCGGTCTCGTGTGCACCGAAGGCGCAGGAACCCAGGGTCTCGTTACTCCAATGAGCCATGTCTGTCTCCTCACTGTGCGTTGCGGACTACCGTTGCAGACCACTCCTGGAGCCGGTTCGGTTGCGGTAGAGGCTGGACATCACACAGGTGGCGTCATCGGCGGCTCATCGCCTTGTGTGACCGTCGTGCCGCAGGCGCCGAAGGGCCCGGGCGCCGGTCAGCGACGGGCGCGAGCGAGCAACGCAGCATGCGGCAAAGACAGCACACCGTTCTCATCGGCGAGTTCCGCGCTGAACACGTCGAAGTGGCGCTTGATCTCGGCGCGGATCCGTGGGGTCTGGCTCGCCACCATCTGCCCGGTGGACGCAACACCACTCGCCGGCCCGCTCCACCACTCATCAGGGCTCGCTCGGTGATCCCAACGCAAGGTCTCGCAAGTCGCCTCGCGTAGTCCCGCCGAACCCATCAGCTCCGTCAGACCGTTCTCGTCGCGGGTGAACTCATCCTCGGGGGCCAGTCCCGCCGGCAGATGGGGCGGACGCACGGCACGCGCGGCCTGGATCGCGCGGCCGATCAAAGCCTGCCCTGGTGCGGGCGGCATGGCCCATACCGTGAACGCGATCCAGCCGTTCGGCTTCACGACGCGACGGAGTTCGGCCAGGGCCACCTTGGGCCGGCCCACGTGGTTCAGTACGAAGTTGGCGACGATGGCGTCGAATTCTTCGTCGGCGAAGGGGAGTTCGGGAAGCGTGGCCACCTGCACGTCAGCCGCAGGTGCGGACCGCGTCGCCAGCTCGACCATCGTCGGTTCCGCGTCTACGGCGCTCACGGTCGCGCCTCGGGCGCACGCGGCGGCGGCCACGGTCCCTGGCCCCGTTCCCACGTCCAGCATCCGCGTGCCAGGTCCGACCTCGGCGGCATCGAGCAGTCGCGGTACCGGGTGGGCGCACAGCCTGGCGAAGCTTCCGGAGTAGGCGACACCCTGGCCCGCCCACTTCAGCCGCTCGCTCTCGTCGAACGTCGTCAACGACATCGAACCCCTTCCGGCTTGAGTGAGATCCATTGTGCCGTGACCCTGTCCGACCGACCGATTCGGGTGCCGACGCACAGGGAGCCGCAGGTCGCGCGGTCCGAGCATGCCCGGTACTGGGTCCCGGGACAATGATCGGCATGACGTCACTCCACTGCAACCCACTCTTCGCCCGTCTTGCCGATGCCGAACGGATCCTCGTCGCGGGTGCGGGCGGCGGCTTCGACATCTACTCCGGCCTGCCGCTGGCGCTTTCTCTACTGCACCAGGGCAAGCAGGTGTACCTCGCCAATCTGTCCTTCAGTGCACTGGAAGGGCTCCCGATCGACGACTGGGTCGCACCCGACGTGGCAGCCGTGAGCCCCACCTCATCGCTGCACCAGACCTACTTCCCGGAGCGGACTCTTGCCCAATGGCTGCACCAGCACGGCTATCCCTCCACTGTTTACGCCTTCCCCCAGACCGGGGTTCGTCCGCTGCGCGCCGCCTATCAAGCACTGATCGAACTGCACCGAGTCGATGCCGTCGTACTGGTGGACGGCGGCACGGACATACTGATGCGGGGTGACGAAGCCGGGCTCGGCACTCCGGAGGAGGACCTGGCCAGCGTGGCGGCGCTGGCCGCCCTGGACGACATGGCCACCCGTCTCGTCGTGTCAGTCGGGTTCGGTGTCGACGCGTACCACGGCGTCAACCACACGCAGGTGTTGGAGAACATCGCCGCGCTGGAACGTGACGGCGCGTACCTCGGTGCGTTCTCGATACCCCGTGCCACTCGCGAGGGCGCTCTCTACCTCGACGCGGTGACACACGCTCAGCAGCACACCCCGGAACACCCCAGCATCGTCAACGGATCCATCGCGGCAGCCGTGCGCGGCTCCTTCGGTGACGTCCGGTTCACTGATCGCACCCGGGGCAGCGAGTTGTTCGTGAACCCGCTGATGTCCCTGTACTTCGCCTTCGACCTCCCGGGCCTGGCGGCCCGCTGCCTCTACCTGGACCGGATCGAGGAAACCCACCTCATGCGCCAAGTCCACTCGCGCATCGCCGAGTTCCGCGAAACGCTGGTGACTCGCCCGCCTCGCGCCTTCCCTCACTAGAGTCTTCAACTCCGCCACAGGTGAGGGTCGTTGTGTCTGGGTGCGGCAGCGAGAGGCGGGTGAGCCGGTGACCGGAGCCGACCGCCCGCGGCGGCGCAGGCGGGGCCGCCGGCGTCGCGCGTCGGACCGTCGGCAGCGGGTGTTGGCGTACGGCAGAGAGACCTACGCCCGCTTGAACCCGTGGCTCCGCTCCACCTTCGCCACGTGCAGGGTGTAGTTCTGGTACCACTCGGCTCGTCCACGTTTTTGCGCCGCGCGGTGCTCGGCGTCGGACCGCCATTCCGTGAGGGCATCGGCGTCGCGGAAGTACCCGACAGTGATGCCCAGCCCGCCCGGAGTCTGCGCGTGGTCCATCCCCAGGTACCCGGGGACGTTCTTCACCAGCTCTTCCATGCGGGCGTTGGTCTCGCTGTAACCGCTCTGGTCCTGGGTTCGCACCGCGGTGAAGACAGCTACGTAGTAGGGGGGTTCATAGGCCTCGACCGGCGTGACAGGCGCTTCCGATTGATCGCTCATGACGCCACCGTAGGACGGGACGCGTGGATCGATCCAGTGTCTTTCCCGAACGGGATGCATAAGGGATCACGCTCTTTGCCGAAGGCAGCCGAGCGCCCCCACAACGCGCTGAAACGGCCAGGAACGCAGCCGCCCATCGGCCGGGTTCGGGCCAGGTCGCCACAAGGGCTTGCCGATCTGGAACCGAACATGATGGACGTGTCGGGACCGAGGGTGCTGGTGCTGCTCGGGGAGCAGCCGACGGGTCGCTCTTGAGGTGGGTTGTGCACCGGGAGGACGAGCCGGTTGCCGTCGGGCGGTGTGAGTTCGAGCGGCGGCACATGTCGGGTCGGTGGCGCCGGCTCGGCCAGATGGGTCAGTGCCCTGGGGATGTTCTGGGGACGCAGGTGGACGTCGTAGTTGTAGGCCGGCCCCATTGCTCCCCCCTGCCGGGCCGGACCGCACCATCTCATGACCCGCCCAGGGGGGAGCCCGCGAGTTTCCGCGTCCATTCGGCGGCACCGCCGCCCCCTCCGGACGCTGCCTCCGACTTTCCGTTGCCGACCGGCCCAGTCCCCGGCGCCTCTGTGCGGTGGCCTCCGACCAGACCCGACAGCTAATTTACGAAGATGGCCACCAGCAGAGGTGCAGAACCGATCCAGGTGTCGACCCTCAACGGCGTCGGCGCCACGCTCATGAAGTGCCTGGCCGCGCTGATACTCCTCTGCGGACCGGTTGTCCTGGCCATCGCTGCCTCGTCTCTCGGGCACCCCTGGGTCGCTCTGCTCGTCGGTGCCGTCGCCACGGCTGTGGGCATCCCGGCCGGCGTCGCGGTGTGGCGTCTGGCCGGTCGCAACCGCGCGGCGACCCGGCGCCTTGAGACGGTCGGTATCAGGGCGACGGCGGAGATCATCGCCCTCACCCTCGTCTCATCGGACGAAGGGCACGTCTACGAAGTCGTCATGCGGGTCAGCGGTACCGGCCTTGCCCCTTTCGAAGTGACCCAGAGCCGTGCCGGTGGCACCGACCTGCACGTAGGCGCTCACCTGCGAGCGCTGGTGGACCCTTCCGACCGTTCCTACGCGATCCTCAACTGAACGTCGGCACCATGCCGTGCGCCTGCCCGGCTTCCTTGAGTACGCACGGCCCCTTGCACTCGCGGAGCAGCGGCTCACGGCTGCCGATGCCGACATGCCCGGCGCGCCGCACGCGGGCACCTGGCGCCGCTGGATGCCGCCGACCCTTCGAGCAGATATCAGGGAGACCGCGGGGGCCTGTCAACCGTCCTCGTCACGTCTGGCGGGCCTTCACACGGTGCGCTGCATGCACACCAGTTGATCCCGCCCGTCCCATGATTCGGTGACGGCGAAACCGAGCCGCTCGTACAGGGTGATGGCCCCGGTCCGCCAGTTCCACACCGACAACCGCACGGTGCTCACGCCGCTCTCCGCGGCATGCTCAAGCGCGGCACCGAGGAGGGTGGAGGCGATGCCCTGACCTCGGGCGGCCGGGGCCGTCCAGAGTCGCTTGACCTCCGACCGCCCGTCAGCGGGGGCGGTCATGACCAGGCAGCCCACGCCGGTGCCGCCCCTGTGGGCCAGCAGCACTACGTCGCCGGCGAAGGCGCTCCGCGGGTCCGAGACCTCCGTCCGGTAGCGGTCCGGCAACTCGTCCACGTCGGCGACGGCGTTGCCCTTCTCGGCCTCCGTCTGCAGGTGGTACGCGGCCAACAGCCCGGTCAGCTCGCTCTCCGCGGAGGGGAAACTGCCCGGCCGGCGGACGACAGCAACCTCGCCTTGGTCAGTCATGACGCCAGCATCACACGACACGAGCGAGGCTCCACATCAGCCCCCTGAGGAGAGAAGCGAACCGTAGATCGACCGGTTGGGCCGGCTGCAATTCGAACGCTGTGCCGACAGAGCGCGTTGACCGTGGGTACGCCGGCTGGTCGTGCCTTCCGGGATCGGCGAGCGGCTTCCACCGGCCTGACCTGCCTCCCGGAGTGGTGTGTGCGCACGGCAGCCTCGGCCGCGGCGGCCTGACCCGAGGGGGATCCGTGACCGGTCACCGAGTCGTCGCACTCGTGGCGACTCTGATCCTGCTGAGCGCAGCCTGTACGCACGGTGACCCACAGAGCTCCAAGGCATCCCAGCGTGCTGCTCGACCTGCCTCTACCTGGCGCTACGACTATGTGGGATCGAGCAGGAACGCCGCCCTGGTCGACATTGCCGCCGCCAGTGCGGACGATGCCTGGGCGGTCGGCCGTACTCCGGTGACCGGGAACGTCACGGGACAGGGCGTGTTCCTGCTGCACCGCGATCGCACCCGCTGGCGCCGCTACCAACTCCCGCACACGCTCGTCCGTTTGGAAGGCATTTCCTCCGCCCGGCTGGACGCGCCCTCCTCCGGTGGCGATGTCTGGCTGTTCGGGGGAAGCCCCGACGCCGGCGATCGCGCGTTGGTCGCACGCTGGGACGGAGCACGATGGCGAGCGGTGCCCGTGCCGGCACGGTTTCCCCGGGTCGTGCTCGGGGTGTCGATGTTCGGCGCCGACGACGGCTGGGTGGTCGACGGGACGCGCACGGGCTGGAAGTGGGAAGGCAGCAGTTGGAGTCCCGTCCGGCTGCCGGCCAACGCGTCGGACGTGGCGGGCGTCTCGGGGAGCGACGTATGGGCGGTCGGTACGGCGCTGCCGCCCAAGGATGTGTTGGCCGACCCCGGGCCGGCGGCCATGCACTGGAACGGCCGGGCCTGGCACCCCGCGTCGATACCGGATGTTCTGGCCCAGGAGCCCACGCCGGATCCTGACGAACTACAGGGCGAGGACGAGCTTTCCTACGAGGCATCACTGAACATGCTGGTGGTGCGGTCGGCCGACGACGTACAGGCTGTCGGGTCGGTGACCGGCGAAGGTGGCCAAGACGTCCACGACAACCAATTGCTGCTTCGCTGGGACGGATCACAGTGGACCAAAGAGGCTGCCGTCACCAGTCGTTGCTGCGTCACGGGGCAGGCCGACGGTGTCGCACTCCTGGGTTCGACCTACTACCTCGGCGCCTCCGGGGCGGCAGTGCGGATCGGAGAGCCGCCGTACGTCGCGGACCGGTCCGGCAGGATCACGGACGTGGACAGGAAGCAGAAGGCTCCATCTGAACGATCAGACGCTGATCCCCGGCACCCACGAGATCTGGGCCGTAGGCGCGGCGGGTCTGGAGGCTCATGGCGCCGCCGACTTCCAGCGCCCGGTCGTCAGCCGTCGCTCACTGCCGCACCGACCCTGATGGTACGGCGAGGTTCAACCTGGCCTGTGTCGTCGCGGGGCACGCGGTGGCTGTCGGCCTCTCAGCGGCGACCGGGCGGAGCGTGGGCCGGGGCGGGGCCGTAAGGTCCTGGTGCGTGGAGTTCATACAGAGGCACGGCGGGCTGTTTGCGCGAGCCGGAGACGGGCTCTCCCGTGCCCAGACGGCAGTGTTCCAGGATCTTACCGGACAGGTCGCGAGGGGTGAGTACGAGGACGCGGAGGTCCGCGCGCAGGCTTTCGCCGACCGGCCGCGGCGGCCCTGGGACCGGAGCTCGAGCCACCTGCCGGTGTGGCTGGCGAGGACGATCGCCGTCACGGCTGCCGTACTGCACGGCCGCAGGGGTCACGTACTGGCCGAACTCGACGCGCTGACTACGGAGTTGCGGGAGACGAGCGGCGGAGATCGGACCGTTCTGCTCGTGCTGCGGATCAATCGGGCGGTCGTCCTCCTTGGCGAAGAGCAGTACGGGAAGGCGGAGGCCGAGGCGTCGGACGTCCTGGGTGAGGTGACCCGACTGGCCCATCTCGCGCAGGTGGCAGACCTTGAACTGTCCGCGCTGGCCTGCCTGGCGGAGGCGCTGTGCGGGCAGAACCGGTTCGAGGAGGCGGAGGCCGTGGCGCGCGGCAATCTGCCCCGCGCGGCGGGGAACAGAGCCGCCTCCTTCCGGTACCTCCTTGTGTGCAGCCTCAACGGGCAGAGCCGCTACGAGGAGGCACTCGCCGAGGCCGTCCAGCCCACGCCACCTGTCTCCCGAGCCGGGAGCGGGCAGCCCGCCATGGCGGCCGCTGCCGCTCTGCACGCTCTGGACCGCCGCGATGACGCCGAGGTGACCGCTCGTCAGGCACTGTCCGCATGCGAGGAGTTCCTTCATCCCGACCATCCACGCATCCGCGAGGCGCGGGACCTGCTGACCCGGATCACGGCGGGGGAGCCCCCGCGCGATGCCCCGGACACGGAACCCAGGTCCTAGCGGCAACGGCCCGCGCACGATGACCGCTCAAGCCCGGGAGCGACCGTGTGCAACAGCCGCCCCACAGGGGGCTGTCGCACACGGCCTCGTGGCTCCGCTCCTACTCGGCCATCTCGTACGCCCCGGACAGCGCCTCGACGTGCTGCCAGACCTGCGCCGAGCGTGCTTCGTCAACGACGGGACGTCGGATGGCCCCAAGTGCCCAGGCCTGCTGCTGTTCCGTGGCCGAGTCCTTGCCGTGCAGTTCGACGCAGTGGCCGGAGAAGTCCCGGACGAGGACGGAGAACAGCTCGTCGAGGACGGACCCGTCCAGGTCCGTCAGACGCGCCTGCTCCAGGATCAGCTGGCCGTGCACCACCAGCGCGAACAACTGCCCCACGGAAAGAAGGAAGTCGAGGTCGCGGCTCTGCTTCTCGTCGGGGGCGACGGAGGTGACGAACTCGCAGAGGGCGTCGGCCTGTTCCCGGAAACGGGCGACGTTCGGAACCTCGGCGAACGCGTCGTAGGCGGGGCGCCAGTCGTGGAACCGGACGGAACCCAGGCCGCGAGCCGGCCCCTGGCGGAAGAGGAAGTCGTCGTCGGCCGCGTCCCGGCGGGTCGGCACGGCCGGGTGACTGACCGGGTCCAGCAGGTGGTTGTGCATGAACTTGAGGATCAGCGCGAGGTTGACGTGGACGGTGCCCTCGAGCTTGGGCAGGCCGCGGATCTCGACGGCGGCCTGGGAGAAGTAGTTGTCCTTCTCGAAGCCCTTCGCCGCGATGACGTCCCACATCAGGTCGATGACCTTCTCTCCCTCCGTGGTCACCTTCATCTTGGTCATCGGGTTGAAGAGCAGATAGCGGCGGTCCTCGGGACCGGCCGAACGGAAGTAGTCCACGGCGCGGTCGCTGAACAGCTTCATGCCGACGAGGCGGACGTAGGCGTCGGTCAGTTCCCGGCGTACATGCGGGAACGCGGTGACGGGGCGACCGTAGAGGATGCGGTTCTGTGCGTGGGTGACGGCCTCGTACATCGCGTGCTCGCAGATGCCGATCGAGGCGGTGCAGAGGTTGAACTTGCCGACGTTGACCGTGTTGAGGGCCGCGTCGAAGGCGGCGCGGCCGGTGTGCAGGACGTCCTCGGGGGCGACCGGGTAGTCCTCCAGGCGGAACTCGCTGACGTACTTGGAGGAGTCCACCACGTTCTTCACCAGGTGGTACGCCGAGTGGCGGCTGTCGGCCGCGAAGAAGACGTACCCGTCCGGGCCCTCGACGTCGGTGCGGCGGCCGAACACGGAGACGAGGCCGGCGGCGTTGCCGTTGCCGATGTAGTACTTGGAGCCGCGGGCCCGGAAGCCGCCGTTGCCGTCGGGCTCCAACAGCATGTCGGTGGAGTAGATGTCGGCGCCGTGGCTCTTCTCGGACAGGCCGAAGGCGAAGACCTCACCCTGCGACAGAAGGTCCGCGGCAC
The DNA here is from genome assembly GCF_044766365.1 of Streptomyces sp. NPDC102279. NCBI lineage: Bacteria > Bacillati > Actinomycetota > Actinomycetes > Kitasatosporales > Streptomycetaceae > Streptomyces > Streptomyces sp. NPDC102279. The sequence goes on along the minus strand of NZ_JBIWLU010000019.1, from coordinate 82,418 downwards.
GGCTGCGGGCGGCGGCGTTCTCGCTCTGCCAGACCGGACCGAGACCGAGGATGGTCACCTGCCAGGCGTACCAGTAGTCGAGGCCGTAGAACCCGAGTATCTCGTTCAGGGCGGCGATCCGGGCGGTGTCCCAGCGCTGGTCCTCACCCTCGCCGGCTGAGGCCGGGGTGAGGAACGTGGCGAACAGGCGCTCCTTGGCGGCGAAGGCGAGGAAGTCACCGAGCCAGGCCCGCGTGCGGTAGTCCTCGATCAGACGGCGCTTGCCACGGTCCTCGAACCAGTCGACGGTGGCGCGCAGCAGCCTGCGGGTCTCGGCGTCGAAATGCGCGGGGTCGTAGGTGTGCGGATTGAACAGCAACGGAGTGGCCATCGAGGTTCGCCTTCCAAGGAATGGGGGGTCGAAGATGAGTACAGGGGCAAGCGAAGCGGGTGCGGCTCAGGCGGACGGCTTCGAGACGCTGTGCCGGGGGCCGGCCGTGACGCCGGGGGCAGGGCTGAGGGTGCGGAGGGTGGCGAGGACGTCGTCGAGCCAGGCGATCGTCATCCGCTCGTACGCGATGCCTCCGCGCAGCACGACGTGCTGGAGTTCCTGACCGGCGTCGAGCGGTGCGGGGGCCTCGGGCCCGGTGAAGTCGCGTGACTCGCCCGCGAGGTAGCGCGCGAGCCGGTCGTTGTGGACCTGGTGGTGCCGCTCGACCTCGTCGATGAGCGCTGCCGGGTCGTCGAAGGCGGCGCCACGGATCTTCACCGCGAGGTCGTGACGAAGGCTCTCCGGTTCGATCGGCTCGTGCAGCCAGCCGGAGAGGGCGGTGCGTCCGGAGTCGGTGACGGAGTATTCGTTCTTGTCCGGCCGTCCCTGCTGCGGCACCTCGCGGACGGCGAGAAGGTCCTCGTGCTCCATGCGCTTGAGGACGCGGTAGATCTGCTGGTGCGTGGCGGTCCAGAAGTAGCCGATGGAGCGCTCGAACCGCCGGGCCAGCTCATAGCCGGAACCGGGCTTTTCCAGCAGAGAGACGAGGATCGCGTGTTCGAGCGCCATGACGGACAGCCTTCTATGCAACTTATTGCATAGGCAAGGGCCGTCGCCCCGGTGAGACACGGCTCACCCTTGCCGTGGCGGAGGCGCGGAGCGGTTCCGGGCCGGCGGTGCCGGGGAGCGGCAGGCGGTGGCGGATCGTGTCCGCGACCGCCTGCCGCCCGCCATGACCACCGTCTTCCGATCGAGCGTTGCAGTTGTCGCCGTTCAAGCGGCGACGGATCAGCGCAACCCGGCGAAGAGGTCGTCCTCGGGCAGGGCCGCGCCGGTGGTGTCCTGGACGCGTACGAAGGTCTCGACGCCCATCAACTCCGTGAACCTCTTCTGGCCCATCTTGAGGAAGAAGATGTTCTCACCCTGGCTGGCGTGCGCGGCCAGCGCGTCGAACTTCTGAGCGCCGAACGCGGTGGTGTCCACCCAGGTGGTGATCTCCTCCTCGGGGAGCCCGATCTGCGCCATCGCGGCGGCCTCCTCGGGACTCGGCTCCTGCCAGTCCGCGTCGAACTCGCGCATGACCTCACCGAAACGCTGCATCATCGAGCGGGGCGCCGTCGTCCAGTACACCTTCGGCGTCGGCGACGTCATCGCCAGCGCCGCCATCGTGATGCGGTGGGCCTGGATGTGGTCGGGGTGGCCGTAGAAACCGTTCTCGTCGTAGGTCACGACCACGTCCGGCTGGTAGCGGCGGAAGAGCTCCGCGAGCCGGGCAGCGCCCTCTTCCACGGGGGTCTTCCAGAAGGAATTGGGGGCGTCATTGGTCGGCCAGCCCATCATCCCGGAGTCGGCGTAGTCGAGCATCTCCAGGTGGCTGATCTTCAGGACCTCGCAGCTGGCCTCGAGTTCCTCACGCCGCATCGAGGCGACGGCCGCCGGATCGTGCCCGGGATCGCCCGGCTTCACGCCCCCGGGTCCGTCACCGCAACCGCCGTCGGTACACGTCACGAGGACCGTGCGCATGCCCTCCGCCGCGTACCGGGCGAGGACACCGCCCGTTCCCGTCGCCTCGTCGTCGGGGTGGGCGTGCACCGCCATAAGCGTCAAGGGCGCGTCGTTCATAAGTGGTCCTCCTGTGTGAAATGGGCTGTGGCCCGCGTCCGTGGCAGGCGTGTGACGATCGTCCCCGAGATCGGAGACCGGACGTACCGCGGACACGGGGTACGGGGATCGCGTCGTGGCAGACGACGTTTTCGGTCTCACCGTTCCTCGCCGCACCCGCGCACCACCGATCCCTCAGCGCTGCAAACCCGCTGACCGGACCGACTGTTCCCGCTGGACACGCGAACCGACGAACTGCTTCCACCTTTTCCGCAGTAGGTCGAGAACGGTGGGACGCCGGCGAGGTCGCCTCGCCGACGCGGGATCTTCGCCGACGCGGCGCCTGCGGAGGAAACACGCAGAGGGCGGGAAGCGCTCCTCGCGCTTCCCGCCCTTGGCTCGCACGGGGACGTCCCACCCGGTGTCACGGCTCAGCAGACCGGACTCGATGAGAGCACGGTGCGGACTGCCGGGGGTCCCGAACGGCGTCAGTGCGTGGGTGCCGCCTCCGTCGAGGCCGTCGCGCTCGGCGCTGCCGACTCCGTGGGTGACGGCGTTGTGCTCGGGCAGGTCGGGTCGGGTTCCGGGTCCGTCGAGGGATCAGGGCTCGGGCTCGTCGTCTCCGTCGGGCACTCCGACGGTGGTGTCGTTTCCCCGGGGTCGGTGGGTGTGCCGGTGTCCGTCGGGCCGGGCGTGGGGGAGGGGGAATCGGTGGGCGGCGTCGGTGTCGTCGACGGGTCGGGCGTCTCGCTCCCCGAAGGCGAAGGCGACGGCGTGTGTGACGGTTCGGGCGTGGCCGTCGGGCTTCCGGACTCCGACGGATCGGGACCGACGACGATGCCGCCCCCGTCGGAATCGTCGTCGCCGACGGGTTCGGTCGCGGGGGTCCTGCCGCCCGCACCCGGGCTGTGGGGCACGACACCCTTGCCGTCGGGCACCGTGTGTGTGCCCGTCCGGTAGAAGGCGAACCACTGCCGCACGGTCCGCAGATACGCGTCGGAGTAGTTGTAGCTGAGGACGGCGGCATCGAGGTCGCCGGGGTGTGAGAGGTCGCGGCTTCCGGCACAAAGGTAGTGGCCGGAGGCCAGTGCCGCGTCGAACACGTTGTTCGGGTCGCTGACACCGTCGCTGTTGCCGTCGGCACCCCAGTGCCGCCAGGTCGAGGGAAGGAACTGCATCGGACCCACCGCCCGGTCGAAGACCGCGTCCCCGTCCAGTGACCCGCCGTCGCTGTCACGGATCAGCGCGAACCCGACGCCGTTCAGGGCCGGGCCGGCGATCCGCCCGCGGGTGGTCCCATCGGCTGTGACGGCACCGCCCCCGGCGTGTCCTGACTCCACCTTGCCGATCGCGGCGAGCAGTTGCCAGGGCAGACGGCAGCCGGCGTCCGTCCGGGACACCGACGTCTCGGCCGCCCGGTAGGCACGCAGGACCGTCGCGGGGATACCCGACTGGGCGCGGAACACGGTGGGGAGCGGAGCGGAGGCGGGCAGGTCCGGGCTGACCAGCGGCGGGAGTTCCGTGTGGTACGAGTCGTCGCCCGAGCCACCGGCCGCGGGCGCCGCGGGATTCGTCCAGGTGGGGCCGCCCTGATCGGCGGCGGGTGTGGTGCGGTGCTTCGTGCCCCCGCTCACCACCTCGGGAGCGCGGGAAGCGGTGAGGACCGCCAGTGCCGCGACGGCGATCGCGGTCGTCCGCAGGCCCTGGCGGGTCCGGGCGGACGGACGTCGGAGACGCGGTGCGGACATAGCAAGCTCCTGTCGATGGGGGGGGAGGCCGTCGGTCGGGCGGTGTCAGCGGCCGAAGGTGTCGATGCCGGAGACCAGCCACCGTCCGTCCCGGCGCACCACGTCCACGGCGAACATGGCACCCGCGTAGGTGCCCTGGTCGTCGGCCTTGTCCTTCTTGGCCGCGGTGCTGACGCTGCTCTGGTCGGCGTAGACGAGGACCCGGGCCCGGTCGCCGTCGATCCGCTCCACACCGCTGTCGGTGACCGTCGTCGTGATCACGGCCTTCTGCTGGTCCGCACGATCGCGCACCGCGGCGAAGAGATCGCGGTGCTGCGCGACGGCCTTTCCGGTGAGCAGCTTGCGGGCGGCCTCGTCGAAAGCCGCCGGGTGGGCGTGGTCGTACGAGAAGAGCGCGGCCACCGCCCGCGAGGTCTGGCCTTTGATCTCGCTCGTGGCGGAGACGTCCGTGAGCGCCGTGTTCTGCCGCGTGGGCTGATCCCGCAACGTGTCGGCCCGGGCGTGCGCCCACCCCGCGAAGCCGCCGAGCAGCAGCGTCAGTACGCACGACGCGCCGACGACATAGGACGTGCGACGCGGACGGTGAAAAGCCTTCGGGGGTTCGTCGGCGGCGTCGTCCGCATCCCGCACGCCGTGCTCGCCGCGGACGGTGTGTGCCGGGGCGGGGGAGCGGAGCGGGACCCGGACGAGTCGGCGTACCCCCTCGCTCGTCGGGCTCGGCACCGCCCTTGTGACGGTGCGCGCCGTGACGGTGGCCAGGGGTCCGTCGTCCACGACAGGGTCCGGCCTGTCGGCGCGGGCCTGGCGGCGGCGCTGGTGGTTGATGTGGTGCCGGGTGCTCGACATGGTGCGTGGGTCCTCTCGGTGCGGCCGGGTGACAGGGCGGACGGGACTCAGTCGCTCAGCGCCGAGCCCACGGGTGCCTGGCCGAGGTCGCTGAGCTTCCACCGGCCGCCCGTGCGGGTGAGTTCACCGAGCATGCGGCTGTCCTTGTCGCTGCTGCCCTTGGCGGCCCGGACGGTGATGCGCAGCGCCACCAGTACGCGGGCCCGGCCCGCCCGTTCGTCGAGTTCCGTGACAGCGCCGGACAGCACGCGGGCCGTGGTGACCGTCCCGGCGGCCTTCACCTGCTTGCTGAACGCGGTGCGGCCGTCGACGAGTTGTCTGTGCAGATCCCCCGTGGTCGAGGACTCCCACAGGTCCAAGCCGCTGTCCACTTCGGTGTGGTCGAGGGTGTTGAGATTCTGTACGGCCTGTTCGCCCGCCGTCAGTGCCTGGTCGCGCTGGACCGCGTAGGCGGCCGAGTTGTCGTGCGCGGCCCGGTACCAGTCGGTGCCGGCCCACGCGGCCATTCCCGCGGCCGCCAGAGCGAGGGCGAGGGCCGCGGCCGATATGGACCGCAGTCCTGTCAGGGCCCGTGCCGGGTTCTTCATCAGGTGCTCCCGTCTCGCGCTGATGGTCAGCGGGTCTGGATGTCGGCGATGAGCCAGCGGTCGCTCTCGAACCGGGCTGTGACGGACAGTTGGGCGGCCGCGTAGCTCTCCTTCGCGTCACCGCGTCGTGAGGTCTGGTCGAGGAAGACGAGCAGCTTCGCCGTTCCGCCGTGCAGTTCGACCACGCCGGTGCGCACGGCGACGGTGGTCAGGCTGACCTTCTGCCCGGCCAGATCCGACCGGACCCGGTCGAACAGCTCGCCGTACTGCCGGGCGGCGCGTCCCGTGAGCACCGAACGGGCCGACTTTTCCGTCGCGTCCGTGCCCTTCGGGGTGTAGGAGAAGACCCGCGCCAAGGCGTTGTCGACGTCGCCGGCGACGCGGTTGGTCGCCTCGGTGTCGGTCAGGGCGTGGTTCCCGGCGGACGGTGTGGACCGGGCCTGGTGCGCCTCGTAGAAGAATCCGGCGCCTGCGATCAGCAGAACGACAGCCGACGCGACGACGGCGAAACGGCGCCGGGCGGACGCGAAGCTCGCCTGCCCGGGAGCGCGGGCTCCCTCGGGCGCGTCGTCTTCGTGGTCGCCGACCTCGCGTTCGGCGGTGTCGGACGCGGGCTGCTCGGCGTCCGCTTCGGACGCGGACTCCGGCCGAGTCTCAGGGTGAAGTTCAGCTTCAGACTTGCCCTCGATCCGCCCCTCGCGGCGCGAGGCCTCCGCCTCGTGCTCCGTCGCGGTCGAGGGCTCGTCAGCGAGGATGTCTGCCGAGTCCTCGGTGTGCTCGCGCGAGGAGGTCCGCGTCCCGCCCCACAGCCGGTTCACGAGGTGGCCCCCTTGCTCGGCGAAGGCGAAGGCGAAGGCGAAGGCGACGTGCTCGTGCCGCCGTCCGCCTGCGGGACCGCGCTGAGGGCCCGCACGCGCCACTGCCCGTCGCCGTCACGTGCCAGGACGGCCTCCAGCCGCTTGCGCTCCGGAGTGGCTGTCTTCGACCCGACGGGCGTGACGTCGACCCGTACCGTCGCGATCAGCTTCGCCGTGCCCGCCCGGGTGTCGAGCGCCGTGACGGCGGCCTCCGTGACGGCGCCGCGCGCCGACGGCCCCGTCCGCGGCCGGGTGCTGCCCAACTCGTCGCGCAAGGGCCCCGTGGCGACGGTCCGCCACGCCCGTACGCCGACCTCGGCACGCTTCTGCGTCGACGCGTCGAGCGTGTTGAGGACGGCCAGCGCATGCCGCCCGTCGTCGAGCGCCGCGTCCCGAGCCTGTCCGTAGGCGAGCTGGTCATCGCTCCGGGCCTGCGCGTACGTCCACGCTCCCGTGGCGCAGAAGCCGAGCGCCAGGGCCAGCCCCATGCCGGTCAGCACGTTCGCCCGCCTCATCGGTCGCTCCCCGCGTCGAGACCCAGCAGCCCGGCCATACCGGTCGGTGAGGTGCCACCCGCGTCGGGCAGGGCCAGAGCGCCCGGCAGTGCGGCGGAGGTCTTCCGCGAGGTGCCCTGAGCCGCTCCCGAGGCCGACGAGGACCCCGAAGGCAGCGAACCGGGACGGGCCGGTGTCGGTACGCCGCCCCCGCTCGGAGCGTTCGCCGAGCCACGGACGTTCATGCCGCTCGACGGGGACGCGGTACAGGAGGCACCGGTGTTCAGCGCTGGTGCCGTCCCCAGATCGAGCCCGTTGCGGTAGCGGGTGGCGCCGTAGCCCTCGGTGCAGGGCAGCGGCTCGAAGAAGGTCAGCGCCAGACCGAGGTTGACCTTTCCCCCGTCGACGGCCGTCGCGCCGGCCGAGACGGCTGCCGGGTACTTCACCAGGAGTTCCTCGACACCGCGCTGCCGTGTGACGGCGACCTCCGAGGTGGTCAGGAGGTTCGCCAGGACCACGCCGAGGCTCGGATCGACGTCCCGCAGCAGTCCGCTGACCTGGGCCGTGGCGTCCGGAGCGGTCGCCAGCAGCCGACGCAGGTCGCTGTCCGAACCCTGCAGGGCGCGGGCCAGTTCGACCGCCCCCGACCCGAAGTCCCGGATCGCGTCGCCCTCTTCGGCCTGGGTCCGCAGGACCGTCTCCGAATCCGTGATCAGCCGCGTCGTGGCGGGCAGCGCGTCGTCGGCGGCGTCGACGAACGACGAACTGCTGTCCAGCAGCACCTGCAGATCGTCGCCCCGCCCCTCGAACGCCTTGCCGAACTCGTCCACCACCGTCCTCAGATCGTCCAGCGGCACCGACGTGACGAGGCCGTCGACGCTGGTGAGGACGTCCGTGACCGGGGCCGGAACCTGGGTGTCCGCGCGGTCCACGTGGGAGCCGTCCACGAGGTAGGGGCCGTCGTCGGCGGCCGGCCGCAGATCGATGTACTGCTCGCCGACCGCCGACAGGCTTGCCACGACGGCCTTGGTGTCGGAGGGGATCCGGGGCGCGGACTTCTTGATGTGCAGCTGGGCCACCACTCCGTCATCGGTCAGCTTCAACGGCCCGACCCTGCCCACCGACACACCCCGGTAGGTGACGTCGGAGTGCGTGAACAGGCCGCCCGTCGCCGGGAGCTCGACGTCCACCGTGTAGTAGTCGGCGGCCCCGACGTACCGGCCGAGATCGGCGTACCGGATGCCCAGGAACCCCAGCACGGTGACCGACAGCGCGAGAAAGGCGACGTTCTTGAGCCAGACGGCCCGGGTGATCACCGGTCCTCACCTCCGGTGGTCGCCGCGGGCCCGGCGGCGCCCGGCTTCACGGTGGTGACCGACGGCAGCGGCAACGACGACGCCTTGCGCGCCGAACGCTCGGACGACGCGTCGGGCGGGTCGGCCGTGGGGGACGGGGTGGGCGAGGGCGACGACTGCGCCGGGATCAGCGGAGGGGTGATCACCGTGCCCTGGGGTGCGGCCATCGTCAGGTAGACGTTCAGGTAGTCGCCCTTCACCCCGCTGATCACCTCGTCGGTGAACGGGTACGTCAGCAGGACCTGGAGTGAGTCGGGCAGATCGGTCCCCGCGTCGGCCAGTGCCTTGAGGCTGGGGGCGATGGCCTTGAGATCGGCGATCATGTCGTCCTTGCTCGCGTTGACGGTGGAGACGGCGGTGCCGGACAGCGTGTCGAGCGAGCGCAGCATGGTCAGCAGGGAGCCGCGCTGGTCCTCCAGCGTCTTGAGGCCCGGGGAGAGGTCGCTCAGTACGGTGCTGACGTCCTCCTTGCGCGCGGCCAGAGTGGACGCCAGCCGGTTGACCCCGTCGAGTGCGCCGGTGATGTCGCCGCGGTGCTTGTCCAGATCGGTGACGAGCGTGTCGACCCGCTTCAACGTCGACCGGATCTGGGGTTCACGACCCCCGAGGGCGGAGTTCAGCTCGGTCGTGATGGTCTTCAGCTGGTTGATGCCACCGCCGTTGAGCAGCAGGGACAGAGCCCCGAACACCTCCTCGACCTCGGTGTTGCGGTTGGTCCGGGAGACGGGGATGACACTGCCGTCGGCGAGCCGCCCCGCACCGCTGGACGTCGACGGCGCCACGAGCTGGATGTACTTCTCGCCGAGCAGACTGGACTGCTCCAGCCGGGCACCGGCGGTCGCCGGCAGGCGCACCGACCCGTTGATCTCCAGGGTGACGCGCGCCGACCAGTTCGCGTTCAGCTGGATGCGGGTGACACGCCCTACGGCGACGTCGTCGACCTTCACCGCGGCCTGCGGCACCAGGCTCAGCACGTCGTCCAGGTTCGCGGTGACGCGGTACGGGTGCGGGCCCAGGTCGGCGCCGCCGGGCAGCGGCACGTCCTCGATACCGTCGAAGCCGGGCAGCACCACCACCGCGGCCCCCACCGTCAGGACGAGGCCGATGCCGACGGCGATGAGGCCACGCACGCTGGAACCGATGGCCACACCGGTGCTGGTCGCGCCGCGGCTGACTTCCGCCGAACCCTCCCGCTCTTTTCTGCGCATCATCAGCCGGCTCCCCCCGCCGAGGTCGATGCCGCGCCGTCACCGGCGACCGGCAGCGGCAGGACGCTGATCTCGTTGAGGTCGGCGCGCCCGTTGAGCCGGCGCGTGTCCGGGTCGTAGGCGCCCACCACGTTGTCCGCGGCGAGCGGCGCGACGTCCAGGGCCTCGGCCAGGGACGCCCGTTGCCTGACGAGCGTCTGAGTGATCGGCACGAGCTTGTCCACGTTCTTCTTCAGCTCGCCCCGGTTGTCCTCGATGAAGGTCTTGACCTGGCTGAGCGCGATGCCGAGTTCCTTCAGCGCGCCGGACAGGTCGTCCTTGTTGTCGGCGAAGAAGCCGACGATCTCGTCCAGACGTTCCTGGGCGGTGCGGACGCCGGTGTCCTTCTTCTTGAGTATGGACGTGAAGGACTGGAGCTGGCTGAGCGTGGTGAACAGGTCGTCGCTGCTGCCGTCCAGGGTCTTGGCCGCCTTGCCGAACTGCTCGACGGTGTCGCCGATCGCCGCGCCGTTGCCGTTCAGATTGGCGGCGCCGGTGGCCAGCAGTCTGTTCAGGGCCCCGTCCGAGTTCACACCGTCCGGCCCGAGTGTCTTGCTCAGCTCGGTGATCTGGTCATAGAGCTGGTCGATCTCCATCGGGGTGCGGTTGCGTGCCGCGCTGAGCACGGCGCCGTCACCGAGGCGGGGCCCGGAGCTGTAGGCCGGGGCCAGTTGGATGTACCGGTCGGCGACGACACTGGGCGCGACGACGACGGCCCGCGCATCCACGGGCAGATGGATGCCCTCGTCGAGCACGAGCCGCACCCGGACCGTGGTGCCCTGCGGATGCACGGACTCCACCTCGCCCACGCGGACCCCCAGAATGCGCAGGTCCGAACCGGCGTACACACCGACGGCCCGGTCGAAGTAGGCGGTCAGCCGGATGCCGTCCGAGTCGTCGGCCAGCGCGGTGGCCGTGATGCCGCCGGCCAGCACCACCAGAGCTGCCCCCGCCGCGATGAGTGTTCTGCGCCTGCTCATCACCGACCGCCTTCCGCGGACGCGGCCGACTGCCCGGCGCCCGTCATCCGGGGCGGCACGCAGCCCGACTTCGGCCGGGACGCCTCCGGGAGGTATTCCGGCGGGACGACCCCGCACAGGTAGCTGTCGAACCAGTGCCCGCTGCCCAGCGTGTTCCCGACCAGCCGGTAGTAGGGGCCGACAAGAGCCAGGGTCTTGTCGAGCTGGTCGTTGTTGGCCTCCAGCACTCCGGTCACCCGGCTCAGCGCCTTGAGCGTGGGGCCGAGCTGCTTGTCGTTGTCCTCGACGAGACCGCTCAGCTCCTCGCCGAGCTTGCGGCTGCCGGTCAACAGCGCCTTGATGGCGTCGCGCCGGTCGGTCAGTTCGCCCAGCAGCGGGCCGCCGTCGTCGATGAGTGTCTCGAAGCTCGACCTCTGGTCCTTGAGCGTCTTCGTGAACTTGTTGCTCCCCTTGAGCAGCTCCGCCAGCTTCTGGTCCCGCTTGGACACCGTCTTCGACAGCGCCGACAGGCCGGTCGCGGCGCTGCGGACGTGCGCGGGCGAGTCGGCGAACGTCTGCGAGATCGTCTCGAAACTCGCTGCGAGCTGCTTCGTGTCGATGTCGTCGATGGTTCCGCCGAGATCCTGGAACGCCTCGGTGACGTCGTACGGGGAGGTGGTGCGGGACAGTGGGATCCGCACGCCGGGGCTCTGGCGCGCCCCGCCGAGCGGGTCGAGGGCCACGTACTTGTCGCCCAGCAGCGTCTTGATCGCGATGGCGGCGGTCGTGCGGTCCCCGATCCACGCGTCCTTCACCGCGAAGGTCACCTTCACCTTCGCGCCGTCGAGCGAGACGCCGGAGACCTCGCCGACCTTCACACCGGCGATCCGCACCTCGTCACCGTCCTTGAGCCCGGCCGCCTCGCTGAAGTCGGCGCTGTACGTGGTGCCGGAACCGATGAACGGCAGTGCCTGCACGTTGTAGGCGAGGAGACCGACGACGGCCAGCGCCGACAGGCCGACGAGGGCCACGGCCACCGGGTTGCGTTCCTTCACGGGCTTGATCCTCGGCGCGCGTCGCGCGGGCCGACGGCCTTGCACGGGTGCTGTCATGCGCCGCACCTCGATTCCGTGACGGAGATCCCGGTGGGCGGCTTCGAGCCGTCGGAGGTCCGCACGCCGGTCACCTTCGCCTCGCACAGATAGAGGTTGAACCAGGACCCGTACGACGCCAGGCGGGACAGCGTGGTCAGCTTCGCCGGGGTCCGGTCGAGGAAGTCCTCGATCTGCGGGGTGCCGTCGGCGAGGTTGTCCGAGAGCCGGCCCAGTTGCCTGATGTCCTGCTTGAGGGGCGCGCGGCCGTCCTGCAGCAGATCGGCGGTGACGGTGGTCAGTGATCCCACGGCGGTGACGGCCCGGCCCAGCGGCTTGCGGTCGTCGTTGAAGCCGGAGACGAGTTCCTTGAGGGTGACGACGAGGTCGTCGAAGGAGTCCTCACGGTCGTTGAGGGTCTTCAGGACGGTGTTCAGGTTGGTGACGACCGCGCCGATCACCTTGTCCTTGGCGGCGACGGTGCTGCTGAGGGACCCGACGTGCCGCATGAGGCTGTCGACGGTGCCGCCCTCGCCCTGGAGCACCTGGACGATGGATCCGGCCAGCTCGTTGACGTCCTTCGGGGACAGCCCCTCGAACAGCGGCTTGAACCCGTTGAAGAGCAGGGTCAGGTCGAGCGCGGGCGTGGTGCGGTCCAGCGGGATCGTCGAGTTCGCCGCGAGTGTCCCGGACAGGCCGCCCGTGCCGCGGTCGAGGGACAGGTAGCGCTGGCCGACCATGTTGAGGTACTTCACCGCCGCGGTCGTCGAGCGGGGCAGCGTCCGCTCCTCGCTCACCGTGAACGTGACCTGCGCGGTGCGGCGGTCGACGACGTGGACGCCGGTGACCTCGCCCACCTTGACGCCGGCGATGCGGACGCTGTCGCCGTCGACGAGTCCGGTGACGTCGCTGAACAGCGCCCGGTACGTACGGCCCGAGGCGCCGACGCCGGTACCGGCGACGCTGTACCCGAGGATCGTGGTGGCCAGCGCGGTGACCACGATGAAGATCAGCGACTTCAGCAGCGGCCCGGTCAGGGGGCGGCGTCGGATGTGCGCGTCGGAGGAGGGGGTCACTTCAACGTCACATCCGTCCCGCGCAGCGCAGGGCCGACCAGCAGGCTGCTCCAGTCGGGCAGGTCGTCGGCCCGCTTCCCGGCGGCCGGCGCGATCAACTCGTTCACCAGCGCGTTCTCCTGCGGGGAGTTGGCCGGGCCGAGATCCTGCTCGACGTCTGCGGACACGGTGGCGGCGGGGCGGGCACCCGTGCCCAGATACGGCACCGGGTAGCACTTCGGACCGCCGCCGGAGTTGTACACCGGCGTGTCGTGGCCCGCCGTGTACGCGCCGCGGCTCGTCTCGCCGGTCACGTCCACGTGGAGTCCCGGACGGTCGGTGCCCTTGCCGAGTGCCTTGTCCATCTCGGGCACGAACTCGGCGAGCGTGCGCAGTGTGCAGGGGAACTCCGAGGAGTACTCGGCCAGCAGCCGCAGTGTGGGCCGTGACGTCGCGGAGAGCCGGATGATGTTGTCCTTGTTCTGCCGCAGGAAGCTCGTCACGTCCTCGGCGGTGCGTGTCGTCGCGCCGAAGGTCCGCGACAGGTCGCCCTCCTTCTCGGCGAGCGTTCCGGTGGTGGTGGTGAAGTCGGTGAGCGCCGTGAGGATGTCGGGCGCCGCGTCGGCGTACACGTGGCTCACTTTCACGAGTTCCTTGAGATCCCTGTTGAGGGCGGGAAGTTGGGGATTGAAGCGGGCCAGGTGCCGGTCGAGCTTGCTGAGCGTGGCGCCGAGCTTCTCGCCGCGTCCCTCCAGGGCCTGGGAGACGGCCGACAGGGTCTGCGACAGCTCGGCCGGCCGTACAGCGGTGAGCATCGGCAGGACGTCGTCGAGCACCTGCTGGAGCTCGACGGCGCTGGCCGAGTGGTCTTGGCGGATGACGGCGCCCTTGGCCAGCGCCGTCGGGGACGGTGCGGCCGGGGGTACGAGGGCGACGTAGCGTTCGCCGAACAGGGTGGTCGGCAGCATCTGCGCGCGCACGTCGGAGGGGATGTCGTGCAGGACGCCCGGGCGCAGGGCGATGCTGAGCCGGGCGCCGTTCCCGGCGGAGCTGATACCGCGGACCTCGCCCACGACCACGCCGCGCAGTTTCACCTCGGCGCCCCGGTGCATCTCGTTGCCGACGCTGCCGGTCTCCACCGTGATCGGGTCGGAGTCCACGAACTTCTTGTCGTAGACGGCGATCGTGCCGTAGATCAGCAGGGCGGTCACCAGCGGGAAGGCCAGACCGGCCGAACGCCGCAGCGCGGTGGGCGAGGTTCCTCGGCGCCGCTTGGGCGGCTGCGGGGTCCGGCGTCGCTCCTCGGGGAGCAGAACCGCGCTCATCTCAGCCCGCCACCTTCACGGTCGTGGTGGCGCCCCACAGGGCCAGCGACAGGAAGAAGTCGGTCACGCTGATCAGCACGATGGCGTGGCGCACCGACCGTCCGACGGCGACGCCGACTCCTGCGGGTCCGCCTGCGGCCCGGTAGCCGTAGTAGCAGTGGGCGAGGATCACCATCACGCTGAACAGCAGCACCTTCAGGACCGACAGCAGGACGTCCGTGGGGGAGAGGAATAGGTTGAAGTAGTGGTCGTACGTGCCCCGGGACTGTCCGTTGAAGAGCACGGTGACGTACCGGGAGGCCAGGTAGGAGGTGAGCAGCCCGACGGCGTACAGCGGGATGATGGCGATCACGCCGGCGATGACACGGGTGCTGACCAGGTAGGGCTTGGAGCGGATGCCCATGCCCTCCAGTGCGTCGACCTCTTCGTTGATGCGCATAGCGCCGAGCTGGGCCGTGAAGCCCGCGCCGACCGTGGCGGACAGGGCCAGTCCCGCCACCAGGGGCGCGATCTCACGGGTGTTGAAGTACGCGGAGACGAACCCGGTGAACGCCGCGGTGCCGATCTGGTCCAGGGCGGCGTAGCCCTGGAGGCCGACGACGGTGCCGGTGAACGCGGTCATCGCGACCATCACGCCGACGGTGCCGCCGATGACACCGAGTCCGCCGGAGCCGAAGGCCACCTCGGCGAGCAGCCGGAGCACTTCCTTGAGGTACCGGCGCAGGGTGCGCGGGATCCACAGCAAGGTCTTGGCGTAGAAGACGAGTTGGTCGCCGGAGCGGTCGAGCCAGACGAGCGGGGAGGTCACGGGCGCTCAGCCTCCCTTCGGGGGGACGATCTGCAGATACAGGCCCGTCAGCACCATGTTCACGAAGAAGAGGAGCATGAAGGTGATGACCACCGACTGGTTCACGGCGTCGCCGACGCCCTTCGGGCCGCCGCGCGGGTTCAGGCCCCGCTGGGCGGCGACGATCCCGGCGATGAATCCGAAGATGAGGGCCTTGAGTTCGCTGATGTACAGGTCGGGCAGCTGGGCCAGCGCGGAGAAGCTGGAGAGGTAGGCGCCGGGTGTGCCGTCCTGCAGGACGATGTTGAAGAAGTAGCCGCCGAGTGTGCCGACCACCGAGACCAGCCCGTTGAGCAGTACGGCCACTCCCATCGTGGCGAGCACGCGGGGGACGACCAGCCGCTGGACGGGCGAGACGCCCATCACTTCCATCGCGTCGAGCTCCTCGCGGATCTTGCGCGAGCCGAGGTCGGCGCAGATCGCGGAGCCGCCCGCGCCGGCGATGAGCAGGGCGACGATCAGCGGACTGGCCTGCTGGACGACGGCCAGCACGCTGGCGCCGCCGGTGAAGGACTGGGCGCCGAGCTGCTCGGTCAGCGAGCCGACCTGGAGGGCGATCACGGCGCCGAACGGGATGGCGACCAGTGCGGAGGGGAGGATGGTGACGCTCGCGACGAACCAGAACTGCTCGACGAACTCCCGGAACTGGAACGGGCGTCGGAACGCGGCCCGGCACACTTCGGCGGCCAGCGCGAACATCAGTCCGGTCTGGCGCAGTGCAGCGTTCACGCGCCGCTCCCCGAGACGGGGATCGGCACGGTGGGAGCGTGGGGGCCGCTCGTCGCGTAGGTGCGCTCGATGGCGGCCCGGGCGGCCGGCGGCAGCCGGTCCAGCATGCCCAGCACCCGCTCGCGCCGCCGGGCGACGGCTCGTCGCTGGGGGAGACCGGGGGAGGGCTCCAACTGGGGCACGATCTCCCGGGGTTGCTCGGGGTGGCGGGGCGCGGCGGCCTCGGCGGCGAGGGTTGCGGCGTCCTTCTCCTCGGACATGCCGATCGGGCCCTCGCGGCGCCCGCGCAGGAACTGAGCCACCACGGGCTCCTCGCTGGTCAGCAGCACCTCGCGGGGGCCGAACGTGACCAGCTCGCGCCGGAAGAGCATGCCCATGTTGTCGGGCACGGTCGCGGCGATGTCGAGGTTGTGGGTGACGATCAGCATCGTCGCGTCGATCTGCGCGTTCAGGTCGATGAGCAGCTGCGACAGATACGCGGTGCGGACGGGGTCCAGGCCGGAGTCCGGCTCGTCGCACAGGATGATCTGCGGGTCGAGCACCAGCGCACGGGCGAGCCCCGCCCGCTTGCGCATGCCCCCGCTGATCTCGCCGGGCAACTTGCCCTCGGCGCCCAGCAGGCCGACCACCTCGATCCGCTCCATGACGATGCGGCGGATCTCCGACTCCTTCTTGCGCGTGTGTTCGCGCAGCGGAAAAGCAATGTTGTCGAACAACGACATGGAGCCGAACAGAGCGCCGTCCTGGAACATGAGCCCGAACATTTTCCGGGTCTCGTAAATCTCGTGTTCCCGACTGTTCGCCATGTCCACTCCGTCGATGAGGACGCGTCCCCTATCGGGTTTGAGCAGCCCTATGAGCGACTTCAGGAAAACAGTCTTTCCGGTGCCGGACGGACCGAGCATGACACTTACTTCTCCGGCCGGCAAAGTCAGTGTCACGTCCTGCCAGATGTTCTGCCGGCCGAATGACTTGGTCAGTCCCTCGACCACGACTTCGATGCCCATTTCACCTCCAGCAGGCGCGGGTTGCGTGTGCACCGTGTGGCGCACGCTAGGTGGTTCTGTCGTTCGTTGACAATGGGTAGGGAACCCGCTCTCCGGGGTGCTCCCGGACTTTGTCACCGCGAAGACAAAAACCGGATCGGATCTTGTCTCCGTGGAGATAGCAGGGCCTCGTACCTCCGGGGGGTCGGCTGTACGAGGCCCTGCTGACGGGGGATCCGGCCTCGAAGGAGGGTGAGGCTGAAACCGCCCGTCGTGAGTCCGGCCGGCAGGGGCGCCGACCTGGACCGCAGCTGCGCACCGGAACATTACGGCTCAGTAACCTGGCCGGGCAATACCAGTTGCCGAGTTTTTCGAACGACAGGCTTCGGCCAAACCTGTTGTGTGCGTCAGGAGACAAAAGCGGTTCGCCACTTTATCAATCGGTGCGCAAGCCGGAGGTTCGGGCGTACCCGGACCGGCGTGCGAAAGGTGTACTGCGAGGTCGCCCGGCCAGCCATGGGGATGCTGCGCGGATTTGGCATCGGATGACTAACGCCGACACTGGACCGCTCACCTGGGAAACAGTCCAGGAAAGAGCCGAAAGAATCATGGTCTGCGCCATTGTTCAGCCATGTTTCCCGCAAGTAACGTCGGAGCGCGGTCGAGGAATCCAGAGCCGCGGGAGCCAGAAGCCCGTAAATTATTGGCGGGCGATGTGCACCCTCTGCCGGTCAATCCACAAGGAGCGTCCGAGAGTTATGAAGAAGTCCCTCAAGAGAACCGCAGTCATCGCGGGTGCGGCTGCTGCTGCCTTCGGCCTGGCCATCGGTCCGTCGTCGGCCGTGCCGTCCACCGTCTGGACCGTCAACCCGACGCCGTCCAGCTTCACGGCCACCAACAGCGGCAACATCGTGCTGACGGCCAACATCCCGATGACGTGTACGACGTCCTCCGCCTCCGGCACGATGGCGAGCGCCACCGGCAACCCCGCGACGGTCGCCAGCATCTCCGCCATCAACTTCGGCACCAGCGCCGCGCCCTGCACCAGCGTCCTCGGCAACGTGACGACCGTGGCCACCACCCCGTGGACCGTCGTCGCCCAGGACTACACCGCCGCGACCGGCGTGACCAAGGGCTACATCGGCAACGTGAACGCGACCATCACCGTCGGCGCCTGCGTGTTCAAGGTCGTCGGCAAGGCGACCGCCACCTACACCAACTCGACCGGCATCCTCGCGGTCAACAGTGTCTCCGGTGAGCTGACGGTCACCACGGCGACCGGCTGCGGCACGGTCGTCACCACCTCGACCAAGCCCACCTTCAAGGGCAACTACGCCGTGAAGGTCAAGAACACGACCACCATCCCGACCATCAAGGGTTCCAACCCGTAGGTCGTCCCGTGCTCGGATGCGCCCGGCCGGACCACCGGTCGGGCGCATCCGGGTCGTCAGCGCGCCCGAGTCCGTACCACCGCACACCCCTGATCCGAACGAGCGGAGCCGCAAAGATGAGACTGCACCTGACGGTGGGGGCCACCCGGCAGAGCACCCGTGGCCGCAACGCCACGATCGCCGCGTTCGTCGTCCTCGCCGCCATGGTGCCCGCCGGAGCCGTCGTCGCCGCCGACCAGACGGTCGACGCCTCGCTGCCCTACTCCTGCACCCTGCCGTCCGGAGCGGTGGGCGCGACCGTGCGCGTCTCCGCGTCGCTGCCCGACCGGGTCGAGGTGGGACAGGCCATCCAGGCGGCCGACGTGGAGACCTCCGTCGAACTGTCCGAGGAAGCGGTGCACAAACTCACCGCGAAGGAGTCGACCACCGTCACGGCCGGCACCCGGCTCGCGGTGGACGTGGCGCAGGGCGATTCCACCGCACAAGCCCTCTGGCGCGGCTCCGCGAACCCCCAACCGGTCCCGGCGACCGGGCCGCTGACGCTGAAGACCACGGGGGCCGTCCCCACCGTCACCGGTCAGGACGGCGGCGACCTGACCTTCACCGCCGGGGCTCTCGGCGTGGACCTGGCGCTGACCGCGGCGACGCCCGACACCGACCCGCAGTCAACGACCCTGGAGTGCACGCCCGCCAAGGACGCCACCGCTCTGCTGGCCACCGTCACGGTCGGCACCGGCACGGGCGCACCGGACGGCTCACCGACCGCCTCGCCCTCCGCCTCCCCGTCCGGCACACCGGGCGAGGAGGACGAGACGACTTCTGGCAGCCAGGACAAGCGTGCCCCGAAGGTCGCGGGCCGTCCGTCCGTTCAGGCCGACGCCCGTCCGGCGGCGCCACCGTGCAAGTACGATGCCGGCTACCCGATCGGTCCGATGTCCCTGAACAGTTATGTCGCCGGGTACGCCAACGTGCGCAAGCAGAACGCCGCGGCGCTCATCCCGCCGTTCTGCACCCTGCTCGAACAGGGAGCGCCCGAGTTCGAGCCGTACCCGGACTGGAGTGGCGGCGTCATCCGCCAGCACTCCACCGGCGACCTGTACAACAACGGCCGCAAGGAGAGCACGCCGTTCACGGCGACCTTGCTGACCTTCCGCTTCATGCCCGCCAAGGCGACGATGGTGCTGGAGCAGGCCGGCCCCCTGACGGCCGACTCGCTCGGCGCCACCGACTTCGTATTCACCAGCACCGACACCTACATCCGGGTGCCGCTCGTCCTGCGGGTGACCAAACTGGAGGTCGACGGAACACCGCTGAACGTCGGCCCCACGTGCCGCACCAGCGGCCCGCTGAAGTCGCCCGAGCCCGACAGCGCCAAGTTCCCCGGAGACCACCTCGTCCTGCACGGCCGGGGAGAGCAGGTCTCCGGAGAGCCGGCGACCGGCTACCAGCTGCTCTCCGGCGGACCGCTGACCGGGGAGGTCACCATCCCCGCCTTCCACGGCTGCGACAACGCGGGCGAGAACCTGGACCGCCTGTTCACCGCCGCCGTATCCGGATCCGGCAACTACATCAAGCAGATGCAGGGCCAGACCTGCTACGCCGCCGCCGAGGTGCCCAACCCCGACGAATGCACCGAGGACCGCCAGCCCCTCAAGGTCCCCGTACCCGAACGCTGAAACGCACCCGAACCGTTCGACAGCGCCCGCACCTCCCCTTCCGTCACGAAAGGCACCTCATGACCCGCCTGCGCTTTTCGGCCAGATCCGCCACCGTCGCCACCGCGCTGACCACCGCCGTCGGCGCCTTCGCCTCGATCGGCACGGCCACCGCGGCCACCGCTCAGCTGAACGGCGAATGGGCCCCGTTCACCAGGTGTCCCGTCGACGCCCCCGCCATGGTCGCCGCAGACGGCCTGGAGCGGACCCCGCAGTGCGTGGCGTCATCCTCCGCCAGCGGCTCGATCAAGCTGGGCAACACCACGGTGACCACGGGCCGCACCGACCTCCAGATAGGTGTCATCCAGAACTCCGACGGCAGCAGCACCGTGGTGGCACCGTCCGGCGGCGCCCTCATCGCCGACTCCGCCACCGTGCCGGGCGGCCTGATCGGCCTGATGTGCCCGAGCAACGTGCCCGCGATCACCGCGATCTGCAACCAGATCACCAACGTGAGCCTCAACAAGATCACGGCAACCGTGGAATCCGTCGGTGCGCCTTCGACCTTCGACCAGAGCGCCGGCGCCCTGACCGACCTGCCCATCGTCTCGATCCCCGTCCGCATCCACCTGGAGAACCCCTTCCTCGGCAGCAAGTGCTACATCGGTACGTCGTCCAAGCCGGTCGTGCTCCGCCCGAGCAACGTCAACTACCCCGACTTCGGGCTCACCTTCTTCGACGGGGCCGGCAACCTGAACGACGAGGGCGCGATGAGCCGCGTCAACCTCGCGGGCGCCACACAGAAGGACAGCACCTTCGCCGTTCCGGGCGCCAGCGGCTGCGGACTCGGCCTGCTCGGTCTGATCGACGCCGCGGTGAACCTGAAGACGGGCCTGCCCTCGGCCGCGGGCAAGAACAGCCTGACACTCAACAGCGCATCCACGTCCCTGGCCGGTCTCGGCGCCCCGGGAACCGTCGCACCGGACGCGGGCAAGGAGCTCGCGAAGAACTGGCACAGCGCCGTCAAGTAATGGCCGCGAGGCGACTGTTCTCAGCCACCCCAACAACACACAGTCGCCTCGGCAGACCAATCTGTGCCCAAAGTGTGTACGCACTGAGGAAGTTGAATTACTTTCAGCTGCCAAGGACGTCATGCGCCCGTCGTCCGCGCCCGGACACCGAAAGCCCTTTCGGGGCCTCGGTGTCCGTGCCGGCGAGCTCCCCTGGGCACAAGAAGAGCGAGGGACCCCGGATGCCTTCACCCGCGCGTACACCGGAAGTCGGTGAGCCGCTCGATCCCCTGCCCATCGGGTTCGCCGCCTTGATGCGACCGGAGTTACCCAGTCTCGTCAAGGAGATCCGGGCCGAGGTCACCCGTGCCTATCCCGTATACGGCCGCCTCCTCGACGGACCGGACGCGGACACCATCCGGCAGGGCGTCGAACAGGCCATCACCGCCTTCGTCGACCGGGTCGCCGAACCCGACAAACCTTCCACGCTCCGTGACACACTGCTGCGCAGGTTCGGCCGCGTGGAGGCGTACGAAGGGCGCGACCTGGAGTCCCTCCAGGGGGCCTACCGGCTGGGAGCCCGCATCGCCCTGCGGCGCGCGCAGTCGGTGGGCCGCCAGTACAGCCTCTCGCCCACCCTCATCCTCGCGTTCGCCGACGCCCTCTTCGCCTACGTGGAGGAGCTGGCCGCGGTGTCCCGCGAGGGCTACAGCGAGGTTCAGGCCCGCGGCACCTCCGAAGTGGGCATGTTGCGAAAGCAGTTGCTGCATCTGATTCTTGGCGCGCCCCCACTGCCTCAGCCCACGGTCACGGACCTGTGCGAGGCCGCCGCGTGGCCCCTGCCGGCCGAGTGCACCCTGATCGCGCTCCGCTCGGCGGCGCCCGACAGCATCGAAGGCGACCTCGCCGACGACGTACTCACCGAAATCGACGCTCCGCACCCCCACCTCCTGGTCCCGGGGCCGCTGACCCCAGAACGCCAGACCATGCTGGGCCGGGCACTCGACGGCACCCGCGCCGTCATCGGTCTGACGCTGCCGACTGCGCAGGCGGCCGACTCCCTGCGCTGGTCCCGGCGAGTCCTCCAGCTCATCGACGACGGCATCGTCCCCGACGCCCCCCTCGTCCGCTGCGAGGACCACCTCACCACCCTCTGGCTGCTGTCGGACCCGCCACTGGTTCGCCAGGTCGCCGCCCGCGAACTGGCCCCCCTGGCAGGCCTGCCCGCCAGCCGACGCGAACGACTGGTGGAGACGCTCCGGGTCCACATCTCGACCCGCGCCCCGGCCGAACAGGTCGGCGACATGCTCGGGGTCCACGCCCAGACGGTCCGCTACCGCCTGCGCGGCCTCGACGCCCGCCTCGGCGACCGCCTGACCGACCCGGACCACCGCTTCGCGCTCGAAGCAGCCCTGCGCTCGCTGCATCTGCAGGACGACAGGGATACGGGGGCGTGACAGCACGCGCGTCGGGGTGAGGGCGTGACGACCGATGGGCCACTGCCGGCTACCCCCTTACCGGGCACACCGCTGATGGCACGCGTCACGCACCCGGCACGCGGGCGACGCCGACGTAGAACCCACTCAGTTCTGCTTCCGGGGGAGGGGTTCCCTTGAACCAGTGGGTGGCCGTCACGATTCCCGGTTCCACCAGTTCCAGACCGTCGAAGAAGGGCTCGACCTCGGCTCGTGTCCGCATGCGCAAGGAGATCTCTCCCTTGCGGTACGTCGACGTCACCGACTGCACCAGGTGTGGATGCTCGTCGGTGGTGCCGTGGGAGAACATGAAGTAGCTGCCGGAAGGCAGAGCGTCGATGAGGGTCCGGGTGAGGCGGTAGGGCTCCTCCTCGTCGGTGATGAAGTGCATCAGGGCGTTCATCGACAGCGCCACGGGCCGGCTGAAGTCCAGGAACGTCCGAGCGTGGTCGAGGATGGCGCCGGGGCGGCGCACGTCGGCCTCGATGTAGTCGGTGGCTCCCTCGGGGCTGCTGATGAGCAGGGCCTCCGCGTGCCGGAGCACGATGGGATCGTTGTCGACGTACGCGATCCGGGCGGTCGGCACGACGTCCTGAACGATCTGGTGCAGATTCGGTGCGGTGGGGATTCCCGTTCCGATGTCCAGGTACTGGTCGATGCCCTGTCCGGCCAGCCAGGCAGCCGCGCGGTGCATGAACGCCCGGTTGCGCAGGGCGTTGAGACGCG
Source organism: Streptomyces sp. NPDC102279 (assembly GCF_044766365.1). NCBI lineage: Bacteria > Bacillati > Actinomycetota > Actinomycetes > Kitasatosporales > Streptomycetaceae > Streptomyces > Streptomyces sp. NPDC102279. The sequence continues at coordinate 59,964 of NZ_JBIWLU010000019.1, read as the reverse complement.
ACTCCGGCGGCAGCTTCTCGGCGACCTCCTGGTCGACGGGGTAGTTGTCCTTGCCCCCGAGCAACCAGTCGTAGACGCGTGCCGGATGTGGCCTGCTCGTGTCGACGCGACTTCCGGAGGGCTGTGCCGTCATGCGGGACTCCAGCGTGGCTAGACCGCTGGCCGGCCCCCGCGGGTACGCACATGCGGGGGAGGCCGAAAGGACCTTGCGAGTATGTCACCGGGCGCAGGCCGTAGGGGAGTTGGCGACTGCGGTCCGAGGCTCGTTCGCTGTGCACGCCGCGCTGATCCGGCCAGGAACGACAGATAGGGCCAAGCCCGCGCCGGGCGGGGCGGCCCCGGTCATCGGCGGGGTACGGGCCAGGTCCTGAGATGCCTACGGGCGGCTCCGCTGTTGCCGAGCTGGTAGACGGCTACGGCGGCCGGGTGGACGTCGAAGGCGTCGAACGGCTCAACCTCGATGCTGCTGAGGTCGTCGAGCGCGGCGAAGCCGACGGTGACGTGCGCCGACCTGCCCGGCCCGATCTGAGCGGGAACGTATCCCTCGACCCAGTCGCGGGTGCTCCGGCTGATGTCTTCGCCGGGGACGGGTGCTGCTGTGCCACGACCCCGATCATCGCCCGACAGGGCGGCCGGATGGTCCGCCGCCGCGCTCGGAAGGTCTCCGCCGAAGGCCGACTCGCGGTCGCGGCCGGCACGCTCATCGAGCCGGGCAGGACTGGAGCCAGACCTCTGGCCGATGGGGCGCGTCGCTCCCGCGGTTGGCTGGCGACTCCTGCTCCTCAGGGAACGACCGACCTGGCACAAGAACCTCGATCGATCACTTGCCCCCGAGCCCGGTGCCGCGAACCCGCCCCAAGGGAAAGCGCGTTCACCTCGTACACCTCCAACTCGCCGACGAAATCATCTGCTTGAGACGACTACGAACCTCATTCCGAAACCATCACTTGGACGCAGAGGCAGCCGCCTTTGTCAGGCGGACGACGACCGCTCGGTGTCTCCCCGAGCGGTCGTCGTCCGGACACGGACAGTCCGGTGACGGGCCGGACACGCCGCTTGATCTTTCGGTCGAGTGACGCCGGATCAGAGGCCGGGGTCCGGAGCCGAGCACCGCTCGGCGGATGGCTTCACGGCGGAGCCACGGCGACCGAAGGCAGCCCCAGCCGCTACTTCTTGGCGGAGCCCTTCTCACCGATGTGGAAGATCTTGTGGCTGCTGCGGGACATGTCGACGACCAGCTTGGTCGTGGTGGACCCGCCCCAGGTGAGGGTGATCACGGCCTCCGTGTAGTCGGCGGTGCCGTTGTCGGTGACCTTCCAGGCGAGCGGCACGTTCTGTGCTCGCAGGACGCCGTTGGCGTGGTTCTTCTCCTCCCAGGCGTCCAGTTCCTTCTGGAAGGCGGCGCTGAGGTAGTGGCCCTTCAGAGCTTCCCCGAGGTCGCCGCTGTCCTCGTCGGTCACCGCGTCGATGTAGGCGCCGTAGAAGTCGGCGATGCGGGTGATGTTGTCCGACGGCTTGCCGCTGACGCTGCGCGCGGTCCCGGCGGAGGCCTGGACGGTGGCGCCGAGGCCGAGGGCGACGGCGAGGACGCCGGCCGTGAGCGCGGTGCGCGACTTGCTGTTCATTTCTGCTCCCTGTTCCGAATGATCGATTGATCGGGCTGTGCTGTCGTTGCCGATTCCGGGCCGCCGCCCGACCGGTGCTGTGGAGGCCGCCTGGTCCCGTCGTTCACGATGGGCCGTGCGTGTTCCGGCTGTGCGCCGATGTCCGGCTCGTGTCGGCGACTGCGAGGAGCGGGCCGGCTCGGATGCGCTTGGGCATGGGTGTCCCCCGTGTATGGGTGCGGCGAATGTGTGGGGCGTCGCCCGGTGCCGGTCGGTGGTCCGGCCTGGTCGGGGCGACACCAGAAGCATCGGTCGTCCCTGGAGTCCAGGGCAACGGCTGCCGCGTCTTTGGCTGTTGTGGAACCATCCCAGGCCATCTGACGTGCAGGTATACGAGCGCCTGGGATACCGGATCGCGGGCGGACGACGGGGGAACGGTGTCGATTCAGGCCGATGTCGAGGAATTCGCGGCGCTGCTGTGCCGACTGAAGGACCGTACGGACCGGAGTTATGCCTCCCTGGCCCGCCGTCTCGGCATGAACACCTCTACGCTGCACAGATATTGCGCGGGCGAGGTGGTGCCGCAGGACTTCGCCCCTGTGGAACGGCTCGCGGCCTTCTGCGGTGCGACAGCGGAGGAGCGGCTCGAGTTGCACCGGCTGTGGCTGTCCGCGGCGGCGGCTCGGCAGCGTGTGCCTACGACTGCTTCGGCCGAAGCGACGGCCTCGTCACCGTCACCGGCACCGTCACCGGCACCGGCACGGGCACCGGCACCGGACCCGGACCCGGACCCGGACCCGGACCCGGACGAGACGCTCGTCGAGAAGTGCTCCAGCCCGCAGCAGCTCGGCGACGAGCCCGACCCGGACGAGCCTGCCGCCGTACCTGCTCCGCGCTTTCGGGGCCGCTATCGACGGGCCCTGGCGTCGAGCGCCGTTGCCTGTGCGTCGCTCGCCACTTTGGGGATCACCTTCGCGGTGTCGCAGGGGAGTTCATCCGAGACGGACGCCTCCCCCTCCGCGGCTCCGCGGACGACCTCCCACAGCGCACCGGACCGCTCGCCGAAGCCGTCGCCCACCTCCGAGCCGTCTGGCCTCCGCCAGCAACCCACTCCGTCCGCAGCCGACGATCCCGCGTCGGCCGACGACCCAGCCTCGGCCGTGAAACCGACTCCCCGTCCGCCACTCACGTGGAGCGCCGACTCCCAGGTCTGGGACATGGGCTGCAGCCACGACTACGTCATCACGAAGTCGCCCGCACAGGTGCCTCCACCGCCGGCACAGCAGGACGCCGGAGTGTGGGCGGCGACGCAGGGCGCGGTGCACGGGCGACAGACGATGGTGCAGATCTCGCTGCAAGGACGTTCGTCCACGGCCGTGGTGCTCAAAGCGCTGCGCGTCCGCGTCGTCAGCCGCGGCACCCCGGCCGCGGGGAGTGCGTACGCGATGGACCAGGGCTGCGGCAGCGAACTCACGTCACGCCGCTTCACGGTGAACCTCGATGTCGACCGCCCGATCGCTCACCTGGGGAACGGCGCCGACAGCAAATACGCCGAGCCGGCCGTCCACTTCCCGTTCCGTGTCTCTGCCGAGGACCCCGAGGTGCTCCTGGTGGACGCGACGACACAGACGTACGACGCCCGGTGGTACCTCGAACTCGACTGGTCCTCGCAGGGCCGTAATGGCACGATCCGCATCGACGACCATGGCAGCCCGTTCCGCACCACAGGGATCAAGGGAATGCCCCGCTACTGGTACGGCACGAACGAAGCAGGCAGCCGTGTCTGGGTCCCGTACGAAGGCTGAGCGTGAGGTACGGCGATCCCGTCGTGGTGGGGTTCAGCGAGCATCCGGAGTCGTGGAGTCGGCCGAGCCCGGCCAGACTCGGCCGTGCGCCTGCGCGCTGCGGAGGACGTGACGTGGCAGCTGCCGCACCGTCCCGGACACGACCGACCAAGGCCGCCACCGCACGACCCGCGGTTCACACGGTGGCCGCGCGCCGAAGTCCCGTCCGGAGCACAACACGGCCCGGGCGCCATGGGGTGCGGCACAAGGAACATGGAAGGGCGTCGGCCCGCGGCCGTCATTGAGTGGCTGTGACCAGTCGGCTCAATGCGGGGAGCGCACCGCGCAGGTCGTCGTCGTCCACCGTGACGGTCGCCGCCGCCCGTGCTCCTGCCGAGGCGTTGAATGCCACGCTCACGCCGACGGATGCGAACAGCGGCAGGTCGGAGCGGCTGTCTCCGACGGCTCCGCACGAGCGGGGAGCCAACCCCAGTTCACGGGCCTGTGCTAGGGCGAAATCTCGCTTGTCGTACTCGTCGAAGTGGCGGGCGACGCGTCCCGTGAACCGGTTGCCGGCGGTCTCCAGTCGGGGTCCACAGAACGCGTGGAAGCCGAAGCGGTCGGTGAGATGGCTGCCGACCGGCGACCAGGCGAGAGTTGCCAGGACGGGCACCAACCCGTTTCGCCGGCACCAGCTCACGGTTTCCGTGATGCCCGAGACCAAGGGAAGGTCGTCGAGCCGGCGAGCGACCTGTTCTTCGGGCACGCCCGCCCAGCCCTTGGCGTCCAGCTCGGAGACGTGCCGGTTGTCCAGTTCACCCGAGGCATAGGAGTCCTCGGCCTTGACCAGGCCGTCCCGATGGCCAAGGAACCCAGCCAGAAAGACCGACGAACTCGTGCCTGGAACGAGAGTGCCATCGACATCGAAGAACACGGCGCCCACATGATCGGAGGAGAACACGGGCCAAGGATGTCACCGGATCGGGAGACACGGGATCGGGGGCTCACGTGATCCCGATACGCGCACCGGCGGCTTTCCGCCACCTCAGGTGAAGAGAGCGCCGTTCAGCGGTTGCCGAAGGCGGAGGGCGGCGATGACAGCGTCCCGGTGGCTCGCCGACGCTCCACATCGTCGAGCCACCGCTCACTTACAGGACGGTCAGCCCGCCTGCCGCTGTTCGCTTGCGGCACGCCGGGTGAGGGGCTCGCGCAGGCTGAGGTGCTCGCGCAGCGTCGTGCCGGTGTACTCGGTGCGATAGACGCCGCGTTCTTGGAGCTCCGGGATGAGCAGGTCGACGATGTCGTCGAGGCCGTTCGGGATCAGGTACGGGGTGACGTTGAAGCCGTCGACGGCGCCGTGCCGGACGAAGCGAGTGAACTTGTCGGCCAGGCCGGACGGCGTGCCGACGTGGCCGCGCTGCGGACCGAGATGGATGACGGCCTCGCGCAGCGACCAACCGTTGGCCTCGGCCTTGGCGCGCCATTCGGCCACGACCGCCCGTGGATCGGCGATCCGCCGGGAGCCGAAGGAGCCGTCGTTCTCGTTGACGACCGGGTCCTCCTTGGGCAGTGGTCCGTCGGCATCGCGGTCGGACAGGTCGATGCCCCAGAGCGCTCCGACGATGCCCAACGCCGTTGCCGGAGTGACCTGTTGCCGTCGAATCCAGCGCTTCTTCTCCAGCGCCTCGGCTTCGGTGTCGCCGATGATGATCTCGGTGCCGGGCAGAATGCGTACGTCGTCGTCGGGCCGCCCCACGGCGCGCAGTCGGCGGCGGATGTCCTCGGCGAAGGCCAGTGCGTCGTCGAAGTCGGAGCCGTGGGCGGAGAAGATGACGTCGGCGTTGCGGGCGGCGAAGTCGCGTCCCTCACCCGAGTCGCCGGCCTGGAAGATGACGGGGTGTCCCTGGCTGCTGCGCGGCAGGGTCGGTGCGAGTTCGACGTCGAACTGCGCTCCTTGGTGGCGTACGCGGTGCACGGCGGGGGGCGCCGACCAGGCGGGTGCACCGCTGGAACCGGCGACAGCTTCGTCCTCCCAGCCGTCCCAGAGCGCGCGGGCCACGGTCAGGAACTCCTCGGCGCGCCGGTACCGGTCGGCGTGGTCGAGGTAGCCGCCGCGACGGAAGTTGGCACCGGTCCAGGCGTTGTCGGTGGTCACCACGTTCCAGCCGGCGCGGCCTTCGGAGAGCAGGTCGAGGCCGGACAGGCGGCGGGCGAGATCGGCGGGTTCGTTGAAGGTGGAGTTGGAGGTGCTCACCAGGCCGATTCGCCGGGTCACGGCGGCAAGGGCGGCGAGTTGGGTGATCGCATCCGGCCGTCCGGCCACGTCGAGGTCGTGGATGAGGCCGTCGACCTCACGCAGTCGCAGTCCCTCACCGAGGAAGAACGCGTCGAACAGGCCCCGTTCCGCGGTCTGGGCGACTTGGCGGAAGGAGGCGGGGTCGATCTGGGAGCCGCTGTCGGGCGCTGACCAGATGGTCCAGTGATTGACGCCTTGGAAGAAGACCCCGAAGTGGAGCTGGGCATCCGGGCGGGGGACGTCGAGCGGATCGGTGCGGGTCATCGGGCTTCCTCCTGGACGGCCGCGGCGGCGAAGCGGTTGGCGGGACGTTCCAGGCCCAGGGTCGAGCGCAGGGACGCACCGGGCAGGGGCCGGGTGTTGAGGCGCCGGGCGCTGAGTGCGGGCAGGACGAGCTGGGAGAGGACGGGCAGGTCCTCGTCGATCACCAGCGGGTGTAGCCGTACGCCGTCGACGACAGCGCTCAGCTCGACCAGCAGTGAAACCAGGTGATCGGCCGTCCCGGTAAGCCGCAGGCGCCCATGGTCGGTCCACGGGCCGTACCGCTCCAGATCGGCGACACGCTCTGCGCCGGTGGCGTTCGGTGTGTCGAGCGCCACCTCGACGTCGGCGAGGACAAGGGGGGTGCCGGCGGAAGCTGCGGCGCTGCCGATGGACGCGAGGTCGCGGCCGGTCACGAGCGCGACGTCGAGTTGTGCGGCGGGAACCGAGTCCGGTCGGCCGAAAACGACGAGTTGCCCCTGCGGCGGCCGTGGCACGATGGCCGGCCCTTTTACCGCGTACGACTCCCCGGTGAAGTCGATGTAATGGAGCCGCTCGCGGTCGAGGTAGCGGCTGGTGGCCACGGACCGGATGACCGCGTCGTCCTCCCATGAGTCCCACAGGGCGCGGGCGACCTCCACTCCGTCGCGGGATTCCCGGGCGCGTGCGGCCGGACCGGACACCTCCGGCCGCCCCCAGGCACGGGCCGCCTCGGGGCGGTCCTCCTCCGCCACCACCCAGCCGGCCCGGCCCACGGAGATGTGGTCCAGGGACGCCAACTGGCTGGACACGTGGAAGGGCTCGGCGTAGGTGACCGCTACGACTGGTGCGACACCGATCGTGGTCGTGGACGCCGCGACGAAGGCGGCCCGCTCCACCGCGCCGACGCGGCCCACCGGGTTGGGTGAGACCCCGGGCGGCAGAGTGGCGTCGTCCAGGGTGATCAGTGTGAACCCGGCATTCTCGGCCACGGCGGCGACGCCGGCCACACGCCGTGGGCTGAGGAGGTGATCGGGGGAGTGGGCGGCGCGGCGCCAGGCCGCGGGATGGGCGCCGTCGCCGTCGAGTTCGACGGCGAGGTGCAGGGCGGAGCCGGACATGGGTGATCCTTCCGAGTACACGTGAGCAGGCGGCCGCCAGGGCACGGCAGGGCGGCGGGGGGAGTCAGACGTGTACGGAAGGACAGACCGCGGAAGAGGTGCGGCAGTAGTCGACGTGCCGCCGGGTGATCAGACGCGTACCCGTGCGAGCACCGTGGGGCGCCGCGCAAGGTACGTGCATCGAGGGCCTCCACCCGTTCGGAACGTGCAGGCTCACCGTACGTCGTCCGCTGATACGGGTGTCAAGAGCACTGGTGGAAGGCTCGGGTGTATCCACCCCGCGGCGGCCGAGGACCCCGTGGCCAACGTGGCGAGGGCCCGGGCATACCTGGTCGAGGAGCCGCCCGCCCGGTCCGCGAACTGTGGGAGCCGGTTGTGTTCGCCGCCCGGTGATCAGTCGGCCTGGCGCAGTGACGGACGACCGCGCCCGGTCGGCGTCACACGATGTCGCGCAGATGGTCTCGTGCCCAGACCTCGAAACGCGTGAGCGGCAGACCGAGGTCACGCGCGAACTCGGGGCGTGCCGGCTGGGAATGTTCGTTGATGTGGGCCTGTCCGAAGCCCATGTCGGGCATCCCGGCAGCGGTCGCCTCCTCCGCGGTCATGTCAGGTGCCGTCAGTTCGATGCCCAGGGTTTGGGAGAGGACCGCGGCGATATCCGTCATCGTCAGGCAGTCGCCCGCGAGTTCGAGCTCGACGCGGTCGAACCGCTCGGGCGCCGCGATGGCCGCGGCGGCTGCCGTGCCGATGTCGTCGACGGCGATCAGTGACAGCCGGGTCGCGGGTTTCAGCAGACTCACCAGACCGCCCTCGACCCCGCGAGGGAACATGATCTGCGCCGAGGGGCGGAAGTTCTCCATGAAGAAGCCAGGTTTGATGAGTGTCCACTGTGCGAAACCCGCTTCACGGACCCGGTCCTGGATCCCGGCCTTGGCCGTGTAGTACGGCTCCATCCAGGCCCAAGGCCCCTTGACCCAGCTGACGTGCTGCCCCGCGCCGGACACGGAGGTGTGCACGAACTGCGGGACACCCGCGTCCCGCGCACCCGTGATCAGGTTGACCGCCTGTGCGACCTCGCCCTCGAACCCGCGGCCGCCCATGTCGGGCATCTGGACGGAGAACACGGAACGCACTCCCGTCGCCGCCCGGCTCACCGACGCGCGATCGTCGAGGTCGCCGGTGAACAGTTCGGCGCCGAGTGCCTCGACGGCCTTTGCCCGGGCTGTCGAGGGGTTGCGGACCAACGCCCGGACGGGAATGCCGGCCGCGAGGAGCGCGCGGGCGGTGGCTCCGCCCTGCTGGCCAGTGGCACCGACGACCAGGGCGGGGGCGGACTCTGTGGTCATGCTGCTCCTCGGGGTGTTCGTCGCGGGGGTGATCTTCGTGCGCCTGGGCGTGAGCCGGACGGGCCGGCTGCGGCATCCGAGCGAAACGACGGGGCCCGCCGTTTCTGGCCATGTGTACGATACGGAGGGCCCCGCCACTTAGCAAGCTCGGAGGTAACGCCATGTCGGTCCGGCGCGCAGATGCCCGGCGCAACTACGCCCGGATCCTTGCCGTGGCCGAGGAAGAGGTCGCCACGCATGGTGCCGATGCCTCCCTGGAGCAGATCGCCCGCACGGCCGGAGTCGGATCGGCCACTGTGCGCCGCCATTTCCCGAGCCGGCGAGCCCTGCTGGAGGCGGTGTTCAGCGAGCGGATCCAGGCCCTGTGCACCCGGGCCGAGGACCTGTCCGGTGCCGACGACGCCCGAGCGGCACTGCTCGACTGGCTGAACGCGCTCACCGCGTACGCCACCTCGGCGCGCGGCATGGCCGACGCGCTGCTCCAGGACGGGACGGCAGACGCGGACCACGTGAATGCCTGCTCGGCGCGGCTCGGTGGCGCGGTCGACCCTCTCCTGCATCGAGCCGCCCAGGCCGGCGCTGTGGCGCCCGACGTCACCACCGCCGACCTGATCTCCCTGGTCACAGGCATCGCCCTCGCCACGGAACGCCATCCGGATCCTGCCGCCGAGGCGAGTCGGCTACTGGCCTTGACGGTGCGGGGAGTCAGTCCTCAGACGTGAGGGAGCCGGGGCGCGGCGAGCCCGGCATGCGAGACGGTCCACGCCCCGTAGCCGGCTACGGCTTGGAGGCGGCAGTGGCGCGGCTGGCCGAGGGTGGACGACGGTCGTGGCGTACTGGGGCTCAGACGTTCGCAGGCCGGTGGTCGCACGATCCCGCGTCCTCCACCGGTGGGTGGCTTGGGTGAGTCGTGCCCGGGAGATGTCCGGCCGGATTTCACCGTGACCGGACCGAGGAGACCTCCTCGGCCGCGGCGTCAGGATCGGCCGTACGCACGTGCCCGTCGCGCCGCCCTCCCAAGATGAGGCACCACCCCAGGAATGCGCCCACGACGTACCAGAACAGATCGGGTGCGTTGAAAGTCGAACCGAAGAGCGGGTGCAGAGCGGTCGGGATCCCTGCGATCTGCCACAGCTCCACGGCCCAGCTGAACCCCAGCGCCGCGCCGGCCGCGACAGCCGGCCGCAGGCGAGGTGCCACCAAGACCACGACGGCGCACACCGGCACCGTGTAGAGAGCGTCTCCCGCGCACTTCGCGAAAGCCCCGCCCGTCTGCGACCTGATGCCGAGACCCGCCACGACGGTCGCCACCGCTAGACCGACAGCCCGCCATCGCCTGCTCATCACCGGCACCTCCCAGATTCGGCCCAAGTCCGCAAAGGTAGCGGAACCAGGTCGCGATCCGGTGCCTCACCGGATTCGCTCGACCCAAGTGCGTTTGCCGGAGCTGACGTTCGCGGGAGGGAGAAGCTCACCAGCTGCCCTCGGTCACGTCGTGTGTCGGGCCGTTGCGTACGGGTCGCGGCCCGTTGCCGCGATGAGGCGGACCAGGGGAGGGGCGTCTGCGGGGACTTCTACCGCGGTACCGAACATCCCCATGGAGCGAGCCGAATCCCCCAACTCAGCTACAGTCGGGTCCAGTTGGGCGACGACAAGTGTGAGATCCGCGTCGCCCGGGTACTGCTGTCCGGTGGCCTGTGCCAAGTCCCAGGCGTGGACCGTCATATCGAGCAACGCCATCGAGCCGACGAGCCGGGCGGGCATGTTCATCGCGCCGGTCAGGCCGTCCTCGGCGCCCGGCCGCGACCACGCCGCCGCCAGGGCACGAGCCTCGGTCGCGAAACGCTCACGCCAGTCGGGCCCCGAACCCACCCGGTCCGGCGTCTTCGTGCAGTCCGCCCCCTTCTTCGCCGTCAGCTTCTGAAACTCCACCACGACGTGGAGCAGATGGTTGAGCAGCCCCTTCACGTCGTACTGCGAACACGGGGTGGGACGGTCGAGGTCCGCGTCCGTGAGGGCGACGACCACCGGCACGGCCCGCGCCACCGCCATGTCGAGCAGCTCACCAATACTGTTGTTGTGCTTGTTCACGTCCATGCCCCGACCGTACGGACGACACGCCGGCGCCGTCTTGAACAAACGCGCCAGTCGCCACCTCGCCGGCCTCGCCCCCCCCGTACGATCCCGGCATGTCCGCCCATGACGAGCAGCCTCGGAACACCCGAGGAATCGTCGACCCCTCCGCGCTCCTCACCCGCGTACGGTTCCGCCGGCACGAGCCCGCCGCGGTCCTGCGCCCGTACGTGGAGACGTACTGGCTGATCGACTGGGACCTGCCGGTTCCGTATGCCTCGCACGTCCTCCCGCACCCATGCGTGAACCTCACCTTCCAGTGGGAGGAAGGCCAGGGGCCGCCCTACGGGGAACTGACCGGGGTCAGCGCCCCCGGCCTCTACACCCGCAAGCTGCACGGGCGCGGCCGGGTCTGTGGGGCGAAGTTCCGGCCCGGGGCCTTCCGGCCCTTCGCCCCGGACGTGCCGGTCGCCGACTGGACGGGTCAGGTGGTGGCGTACGAGGAGGCGTTCCCGGAGGCTGCCGACCCGGCCGCCATCCTCGGCCCCGCCGACGACCGCGACCGCGTTGCCGCACTGGACGCCTACCTGCTCACTCTGGCCCCGGCCGCCCCCGACCCTCGGGCCGAACTGGCCCGCCGGCTCGTCGCCCGCATCCGCGACCCGCGCCACGGCGTCCGCCGAGTCGCCGACCTCGCCCGCGAAGAGGGCCTGTCAGTGCGCTCGCTGCAGCGTCTGTTCACCGCATACGTCGGCGTCAGCCCCAAATGGTGCGTGCTGCGCTACCGCATCCACGAGGCCATGGAGACGGCCGGCCGCCGGGACGACGTCGACTGGCCCGCCCTCGCCGCCGACCTGGGCTACGCCGACCAGGCCCATCTCGTCAGGGACTTCCACGCAACCGTAGGGGTCCCCCCGACGGCGTACCCGAGCGGACCGGAGCGCTTCTAGGCATCACGGGCGAGCGTAACTCCACGAGCATCAAGTGGAGTCGGGCGGCGTCGTTGCTCACCGGCTCCGCCTCACCCTTCCCCCCTTGCTCTCGCTGATTACGGGTACGCGGGGCTTGCCAGGCGGATCTCGTAGCGGGGTTGGGAGCCGGCTGCTCCGCCGAACGGCGGCCACCTGGCCCGGCGAGTCCGCTGCCCACGCCCATGTCGTGGTCCAGGCTCGCCACGTAGACCCCGCAGCCCGGCCCCGCGCGCAACAGCCGTACCAAGCAAGGAGAACACCATGACCGCCGAGCACGATGTCGTCGCAGTGATCCTCAAGGACCACCGTCGCATGGAAGACCTCCTCCGCCGGATGCGGAGCGTGGAATCGGACCGCGCGAAGGCGCTCGAACAGTTCTCGGCCCTGCTCATCGCCCATGGGGAGGCCGAAGAGTCTCAGGTGTACGGCGCACTGAAGCGGTTCAAGGACGTCGACAACGAGGAGGTCGAGCACGGCGCCGAGGAGCATCACGAAGGGAACGCAGCTCTGCTGGCGCTCCTGGAGGTGTCCGAGGTCGGGTCCGACACCTGGGACACCCGCCTCGAGGCCCTGGCGAAAGCGGTTTCGCACCACCTCGACGAGGAAGAACGGACCATCCTCAACGACGCCCGCGAGAACGTTCCCGACGAGCGTCGTACGGAGCTGGGCGCTGCCTTCCTTCAGGAGCGCGAGAAGCACCTGGCAGCGGACTGCGGGAGTGTCGACTCTGTGCGGGCCATCGTGCGGGGGTGACCATCCCCGGATCTGGCTGGGACGTCAGCACGCCCGGGCCGATGGCCCCCTCGCGGATGCGGCAGCGGGAGCCCCGGTTGTTCAGAGTTTTCCGGCCCGACTGCGGTAGGCGATGAAGTGGTGGGCCGGAACCAGAGCGAACCATGTCAGCATCGCGATGTTGGTGTCGTAGAAGGCGACGGCGATCGACACCGTGAAGACGACCGTGCTGGAGACGAGTTGCGCGGTGAACGCGCGGCGTGCCGCGGACGCGGGAGCGTCGGGTGACGGATGCGTCTGTCGGCGGGTGAGCAGCAGGACCGTGACGTGCACGGCGTCCACCGCCGCGATGGTGCCGGCGTAGAGCGCGATGGTCTGCGGGTGTGACGCGTATTCGGCAAGCAGCGTGGTGGGGTAGGGCAGTACGGCGGCCAGGCCGAGCCCGAGAAGGGTGAGCCGCGTGACCAGAGGAGAGACGGCGGACAGCGGCGCGAGGATGCGTCGCTGGTCGCGCCAGAATCCGGCGAGTACGGCGAAGCTCAGGGCGGCAGAACCGAGGTTGGGCCACGTCGAACGCAGCGCCTCCTGGAACGCTTCGCCATCGAGGTGTTGAGGGATGCGCAGATCAAGGACGAGCAAGGTCATGGCGATGGCGTAGATGCCGTCGGACAGCGTCACCAACCGCTCCGTGTCGACCTGGGACGTTGCCTCTGCGCTCGCATCCGTCATGGGCTCACGGTACGACCAGGACGGATCGTTCCCGCCGCGCCGCTCCCGGAGGGAGCGGAGCCCACCCCAGCGCAGTTGGGCGGGACGGCGTCGAGCGCGGGTCGTCTGCCGGGTGCGGTGGGCGCCCGTGTTCGGACGCCGGATGCGGCCTGCCTGTGCCCTGGGTGGTGGGGGTGATCGATGTCTGGCCGGGTGGTTGGTGATGCGCCGTGTATTCGTCAGGCGGTGGCTCGGCGGTGGCTCGGCGGTGGCGCTGGTAGTGGCGGGCGGAACGGGCGCGGTTGCCGCAGCCCGCAGAGCACCACTCCCTGCGGGGATGGTTCTTGAGGAAGTACAGGACGCATCCTGGACCCAGGCAGGCGCGTAGCTGGTGCCGGGTGTCCTGACTGAAGAGGGTGATCGCTTCGTCGGCGATGGCGGAGATGGCTGCTGCCGCCGCCTCCCCCTCGGCCCGGAGGTGCCGGGAGGGCTGCCGGCCCGACGTCCAGGAGAGGGCGGACCAGTGGGGTGTGTCGCCGGCGGTTCGGTTGAGCTGAGCGACTGCTCCCTGCAAATCGCCGGCGCCAGTGGTGGCTGCCGTGCGTGTGTCCTCGGTGGCTTCCGCGGCCAGTCGACGCAGAGCGTCACGAAGATCGGTCAGCCGGCCGCCGAGTTGCTCAAGAGCGGACGACGGGAGCGCGGCGACATCGTCCGGCGTCATCAGATCCGTTCGGGGGGCGACGGCCTGCAGCCACGCTCTGGTGCCGGCGGCATCGATCAGCGCGTCGTACACCCCGTCCCGGTCGGCCCAGACGGTGTTCATCAACTCCACGGGGAGGGGCTCGCCCAGAAGGGGTGCGCTGGTGTCCATGGAATCGAGACTATCGCGGTTCTAATGGTTGCAGGAGGCCTCATCCGTTGACATGTCGAGGGTCGCGTGCCAGGATGGTTCTAATGGTTGGAGTGACCGACAAGCGTTAGATCGGCTCGGGGGTAAGAGCACGCTCTGAGGGGCTGGTCGGTCCTGCTTGGCGGACGTGCGCGGTCGCCGATCGAGCAGAGGTGCAGGCGCCTGCACAGTTCGTCGGCGTGAGCTGAAGCCGACTCGTCGAGACCGGTAGCCGGCGCGAGTGACGGTCCGCCGCGCACCCGTGCCCGTCTGCGGAAGGGAAGAAGGATGACCACCCCGGCGCGCAAGCCCGTGGCAAGGTTCCACGAAGGTGAACTGGCCGTGCAGCACCGGGCCGGCGTGACGCGGGACGCGTCCCGGCTCGCGGGCATGCTGGCCCCCGCACAGCTGGGCGGCGGAATTGTCCGGTTCCTGGAGGACAGGACCTTCGCGGCGATCACCGCACGCGACGAGCGCGGCACACTGTGGATCTCTCCGCTCACCGGCTCGGCCGGCTTCCTGGACGTCGCGTCGCCGACCGCTCTGGAAGTGCGAGCGCTGCCCGTCGAGGGCGATCCGCTTCGACACCTCCCGGCGCGACAGCCGGTCGGACTGATCGTGGTCGAGTTCGCCACCCGTCGGCGCCTGCGCATCAACGGGGAGCTGTCGGGCGCGGACACCGACGGACTGCGCATCGACGTGCAGCAGGCGTACGGCAACTGTCCCCAGTACATCCAGAGGCGGCACCTCCATGTCGCAGACCTCCCGGTCCACGGCGCGGAGCCCGTCCGGCACGCAAGCGCTCTGGCACCGGAGGACGCCCACCTGATCAGCCTGTCCGACACCCTCCTGGTCGGCACCACGCACCCCGCGCGCGGCAACGACGCTTCGCACCGCGGCGGGTCGCCGGGATTCGTCCGCGTCGAGGACGGGCACCTTTGGTGGCCCGACTACTCGGGCAATAACATGTTCAACACCCTCGGCAACATCGAAGCAGACCCCGAAACCGCCCTGCTCTTCTGTGACTTCGCCACCGGCCGCACCCTGCATCTGTCCGGCCGCGCCGCCGTGGAATGGACCGACCCCGGTGCTCCCGGCGACGACGACCACACCGGCCGCCGCGTCCGTTTCACCCCGCGGCACCTGGTGGCCGGGCACCTGCTCCCGGTGCAGGCGGACTCCGTCGCCGCGGCCCCCGACAATCCACCACTGACCGGCCGACCTGCCTCGCCGCGATGAACCGCTCGGTGCGGGCTCACATGCCTCCAGGGTCCTCTGCACCCAGGCGGTCAGAACAACCGCGGCTGATCGACGATCGGGGCTCGACCGCGGTCTGTGCTCCGGGCGGGCGGTGCGGCTCTCTCATCACCGAACAGCGGCGCCGTACCGCACTCATCGGGCACGGCCGGCACGGCGGCCACACCGGCGTCGTCCCGGCGTAGCGGCGCGTCCCGATCGAAGTCGTCCGGGGTCATGCGCGTCCAGTCGCGCGCGTGCTGCTCGCCCACTCGTAGCCTCCCACCGTCGTTTCCGGCATTTGCCCCCACGCCCTGTTCCCATTCCCGGCCGCCGCACGCGACTACCAAGGCCGTGGGCGTCGCGCTTCGCCTCACCGCGAGCGAGCAGTCCGCGGGCCCGCGCCGAATAGCCTGACCAACGCCGCGGAACAGATTGACCCCGGTCGGTCGCGTTCCTCGCGCATGATGGGCTCATGAGCCGAGATGCAGAGGCCGACGCCGTCGTTGAAGCAGGCTGGCAGAAAATACGTGACGACGGTCGCGTACGGGCGGAGCTGTTGGACGCGGCATACGCGGAACCCCGTCTGCGGCAGCTCTTCCCCTGGGTCAGCATGGGCGAACTGCACCTCAGCCGCTGCACCGAATCCAGATGGACGTGGGACATCCCCTACGTCATGCCCGATGCCGAGGGCTACTGGGTCTCCGGCCCCTTGCGCAACGAGACAGTGGGCCCAGCGGCGACAGCCAAAAATGCCGTCGCCATGGTGATCCAGCGTCTGCCGGCCGACTGTGGCCCCGCCTTCATCGGCACACCCGAAGAGCTCGCAGCCCACGAAGCCACCACTCAGCAGACGGGCAGAGGCTGAAGAAGAGGCTCGACGGGGGAGCACAGGCCGCATCGACGGCCCCTGGCGTACGTCGGTCATGGCACCGCCGCGCTCCCCGTCGCCCGTTCAACCAGGCATGGCGACAGCCCCTGAGCCACGTGTTACGGACGGGCATGCGGGATCTCTTCAGTCCACCCCTGCGATCCGGTTGCTCAGCGGGCAGATCCGTCCCCCTGAGCGAACTGAACCGAGGCCGCAGTCCAGAAGATGAGTACGGCAGCTCATGCCCCGGCCGTGACGAGAACCGACGATGAGGTTGACCGTCGTCGAGACCGGGAGCCCGCTCATGCTCAGCCGCGCCGCCCATGCCCTGGTACCCGCCGTCGGACGGCTGTCCGTGACCTGCGACCCCGGAGCGGAGTTCGCGCCGGGCAGCATCGTCGCCGCGAACCACAGCTCCCTCGCGGACCCCGCCATCGTGATGGCCGCCCTGCATCGCCTCGGCGTCACGCCGGTCATCATGGCCACCGCGGGGCTGTGGCACATCCCGGTCCTCGGCCGAGTTCTCACCCGCGAGGGGCACGTCCCCGTTCACCGGCGCGACCGGCGGGCTGCCGGTGCACTCGACCTCGCGGCCCAGGCCCTTCAGCGGGGCCGACTCGTCCTCATCTACGCCGAAGGCGGCCTGCCCCGCCGCAAGGACGCCGCGGAGGCGGCTCCCGGCGACTTCCGTACCGGTCTGGCGCGGCTCGCCGAGCTCACCGGCGCCCCTGTCGTGCCCGTCGGCCAGGCCGGTGCCCGCCGCGTCACGTCGGGCGGCACGATCAAGCAGATCGCCGGTCTCGTCACAGCGCCGCTGCGCCGGCCCGACCTGCATGTCCACGTCGGCGCCCCGATCGTGCTTGCCGGCGACAACAACACCGTACGCACGGCGCGGGCCCGCACCGCGGTGACCACCGCGTGGAGGACGGCGGCCGCGCACCTCGGTGATCCTGCCGCGCTGGCCGCATAGCTCAGCCCGGCATCAGACCGTGTGCCGATCGCCCGGGTCCTCGTCGCGCAGGTGGGAACATCAGCGCTTCCCAGGGCGCTGATTCCAGCAGTCGAGAAAGGCGGACATCGTGCACGGTGAGTACAAGGTTCCCGGCGGCAAGCTGGTCGTGGTGGATGTGGACGTCGACGGAGCGGCCGGCGTCCTGCAGAACACGCGAGTCGCCGGAGACTTCTTCCTCGAGCCGGACGAGGCACTCGACGCGGTGAACCACGCCCTTGACGGCGCACCCGTCGACACCGACGCGGCCGGTCTGACCGCGCGGATCGACGCGGCCCTTCCCGAGGGCACCGTCATGTACGGGCTCACTTCGGAGGGCGTCGCCATCGCGGTGCGACGAGCGCTGGCGCACGCCACCGACTGGACGGACTACGAATGGCAGCTGATCCACGAAGGGCCGCAGGCTCCCGCTCTGCACATGGCCCTGGACGAGGTCCTCACCGCCGAAGTCGCTGCGGGACGCCGGCCCCCGACACTCAGAGTGTGGGAGTGGGCGTCCCCGGCGGTGATCATCGGCAGCTTCCAGTCCCTGCGCAACGAGGTCGACTCCGAGGGTGCCCGGCGACACGGCATCGACGTGGTGCGCCGCATCTCGGGTGGCGGGGCGATGTTCGTGGAGCCGGGGAATACGATCACGTACTCGCTCTCGGTCCCGGACGCGCTCGTTCAGGGGCTGTCCTTCCAGGACAGCTACGCCTATCTCGACGACTGGGTGCTCGGAGCGCTCGGTGACATCGGCATCACTGCCTGGTACCAGCCGCTCAACGACATCGCCACCGACCAGGGCAAGATCGCGGGAGCCGCTCAGAAACGGATCGTAGGGCCGGACGGTGGCCCCGGTGCCGTACTGCACCACGTGACCATGGCCTACGACATCGACGCCGACAAGATGCTCGATGTGCTGCGCATCGGCCGGGAGAAGCTGTCCGACAAGGGCACGAAGAGCGCGAAGAAGCGCGTCGACCCGCTCCGTAGGCAGACCGGCCTTCCACGAGAGGCCGTCATCGAGCGGATGATCGACTCGTTCCGTCTCCGGAACGGACTTGCCGACGGGAAGGTGACCGACGAGGAACTGGCTCGCGCGCAGGAGCTGGCGCGTACGAAGTTCACCTCGCCTGAGTGGACCGCCCGCGTCTCCTGACGAAGGGCTGCGGTGGTGGTCGCTGCCGTGCTCCGACGCCGCCGCCGTTCTGGTCGCCGGTCAGGCTTCCGGGTCCGGAAGCGGTGTCACCTCGGTGAGTTGTTCGCGCAGGTAGTTCCAGATCACCGCGACGAGTGCCGCCGCGGGTACGGCGAGCAGGCTGCCGACCACACCCGCCAGAGCCCCGCCGAGGGTCACCGCCAGCAGCACCACCGCGGCGTGCAGGCCAAGTCCGCGGCTCTGGATCATCGGCTGGAAGACGTTCCCCTCCAGTTGCTGCACCACCAGGATGATCACCAGCATGATCAGTGCGTCGGTCAGGCCGTTCGACACCAGGGCGATGAGGACGGCGACGAAGCCGGCGAAGACCGCGCCCACGATCGGGACGAACGCGGTCACGAAAGTCAGCACAGCCAACGGAAGCACCAGCGGAACCCCGAGAATCCACAGGCCGGCGCCGATGAGCACGGCGTCCAGCAGGCCGACGAGCGCCTGGGAACGCACGAACGCGCTGAGAGTCTCCCAGCTCCGCTCAGCGACCGTCGGAATGTCCGTGGCCAGTCGCCCGGGGAGCTGACGGGTCAGCCAAGGAAGGAACCGGGGCCCGTCCTTGAGGAAGAAGAACATCAGGAACAGGGCGAGAACAGCGGTGACCAGACCGTTCAGAAGCGTGCTCACTCCCGTGACCAGTGCGGTGACAACGCTGCCCACGCTGTTCTGGATCCGGGTGATCGTGGCGTCCGAGGCCTTCGAGATCTGATCGTCACCGATGTTCAGAGGCGGACCTGCCGCCCACTCCCTCACCTTGTGAATGCCCTGCACCACTCCGTCGGTCAGCTCTCCGGTCTGCGAGGCCACTGGCACCGCGATCAGGGCGACTACCCCCAGGGCAACAATGAGGAACAGCACGGTCACGGCTGAGGCGGCAAGCGCCGGCGGCCAGCCGCGCCGACGCAGGAATCGAGCGAAGGGCCATGTCAACGTGGTGAGGAACAGCGCCACGATCAACGGCCAGACCACCGACCACATTTGCCCCACGACCCACAGAGCCACCCAAACCATCACGAGGATCAGCAGCAGCTCGACCGAAAGACGTGCGGACGTCCGCAGGGCGGCACGTGTTCTCGTGGAACTCAAGGGGGCAGTCATGACATCACCCTATGGGCGCACCGGGCACGGTCCATCAGCCCGGCCCCCGAAAGCCGTCCGGAGCGCACCTCCGCCGCTTCCCCTCGCGCGCATGACGGGCACCATGACCGCATACACCCGGACCTGAACAGTCGGCCCCATGCGCGCCGCGTTGCCGGGCCGGTGAGCAGCCAGGCCGACACCACCTGCAAGAATCGGCCCACGCAACCCATCTCACAACGCACGCTGACACTCCTGATGGATCGCGGAACCACTACGAAGGGCCATCAGCAGTGTCTGTTCGTCGAGTTGTAGTAGTCGGCGGGGGAGCCATGGGCTCCGCGGCGGCGTGGCGGCTCGCCGCACGCGGCGATGAAGTCACCCTGCTGGAGCGCTTCTGGCCCGGCCACGACCGCGGCAGTTCCTACGGCACCTCGCGCATCTTCCGCCTCGCATACGCCGACCCCTTCTATGCCGACCTCACCGTGAGGGCGCTGCCACTGTGGCAGCAGCTCGAGGAGGCCACCGGCCGCCGGATCCTCACGCTCACCGGCGCCGTCGACCACGGCCCGGCCGCCGTCATCGAGGCACTGCACGAAGGTCTGACCCGTCTGGGACGCCCGGCCGAACGGCTCGTCCCGGAACAGGTCGCCGAGCGCTGGCCCGGACTGCGCGCCGACACCAGCGCCCTGTACCACCCCGAGGCAGGGCGGCTGCACGCCGACGAATCGGTAGCGGGATTCCAACAGGCCGCGCGCGATCTCGGAGCCGACATCCGGCACGGAGCGCGCGTCAGTGAGCTGTCCGTCCAGGGTGAAGGCGTTCGAGTGCGCATCGAAGGCCAGGACGACATACGCGCGGACGCAGCGATCGTGGCCGTCGGGAGTTGGACGGCCAGCCTGCTCGCCAACGGGCCCGACGGCCCCGTTCGCAGTCTTCCGGCGCTGCGCGTCACCCAGGAGCAGCCCGCGCACTTCCCCGCCGTCGACCCGTTGTCCTGGCCCAGTTTCATCCACCATCCCGGCGCCGCACTGCCGGCAGTGGGCCCGACCGTGGACGGGGTCTACGGGCTCGGCAGCATCGACGGTGTGAAGGCCGGATTCCACGGCATCGGTCCGGTCGTCGACCCCGAGCGCCGCGACCGTACTCCCGACCCCGAGACACTGCGTGCCCTCGCCGCCTACGCGGAACGCTGGTTGCCCGGCGTGCAGCACACCGCGCCCGAACCCCTCACCTGCCTCTACACCACGACCAAGCAGCACGACTTCATCGCCGACCGGCAGGGCCCCGTCACCGTCTTGGGCGGCTGCTCCGGACACGCCTTCAAATTCGCCCCGCTTCTGGGCGAGTTGGCAGCCGCCCTCACCCACGGCCAGCCTGGCCCGGACCGCTTCACGCTCGACCGTCCCTGAACCGGCTGCCTACCGACAGCGTGCTGGAGTGTCTGTGAGCTAGGAGAGGCCTCCTCAGACCTCGGCCTGACCGTCCCCCAGCCGGCCCTCACCCGGGCGCCGCGCAGCCCTGACGTCGGTTCCACGCCCGCCAGTTGTGAGGCGCCGCACCGGCCGGGATGGGCAGGCCGCGGCGGTGCGAGGTCTTCCCGTCGCGCCCGAAGACCGGTGGACTGGCAGGACGTGACGAGCATGACCGCCATTGCGGACGGTGTTCGCCGACTGCCCGACCAAACCTCCGCGCCGACTCCTGTCCGGATTTCGACGTCGTGAAGCGTGGTGTGCCGTGACGCCGACGGACGGCCTCGGTAGGGGAGAGCCACCGCGACCGTCCGAACATGCCCGATGACCTGGTACGTCACGTCGGGCACCCTGCGACGCACCGGCGTCGCGCCACGAGGGCACGGCCTGCGCAAAGGGGGCCGAGTTCCGTCGTCACCCGGGCAAACATCGGGCGACCGTGATCATCGCATCGAGTTAATGTCGCCGACTTCTCTAGGCCCAAGGGGCATGGCGGCCTTTAGTGTTCTCACGAAATCCGGGCTCATTGCCGCCCGTATGCCGACATCAGCTCCTCGTGCTCGCCCGACCGCAATCAGGCATGGCGCCGTTCCCCGATCAAGGAGAGCTCCACCGATGACCGTTGACTCGACGCCGGAGACGCACCAGGAGGCGCCGCGCCAGACCAGCCTGGGCACGGCGGCTGCCCGCAACCTCTCGAGTACGACCAAGTCCGCGCCCCAGATGCAGGAGATCACCTCTCGCTGGCTCCTGCGAATGCTCCCCTGGGTGGAGACCACAGGTGGGACCTACCGGGTGAACCGCCGCCTGACCTACACCGTCGGCGACGGAAGAGTGGATTTCGTCCAGGACGGCTCCAGCGTACGAGTCATCCCCCGAGAGCTCGGTGAACTGGCGCTGCTGCGAGGCTTCGACGACGTCGAGGTGCTGACCGCGATCGCTGAGCGGTGTGTGCAACGGAACTTCCGGGCCGGCGAGACGCTGGTCGATCGCGAGGCTCCCGCGGATCAGCTCCACTTGATCGCCCACGGCCGTATCCGCCAGATCTCCGTCGGCGGATACGGCGACGAGGTCGCACTCGACGTACTCGCCGACGGCGACCGGTTCGGCGAGAACGCCCTGCTGGACGAAGAGGCCCGCTGGCAGCAGACAGCGGTGGCCGAGACGGCGGGCACACTGCTCACCCTGTCACGCGCCGACTTCGCCGCCGTGATGGCCGCAGCACCGGAGCTGCGGGACCACGTCGACAAGTTCCAGTCGCTCTCACGTCATCGGCAGACCCATCGTGGCGAGGCGGAGATCGCGATGTCGGCCGGCCATTCGGGCGAGCACGAGTTGCCCGGCGCGTTCGTCGACTACGAACCGAACCCGCGCGAGTACGAACTCTCGGTCGCCCAGACGATCCTGCGGGTCCACACGCGGGTCGCCGACCTCTACAACCAGCCGATGAACCAGACCAAGGAACAACTCCGGCTCACCATCGAGGCGTTGCGCGAGCGTCAGGAGCACGAACTCATCAACAACCGGGAGTTCGGCCTGCTTCACAACGCCGACTTCAAGCAGCGCATCCAGACACATTCCGGACCCCCGACGCCGGACGACATGGACGAACTGCTCTGCCGCCGCCGCGGGTCGAAGTTCTACCTCGCGCATCCCCGCACGATCGCGGCGATCGGGCGCGAGTTCAACGCGCGCGGACTCTATCCGGACCACGTCGACCTCGGCGGCCAGCAGGTGCCGGCCTGGCGCGGTGTCCCGATCCTGCCCTGCAACAAGATCCCCATCACGAAGGAGCGGACCAGCTCGATCCTCATCATGCGAACCGGCGAGGACAACCAGGGTGTCATCGGGCTGCGTCAGACGGGTCTGCCGGACGAGTACGAACCGGGACTTTCGGTCCGCTTCATGGGCGTCGACGAGAAGGCGATCACCTCCTACCTCGTCAGCACCTACTACTCCGCCGCCATTCTCCTGCCGGACGCGGTCGGCGTCCTGGAGAACGTGCAGATCTCGCGCTGGCCCAGGTAGCAGGACCGGCTCTGACACGTGGCGCGGCACCCGGCCTTCCGGGTCGCTCCCACGTGCCCGAAGGATTCCTGACAGCCGCCCACCCCCACCAAGGAGTCATCAAGGAGTCATGGATGCCATCGCCTGAGCAGACACCTCCT
This sequence comes from Streptomyces sp. NPDC102279, assembly GCF_044766365.1. NCBI lineage: Bacteria > Bacillati > Actinomycetota > Actinomycetes > Kitasatosporales > Streptomycetaceae > Streptomyces > Streptomyces sp. NPDC102279. The sequence goes on along the minus strand of NZ_JBIWLU010000019.1, from coordinate 37,175 downwards.
CAGTCAAGCCTGCCGGAAGCACTCTCCCGCTTCGGGGAGGACGTACTGGCCGGCGCCGCGGCCCGTGCCTGCGACATCAGCGCCGCAGTCGGCGGCTCACCCTCTACGCCCTCCGCGCACGCCGCACCCCCGGTGCCCGTGCCCGGCGCATCCGCCCTCGACGTCCCGGCGGCCCGAATCCCCGCCACGAGTGGCGCCCTGGAACGGATTCTGCGCGGCCCCAGCGGCATCGGTACAGCGGACCTGCGCCTGCGCCTACGCGATGAGGAGCCTTCGCGTCTCTGCGAAGGACTGCCAACTGCCCCCCAGGGGAAGCCGATTCCCGGCCTCTACCACCACCAAGTACCCGACCCCGACCCGGCGCGCGTCGAGGAGGTCAGCCGGAGGATCAAGGCTTGGGCGCTGGACGAGGTCTCCCTCTACCCCGATGACTGGGAGGAGGAGTTCGACGGCTTCTCCGTGGGCAGCTACATGGTCGGCTGCCACCCCGACGCCCCCACCATCGACCACTTGATGATCGCCACCCGGCTCATGGTGGCGGAGAACGCGGTGGACGACTGCTACTGCGAGGACCACGGGGGCTCACCCGTCGGCCTCGGCGAACGCCTGTTGCTGGCGCACACCGCTCTCGATCCCCTGCACACGACGCAGGAGTACCAGCCGGACTGGGCCACGTCACTCCACGCCGACGCGCCACGGCGTGCGTACCGCTCCGCCATGGAGTACTTCGTCCAGGCGAGCAGCGCGTCCCAGGCCGACCGGTTCCGGCACGACATGGCCCGGCTGCACATGGGCTATCTCGCCGAAGCGGCCTGGGCCCAGCTGGACCGGGTGCCGGAGGTGTGGGAGTACCTGGCGATGCGCCAGTTCAACAACTTCCGCCCCTGTCCCACCATCACCGACACCGTCGGCGGCTACGAACTGCCGGCGGACCTGCACGCCCAACCCGCCATGCAGAGGGTCATCGCCCTCGCGGGGAACGCGACAACGATCGTCAACGACCTGTACTCGTACACGAAGGAACTCGACGCTCCCGGAACGCACTTGAACCTGCCGGTCGTGGTCGCGGAACGAGAGGACCTCTCCGACCGGGACGCCTATCTGAAGTCGGTCGAGGTCCACAACGACCTCATGCACGACTTCGAGACCGAAGCCGCGGCCCTGGCCGCCGACTACCCCCTGCCGAGTGTTCAACGTTTCCTGCGCGGCGTCGCCGCGTGGGTCGACGGCAACCACCACTGGCACCAGAGCAACACCTACCGCTACAGCCTGCCCGATTTCTGGTAGAGAGAAATGGATCCATCTGTGACCAGCACCGAACTGACTGCTCCTGCCACCGGCCGCACTCCGTTCGTCCCCCACCCGGCCACGCCCTACCAGGGAGACATCGCCCGCTACTGGAACGCCGAGGCCCGGCCGGTCAACCTGCGGCTCGGCGATGTCGACGGTCTGTACCACCACCACTACGGCATCGGCGAGGTCGACCACGCCGCCATCGGCAACGTCGAGGACGCGGGAGGCGAACAGAAACTGGTCGCCGAACTCCACCGCCTGGAATCGGCGCAGGCGGACGTCCTGCTGGGGCACTTGGGCGACATCGGACGCGAAGACACTCTGGTGGACGCCGGCTGCGGCCGAGGCGGATCGATGGTGATGGCCCATCAGCGGTTCGGATGCAAGGTCGAAGGAGTCACCCTGTCGGCCAAACAGGCCGACTTCGCCAACGGACGGGCGGCCGAACTCGGCATCCAGGACCACGTCCGCGCGCGCGTCTGCAACATGCTCGACACGCCCTTCGAGACCGGTCAGGCGGCGGCCTCGTGGAACAACGAGTCGAGCATGTACGTCGACCTGCACGACCTCTTCGCCGAGCACTCCCGGATTCTCTCGGTCGGCGGTCGCTACGTGACCATCACCGGCTGCTGGAATCCGCGGTACGGCCAGCCCTCGAAGTGGGTGTCCCAGATCAACGCGCACTTCGAGTGCAACATCCACTCCCGTCGGGAGTATCTGCGCGCCATGGCCGACAACCGCCTCGTTCCCCAGGCCGTCATCGACCTCACCCCCGACACCCTGCCCTACTGGGAGCTGCGAGCCACCTCGTCCCTGGTCACGGGGATCGAGGAGGCGTTCATCAACTCGTACAGGGACGGCTCGTTCCAGTACCTCTTGATCGCGGCCGATCGCGTCTGACACCCTGCTGAACGGGAGGGCCCGGACGGACCGGGCCCTCCCCACGCACGTGCGCCCCAGTCGGTCCAAGCAGGGCGCGAGCGCAAGGCAGCGGAGCCGGCCCTCGATACCCTGGGTATTCGACGAGTGACAATTGCCGGCGACCAAGCAGGGGATCATGGGTAGCGAACGCACCTACGGGCCACCAGAACCTCCCGGGGAAACATCCGGCAGTGACCAACCTGCGACGCCCGCAGCCGAGTTGTCGGACATCTTGCTCGTCGTCGCGACGATGACAGCCACGCCGTTCCTGCAGGCGATCTCCACCTACTTCGGGAACGCTCTGGCCAAGGGGATGGGCTCGGGGACGCGCGAAATCATGCACCGGTTCATTGGTCGACAGGCACGAGCGAGCCTCGACGATCCTTCGGATGTCGTGGATCTCATCCACCTGCGTACCGAGGACGGCTGGCTGGTCGAGATGAAGGTGGCCGTCGAACCCGAGGCGCTTGCGCAGCTTCCGGAACTGTGCGCCGCGGATGCACCGCTCATCGAGTCCGATCGGCGTCCCGGCACGACCGCGACGATCCGTTGGGACCACGACGGCTACTGGATTGCCGCGACGGTACGTGAAGACGGATTTCGTGTCGCCTTCACGTGGGATCCCGAGGCGAAGCAATGGCGTGAACGTACCTACCGCCGCCCGATTCCCGTGACATGAGCGCGATCTGAGGGGCTGCGTCTCTCAGGGCGTCCGACAAGGCAACTGCCATCCACGCGGACTCGTCGGCCGACGCCTTGGGCTCATCTGGACTGCCGGGCAAGAGATGGGGTCCGGGCAGCGGTCGGCGCATCGGAGGCCCTCACCTGGGGAGCTGTCACGCTCATGATCCGCCGCCTCCCCCGGAGACCGGCACGGCGCTCAGGTCGGCCGCCGGCCGCGATGCCGGTTCGGGTCCTCCTGTACTGCGTTGGATCCCGTGATGGGGCGGATGGCGGCTGGGTGGTGACGTGCGGCAAGGGGGTGTCTGTCTGGTCAACGCACGACTGGGCGAGCAAGGAGCGCGTCTGGGCATGACTGTTGCCGGTAGCGTGATCATCTGCCGCATGGAATGTCCATGTGCCCGGCGGGTCCGTGCGAGGGATTCCGGTGGCGAGCGATGGGACCGTGATGAGCGAACTGACGAAGCCCAGAGTCGAGGTTCCGGAGGGTGACGCGCCCACCGAGCTGACGGTCCGGGACCTCGTGGTCGGGGACGGAGCCGAGGCGCAGCCGGGCAGGGTCGTCCAGGTGCACTATGTGGGGGTCACGTTCGCGTCCGGACGGGAGTTCGACTCCTCTTGGGAGCGGGAGCGGCCGTTCAAGTTCGCCGTGGGCGGTGGTAAGGCCATCAAGGGCTGGGACCGGGGAGTGAGGGGAATGAGGGTCGGCGGCCGGCGGGAGATCATCGTTCCGCCGCGTCTCGGTTACGGTAAGCAGTCGCCCTCCGCGTTGATCCCGGCGGGCTCGACGCTGATCTTCGTCGTGGACCTGCTCACGGTCGTGGGCGGGCCCGCCGGAGCGAGGCCCGGCATGAGCGGCTCGGCCTGAACCGATCTGCGCCGAAGTAGCCACCGTCCTGTGGTGCCGCTCAGTCCCGTAGCGCGAACGACCCGCGAACTCTGGTTCCCCGCGCCTGACGGCGGGGGGAGCCGGGCCGGACGTACCGGCGAGTTCGCGGGTCGGGTGACTGCGTTGGATTGGGCCGGTTGCATGCATGACACACATGCGGGTCCGGCGCCGAACCGAGTCCGACAACGGGCCTCTAGCCCGCAGCCACCTCGTCTGTCCGGATTTCCGTCATGAGCCGAACCACCTCCTCTCCTACGTGCCGTCCACTCTAGGAACACCTGAGGGGAGGCTCAACCCATTTATCGGCGCATGTCCAAAACAGGTCCCGCTGGTCGCGCCTTCAAAAGATCTTGAGTGGTGGATCATGGTTGGGTGATACGTCGCAAGGAACTGTCCGATGACGAGGGGGAGTTCGTTCGGCCGTTGCTGCGTGAGCCCTTGCGGGGGCGGAGACGGTTGGGTGACCGAACCGTGCTGAACTGGATCGTGTGGAAGTTCCGGACGGGCACGGCCTGGCGGGATGTGCCCGAGCGGTATGGCCCGTGAGTGACGTTGCACAACGGGTTCCGCCGGTGGGTTCTGGACGGCACCTTCGAACGGATGTCCCCGGCGGCCCAGGCCCGGGCTGACGCGGTCGGCGACGTCGACTGGCTGGTTCAGATCGACGCCGTCATCGGGTGGGCTTCTCTTGAGGGCCCTCATCACTCGCGGGCCACCGTCGCCTGCCACGCGCCCGGGCGCAGCCCTGTCGCCTTTTGGAAGAACACTGAGAAGTTGGACGCGTCGGGGAAGCCGAGCGTGCCGGCGCAGGCCGCCGAGGTGAGGCGGTCGTGCGCGAGGAGGCGTTTGGCTTCGAGGATGATCCGGTCGACGATGTAGGCCTTCGCGGTGCGGCCGGTGGCCTGCTGCACCGCTCGCGAGAGGGTGCGAGGCGCGTAGCCGAGAGTCCGAGCGTAGTAGCCGGCGTCGTGATGTTGCCTGAAGTGTGCTTCGACGCCGGACCGGAACAGGTGGAAAACCGGATGGGCCGACCGTGCTCCGCCGTGCGGTGGCCGGAGCCGGGCGATCAGCGCGGACAGCAGGATCTCGGGCAGTTCCGTGGAGAGGTCTCCGGGTGGGGCGGATGCCTCGAGGAGGAGATGGTTCCGCGCAGCGTCGACGAACGGCCAGTCGGCGTCGGGGATGTTCCAGTGCGCGGCCAGGTCCGGGGAAGCGACGAGTTCCCGGGTGGCGTGGGTGACCGGCGCGGTCGGCACGAACAGCACGACGTGCCCTGCCACGTGAGCGATGTCGTCCCATCTGTGCACCGCCGCGGGAGGGATCCATACCGCGGAACGCTCCCGCAGTGGGTGGCGGAGGAAGTCCACGGTGACGGATCCGGGCCCGGCGTCGACTACGGCGATGACGTGGAAGTCGGCACGCTGTGTCCCGCCGTCGTTCAACGGGCGGAGATGGTCGAACGTCAACATTTCGACGGCGGCCGCGCGGCGGTCGGCGGGCTGATAGGTCATCTGCCGGATCACGGTCACGTGTCCAGTTTCCACCATCGATCGACCGGTCACGCCGATTCCCGGGATCAGCTGGAGGGATTCAATGAACACACAGGCCGAATCGCCTCGTAGTACTGATCGAGAGAGGCACGATGAACACCACGCAGCAAGCGCTACTGCCCGCTTATGACCACAGGCAGGGGGCCGGGCCGACTCTGGTCTTCCTGCACTACTGGGGTGGCTCCGCCCGCACCTGGGACCTCGTCGTCGACCGCCTCGAGGGTCGCGACATGATCACTGTCGATTTCCGCGGGTGGAACCGCTCCAGCAACCTGGCGGGGCCCTACACCCTGCGCCAGCTCGCCGACGACACGCTCGCCGTGCTTGCCGACTCCGGCGTCACCGACTACGTACTCGTCGGACATTCCATGGGTGGCAAGGTCGCGCAGCTCGTCGCGGCGACCCGGCCCGCCGGGCTGCGCGGGATCGTCCTCGTCGGTTCCGGCCCAGCGAAACCCGCCGCGGCGGTCACTGCCGAGTACCGGCAAGCCCTGTCCCATGCCTATGACTCCGAGGAGTCCGTCGCCGGCGCACGGGATGACGTCCTGACCGCGACCGACCTGCCCGTGTCGATCAAGGCGCAGATCGTGGCCGATTCGCGGGCCGGTGCCGATGCCGCCCGCACCGAGTGGCCGCTGCGCGGCATCGCGGAGGATGTCTCCGAGCGCACGCGCACGATCAGCGTGCCCTCCCTCGTTGTCGCGGGAGGCAACGACCGCGTCGAGCCTGTCGACGTGCTCGTCAACAATCTGGTGCCCTACCTGTCCGGAGCTGAGTTCGTGGTGATCCCTCACACGGGTCACCTGATCCCACTGGAAGCTCCGACCGACCTCGCCGACGCGATCACGGCCTTCGCACCGGCAGTCTGACCACCTGGGCGGCCCCGAAGGCGCACGTTGTCCCCGATCGTCCGTCGGAGGCCGGCCCAGGTGGCACGGCCAGGTGGGGATCTGCCTGCGTTGACTCGCACCCCCACTCGTCACTGGCCGCGGTCGGCCCGGACGGCAGATTGGTCAGCTCCACCGACCGGTGGAGACACCTCAGCAGGCGGGTCAGTGCCGCACGTACATCAACAAGGAGTGGACATCATGACGGAGTTCAACGAGTTGCTGGAGCGCAACCGGAAGTTCGCTGCGAACATCGATCTCGGAAGTCTGGCCATGCCGCCCATGGACGCGATGCCTGACAGGTTGCTCCTGGTGCTGGCCTGTGTCGACCCGCGGGTCGAGCCGGCCGGCTTCCTCGGGATCGGCACGGGAGACGCGGGAGTGCTGCGCAACGCGGGCGGACGCGTTGACGACAGGGTCGCAGAGGACATCGCCTATCTCTCCACGCGCCTGGGTGTGCGGATGGATGTCGCCGTCATCCATCACACGCAATGCGGGACCGGGAAGCTGTCCGACCCCGCCTTCCGCCAGACCTTCGCTCACCACACCGGTCTGGACGAGGGCGCACTCGCAGACAAGGCGGTGACCGACCCGTCCGTGACCGTGCGCGAGGATGTCGCGAAACTGCTCGGACACCCGTTGCTGTCCAGCGACGTGCTCGCCTCGGTGTCCGGCCATGTGCTGCGGCTCGAAACCGGACTGGTCGACACGGTCGTCGAAGCGACCGCTCCGGTTCATCCCCACCGGTGACACGACCTCGCCGGCCGGCGGACCAACGAGTTGCTGCGTGACAGCGGGGGCTTCGCTGCCGCCAGGCTGTGGGCGGTGTACTCGGCGCCGAATGCGAGCGGTTCGCGCGCCGATTCAGCCAGGAGGCGCCGTGTTCAGTCGGCGCCGGCCTGGATGCGGAGGCTGATCGCTCTGCTGGAACGGACGAACGAACGGCGGGACAGGACCTCGACCGTGAGCCCCGCCGTGGGCGCCGGGCCACCTGGCCGCTCACCCCACCAGGGAGGCGCTCGCCGTCCCCTCAGGCAGACCGATCCGATCCACCTCGGACGGTTGTAGCGCCTCATACGGGTCGCTACAGTGCGTGTATGAAGCAAATCAACGTGCGAGTGGACGATGACACCGCTGCCACTATCGAGAAGCGGGCCGAGGCCGCAGGGCTGACCGTGCCCGAGTACGCCAAGCAGGTACTCGCTGATGAGGGCAACGACGTACGACACCGCTTCCTTGCCGCCGGCGCGCATTTCACGGACGCCTTTGCCGACGCCTTCGCCGAGGAATTCGGGGCCCCGAGCGCTGACCGTGGTCCGGCGGCCGCCGCGTGATCGTACGCATCGACCGCGCCTGGCTCCTCGACCTCGCGCACCGCCATCTTCCTGGAGACCCTGACGTCACCGACTTCGGAACGCTCGGAGCCGCAGCCGCCCGGCACGCTGACTCTGTCATGGGTACTCCCGTCTACACCGAGGTCCATCATCGGGCGGCCTCACTCATGCACCAGCTCATTCGCTGCCCGGCGCTGGCGCACTCCAACGAACTGTTCGGGGCGGTCGTCGCCGCCTCCTACCTGTCGGTGAGTGGCGTCATCGTGGACGTACAGCCCAAACAAGCCGCGGCTCTCGCTGCTCGCATCAGCCGCGACGCCCTGGCCGTGCGGGGTATCGCGGCCGAGATCAAGGGATGGGCCGCTCCCTGAACCCCACCCTCACGTTCTCTGACCTCGGCTACGCCCTCTTGTGCCGCAGTGGACCCAGCACCGCATCGGGATCATCCGGGACGGGATCCCGCCGAGGCCCGAGAGGCCCGCAAGCGCCGGCGTGCTGCTCCACCATCGACCTCACGCGACGGGACCCCGACGGCCGGACTCCGACCCCCGCCCGGGATCCGAATGCTGGTACGCGAGACTCCGACCGGACCGCCTCCCTCCATTCCCGACGACGAGCATCCGATGCGTCGCGCATCATCCGTCCGGTGATCGCTTCTCCGGTGAAGTCCGCCACCCACGGCTTCGGCGCCTGACCGTGCCGGTGGAGGGCTGGGGCGCCTCCGGCCATGCCATGACCGTCTGCCATGCTGCGCGGGCAATCATGCACGGACCGGCCGCGTGCAGCCGGGGGAGGCGGGGCGGACATGACGAAAATCCAGCCGGACAGAGTTCCGGGGCACGAGGAGATACGTTTCCGGCTCGGCACGTGGCAGCGCCTGGCGTCCATGCTCCCGATGGCCGTGCCGGCAGGGTTCGGCACCGTCGAGCATGTCGGCAGACCCGGGTTCGAGTCCTGGATCCAATTCCTCTTGATCATGCTGGTGTTGGGGGTGGCGGTGGTTTCACTGACTTCCCTCTTCGGGATCACGCTGACCCCGTCAGCCGCCCGGGTGCACAACCTCCGCCGCCGCACCATCCCATGGGCGTCCGTGCAGAGTGTCCGCGTCGAGCCGATCATGGGCGTTCGGGTCGTCGCGCTGTATGAAGCCGACGGCCGGCGCACTCGACTTCGGGCACCGACCACCGGATTTCTCCAGTGGGACCGCGGCTTCGAGGAAAAATTCCACGTCATCGGCCAGTGGTGGCTGGCGAATCGCGGTAGTGATTGGGTTCCCGTTCCACCGCCGGGGACCGGCATGCCGACCTGATGCTGACGATGCCGATCAGCAACCGCTGGTGCCGTGGCCGGGAAGGCTGACCGGGTCCCGGTGCCGGTCGTGTGGCCCGTGGCCTGGCCGGATGCCCGATGACATCTGCGTCCGGTGGCCCCTTGTGCCCGAGTTCGAGGCCGACTGGTTAGCGGTACACGGGCTGCCCGATGCCGCCTGGGTGCTTGGCGCAATGTACGAACGCGGGGCAACTGCGGGGGATTAGGCCAACGACGCCCGGGCCGGCGCGGGCACCCTGGGCCGGGATGGGAGCGGCTGCGCTGCGCGAGCCGGCCGCCCGTGTCGCAGACCAGGTCGTTCCGCAGGGGCCGCCGACGGCGAAGTCGAAGGCCTGGAGCGCGGGCTTCCGTCGTATCTCCAGCGCTTGTGGTCGGTGACGGTGTCCAGGGTGGTGCGCGCGATCCGGAGCCCCGAACCCGGCTGACCGGTTCTCGACCGGCCCGTCGCGCCGTCGTCAGGAGCGCGCGAGCCGGGCCGCGAGATAGGGCGCGGTCGCGCTGCGGCGGGCCCTCGCCACCTTGGCCGGCGGCCCGGCCGCGACCACCCGCCCGCCCGCGTCGCCGCCGCCCGGCCCGAGGTCGATGACCCAGTCGGCGGTGGCGATCGTGTCCAGATCGTGCTCGACCAGGACGACCGTGTTGCCCGCGTCGACGAGCCGGTGCAACTGTCGCAGCAGCAGCGCGATGTCGGAGGGGTGCAGCCCCGCCGTCGGCTCGTCGAGCAGGTAGAGCGCGTGCCCGCGGCGGGCACGCTGCAGTTCGGTGGCCAGCTTGATCCGTTGCGCCTCACCACCGCTGAGTTCCGTCGCGGGCTGGCCCAGCCGCAGGTACCCCAGTCCCACCTCGCGCAACGTCTCCAGACTGCGGGAGGCGGCCGGGACGGCGGACAGGAACTCGGCGGCGGCGTCGACGGACAGCGCCAGCACTTCCGCGATGTTCTTGCCCTGGTACGTGACTTCCAGCGTTTCGGCGTTGTACCGGGCGCCCTGGCAGGTCGGGCACGGCGCGTAGGTGCCGGGCAGGAACAACAGTTCCACCGCGACGAACCCTTCGCCCTGGCAAGTCTCGCACCGCCCCTCGGGCACGTTGAACGAGAACCGCCCGGCCGAGTAGCCGCGCGCCCTGGACTCGTCCGTCGCCGCGTACAGCTTGCGCACCGCGTCGAACATCCCCGTGTACGTGGCGAGGTTGGACCGGGGAGTTCGGCCGATGGGCCGTTGGTCGACCAGGACCAGCCGGTCGAACGACTCGACCCCCGACGCGTCCTGGACGTCGACCTCCAGCTGCGCCTCGTCCGGCTCCTCCGGTACGAGCCCGAGGTGACCGCGGACGACCTCGGCGAGCACCTGCGTCACCAGAGTGGACTTTCCGGAACCGGACACGCCCGTCACCGCCGTCAGTACGCAGAGAGGTACGTCGACGGACACGTCGTGCAGATTGTGGCGGGAGACGCCGCCCAGGCGCAGCCAGCCCTGCGGTGTGCGCGGGTGGTGATCCAGCGGCTGGGCGCGCCCGAACAGATAGTGGCTCGTGGCCGACTCCCCGACCCGCTCAAGACCGGCGACGGGGCCGCTGTACAGCACGCGTCCGCCGCCCTCACCCGCGCCGGGGCCGATGTCGACCACCCAGTCCGCCCGCCGTACGACGTCCATGTCGTGCTCCACGACGAACAGCGAGTTGCCTGCCGCCTTGAGGCGGTCCAGCACGTCCAGCAGCGGTTCCGCGTCAGCCGGGTGCAGGCCCGCGGAGGGTTCGTCGAGGACGTAGACGACGCCGAACAGCCCCGAGCGCAGCTGGGTGGCGATCCGCAGGCGCTGTGCCTCGCCGGGGGACAGGGTCGTCGAGCGGCGCCCAAGGCTGAGATATCCGAGGCCGAGGTCGAGCAGTACGTCGACCCGCGCGACCAGATCGCCGCAGATCCGGACGGCGACCTCGGTCGTCTCCCCGGATCGGGCGGTCGACGTGGTGGCGTCCGCCTTGGACCGCCCCGCGACGGGCCGCAGCAGCGTCACGACCTCGGTGAGCGGCATCGCGTTGATCTCGGCGATGGAACGTCCGGCGAAGGTCACGGCGAGCGCCTCGGGTCGCAGCCCGCTGCCGTGACACGCGGGGCAGGGCACGCTCCTGACGAACCGGAGCGCCCGCTCGCGCATCTTCTCGCTCTTGGAGTCTGCGAGGACGTGCATGACGTGCTTGCGGGCGCTCCAGAACTTGCCCTGGTAGCCGTAGTCGACGCGGTCCTCCTCCGGCTCGATGTAAACGGAGGGCTGCTCGTCCGTGTACAGCAGCCAGTCCCGGTCCTTCTTCCTGAGCCTGCGCCACGGTCGGTCGATGTCGATCCCCAGGCCGCTCACGACACTGCGCAGGTTGGCGCCCTGCCAGGCGCCCGGCCAGGCGGCGATCGCCCCCTCGCGGATGCTCAGCGAGGGGTCCGGGACGAGCAGGTCCTCGGCGACGTCGTGCACGACGCCCAGGCCGTGGCACTCCGGGCAGGCGCCGGCCGCGGTGTTGGGTGAGAACGACTCGGCTTCCAGCCGTGCCGCCCGGGGCGGATAGGTGCCGGCGCGGGAGTACAGCATGCGCAGCAGATTCGACAGGGTGGTGATGGTGCCGACCGTCGAGCGCGAGCTGGGCGACCCGCGTCGCTGCTGCAGGGCCACGGCAGGTGGCAGTCCGGTGATCTCCTGCACGTGCGGTGCGCCGACCTGGTGCAACAGCCTTCGGGCGTACGGTGCTACCGACTCGAAGTAGCGCCGCTGGGCCTCCGCGTAGAGAGTGCCGAACGCGAGCGAGGACTTGCCCGAACCGGAGACGCCGGTGAAGGCGACCATCGCGTCCCGCGGAACGTCGACGTCGATGTTCCGCAAGTTGTTCTCACTGGCGCCCCGGACATGTACGAAGGGGTCGCTCGCGTCCTTGTTCACCGTTCCTGACTACCTGATCGCGCCGGGAACCGCGCGACAGGCGCCGCCACCGGGCCCCATCTCACGCGGGCATTGCGGGTGGCTGTTCCGAAGGGGGCTCCAGGCGGAGGCCCCGGCTTCGGCGAGGGAGGGGACGGTCAGGTGGTTCCTCCGTGACCTGGTCACGTAACTCCCCGGCAGCCGGTGGCTGGGGCTCCGCGGCAGCGGAGCCCCAGCCAGAGTCCGACGTCAGATGCTCACGCAAATGCCGTCTTCGATGGTGCGGCCGTCGCGCTCCAGGCCGCCGCAGACGAGCCTGGCGCCCGCCTGCTCGTACCCGACGGCCCAGCGGTGGGAGGCGGCGGTGACCCGGCCCGACCGGAACTCACCCCAATAGGCCCGCAGCACACCGCGGTTGCCATCGCGGGTCTGGACGGTGATGTCCTGGACGAAGCGGTTGTGGTGGGCCGTCATGACACAGATGTACTGGCCGCACTGGCTGTGCACCTCGGCGCTGGCAGGCGACGCGGCGGCGAAGGCGAGGGCGAGGGCGGCGAGCAGGGTGGCGGTCTTCCGCATGACTGTTCCTTACGGCTCGGGTCGGCCGCACCTGCGTACTGGCGTGCGGCGGGCCCGACCAGTAATAGCGTCCCAGCGACGCCCGCAGGACATCCGGCGCGGCATTTCCCCTGATCAGGTGGCCTTTACTGTCTGATCATGCGACCGGTCCGGGCGCAGTGCCGTTTCTCCTCGACCGGCGCACGCCCCCGCCCGCGGTGCCGTCCAGGCCGACGCCCTGGCACGCGGGAGCGGAGAGCATCCGTGCCAGGTAGGCCGTCGAGCCGGGTTCTCCACCTGCCTCTCACCTACCGCCATGTCCAACGGCCTTGCCGGGACCTCTTAGGCCGGCAGGCGCGGCACGCTGTCGATCAGACGGCGGGTGTAGGGGTGCTCCGGAGCGCCCAGCACCTGGTGGGTGTCGCCCTGCTCGACCAGACGCCCTTGCTCCAGTACCGCCGTACGTTCGCACAGCGAGGCGACGACCGACAGGTCGTGGGAGACCATCACGAGGGTGAGCCGCCGCTCCTCCTTGAGCTCGGCGAGCAGGTCCACGACCTTGACCCGGGTCGTGACGTCGAGAGCGCTGACGGGTTCGTCGGCGAGCAGCACGCGCGGGTCGCAGACGATGGCGCGGGCGATGGCGATGCGCTGGCGCTGGCCGCCGGAGAACTCGTGCGGGTAGCGGGTGGCGGTGTCGGCGGGCAGGCCGACCCGCTCCAGCGCCGCGGCCACCCTCGGCGCGGCGGTCGCCCTGGTGTCGAGGCCGAGGGAGCGCAGCGGTTCCGCGACGATCGCGGCCACGCGCCGGCGCGGATCGAGGGAGGAGTACGGATCCTGGAACACGCACTGGACGCTGCGCCGGAACCTTCGCATCTGCTGCCGGTCGCGCGGGGACAGGGTCTCACCGTCGAAGCGGACGGTGCCGGCCGTGGGGCGGGCGAGTCCCAGCAGCAGGCGCAGCAGGGTGGTCTTGCCGGCACCCGACTCGCCGACGAGAGCCAGAGACTGGCCCTGCTCGACGGTGAGGGACACGTCCCGTACGACGTCGGAGGCGGCGCCTCGGTATCGGACGGCCACGTCCGACAGTTCCAGCACGGGTGTCATCGCGCGCTCCTCAGGTCCAGGGCGGACTCCAGCTTGCGGGCGCCCGCGACGAGCGCCTTCGTGTAGGCCGCCCGCGGTGCGCCGACGACGTCCAGGACGGGGCCCTCCTCGACGGCCCGGCCGTCCTTCATGACCAGGGCGCGGTCGGTGACCTTGGCGATGACGGCGAGGTCGTGGCTGACGAACAGTACGGCCATCTCCCGATCGCGTACGAGGGTGTCGAGGAGTTCCAGCATCTCGGCCTGCACGGACACGTCGAGCGCGGTGGTGGGCTCGTCGGCGATGAGCAGGCTCGGCTCGCAGGCGAGGGCCATGGCCAGGGCGACACGCTGGCGCTGGCCGCCGGAGATCTCGTGAGGGAAGGCGCGGGCGATGCGCGCGGGTTCGGGCAGGCGTACCCGAAGGAGCGCTTCGTCGACGGCGGCGCGCAGCTTCTTGCCCTTCAGGCCGGTGCGGCGGGCCAGGGGCTCGGCGATCTGGCGGCCCATCCGCATCAGCGGGTCGAGGGCGGTCAGGGGCTCCTGGAAGACCACGGCCGCGTCCCGTCCCCGGACCGCGATGAGCCTCTTCTCCGGGGCGCCGATGATCTGGGTACCGGCGAGTTCAACGCTGCCGGCCGCGGTCATGCCGTCGGGCAGCAGACCCAGTACGGCGAGCGTGGTCAGGGACTTTCCGGAACCGGACTCGCCGATCAGGCCGAGCCGTTCGCCACTGTCGATGGTGAAGGAGAGGTCGTCGACCAGGGTGCGCCCGTCGTCGGTGCGCACGGTCAGGCCGCGTACGTCGAGCAGGGTCATGTCTGCCTCCGGCGGGTCGCCGGGTCGAGTGTGTCGCGCAGTCCGTCGGCGATGAGGTTGACCCCGACGACGAGCAGGACCAGCAGGATGCCGGGAGCCAGCGCGCCGGCCGGGGCGGTGGTGAAGGTGGCCTGGGCCTCCTGGAGCATGCGGCCCCAGGAGGCGTTGGGCGGCGGCGCGCCCAGGCCGAGGTAGGACAGTCCGGCTTCGGCGAGCACGGCGAGACCGAACTGGAGGGCCAGGTTGACGACGAGGGTGGGCCAGATGTTCGGCAGGACGTGTCCAGCGACGGTCCGCGGCCAGGAGGTGCCCGAGGTGCGGGCGGCGGTGACGTAGTCCTGGGCCAGGACCCGCTTGGCGAGAATCCTTACCAGGCGGGCGACGATCGCGCTCTGGGCGAGGCCGATCGCGAGGACGGCGGAGCCCAGGGTGGCCGAGCGGGCGGCGACGACGAGCATCGCCAGCAGCAGGGTCGGGAACGCGATGAGGATGTCGAGGAACGCGGCGAGGGTGTCGTCGAGCCAGCCCTGCGCGAACGCGGCGAGCATGCCGAGGGTGACGCCGAGGAGCGCGGCGATCAGGACCGAGCCGAGACCGGCCTCGACGGCGATACGTGAGCCCGTCATCAGCTGGGTGAAGAGGTCCCGGCCGAGCTTGTCAGTGCCGAGCAGGTGCCCGTCGCCGGGTCCGGCGAGTCGGCCGCCGGAGGTGTCGTCGGTGCCGTAGGGCAGCCAGACGAGGGAGACGACGGCGAGCAGCGCGATGAGGGCTGTCAGCGTGCAGCCGGCCAGCAGGGTGACGGAGCGTGGGCCGCGGATCGCCGCCGGTTTGCGCAGGGCGTCCGTGTACGTCACCGGGCACCTCCTGAGAGACGGCCGCGCAGCCGCGGGTCGATGATCCGCTGGACCAGGTCGGCGGCGAAGCCGATGACGAGGACGGCGAGTGTGGACACGAACAGGACGCCCTGGATCACCGGGTAGTCGTGCTGGGCGATGCCGGTGGCGAGCAGCGAGCCGAGGCCGGGCAGCGCGTACACCGACTCCACGACGACGGCTCCGAGCAGCGTGGAGGCGAGCTCGATGCCGAGGATGGAGATCACCGGGACGGCGGCGTTGCGCAGTCCGTGCCGCCACATGGCCCGGGGGAAGGAGGCGCCCAGGGCGCGGGCGGTACGCAGGTGGTCGCTGCCCAGGACGTCGAGGGCGGCGGAGCGGACGTAGCGGATGAGCGAGGCGCTCATCACCAGGGCGATGGTGAGGGCCGGCAGGACGAGGGAGCGCAGGGCGTCCGCGGGCGCCGCCCAGCCGTCCAGCGGGAAGCCGCCGGAGGGCAGCCAGCCCGCGTTCAGCGCGAACACGGCGATGAGGATCATGCCGAGCCAGAACACCGGTATGGCGATGCCGAGTTGGGAGATCCCACTGAGCAGGGCGCCGTACCAGGTGCGACGCTTGTACGCGGCCACGAAGCCGGCGGGTACGGCGATGACGACGGCCAGCACGAACGCGGCCAGCGTCAGCGGGAGGGTGACGTTCAGGCGGGCGCTCACCTCGGGACCGACCGGCAGCGAGCTGACGAACGACGTACCGAGGTCGCCGCTCGCCAGCTGCCCGAGCCAGTGGGTGAACTGCTCGGGCAGCGGCCGGTCGGAGCCGATGGCGTGACGGGCCGCTGCGATCTGCTGCGGGCTCGCGCCCACGGAGGTGAGCGCGTTGGCCGGATCGCCCGGCAGCAGGCGCAGCAGGACGAACAGCACCACGCTCGCCAGGGCCAGCGAGACCAGCAGGAAGGCGAAGCGGCGCAGGAGATAGCGCCCCATCAGCCCTGCTTCTTGATGTCGTACGCGTAGAACTGGGAGTTGAGGCCGTTCAGCGGGTAGCCGGAGAGCTTGTTGCTCGCGACGACGATCTGCGGGTACAGGTACAGCCAGTCGCTCGCCGCGTCTTCGGCCGTCTGCCGGTTGACCTTCTTCAGCAGCTCGGTCTGCTCGGCGGTCGTGGAGGCTTCCTCGGCCTGTGCCACCCACTTGGTGACCTGCTTGTTGTCGTAGCCCCAGTAGAAGTCGGGGTTGCCGTACCAGACCAGGTCGCGGTCGTTGACGTGCTCCTGGAGCGTGGCCGTGAAGTCGTGGTTCTTGTAGACCTTCGTGTACCACTCGTCCGGCGTGATCGTGTTGATCTTGACGGTGATGCCGACCTGGGCGAGCTGCGACTTGATGAAGGTCGCGGCCGTGGGGTGCGGGTCGTAGTTCGGGGTGTCGAGGGTGAAGGAGAAGCCCTTGGCGTAACCGGCCTCGGCGAGCAGCTTCTTGGCCTTCGTGACGTCGTGGGCGTTGACCTTGGTGAGGTCCTCGTACCAGGGGTCGGTGGGCGGCACCATCGAGCCGATGAGCTTGCCGTAGCCGCCCCAGACGGACTCGAGGAGCTTCTTGTTGTCGATGGCGGCGGAGACGGCCTGGCGGACCTTGACGTCGGTGAACGGCTTGGCCTTGTCGTTGAAGGCCAGCAGCAGCTTGGTGGTCGAGTTGCCGTCGTTGACCTTGTAGTTCTGGTTGCTCTTGAACTGGTCCAGGGCGTCCGGCGACTGCTCGCTGGTGACCACGTCGACGGCGTTGGTCTGCAGCGCGTTGTTCAGCGCGGTGGCGTCCTTGTAGTAGTGGAAGACGACCTGCTTGTTGGCGGCGGCGTCGCCCCAGTAACCGGCGAAGCGGGCCAGGCTCAGCGCGGAGCCGCGGGTCCACTTGGCGAGGGTGTAGGGGCCCGTGCCGTCCTCGCTGGTCTTCAGGTCCTTCGCCTGGGAGTTGATGATCCAGACGTAGGAGAGGTTGTAGACGAAGGAGATCGACTTCTGGGACAGCGTGACCTTGACGGTGTGCGCGTCCGGTGTGGCGATGTCCTTGATGACCTCGAGGTTGCTCTTGCGGGCGGACTGCGAGTCGTCCGCGAGGACCTTCTCAAGGCTGTACTTGACGTCGGCGCTGGTGAGTTCCTTGCCACTGTGGAACTTCACGCCGCTGCGCAGGGTGAAGGTGTAGGTGAGGCCGTCCGCGTCGGCCTTGTAGTCCTGGGCGAGGAGCTTGTCGACCTTGCCGTCGTCGGTGAGACGGAACAGGCTCTCGTACACGTTGCCGTTGAGGGCCTCGGTGACGCCCTGGCCCCCGCCGGCGGTGTTGTCGAGGTTCTGCGGCTCGTACAGGGAACCGATGTTGACGGTGGCGCTCTTGTCCCAGTTGCCGGCCGCGGCACTCTTGGCACCGGAGCCGCCGCAGGCGGTGAGCGCGACGGCGAGGCCGGCGGTGGTGGCGGTGACGTAGAGGGTCGACTTGTTGAGTCTCATGATTCAGGGCGCTTTCGTGCGGGAGGAAAGGGGCGAGGTCTGCGGATCCGTCAGTGGTGACCAGCCAGGGCCGACCGGTCGTGCTGATCGGTCAGTGCTGTGCGGGGAAGCCGTCGCGGAAGACGGGGCGCTTCTCGCCGGCTTGGACCGGCAGGTGGAAGCGGTTCTGCCGCGGCGGCATCGGACAGTTGTACTGATCGGAGAATCCGCAGGGCGGCACGAAGGCCCGGTTGAAGTCGAGGACGACGCGGCCCTCGTCGTCGGTGCGCCGGACGAACAGGAAGCGGCCGGCGCCGTAGGTGGTGTCCCCGTTGGTGGGGTCGCCGAAGACGAGCAGGAGGGTGCCGTCGTCGTCGAAAGCGCTGAGGGTGTACTCGCGGCCGTCGACGGTGAGCGTGATGTCCCCCGGGACCACGAGATCGCGGGTGCCGCCGTTGTCCCGGAGGTGCTCGAAGGCGATGCGCCGGGCGCCGGGCACGGGCGAGTAGGTGGCTTCCAGAACCCAGGCCGGATCGTACGGGAACGCCTCGACGCCCTCGAAGTGGCGGATGGCGGGCGCGTCCGCGTCCCAGAAGCGCAGGCCGTGCTCGGGTGCGCCGGTGACGAGGTCGGTCCGCCGCAGCGGGGTGACGGTCACGGTGTCCGGCTGTCCTGCGCGGGCCCCGTCGACGTCGGGCTCCTCGCCGGCAGGCAGCCAGCGAGTCTCCACGAGGGCGAGGTTTCCGGTAGGCGCGGTGAGCGTGCGATGACGTTCGGCACGCCAGGCGCTCCACTCCTCGCCGGGGCCGGCGGGGGTCGGGGCGGCGGGGGACTGGGACACGGCGGACTCACTCAGCTAGAAGGGCACGGCCATCACAGACTGTAGTTCAATGGCCAAAGCAATCTCTTTATCATCCATAAGGATTCCTAATGTCAAACCTGCATCTCGGCAGGTGAGACGACCTGTCTCGCCCGCTGTGGCCAGGACCGGTCCGCCGCCTTCACGCACGGTGACCGCGTCGACCGCCCGACGCGCGGTGTCGGAGCCCGCGCCTCCGCTGCCATGGCTCCCGCTCGCGGGACGAGGGCACAGGCGGTCGATCGGCACCGAGATCCGGGCGATGCCCCGCAGGAAAGTGCGCCGATCCAGTTCCGATCCTCAACACCCTTGGCCCGTAAGCCGGACGGGGCAGCGGCAGGGCCTACGTAGGCTGGAATCCGTCGGACAGGATCGATGGCCGACGGGCGGGTCGCACTCACACCAGAGTGAGCGCGACCCACCCGCGCCTCCGCCCCCGACCCGGATGGTGTCCCGCCTGGACCTGGCGTTTCACCGATACACCCAGCGTCACGGCAATGGCCACCGCCTTGTCGTCGACGGTGATCGTCTCGGGCTGCGCTCCGGAGTAGTCCACGGCATGCTGTGGACGGCTGCGGCTGCGGCTGCGGATGCGCCGCCCTAGCAGCGGCATACCGCTCGGCCGCACCTGACCGACTGGTCTAGGGCCACTCGGCCGGGATGGCTCGCGGCGGGGTGCGGTAGAGGGGAAAAGTGGGCGGCCCGGCCCTCCGTGGGCGGGCCGGTGCGGTTCGACATCTTCGGGGGGCGACATGGTTCCCGCTCCCGCTCCCGCTCAGGGCCAGGGCATAGGACAGTCCTCGCTCACGAGACCGAGTCGGAACGGGCTGCTGACGCAGTAGCCGGCGTCGGCGACCACGTCCGGGGCCTTCAGCTGCCACCGGTCGAGTGTGTCCAGCAGGCCGAGCGCCGGACGTCATTCCTCCTGGTGGATCACGTCGTCGGGAAGTCTTGCCCTGCGACATCCCACCGCTCCGCAGTGCTGGCGGGCCCCCCGACCGACCACCTGCCGCACTTGGGAAACGACATGTCGACAAGTCCGGTCAGCCGTTTGTCGATCCGCTCCCTGGCCGCCGGCGGGTCCCGCGGCGACTGGTTCACGAACTGCTGCAGAGTCTGCATGTTGCCGGCTGGCAGCCGCTCGGTCGTCGGCTGGATCGACTTGCGCCGACCATTCAGCATCAGGCCCCGCAGATATCACTCACCCTGGGCCCGCTCATCCCGACGCGGCACCGACGTGCGGCCTTGCGCCACGAGCATGGCCAACGCCGCCCGTGATCGGTTCACTTCACTTCATGCGCATCCACACATCCCAACGTGCTTTTGATCAGCGTCAACGAAAAGACCTGACGAAGCACCACGCCCCATCCGAGACCGATGAGTGCAGACGTGCTCGCCCGTACGATCAGGGCCCGGCCGCTTCGGGCGGCCGCTGATCCGCTCGGCGCATCAACACCTCATGGATGCAACGGGCTGCCGACCAAGGGACGTGGGTTTGATCGCGACAGCCCCTCTGCCCCTGCATGTAGACGAGTTGCCGAACCGCCCGCAGCAGCGCCCTCCCAGGTGAACGCGTAGGTGGCTCCGTGGGCGGTCCCGTCGGGTGGCGGCCACCGGCCTGATCGATTACCTCGGAGCAACCCCCGGCAGCCTTCGGCATCAGACCTCTGCCGGGACTTGGCAATGCCGTGGAACAGCACAGGTGTGCGGCTCCGGGCCACACGAGAGACCTCCGGACTGCGAAGGCGGTCCCTGCGATCGTTCGGACGTGTCCGCGGAGCGGCTGTATTCCAGCGGTCGGTGCTCGCGGTCGTCGGCGGGACAAGGATGAGTGGCATTGAATATTCCGAGACTGCGGGCCCCCAGGCATCGATGGGCATGCATTCTTCGCCGCAGTCTGCCTCGGCGTCACCTGCTTCACGGTGGGCATGCTGGTTTACGACTGGCGGCAGGCGGAGCTCCTCGACAGAACAGCGATACGGGTCACGGGCGTTGTGACCCGCATCGTGCCTCACACGGGCAGAGGCGGTGGGAACGACCGCGGTGAGATCGTGTACACCGTGGCGGGCCACCGACATACCGTCCTGAAGGAACTTGGCGGCAAGCACTACGCCTCGCGGAAGGGGCAAGAGGTGTGCCTGGAGGCATCAGGCGAGCGGCCTCTGTTGACCCGGCTGTGCGGTGACCGATACCCGGACGGAGACGGAGGCTTCCCCACCGGTGTGCTGACAGCGGTGGCGGCCACGATCGCCTTCTTCTTCGTCATGGGACGCTGGGCCATCAAACTGCGACAACCGCACCCCGCCGCCTAAAGATGCCCGACCCCAGCTGATGTCACGGCCAGGTGATCGAGGGGCTGTCGAGGCTCAGAATGACGCCGCCAGAGCTGTTGAAGGCCCTGAACTTCGTGTACGCCGACAGCCTCGTGAACTTCGAGGCATCGGCGAACACGTCGGGAGACAGGGTTTCGCTGCACGACCTGGCGCTGGTGGACTGCACCAACGCACCCGTTGCGGCGTCCACGAGATAGACGCGGTAGGTGGCGCACGACGAAGGATGGGCGTCGACGAAGCTCCAACCGTCGAACGTCGTGCCCGTGCCGAGGTAGATGCAGGGGGTCACATTCCAACCGCCCGACTTGTAGGTGGTCCGGCATTGCGCCTCCTCCGTGGCCGGTCCCATCTGTCCGTGCCGGGTGCCATCGGCGGTGGGGTGGGCGGTCGCGGTCTGCGCGGCCGCGGCGGGAGCACCCAGCAAGGTGCCCGCGGTCAGCACGACGGAACCGACGGCGGCAGCGAGATGAGTCTTCATACGATCTCCAGAATGGGATGAGCCGGTTGCGGCTTCACATCCTGGGTGGGTCGGTCACCTGCGGTCCATCTCTTAAGCCATGGCTTAAAGGGGGACGGGACGGCACGCGCGCCGCCTCACCTACCTCGGCTCGAGTGGCCGGTGGCACCGGGGCTGGGCGGGCGGCACTGCGCGCACCGGTCTGACGTCGGAACCCGCGGGCCTCACGGTTCGGTGAGGCCACCGGTCTGCAGCAGGGACAGCCCGAGGGGAGTGATGAGGTGCAGCACGGACCCGCCTCGGCGGCTGGTGGTGATGAGGTCCGTGTTCCGTAGCACGGTCGCGTGCTGACTGGCCGCTGCGGCCGAGACGTTGAGGCGGCGGGCCAACTCGCTCGTCGTGCAGCCTTCCGCTGTCACATGCAGGGCGGCAGCTCGCGTGCGGCCGAGCAGAGACTCCAGGTTCCGCACGGCTGAGCCGTCCGCTTCTGCCGGGCCGGTGCCGGTCAGCGGCCGGCGGAGAGCCGGCACGGTCAGTTGGGGTGGCTGGGCGGTATCGAGGGGGTCCCACAGAAGGCTCACCGGGTGCTTCGAGAAGATCGTGGGCGTGATGAGCAGTCCTCTTCCCTGGAGATGTACCTCGACTCGGCGCGGGTAGGGAGCTTCGAGCACCGGCGGACGCCAGCGGACCAGCGGCGCGCAGATCGAACGCAGCAGCAGATCGATTCCTGCCCGAGGCAGGTGTGTTGTGTGGAAGTGGAGACCTTCGAACTCGCGTCGCAGTCGGGACACCGGGGCGTGCAGCTGGTTGTCCACGGCATGATCCAGAGAGGACACGTCGCCCATCAGAGCCAGCAGATCAAGCCCGGGGCCCCGCATCGGGACCAGGGACGTATGGGGGCGCGTGTCGGCTTCTTCCGGCCCGCGACCGCCGACCGCCACGTGCGGAAGTGTGGAAGCTCCCGGTTCTCCCTCAGGAGTTCCAGGCTGTAGTAGACGTCCGCTGCCACGCCGATCGTTGCGGCCACTCGTGTCCGGGCGAGGTCTTCCGCCGTGAAGTGAATGCGTAACACCGACCTGCCTCCTGTCACCGAAGTAGAGCGCGCGAGCGCCCCCAGCATGCCCCAACGGGGCTTGCCTGAAGGGGGCATTCGCCATCAAGACACTCCGCCAGCACGGTCGGGCTGACGGGACGTCTTGTTCCGGCCACATCCAGGTGAGATCGAAAAGCAGGCGCACGGTGGCCAGGCAGTGGGTGACGATAATGTGCACCATCCACGTATGGTCCAAAGGCGCAGGAGCTCGCGGTATGTATCACTCGCCCAACCAGGGTCAGGATTTGATGAAGTTCCGGACGACCGATGTGGACAAGGCTCGGCAGGTCATCCAAGAACGCTTCTACGCCAACTTCATCGACGTTCCTGACGGCAGCACCACTGAGTTCATGGCGCGGTACGACATCGCCGCAACTGGCCCGTTCACCCTCGGACGACTCTCGTTCGGCGCGGAGGTACGCATACGGTTCGGGGAACTCGGCGCCTACCACGTGGACGTCCCTCTGGACGGCCACCTGGCCTGGCATCAAGGAACGCACACCAGCGCGGTGGCGACCACGGCGAACGCCGCCGTGTTCCAGCCGCACGGCAACACGGTCCTGGATCGAGTGAGCACCGACTGCTCGATGCTGGCCGTGAAGATCGACTCAAAGGCCCTCAACGATCAACTCGAACGCCTTCTCGGCCGACCGCTGCGCGCCCCCGTCGTCCTCGCGCCCGAACTCGACGTCGCACGCGGCGCGGGCCTGAGCTGGGTACGTATGATCCGCGCAGTGTTCGACGAGATGCAGGCCGGCGGGCTGTTCGCCCGGCCGATGGTCGCCCGCCCGCTCCAGGAGGCCCTGCTGACCGGGCTCCTCCTCGCCACCGGCCACCGCTACCGCGACGAGCTCGACCAACCAAAACCCGTCCTGCGCCCCGGCCCCGTCAAACGCGCTGTCGAGGCCATGCACTGCATGCCGCAACACCACTTCACAGTCGGGGAATTGGCCATTCTGGCCGGAGTGAGCGTGCGGCGGCTCCAAGAGGCCTTCCAGCAGTACGTCGGCATGAGCCCGCTGACCTACCTCACCGACGTCCGCCTCGCCCGCGCCCACGAAGAGCTGCGCCGCAGCGCGCCGGACGAAGTGACCGTGAGCGAGGTCGCCCATCGTTGGAGCTTCGACCACCTGGGCCGCTTCGCGTCCCGCTACCGAGCGCGCTTCGGCGAGTTCCCTTCGCAGACACTGCGTTCCGGCTGACCACGTCCCACGCCATCGCTCCGCGCTCTGCGGACAACGACCGCGCTCAGTGGATCGTGCGCGGCAGCCATCACGCCCTAGATTCGTGGTGTTCGCGCGTCCGCCTCTACGGTCCGCCGCGCGGACATCGGCCGGCCCGTCCCCACCCCTTCGGGCCGGCCGCTGCCCGCCGCGCCCCAACCGTCGCGGGCAGGTCGGGAGCGCCGCTGCGGCCTGAACTCCGCCACGGTGTACCGCCCGACACCGGTTGAGGTTCGGGCCAGGGTCGGCGCCGGCCCGGACCTCAACCGTATGCGCGGCACACCGCGACAAGGCTCCCGGTGGCCAGCACCACGTCGGGGCGGGAGCCCTTGACTCACCGCATGGTTTCCGAAGGATTCTCAGGTCAGCTGCTCGGGGACGGCTCCGCCTCGGCGATCTCGTTCTTCGTGAGCTTCACATCCTCGGGCTTCAGCTCGGCCGGGTCGCGGATCTCGTCCGCCCAGTGCATCGCGTGGAGCACGATCACGTTGTCCCGCACCCGCAGCAGGCCCAGGCGCTCCCGGCCGGACCATGCGTACTTCGCGATGGCCACCTTCGATGACCGCTCCAGGGCCTTGCGCAGCAGTGTGTTGGGCTTGGCCGCGACCTGGCCGTCGGGCTGGAGGTAGTGGCCGTCGCCGATCTGGATCGGGTCGATCGACTCCAGCGGGACGAAGGCCTCGTTCTCGATCGCCTCGCTGTCGGCAGCAGCATCTCCCGCAACTCCTCGTCGAGGACCGGGAGCCGCTTTCGTACGGACAGCCATGGCAGACGAAGCCCCCAGCCTGAACTGACGGGTGAGGGCGGAGCGGCTGCGGGCGTATGCCGCCGCTGCGCCGCGGGCCAGTTGCGCCAGGTCCGACGGCGTAGGAGAAGATGACCGGTAGGCATAGCCTTCGGTTGTGGCCATGTGGACTCGACACCTGCATGGTCACGAGCCCGTGCCTGCCTCTGTATGTGGTTTCGCAACAAGCCAGTATGACGGGCCGTCACCGGGTGATCTCGCTCAAGTTGCGGCC
The DNA here is from genome assembly GCF_044766365.1 of Streptomyces sp. NPDC102279. Taxonomy (NCBI): domain Bacteria; kingdom Bacillati; phylum Actinomycetota; class Actinomycetes; order Kitasatosporales; family Streptomycetaceae; genus Streptomyces; species Streptomyces sp. NPDC102279. Next base: position 12,630 of record NZ_JBIWLU010000019.1, on the reverse strand, counting down.
ACATCAATGCCCTGCGCCAGGCAACCAGTCAGCCAGCCTGCAACAGCAGGTCGGCGAGTGCGCCCGGCACGGTGACCATGCAGTCATGGCCGCTCCGCAGCTCCCACACCTGCGACGCGGCGACGCCTGGCTGCACCGACCGAACGGGGCGGCCCGTCACGTCTCCCGGCGTACTGCCGACACAGTGGATGTGCGTCCGGGAAATCGCGTCCACGGCCGGGTTGTCCAGCCGGACCGGCTGCAGGAAGCAGCGCACCGACTCGTCCGACAGCATGGTGCGCAGCCACGCCGTGTCCGCAGGGTCAGTCACCCCGAACAGACCTATGGGCGCGGGCATTTCCGGCACGGGCGGGATGCGCCAGGGGACGTCGGAGGCGGCGGCCGCGTCGATCAGTCGTTGGGTGTTCTCCCGCATGACGTCCAGCGTGCTCTCACCGTCAGCTGGGATCATCGCATCGACGAAGACCAGGTGCGCGATCCGGTCCGGGACCTCGTTGGCCACGCCGGATATGACCATCCCGGCGTAACTGTGCCCGGCGAGGACCACGTTGGTGAGATCCCACTTGTTGAGGAGAGCGACGATGTCGCCGACGTGGGTGTCCAGGTCGACGTCTGGAGTGAGCAGGTGTTCCTTCTCGCCGTGGCCGGTCAGCGAAGGGGCGTACACCTGATGCCCGGCTCGGCTCAGCAAGGGAACCACCCGGTCCCAGACGCGCCCGCTGTGCCAGGCACCATGGACAAGAACATAGGTTTTCGTGTGTGACGTACTCATGTAGAAATACGCTACTGAGCCGATAGGTACCTCCTGGTAACCTTCGGATATGCGCGATTCAGCCGGAAGCGTCTTCCTCGCCGACTGCCCCGCCCGGCTCGCCACCGAGATCATCACCAACAAGTGGGCGGTCGTTGTCGTGTTCGCCCTCAGTCGCGGGCCCCGTCGGCATGGTGAACTCGTCGACCTCGTTGGGGGCGTCTCCCGGAAGGTACTCACCCAAACACTGCGCAGACTTCAGAGCTACGGCCTCATCGAAAGACGTGCCTATGCCGAGGCACCCCCACGGGTCGAGTACAGCCTGAGCGACCTCGGCCTAACCCTCACCGAACCCATCGCGGCCCTGACCGACTGGGCGAAGAGGTACGCCGCCGCCGTCGCCAACTTCCAGGAAGCGGCGCAGCAAGACTCGACCACTTCCGACACCTAACCCGTGGCCGCCGCCGGACAGGTGATCGAGAAGGGCACTGCTTGAGCGGTCTGTGAGTCGGGCAGACAGTCTGGCTCGCATGATTTCTTTTGCTGCCCATGCCTGTTTGAAGTCCCTGACGATGGCGGCGCCTTGCATTGCTGGAGCCGGGGACGCCGGTGAAGCCCGGATGCGGCGGCGCGCTGGAGAGGCCAGTTGTCGGCACTTGTGGACTGCTCGACCCGACCGGCAGGGCCGCAAGAGGTGGACCATGCGCTGGAAGGCACCCCTCAACGCGTTCCAGATCGCCTTCGAGGGCCGGCTCACCCCGGCCAACAACTGAACCCCAACAACCAAGATCAGCCGTCAAATTGACACACCCCTGGGACCACGTACGGCTGATGGGGTGGTGCGCCCGCGAGCGCTTCCATCAGGTCGCCGGGTGATCCTGCCGCGGCTCGATGCCGCCGGACAGACCTTCGGGCGCGCCGGTCAGACCCTCGGCCGCGCCCTTTGCGCCGCCACGCGGGTGTCAGCAGGTCGAGCCGGCCGGCACTCCTCGGGACCGCGGCGCGCGCAGCGGCGGCCGCGCTGCCCGTACGGGCAGCGCGGACACGGCCCTGCAGATCCTCAGGGAGGCGCACGGTGCGCTGGACGCCGGCCTCAGGCCGTTCGCGGCCTTCCTGGACGCCTCCGGCATGTGGGCCTCCGCGGCGTTCACCGCCGCCGAGGCCCATATGCCTTTGCCACGTAGGAGTTCGCAGCCCTGGCCGAACAGGCCGCGGCCCGCCGTGTCCGTGGCCGCGGGCAAGGAGCTGTCGCCGGCGCAGTGCGTGTTGTACGCGGGCGTTGCCGGGTCCTGCGCTAGAAGGTCAGGTTCCAGGCGTCGATCTTGCCTGTGTCGGAGGCGGCGTTGTCGTTCACGCGCAGTTTCCAGGTGCCGTTCGCGACCTCCGAGGAGGCGTTTACGGTGTAGGTCTGGGCGATGTTGTCGGCGCTGCCGCCGGCGTGGTTGTGCAGCGTGTAGACGGTGCCGTCCGGCGCCACCAGGTCGACCTTCAGGTCACCGATGTAGGTGTGCTTGATGTCCACACCCACCTTGAGGGTGGCCGGGGCGTTGCCGGTCACACCGGTTACGGCGATCGGGCTCTCCACGGTCGCGTTGTCGTTGATGGCGAAGTCCGCGAGGTTCTCGAAGTACTTGCCGGGTGGTGGGGTGGTCCCGACGGCCTTGAGGGCGTCGACCTGTCCTTCGCCGAAGAACGAGTTGTTGGCCGTCGTGCCCGTGCAGCGGCTGTCCGAGGGGCAGGCGATGTCGTTCGCCTGGGCGGCCAGCTTGGCGCGGATCTGCGCCGGGGTGATGCCCGGGTTGGCGCCGGCGATGAGCGCCGCCACGCCGACCACGTGCGGGGTGGCCATCGAGGTGCCGCTCTTGCTGCCGTAGCCGCCGCCGGGGACGGTGGAGTACACGTTGCTGCCCGGCGCCGCGACGTCGATGACGCTCTGCCCGTAGTTGGAGAACGAGGCCTTGGTGACGCCCGTGCCGTTGGCCGCGACCGTGACCACGCCCGGCAGCTCGGTCGGGATGTCGAGGCAGGCGTTGGTGATGGTGCGGGTGACCGGCGTCGAGTCGTTCGGGCTCGCGGAGTCGGTCGTCTTGTGGGCGAGGTCGTAGTTCTCGTTGCCCGCGGCGGCGATCTGGAGGGAGCCCTTGCCCTCGGCGTACTCCTGGGCGCGCTTGACGCCCTCGATGATGGCGGCCTGGTCGATGTTGTCCGGGCAGTTGAACTGCCACGGGTCCGTGTAGTAGCTGTTATTGGTGACCTTGAAGCCGTGGTCACCGGCCCAGACGAAACCGCAGATGGTGTTCTCGGCGAAGAAGAAGGAGTTGCCCGGCTCGGCGACCCGGACCGCGGAGATCTTCACCCCGGGGGCCACGCCGACGACGCCCTTGCCGTTCTTGGCCGCGGCGATGGTGCCCGCTACGTGGGTGCCGTGCGTGTCGACGTCCCGCCAGGCGCCGGCACGGGTGTCGGGCTTGCCGTAGGCGCAGGAGACCGAGTCGGCCGCGTTGAAGTTGGGCGCCAGGTCCTGGTGCTGGTCGTCCACACCGGTGTCCAGGATGCCGACGGTGACGGAGGCGGAGCCTGGGTTCACGGCCCAGGCCTGGTCGGCCTTGATCTGGCTCATGTCGGCCCGGATCGGTTCTCCGGCCGGGGTCGAGGCCTGGGCCGGATTGGCCGGGAGCGCCGGGTTGTAGGCGTCGGCCGGGACGTCCGAGGTGCGCGTGGCGCCGACCTGCTGCACGCCGGCGACGCCACGCATGGTGGCGGCGAATTCGCTGGACGCCGAGTGGGCGACGATCACGCCGATGGCGTCGAAGTTAGAGAAGACGGTGCCGCCGTTGGCTGCGATCGCGGAGCGGACCGCCGAACTGTCACCGGGGGCGGTGATCACGAGGTAGGCACGCGTGCCGGCCACCCAGGTCGCACTCTGGGAAGCCGGCACGGCGGCCGGAGCGTGGGCCTTGGCGGCTGGCACGGGGGAGGGGGCGATGGGGAGCGTGCCCGCGAGGGCGCCCGGGGCGCCGAACGCGAGGGCGGTGCCGAGCGTGGCCGCCAGGACCAGCGTGCGTCTAGTCCGGCTGGATATGTGGGGTATCAATGCGTCCTCCGGAGACAGCCCGGCCGTGCTGAGGGCGCCGGCGGGGCCGTACGAAACGAGTGGTGGATGCAAGATGTCAGGCGCGTGCTCCCGTGCGGAAGTACCTTTCCGTGCAGGGGCGTTATAGGGGAGTGGCTGAAAAGAGACGTGCTCCGGGCGTCGGAGGATCAGGATTCACCGGGAGCTCGGCGACGTCGACCGCGCCCTGGCGTACGCAGCCGACCTAGTGCCGAGGGGGTGGACCGGCTGCCGGCGTGGTGGCTGACCGAGGTGCGCCCGCAGCCGCTCCGCTCGCTTTGGAGCGGCCGCGGCCGGCGTGGGGGTACTTCGACTGCCGGTGCTCGACGGACGGCATGACCTCGCGGTGGGCGCGCCGTAGGAGCGAAGCTTGTCGGTGACGAGAACCTTCGGCACTGTGCCGGTCTTCTTCAGGCGTTTGCGAAGGAATCGCCTGGCCGCGGCCTTGTCCCGGCGGTTCTGGACAAGGATGTCGCGCACATTGCCGTCCTGGTCGACGGCCCGCCACAGGTACTTCTGCTCACCGTTGATCTTGATGAAGACCTCGTTCAGATGCCACTTGTCGCCGGTCGGGCCCGTCGACAGCGCAGCGCGTGGGCGTAGGCCTGCCCGAACTTCAAGCACCATCGGCGGACGGTCTCATGCGAGACGATCACGCCGCGCTGGAGCATCAGCTCCTCCACCTCGCGGATGCTGAGCGGGAATCGGAAGTACAGCCACACGTAGTGGGAGATGACCTCAACCGGATACCGATGACCTCGGTACGACGGCGGCGCGCTCTCCACGGACGAGCCCCCCTCCCGGCATGATCAACCTCCGGCATGATCAACCCGAAGATCATCCCCCAGTCAGCCAACGTGACAACGCCCTCAGGGGAGCTCAGCCGCCCGGCAGAACGCGCCGGAGTGACTCGTTCAGATCCTTGGCCAGTTCGCTGTCGCTCGGTGGGTCGTCGGTGAAGAGCTTGCCGAGTTCCGTGGTGAAGGTCTGGGTGAACGCGCCGTAGAGCGGGGTACGCGGGCGCGACACGGCTTCGGTGAGCGCCGGCAGAAGGACGTCGCGGGCGTAGCGGGGTCGTCCGTGGTCGTCGCGTGGCATCCGGTCGGTGCTCTCGCCGGACGACGAGGGGGACGCGGTGGCGCTCGCGGCTGCGGAGGGCCTCTCGGACCGGCAGATGACGTCATTGTTCTGGTAGGCGGACTTCCGTGTGGCGGCGAACCCCGCGTCGAGCAGACAGCGCTCGCTCTCCACGCCGGTCAGGAACTTGATCAAGTCACGTGCCCCGGCTTCCTGTCCGGACGACCGGGTGAGCGCGAGGTTCTGCCCGCCGAGTACCGCCTTCCCGGGCAGCGGCGCCACGCCCAACTGCGTGCTGCGCAGGGACTGGTGCAGAGTGCGGTAGGCGTACGGCCAGTGACGCAGGAACGCCGTCCGGCCGTCCGCGAAGTCGGTGAGCGACTCGCCCTCGTCAGAGTGGAGGGCGTCCTTGAGGAGGTACGGGCCCTGGGTACGGTCGCGCAGTTCCGCGAGGCCGTTCTCCAGATCCTGCACCGAGGCGGTGTAGCGGCCGTCGCCGTCGGTGAGGGTGACGGCGTCCTGGGCGGACGCGAACGCTTCCACACCGTTGACCGTGCGGCCCTCATAAGCGCCGAACTGCGCGGTCCAGCCCTTCTCGTAGCCCTTCGGTCTGTCTTTGCCCCTCGTCTCGTCGAGGGTGCCGATCAGCTCCTTCAGCCTTGCCCAGTCCAGGCCCTTGCTCAGATCGGTGTTCTGGACGCCCGCCCTCTTCAGGTAGTCGCTGCGGTAGTAGAGCAACCCGACATCGCTGTTGAACGGCGCCGCGTAGACCTTCCCGTTCCACCGGGCGGTACCGGCCACGGAGGGGATGACGTCCGCGTCCACCATGCCTGGCAGCGGGCGGATCAGTCCCACCTCGGCGAACTCAGGCACCCATGTGACGTCGAGGTTGACCACGTCGTACTGCGCGCTGTCGGACTGGAGCGCTCCGAGGAGCTGGCTGCGTTGTTGGTCCGCCGAGCCCGGGAGTTCCACCAGGCGGGCGTGGCGGCCCGTGTGCAGCCGGGCCTGCCGGGCGTTCCACGTGTCGATGAGCTGCTGGCGGATGCCACCCTTGCCCGTGACGTCCCGCCCGCTGGCTACGACGATGTCCCCGGAGCGGTCAGGAACGGCCGTGGTACCGGACTCCGCGGGGGCGCTGCCGCCGGTGCAGGCCGTGCAGGCCGTGAGGAGCGTGGCCAGCACCCACCGCAGGGCCGGTGTCCGCGATCGCATCACTCGTCTCCCGTTCCGGTGCGGGCGACCTCGTCGCGCAGGCCGGCGACGAGGTCGCCCTTGGTGTCCAGGCAGCGGCCGCCGCTCGCTTCGGAGATGCGCGCGTCCGGCTTGCCCTGGTCGCAACCGCCGCTGTCGAGGGTTGCCATCATCACCGGAATCCCCTTGTCCCGCACCGAGTTGAGGAGAGCGTCCAGTCTTCCGCCCGTGAGGTGATTGTTGTCCTCGTCGTCGGTGACGTACAGGATCAGTTGGGGGTGCTCGTCGTCCTTGCCCCGCCCGGCCATGAACTCCAAGGCCGCCCTGAGCGCGCCGTCCGGATCGGACTCGGCGTCACGGACCGCTGCCCTGCGGTCGATCGTTTCCTCGGCGTCCGCCCGCCGGTGGCGGGCGAAGGGCAGCAGCACGTCCGACGGTCGGCCGCCGCGTGAGGCCACGGACCAGACGCCGTACTCGTCCCGGTCGCCGAGACCTCCGAGCGACTGTTCGAGGATGCCGGGGGCACCGCCCGGCCCCTCCCAAAGGTCACCCATCGAACCGGAACTGTCGAGCAGGAACAGAACCTGGCCAGGGCCGTTGGCGTTCCGGTAGTGCTGCAGAGCTGTGGCCATCGCGTCGGCATCGGCGGGGGCGGGCAGGCGTCCGGGGTGGGCGAGGGTCCCGGCGTCCGTGTCGGGCGCGGTGAGGAAGTCGTGAGCGCCGGAGACGTCGCGGAAGCCGTCTTCGCCGAAGACGTCCAGACCCCCGGCGGGCTTGCCGGCCGTGCCGCCGCCGTGAGTGAGCCAGGTCCGGAAGCGCCTGACGGCCTCGTCGCGAGCCGACCTGTCGCGGTCGGCGCCCTGCCAGCGCACGCGGACGAAGGTGGGGTCCAGGGCCGGCACGTCTGTGGGGTACTCGGCCATCCGCGGGCTGCGTGTCGTCCGGTCGCAGTTGACACCGCTGACCATCAGGAACTCGGGAACGAGCGCGGCGGTGCGGTCGTCGGTCTTGCCGTCGTCCGGCAGCGTGCACAGCAGATCGGAGCCCGTGAGCGAGGGCGGTCCCGACTGCGCCACGCCTGCTTCGGCTTCACTCACTCCGGCCGCGCCGGTGCCGTACAGGCCCATGGTCGCCAGCAGCGCGGAATCCGTGTACTCGGGGTCCGTGCGCCGCACGTCGGCGTCCTTCTGCCGTCGGGTGAGGTTCCCCCTGAGTGTGGTGAGCGGATTCTCCGTCCGGTCGCCCACCGAGGCCTCGCCCATGTTCCGAGGCACGGACAGCACCATCGGTGAGTAGGCGAACGGGCCGTCAGGTTCCAGCGTCAGGTACTTGCGAGGCGGCTCCACCGGTTGTGCCCGGGCCACGCTCGCGGATGATGCCGGAATCCAGATGTCCGGCTGCGGACCGATGTCGCGTTGGGGGTCGAGGTCGTCGCTGACGGGGCGCTGCCAGGGATCCGACTGGTCGTGGAAGCCCGCCGCGGCGTCTGCCGAGCCCGCGCTGTACACCGTGATTCCGCTGCGCCGACAGCCACCGGGTGTCGTGTTCGCCGTGGAGGTCAGGTAGGCGTCCGCGGCCTTGCGGATGGTGGATTCGATGTCCGGGTCGGTGAGCAGTCGCAGTTCGAGGGGCGGGCCGCAGGATGACTGGTCGAGGCCGGTGCCGGCCAAGGCCAGGTAGCCGCCGATGCCCGTGGCCGTGAGGACGGCCGCGGCGACCGCCGCGCGGCGGGCCCTGCGTCGCAGCCACAGCAGCACCCGTCCGGCGGCCGTCGGCATGGCCAGGGTCCAGGCGCGAAGCCGGGTGAACAGGTCTTGCCACCACGGCAGTCCACCGGTGCCTCTGGTTGCCTCCGCCGGCTGCCCCTGCCGCGGTGAGCGGGACTGCCGTTCCCGCTCACCGCCGGACTCGGTTGCCCTTTTCGAGGCCTTCCGCTGCGGGGTCACGGAAGGCGGCGGAATTCCCGGGATGGTTGCCGGGGGTGTGGTCGGTATCCCGCTGGAAGGACTGGAGGGGCTGGAAGGGTTGGAGATCAGGAGGTCCGTGTCGCCCCAACGCTGCGGCTCCCACGGCTCGTTGCGCAGGGTCCGGTGGTGGGTGCCCATGTGCGCTGTGAGCACCTCCGAGAGATCCCGGAACGACACGCCGGTGGCCCGCCTGTCGATACCCTCTTCGAGCAGCCGCGCAAGCCGCGCAGTGAACGGGGTGGGCGTCGCGTCGTCCCCCGCGTCGATCCGATTGTTGGCCTGCACGCTCATTAGCACGGAGAAGCGACGCCGGTCGGCGAGCGCCTCGCACACCTGGGCGGCGTTGCCCGCGTTGCAGCAATCGAGGACGACGACCACGACCCTGGCCCGGCTCGTGGCGAGTACGGTCAGCACGCTGGAAAAGGGATCGGCGCCCGGGAACACGGCCCGACTGCCCGGCACGACACGTGCGTTGCGCATCTGCAGCCAGAGTTCGTCGCCCGCGCTGGGCACGGCCCCGTGACCCGCGAAGTAGAAGAGGAGCAGCCCCTCGGCCTCGTCGGCGGCGGTGCGCAGCGACTCGCTGAACGCGTCCAGGTACGGCGACCCGGAGACGACGATCTCTCCCTTGCGGAAGACGCCGCTGTGCAGCAACGCCTCTTCCAGGACAGGGAGGTTGTGGGCCACGGCGGCGAGGTCGCCGGGGACGCCATGCGGGTCGTTCGGCCGCGTGGAGTCGTACGCGGACACGCCGATCAGTAGCGCCCGGTTCACCTCTCCACTCGGGTCGAAGCGGAGCACCGGTCTACCTCTCGTCGAGGTTCACCGGGTCGACGTCGTAGTCGGGCGGATCGCCGCTCTCCACGGAACGGCGGTTTTCGTACCAGGCTTTGACGCCTCTTCCCACCTGCCTCAGCACAGTGTCGAAGACAGTCTGCGCGGCCGCCCCGGAGAACAGCATGAGGATCTCGATGCCGGCGCCCATGGGCGTGCCGTGTTCGTCCGTCCCCTGTTCGTCGGTCCCGGCGGACTCCTGGATCCGCAGATCACCGTTTCTGACCAGGTCCTCCAGCGGTTTCTCCCGCTCCAGCCATTTCTTCAGAGCGCCGATGTCGCTTTGATTCGCGGTTCCGTCCAGCCGAACCCGGATCGCACGGGTAGCCACATCCTCCCCCTCAGTCATAACTCATCATCATGGCACGGCTGTTGGCGCCGTGGGAGGGGTGCGCGGCGAGCGTGCCGGTCTCGAGTGTGGGCTTCGGCTCGCAGGCTTCAGTCGCACTGCGGCGCCTCACGTGGCGTCTTACTGAACGGCTTGGAGCCAGGCCGGCCTTGTCCGGCCGGCCGGCGTGGCGTCTTCCTTCGGGTCGAAGTGTCTGAAGTCGTGGACGACGACGGCCCCTTTACCGCCGGAGTCCGCACGGGCGACGGCACGGCTCGCGTGGGGCCGGCCGGGAAGGGGGTCGTCGACACCTACGGAACGCGCGGTGGCCTAACTTGATCTTTAACTTGTGCGGCGTGGTCGTGGGGTAGTTGCTTTCTTCTTTCGCCGCTTGGGTGACTGTCTCTTGCCGGATGTGTGCACGTCGGAGCGTGGTGCGGGCCAGGTGTTCTTCTGGCCTGGTGGCCGCCCGGTGCCCGGGCGGGAGGGTTTTGGTGCCTGGGCCGAGCAAGCTGCCTGTGGGCGGATGTGCCGAAAGTCGCGGCGGACGCGAGCTGGAGTGAGCCTGTCCGGGGATCTCGGTTTCTCCCAGGGGTGGCGGCGGTCGGCAGCCAGGGTGCGGGCCAGTCGCAACTGGGGGTAGGCAACGAGGACGAGCCAGGTCCAGCGGTCGGCTGCCTCAGGAGTGCGGATCTCGGGGCAGGTCCAGCCGAGGGTCTGTTTGAACAGGCAGAAGGTCTGCTCGATGTCGAAGCGTCGCAGGTAGACCTGCCAGAGGCGGTCGGTGTCGGTGGGGGCGGCGTCGGTGCCCGACCACCAGAGCCAGACTGGCTTTGGAGTGGCTCCACTTGGCAGGTGGTCGATGTCCAGTCGGATCACCGTGCCTTCGACGATCGGGAGGGTTCCGTCGGCTGCTGCCCAGGACGAGCGATGGGTCAGTTTCGGGTGCAGACGGTCCCAGGAGCGGGCGAAAGCGGTGCCGTAAAGGCGGGTGGGGTTGAGAGTTTCGACGTCCGGTGTGCCCCAGGTGTCGGGTCGGCCGAAGACGAACTCGGCGCCGTGCCGGGGTGGCCGCGGCCCGTGGTGTGCGGTTGCCGGTGCGGGGCGGACCTGCGAATGACGCGGTCGGACCGTATCCGGGCCAGGACTTGGACAGGCAGGTCCTTCAGCAGGAAGGCCAGATGGGGTGCGTCGTAGCCGGCATCCGCGACGATGAGGATGTCCGGGTCGTCGGCCTGCCACTGGTCGACAGCGATGAGTCGCTCAACCAGGTCACGCAGTTGCCGTGCGGTGACGGTCGCGGCGTCGTCGCCGGGTGCCAGACGCCGCGCGTCCAGGGGCGCGGTCCAGGAGCTGCGGCCCGGCTCCACCGCGCAAACGATGGAGTAGGGCCAGCCCGGGACGGAAATGTGCTGGTCTTTGCCTCGCCCGTAGGTGTGGCAGAGGATCCGCTCCGGTGAGGTGTGGGCAGCGGGCCGTCTGGTGCGCCAACCCGAGGGACTGTTACGCCTGTTCAGCAACGATGTGACGTGTCGCTTCGAGGACTTGGCGGAGTGCCTTTATCGGGTACTGGATCTCCCTGCTCTCCTCCTGGATCTTGAGGTAGAAGTCCGTCAGCACTGCGGCGAGCGGTGCATGGCGGGAGAGGATTGCCCTGGCCTGTGGCGGCCCGTCCGGTGGTTTCTCTCCATCGGCGCATGCGTGAATGAGTGCCACGCGTTCGTTCCTCTCGTATCCGTAGAGAGCAGTGATCAGCCAGTTCACCAGCCAGCTGACCGTGTAACAGTGGTCGTAGGTCTGGTGCAGTAGGAAGAAGCGTGTCTCGGACGGTGACAGATCGAATCGAGAGGAGAGGGCGAGGCCGAAGTCCGTGAAGTAGAGACGCTGGCCGTCCGTCAGGATGTTCTCAAAATGGGCGTCGAAGTGCAGGAGCCCACGAGCGTTCATGAAGGCCGTGCCGGCTCTCAGCTCGCGCTCCACCAGGGAGAGAGCCCGGTCGGCAGATTCTGCATCAGCCTGCACCTGCTCGGTGAGCCACTCGTGAAGCGTCGTAGGGATGTACTCCAGGAACAGTACGAGGCTGGCAGAGGACTGTTGAAGCGCCTTGATACGGCGGCGTACCTCCGAGCGGCCTCCCCAATAGGCCACGGCCCGCTCCACGTCCGCGAGCTCTTCGGGAAGCGAGGCTGTGTCCGGCAGTACACGCCAGTGATACATCATCGGAAACCCTCGGTACTGGCCTTCGAGCACCCAGTTCGTCGTCATGATGTGAACAGCCAGCTCCCGCCACGCACCGAATCCGGGCCCGCCGACGCCGTACTGGCAGTAGGTGGGAAGACCGAACAGGTTGGCCGTGGACCGTACGTGCTTCGGCGACCGTTCCATGTCCGTAAGCGGCACCCGTTTCACGAAGACCGATTTTCCGTCGACCTCCATCAGGGCGGACTTCCCGCCGATACTGGAGCCGACCGGCACGGCGGCGTCCACGAGTTCGGCCAGCCGGTGATCACTTCGCAGGGCGAGTGATGTGGAAACGGTGCTGTAGGCAGCCAAGCGCGCTTCTTCCGACATGTCGGGAGGCTCAACTACCACCTGCATCGACGCGTCGACCTCGTCTCCATCATGTCCGTGAGTGTTCATCAGCTACCTCTGGACTGTAGGTGCAGGTCATGAGGAGCTGAGCGGAATCGGTGGACCGGGTCGGGCTGTCAAAGATCAGCGCCTGCACCCGCGTTCCGCTCCCCTACAGGGGCGCCGCCTCGAACGTGCCAGGAATACGGCAGCCGCGGAACAAGTGCTCTGCACCGGTACAGGTCTGGTCAGCTTCAGCGCCTGCTCGTAGGTGGCTGCCGCAGCCTGTCGTAAGGGCCACGCTCTGTGGCCAGTTCGTCTCCTCATACGTCGACGCCTCGGCGTGGAACGAGGTGATCGCCGCTTACAGCAGATAGCACCCTGGGCGGCCGCCGCGCAGCTTTGGATGACGGCATCGAGTTCGGGGTGTGGGGCGGTATGGCCGAGCGGGAGCGCAGATCTCTTCTGCGGCGAAGGCCGAATGTTGTCTCCTGGCCTTCTGTGCTTGAAGCGGGCCGGGTGAGCATGTCGACGCGGGTCGGCTGACGAGGAGAAGGCTCGCTCGCCTGAACAACGGCCCTGGATCGACCGCGCTGTTGGCCGCGTGGTCAGGTGGCGGGGTTGGGGTCCTGGGCCTGGCGGGTTGGGGTGTCGGTTTCAGGTGGTGGTGCTGCTGTTGCTGTCCCCGCCGTCGTTGCGGTTGTTGTTGTGGAGTTGTTCGATTTCGGTGTAGGTGGTTTTGCCGCGTTGGGGGGTGAGGTTGAGGGTGGTGAGGATGGGTGGGTGGATGATGTTG
>NZ_JBIWLU010000018.1:0-187179 GCF_044766365.1 Streptomyces sp. NPDC102279 | reverse complement strand
GCCCCGGTGGGGGGGCGGCGGGGCACACCCCCCCGCGGGGGGGGGTCGGGGGGGGGCCCCCGCCCCCCCCCCCCCCCCCGGGGGGGGGGGGGCCGGGCCGGCGGCCCCGCCCCCCCGCCCACCCCACCTGGGCCCGCACCTTCGTGTGCGGGCCCGCCTTCATACCCGGCCCGCTCGGGCCGCAGGAGCCACCATGCACACTCGTACTCTCCGGTCCCTCCGGCGCGGTACCGCCGCCGGCGCCCTCGTCGCGCTCCTCGCGCTCTCCGGCTGCAGCTCGGACGGCGGTTCCGACGCGGCGGCGAACCCGACGCGGAGCATCTCCGACGACCAGGCGGCCGGCGTCCCGGACGACCAGGCCAGCCCGGCTCCCCAGGAGTCGTCGAGCCCGTCCAAGGGGCCGGTCCTGCCGGACGCGAAGCTCACCCCGGTGACCGGTTCCTTCACCGCCAAGGAGAAGAAGTACCTGCACGGCCGTGTGCCGAAGAACATGGACCCGGCCGCCGTGCTCCAGGTGGGCCAGGAGACCTGCCAGCGCATCGAGCGCACCGCCGCCCACGACAAGGACGCCGCCATCGGCGCGCTCATCGCCGGCGATCTGCCGTCCGCCGACGACGCGATCGGCCAGCTGTGCCCGAAGCAGAAGCCGCTGCTGGACCAGGCCGCGACCGGCTTTGCCGACGGCACCCGCAAGAGGCCGGCGCCGGGCACCTACCGCGCGCTGACCAGCGCCAAGGGCTGCACCTGGAAGGCACTGGGCGCGGACGACAAGGTGCTGGCCTCGGGCCCGGGCCCGGACGCGCCGAAGAAGATCACCGCGAAGATCCCGACCGGGACCCGCACGTTCGTCTCCTCGGGCTGCTACGCCTGGCTCCCCGCGTAACGCGGGATACCGTTCGGACCGGCGCGCCTGCGCACCGGTCCGAACGAGGGGGCGCCGTCGCTTCTAGGCCCGCTCGTACACGTCGAGGAGGGTGCCGAGGACCGCGTCCATGGCGAACGTCTCGGCGGTGAGCTTGCGGGCCGCCGCCGACGCGGTGCGCCGGGCGTCCGGGTCCAGCAGGTCGAGCACCGCCGGGGCGATGCCGTCGGGTCCCGTCACCACGCGGCCTGCCCCGGCCCTGTCCACGTCGCGGGCCAGGCCGTTGGAGTCGGTCACCACGACCGGTGTGCCCACGGCCATCGACTCCAGGACCGACATCGGGAACGGCTCGTCCACCGACGGCAGGACGTACACGTGCGCCCTGCGCAGCTCCTCGGTCATCCGGGCCCCGTCCAGCGGTCCGGGACAGCTCACCCGCGCCGCGAGTCCGAGCTCGTCGATCCGCCGTCGCACGGAGGCGAGTTCGCCTTCGTCGGGTCCCGCCACGACGAAGGTCGCCTCGGGGTGCCGGGCCAGGATCGCGGGCGCCGCCTCCACCAGGTCGACGGGGCGCTTACGGGCCTGGAGCCGGGCCGCGTACAGGATGCGCGGCGGTCCTTCGGGGGCCGGGCCCTCGGGCTGCGCGGGCACGCCGTTCACCAGGCGGACGGCGCGGACGAGACCCGTACCGCCCACCACGGCCTCCAGATCGCGCAGTTCACGCGTGGTGAGGTGCAGGACGGCGGTCGCTCCGCGCAGCACCCTGCGCACCGCGACCGCGTCGAGAACGCGGGCCGAGCGCCGCTCGCTCGGGTCGACCATGCCGTGCGTCTGGAGGACCAGCGGCTTCCCCGCGCGCAGCGCGGCGAGCGCCACCGGCAGGGTCACCAGGTCGCGCGCCAGATGTACGTGGACGACGTCGGCCTGCCGTACGAGTCGGTGGGCGCCGGCGAGGAGGGACGGCGAGGTCAGGCCGCTGAACCCGAGCGGCAGGATCCTGCGCGCCTGGTGGAGGCGGGCGGGCACGCCTTCCACCTCCTCGGGCAGGGGCTGTTCGAAGCCGTCGGCGAGGGCGGTCAGCCGGGCGTCGTGCCCGCGTTCCCGCAGTCCCTTGCAGAGGTTGAGGGCGACCCGGACCGGACCGCCGAAGGCGTGGGTGGGGCTGTGCAGGGTGACCGCGTGCAGCACTCTCACGCCGGCTCCTCGACGGGTCGGCGCCGGTTGTCGGCGGTGTGCAGGGTCAGTTCCGGCAGATCCGTGTGGAGGACCGCGCCGGCACCGACGACGGCGCAGCGGCCGACCTTCACCCCGGCGAGGACGGTGGCACGGGCCGCGACCCAGGCGCCGTCGTCGACGGTGATCGGCGCGTTGCGGTACCGGAAGTCGGCGGCGCGGTGGTCGTGGCTGCCCGTGCACAGCAGGGCCTCCTGCGAGACGCACACATGGGCGCCGAGAGTGACCGGCTCCAGGTTGAGGATCCACGCCCCCTCGCCGATCCAGGTGTGGTCGCCGACCGTCAGCTTCCAGGGCCACAGCACGCGCACCCGGTGCCGGATGAGCACCCCGGTGCCGATCTCGGCGCCGAAGGCACGCAGCAGGGCCGTCCTGACCCGGGCCGGGGTGAACCACGCCATGAAGACCGTGTTCATCACCGCGAACCAGAGCGCCTGGACGACGATCCCGCGCCCCTTGTCGTATCCGGCCAGTGTGAAGGCCGGGAGATCACGCATCGATCCATCCCCCCAACAGCGTCCCCCCGGACGCAACTTCGCCACACTCTAGTAGCTGACCGTTCACCGCAGGCCAGGGCTCGTTAGACTGCGCCGGGGATCTCTTTCGGGGCGGGGGCGCCATGACGCAGCAGATGGACCGGGGCACGACCAGCATGCCCGGGTCACCGGAGCGGGGCTGGCAGGCGGCGGTGCCGCCGTTCCGGCCGCGCACGCTCCTCTCCCGCGCGCTGTCGGTCCCCCTCGTCCTCGGCTTCTCGGTGTTCCTGCCGCTGCTCGTCCTGGTCCAGCCCGGCACCGGTCTGCAGGACTCGGCGCTGTGGCTCCAACTGGCGCTCACCATGTACGCCGGCATCCGGCTGTCGACGATGATCCTCTCCAACCGGCGCAAACTGCTCGCCGGTTCGTTCTGGCTGTTCGTCTACATGGCGATGGGCGTCGCACCCCTCGCGCAGGCGGTGCTCGGCCGCACGCCGACCCCGGTCGTGGGCGCGCGCACCGATCTGACGGAGGCGGTCGCGCTCGTCCTGATCGGCTGTGTCGCCTTCGACATCGGTACCGTGCTGGCGCGCCAGCGGCCCGAGCGGAAGCGCGAGGACAAGTTGCGGCCCGCGCTCGTCCACCGGCGCCGGCTGTACCTGCTGACCGTGATCGCCTTCTTCGGCTCGGCGCTTCTCGTCGTCAAGCTGGGCGGCCCCGCGGTGTTCTTCACCAGCCGCCAGGAGATCATCAGCAGCGTCCAGGAGGCCGGGCTCTCCCAGGCTGACTCGCAGGCCGGGCAGGCCATCGTGCGGGGCTTCGGCACCGTGCCCGCCCTCATCGCCTGGCTGGCCTACACGCGCTGGCTGGTGACCTCGCGGCGGGCCCGCCGCTCCGTGGTGATCATCGCGGTCTGGGGGGCGCTGGCCGCCCTGAACGCCGTGGTCAACAACCCGATCTCCAATCCGCGTTTCTGGTTCCTCACCGTTCTCTTCTCACTGCTGTTCACGGTCTTCCCGGTGAGCGCGGCCTTCTACCGGATCGCGCTCAGCCTGGGTGTCATCGTGGCGCTGGTGGTCTTCCCGTTCGCGGACCGCTTCCGCTACGACGACGCCAACTACCGCCCGGTGCAGACGACTTCGCCCCTGGAGCCGCTGGCCCTCAAGGACTACGACCAGGTCGGCATGTTCGCCAACACCATCACGTACGTCCGGTCGGGCAGCGGCCACACCTTCGGCCGTCAGATGGCCGGCTCGGTGCTGTTCGCGGTCCCCCGCTCGATATGGCCCGACAAGCCGATGGACACCGGTGTCATGGTCGGCCAGTGGATGGGGGCGACCAACACGAATCTCTCGTCGCCGGTGTGGGCCGAGCTGTGGATCGACTTCGGCCCGGTCGGGATGGTCGCGGGGTTCGTGGCGATGGGTTACGCGGCGGCGCGGGTCGACCGGCGCTATGCCCGCCGCGCGGTGCGCAGTGCCCGGCCGGGCAGCCTGATCGCCCTGGCCGTCCCGCTGGTCGCCGGCTACTCCTTCATCCTGCTGCGGGGCCCGCTGCTCCAGGCGTCGGGCCGGGTGGCCATCGCGGCCTTCTGCATCGTCCTGATCAGCACGTTCCGCCAGGACCGGGCGACGGGGCTGCGCTGACCGGAGCGTCCTGACCGGGCGGGCCGGGCCGGTCCCCCTCCGTACGGGCGGCCCACTGTCGACCGGTCGTCTCCGGGAAACCGTGGGCGGTTGCCCGCAGGAACGCCCGGTCGACGGCGTCGGGAACGACGGCGGGCCCGCTCCCCCGCGAGATCCCGCTCAGCTCGCGGGGACCGCCGGAACCACCGGCGTCGGGACGGTCTCCTCCACCCGCAGGCGCGCGACGCGGGTCCAGGCCGCCACCGCCTTGAGCGCGGAGCCCGCGGCCAGGCCCCAGGCCGCTCCGAGCGCCGAGCCGGTCAGCAGGTATCCGGCGAGCATGAAGACGACCGAGAGCAGCGAGAACACCACCTGGACCGACAGGGTGGCGCGCGGGCTGAGCACGCGCAGGGTCACCAGGGCGCAGGTGCCGAGGCCCATCACCGCGTACTGGGCGCCCGAGGCGGGCAGCAGCGCGGCGGCCGACTGCCAGGTGGCGCCGAGCAGTTGACGTCCCACGTGGTCGGGAAGGGCGTACAGCACGAGCCCCCACGCGAGGCCGACGACACTGAGGACGAGACCGAGGAGCGCGGCGGCGCGGGTGGTGGCCCGACGGCCGCCCAGCCGGTTCAGCAGCGGCGGTCCGAAGGCGTTGACCGAGTTGAACAGGACGTTGAGCGGCCCGAAGAGCGTGGTGGCACCGCGCAGGGCGCCGACCGCCAGCGGGGCGGCGAACAGACCGAGGCCCAGTACCGCGAGCTGGCTGGAGGCGTTGCCCACGGCGAACTCCACGACGAAGCGCTGTCCGAGGTGGCCCCGGCGCACGTAGGGCCGCAGGTCGGCCCGCGCTCCGCGCACATGGGGCCACAGCAGGCGCAGGCCGAGCAGCAGCGCCGGCACGGCCGAGACACCCCACACCGCCACGAGCAGGCCGGGCGCGGCGTGCCGGGGCTGGACCAGCAGCGCGGGGACCACGCACACCAGACGCAGCGTGTCCGCGGCCAGTGCCAGGGCGGGGCGCCGCAGGGTGGAGAACGCGTACCGCAGTCCGTCCTGCACCAGGACCAGCGGCAGGACGAGCCCGAGGGCGAGGAAGGCTCCGCCCGGCCCGGACCAGCCGCCGGTGAGCGCGCCGGTGACCGCGCCGACGGCGGCGAGCAGGACACCGCCGACGGTGGAGGCGAGGGAGGTGAACGCGATCGCGGACCGGCACGCGGCACCGGTGGTGGCGGTGTCGCCCCGGGTGAGGACGACGGCCTGCCCGACGTAGGCCATGTTGAGTCCGAGCAGCACCGTGAAGGTGAGGTACACCATCGAGAAA
This sequence comes from Streptomyces sp. NPDC102279, assembly GCF_044766365.1. Classification (NCBI taxonomy): domain Bacteria; kingdom Bacillati; phylum Actinomycetota; class Actinomycetes; order Kitasatosporales; family Streptomycetaceae; genus Streptomyces; species Streptomyces sp. NPDC102279. The sequence continues at coordinate 181,662 of NZ_JBIWLU010000018.1, read as the reverse complement.
GTGGCGAAGCCGTGCGCGGTGGAGACGCGGGCGGCGATCACCAGCACGGCGATGTTGGTGAGACTGGACGCCGCCTGGTCGAGCACCGAGGCGAGGGCCGCCGCCGACCGCCGCGGGGTACGCGGCGGGCCGGACGGCTTCTCGGACGACTGCTGTTCCTCCGGGGTGGTCACCGGTCCCCCGAGCGGACGGTGCGCAGCGCGATGGTCTCGCTGCCGTCGCCGTCGAAGTGCCGCTCGGGTTCGGGGGTGTTGGTGGGCTCGGGGGTCCTGGCCTGCTGGCTCTTGGGCGCCCGGCGTCCGCTGCTGCGGCGTGCGGCGGGCGTCCGGACCCGCTTGGAGTCGGTGTGCGTCACCGCGCCGAGGACGGTGCCGCCCGCTCCGACGATCAGTTCGCGGATGCGCATCAGGTCGGCACGGTGCACGGTCCGCGGGTCGCAGACGATGAGCACGCCGTCGACACGGTCGACGAGCGCGAGAGCGTCGGCGTACGCGAGGACGGGCGGAGCCACGACCACGACGGTGGCGTCCGGGTCGTCGGCCTCGGCGATCAGCCGGGTGGTCCGGGCGGAGGTCAACGCGCGCGGCACGTTGCGCACACGTTCGCCGGGGACGAGCCCGAAGGCACCCGACTCGCCCGCGTCGACGAGGAGTTGGCCTCGGCTCGGCCACTCGCCCTCGACGTGCTCGCCGGTACGGCTCCAGCGGGGCAGGGAGGCGGCGGACACGTCGAGCCGCTCGGAGAGCGACGGGGTGCGCAGGTCGGCCTCCACCAGCAGGACGTTCTTGCCGGTCTCGGCGAACGAGGCGGCGAGGTTGACCGCGACGGCGACACTCGACTCCATGGAGCCGCGCGGGGCGACGACGAGCAGCCGTCGCCGGTCGGCGAACCGCTCGTCGTAGGCGAGACGGAAGGCGATCGAGCGGTACTCCTCGGCCGCCCGGGAGTCGGTGTGGCCGACCACCAGGGTGCCCGCCGAACCGCGGGGCAGCGCGCCGAGGACGGGGCCGCGGACGGCGCGGGCGACGTCACCGGCCGAACGCGGCGCGGGGTCGAAGACGAGCCGCACCCACGCGCCGAGCAGGCCGAGGCCGACGCCGACGAGGCCGCCGAGCCCGAGCGAGAGCGGCAGGCCGGGCCCGTCGGACGAGGAGGGGACCGTGGCGTTGCGGATCACGTTGCCGGGCGTCATGTCGAGCGCCTTCAGGCTGGTGATCTTGGAGCGGAGGTCGGTGATGCGGTTCAGCAGGTTGGCCTGCACCGCGTAGGCGGAGTCCGCGGCGGACCCGTCGGGGAGCTGCTTGATCTGCCGGGAGAGCTCGTCGTTCTGCTTGGCGACCGGATTGAGCTGGTCCTGCAGACTCTTGAGCATCGAGTCGCGGACGGACTCCCACTGGTCCTTGCGCATGTCGATGTACGACGCGGTGAGGGCGTTGGCGCGACGCGCCGCCTCCTGCGGGTCGGACGCGTTGTACGTGAAGTGCAGCACGAGGGTCTGCGGCGGGTTGGTGACCTGGAGCCCGTGCTGGAGCTGGTCCACGTCGCCCGCGCTCATCTTGAGCTGCTTCGCGGCGCCCTGCGCGACGGAGCGGCTGAGGGCCGTCTGCCGCTCGGACCCCATGTTCAGCGCCTTGTCGCTGGAGAGCGTCGGCGCGAAGGGGTCGCTGGTGGGGGCGCGCAGCACGATGTCGGTGGTGGCGGCATAGCTGTCGGCGCCGGTCACGCCGAGCCAGGCTCCGGACAGCAGTCCGATGCCGACACCGCCGCCTATCAGCCACCGGTAACGCAGCAGTTGGCGGAACTGCTCGCGCAACTGCTCCGGTTCGTCCTCTCCCCGGACGGGAACGTGTGTCTCGTTCACCTTCCAAGTCCCCCCATTGCCTCGTCGATCAGCGCGTCGATGCGCGCGAGACCCGCCTCCCGTGACAGATGGGCCGCTACATGGCGCGGACCCGCCGCACCCAACTCGTCCGCCATCTTCGGATCTTCGGCGAGTCTACGCACCGCCGACAAGAACTGATCAGGATTCTCCGGTTCCACAAGCATTCCGGCACCGGATCGCAGCACTTCGCGGGCCGTGCCGCCCTCGGCGGCGACCGAGGCGACCACCGGGCGGCCGGCGGCGAAGTAGGAGGTGAGCTTGGACGGGACGCTCATGTCGAGGACGGAGGCCCGCTGGGTGACGGCGAGGACGTCGGCGGCGGCCAGGACGTCGGGGAAGTCGGCGTCGTCCACCGAGGGCAGGAACTCCAGGTTGGGCAGTCCCGCGGCGAGTGCGGCGAGGTGCTCGCGCTGGTTGCCGTCGCCCATCAGGACGATCCGGGTGTCCGGGTCGTGGCGGGCGGCGTCCACCAGCACCTTGAGCCCCTGCTTGAGCCCCATGTTGCCGGAGTGCAGGACCACGGTCTGCTCCGGCCGCCAGCCGAGCCGTTCGCGGGTACGGTCGCGCGGCGCCGCGGGGGCCTGTATGTGCGACCAGTTGGGCACCAGGCGTATGCGGCCCGGATCCACGCCCATGGCGCGCACCCGCTCGACGAACGTCTCGTGGATGACGCCGACCAGGGTGGCGCGCCGCAGCACCCACGACTCCGCGCGCTCGGCCAGCTCGGCGGCGCGGCCACCGCCCTGGATGCCGGACTGGGCGGCGGCGGCTCCCATCAGGTCCTGCACGACCGGGACGAACGGTGCCCGGTGGCGGGCGGCGACCCGGGCTCCGAGCACGCCTCCGGCGAGGCTGGGCAGTTGGGCGAGCACGGCGTCGAGACGGCCGGTGCGGGGCGGCGCGACCAGGCCGTGGGCGAGTATCGAGCTCTCGAACAGCGCCCTGCGCAGGGCGCTCTGGCGCGGCGGGACGCTGTGCCGCCTGCGGTGCACGGTGACACCGGCCCGCTGCTCCGTGGCCCGCCACACCGTGCGGTAGGCGGGGTCGAGTCGCCAGGCCGGGTAGTGCGGCAGCCCGGCCAGGACATGGGTCTCGTGGCCGCGGCTCGCCCAGTGCTCGGCGATGCCGGTGGCGTACGGCCCGATACCGGTGTGCTCGGGCGCGTAGTTGGTGGACACGAGGAGCAACCGGCGCCCGGAAGGCCCGGCTTCGTCCTCCTTGTCGGCGCGTCCGCCGATGTCCGGCTCGTTGGTGCGCTGCACCGGAACGGACCCCGCCGGACCGGCGACCCCCGCACCGCTCCGGTCACGACGCTCGTCGTGGGTATGTGTCACGCGACGAAACCTTCCCCCCGGCCGCCACTGCGGCCTCCCCTGTGTGTCTGCGTCCCACGGGACCCCCCGGTCCCCGCGCCGGTCGTAAGTGACCCAGGACGCACCCTAATTGTTCACCCTCCCTGCACCATCCATGAACGCTATCGTCAAAGTCCGCGCATCCCCCGGAAAGGGGTGCGCACTGGGGGCCAAAAACGAACAAGGGGGGCACTTGTGCCATCGAGCAAGCCGTACCGTGTGGGCTACGCACCGGGCGCCTACGATCTTTTCCACATAGGACACTTGAACATCCTGCGTCACGCACGTGCCCAGTGCGACTACCTGGTGGCCGGCGTCGTCTCGGACGAGATGGCCGAGCACGCCAAGGGCAGGCTTCCGATGATCCCGCTGGTGGAGCGACTGGAGATCGTCCGGAGCATCAAGCACGTCGACGCGGCGTTCGTGGAGACCGTGCCGGACAAACTGGAGACGTGGAAGCAGGTCCGCTTCGACGTCATCTTCAAGGGCGACGACTGGCGGGACACCCCGAAGGGCGAGCGCCTGGAGAAGGACTTCGCCACCGTGGGGGTGGACGTCGTCTACTTCCCGTACACCGTGCACACGTCGAGCACCCAGCTGCGGCGCGCCATCGACGCCCTGGACGGGACGCGGTTCAACGACGAACTGCGGACAGCTCCCGGAACCACTTGGTGAGGAAGGCCGCCAGGAAGAGCACGGCGGCGACGGCGAGGAGGGTGTAGGCCCACCGGAAGGCGCTGCCGCCGCCGAGCAGCAGGAACACCAGGCAGAACACCCCGTGGTCGACCGGGAGCAGGGCCACCGCGCGCGCCGTGGAGGGCTCGGCCCGGTCGCCCGGGGCGGCCTTGGGCTTGAGCTTCTCGGTGAGCAGCCCGCCGAAGAACGTGACGACGGCGGCGAGTTGGAAGCCGAGCGGCACCAGCAGCCAGGCGTCGGCCCCGGTCCCGAAGTGACCGGGGTTCCGATAGAAGGCGATCAGCACGGCGGTGTGCAGTGCGGTGATCTTGGCGCAGTCGACCACATGGTCGAGCCATTCACCGGCCGCGCTGCCGCCGCCGCGCAGCCGGGCGAGCTGCCCGTCGGCCGAGTCGAAGGCGAAACCGACGGCCAGCCCCAGCCACACCAGAAGCCCCGCGGCCCAGGTGGGCGCCGCGAGCGCGGCCGTCGCGACCGCGGCGAAACTGAACGCCGCGCTGATCAGCGTGACGTGGTTGGGCGTCAGCCCGACCCGGTAGGCCCCGGCCGCGAGATACCGGCCCACCGGCCGGTTCACGAACCGCGAATACAGCGACACGCCCTTGGCGCTCTTCTGCGCGGACTTCAGCCGTATCAGCGCGGACGTGGTCGTACTCGTCGTACTGCTCATGGATCCCCCCGGACCTCATCACTCACGGCCTCCCCGGCCGCTCCCCTGATCCACATCATCACAGCAGTCGACGGGCGATGGCGAACGATCGAAAAACTGACCGGAAACGAAACGCGTCGGAAAACTGACGGAAGGTGACGGAAGCCCCACCCCTTACCCGCCCTTCCATGGAGCTTCCCGGCCAAAAGTGGCGGGGCACCGTCGGCGGGCGTGGAATGGAAGGGGTGGGGCCGCAAACGTGGAGGCGTCGTGGGTGTTGCACCGCTGACCGAGATCCTCTCCGGGCCGTTCGCCGAGCGCTACGCCGTACCGGCCATCAACGTGTTCAACGACCTGACGATGGAAGCCGTGCTGGCCGCGGCGGTGGAGAAGCGGTCGCCCCTGATCGTGCAGACCTCCGTCAAGACGGTGAAGTCGATCGGCAGCGACGTTCTGTATGCGATGTGGACCTCCATGACGGCCGGGATCGAGGTGCCGGTCGCCCTGCACCTCGATCACTGTCCGGAGCGGGCGGTCATCACGGAGTGTCTGCGGCGGGGCTGGAACTCGGTGCTCTTCGACGCCTCGAAACTGCCCGTCGAGGAGAACATGCGGCAGACGGTCGAGGTGGTCGCGGAGGCTCGTTCGTACGGGGCGGCCGTCGAGGGTGAGATCGAGTCGATCACCGGCGTGGAGGACGGCGTCGGCAGCGACACCGCCGCGGAGCAGCAGACGCTGGAGGTCGCGCTCGAGTTCCTGCGGACCACCGGGGTCGACGTCTTCGCACCGGCGATCGGGAACGCCCACGGCTCGTACAAGCAGGCTCCGGTGCTCGACGCCCAACGGGTCTCCGACATCGTCGCGGCGCATCCGGTGCCGATCGCCCTGCACGGCGGGAGCGGACTGTCCGACGAGCAGTTCCACGACCTGATCTCCCGGGGCTGCGCGAAGGTCAACATCTCCACCGCCCTCAAGGAGAAGTTCATGAAGTCGAGCCTCGCCTTCCTGGAGACGGCGGCCGAGCGGCAGAAGTGGGACCCGCCCTCGCTCTTCAAGTCCGTGCGCCAGGACGTCATCGACATGACCGGTTCGCTGATGACCCTGTTCGGCAGCGCCGGCCGGGCGGGATGACACCGTGGCCGCGCTGGTCTACGACTGCGACGGCGTCCTCGCCGACACCGAGCGCTACGGACATCTGCCCGCGTTCAACACCACGTTCGAGGAGTTCGGGCTGCCGGTGCGGTGGAGCGACACGGACTACGCGGAGAAGGTGAAGGTCGGCGGGGGCAAGGAGCGGATGAAGACGCTGCTGACCCCCGAATTCGTCGCCGCGGCGGGCCTGCCCGAGGACAAGGACGCGCTGGACGGGGAGGTCGCCCGCTGGCACCGCCGCAAGACCGAGATCTACACCGGGATCATCCGCAGCGGCGCCATTCCGCCCCGCCCCGGGGTGCGGCGGATCGCCGAGGCGGCACACGCGGCGGGCTGGACCCTCGCGGTCGCCTCCACCTCCGCCGAGGCGTCCGTCCGCAGCGTCCTGGAACTCGCCATGGGCACCGAACTGGCCTCACGGTTCAGCGTGTTCGCCGGTGACGTGGTCCAGCGCAAGAAGCCGGCCCCGGACATCTACGCGTTCGCCGTGCGCCGACTGGGTCTCGACCCGGCGGCCGTGGTCGCGATCGAGGACAGCCGCAACGGCATGCTCGCCGCACTCGGCGCGGGGCTCGCCTGCGCCGTCACGACCAGCGCCTACACCGGCGAGGAGGACTTCGCGGGCGCCTCCCTGGTGGTCACCTCGCTCGGCGACCCGCCGCCTGAGGAAACCGTGACCCGGGTGCTGAACGATCCCCTCGGGGTGCACCCGGGCCCCTGGGTGGAACTCGCGGACCTGGCGGTGCTGCTCACGGCCGGAGACGCCGCTGTCGCCGGGCACACCGGTCCCCCGCCGCCCGATCCCCCGGGTGCGCCGCCCGCCCCGAGTTGACCGGAGCACCCGCGCACCGGGGCGGAGATGGTGATCCGAGCGCCCGAGTGGGCCAGGCCCTCCCCGTTCCCGTCGGAACCGACCCCACGCGCCAGTCAGGAGAGTCCAGTCAGGAGAGTCATGACAACGCCAACGACATCCGCCGACGACCTCGCGTTCGTCGTCCGGACCATCGCCCGGACCGCGGTCGACAACGAGAAGACCTTCGGTGACCTCGACGCCGTCGCGGGAGACGGGGACTTCGGCTTCTCGCTCGCCCGCGGCTTCGAGATCGTGCTCGCCGACTGGGACACCCTCGACCCGCAGACGCCGCCCGAACTCCTGAAGAAGGTCGCCATGGTGATCTCCAAGCGGGTCGGCGGCACGTCGGGACCCCTGTGGGGCACCGCCTTCCTGCGGGCCGCCATGGCCGTGAAGGACCGCGACGAGCTGGACGCGGCGGACGCGGTCGCCATGCTGCGGGCCGCCGCCGAGGGCATCAAGGCACGGGGCAGGTCCGACCTCGGGGACAAGACCCTGCTGGACGCGCTCATCCCGATGACCGACGCGCTGGAGCAGCGGACGGCCGACGGCGAACCGCCCGCCACGGCGGCGGAACTCGCCGCGCTGGCCGCCACGACGGCCCGCACCGCGGCCGACGCGACGACGCCGATGCAGGCACGGCGCGGCCGGCAGAGCTACACCGGCGAGCGCAGCATCGGCTCGCCGGACCCCGGCGCGGTGGCCGTCGCGGTGATGGCGGAGCGCGTCGCGGCCGAGTGGGAGGCACGCGGCTGACCCTGGGCGGCGCCGTCGCCCGAACCGCCCCAGGCACCCCGGGCGACGAGATCACGAGGAGCACGGCATGAAGAAGTTCGTCAACGACCCGAAGGACTACGTCGCGGAGATGCTGGAGGGACTGGCGCTGGCCAACCCCGACACCCTCCGGTACGTCCCCGAGTTCAACCTGATCATGCGCGCCGACGCCCCGCAGGAGAACAAGGTCTCCATCGTGCAGGGCTCCGGCTCCGGTCACGAGCCGGCACACGTGATGACGGTCGGCAGGGGCATGCTCGACGCGGCCTGTCCCGGCGACGTGTTCGCCGCGCCGCCCGCCGACTTCGTCTACGAGACGGTCAAGCGGGTCGCCTCCCCCAAGGGCGTCCTGCTGCTGGTCAACAACTACACCGGGGACCGGATGGCCTTCGAGATGGCCGAGGAGCTGTCGCAGGCCGACGGCGTGACCGTCCGGACCCTGTTCATCGACGACGACGTGGCCGTGCAGGACTCGACGTACACCGTCGGCCGTCGCGGAGTGGCCGGCAACTTCTTCGTGATGAAGGCGGTCGGCGCGGCCGCCGAGCGGGGCGCGGATCTCGACGAGATCTACCGGATCGGCGAGAAGGTCAACTCCCTCACCCGCACGATGGGCATGGCCCTCACCGCGTGCACCCCTCCGGCCAAGGGCTCACCGCTCTTCGAACTCCCCGACGACGCAGTCGAGATGGGCGTGGGCATCCACGGCGAGCCGGGCCGCGAGCGGGAGACGCTCCAGCCCGCGAACGCGATGGTGCGCGAGCTGGTCGACGCGGTCGTGGAGGACCTCCCCTTCGTCTCCGGCGACTCGGTCGCCCTGATGGCCAACGGCCTCGGTGGCACTCCGATCGGCGAGCTCTACCTGGTCTACGGCCTGGCCCACAAGCAACTCGCCGACCGCGGCATCGGCGTATGGCGGAGCTACGTGGGCGAGTACTGCACCTCCCTCGACATGGCCGGTGCCTCGATCACCTTGGTCCGCCTGGACGACGAGATCAGGGAGCTGCTGAGCGAGCCGGCGGAGATCCCGATCCGGGTGTTCTGAGGGGACGCTCCACGACGTCGACGTCGGACCGGGTCCGAGCCTCACCGGCGGACGCGGACAGCCATCGGGACCGGGGCGGCCGGCCCCGGGGCCCGCCTCGTAGCATGGGCGCATGGTGGCCTTTGTACCGTCGTTCGTCTGCTTCTTCTTGTTCTGCGTAGGGGTGGTACGGGACCGCCGTCGGATCGGCAACGCGGTCCTCCTGGGGCTCTCCGTCGTCTTCGCCGCAATCGCGCTCTTTCTGCACCTGGCCTCCGAGAAGGCCCAGTTGGGCCACGACCTCGCTGTCGCGCTGTTGACCCTCGCGGCTCTGGGCGTCGTCACGCTGGCCTGGTTCCTCATCGCCAACGGGATCACCATGGTGCGCAAGGAGGGCAGAAGCCCGGCGAACCTGCTGTCCCTGGGAGCAGGCGTCGCCCTGGTCGCTCTGCTCGCCCTGCTGATCACAGCGCTGGTACTGCACACGCACACACTGCTGGTGGTGGCGGCAACAGCCGTCGCGCTCTCCGGATACGTCGCCTTCCTGTTCCTGTGTTTCCTCTTCTACGGCGCGCTGTACGGGCGCCTGCGCATCCGGCGCCGGGCGGACTACGTGGTGGTCCTCGGCTCGGGCCTGATCGGCGGCACCACCGTGCCTCCGCTGCTGGCCGGCCGTCTCGACCGCGCCCGCAAGGAGCACGCGAGGCTCTCACGGAAGGGGCGGCGACCCGTACTGCTCACCTCCGGCGGACAGGGGCCCGACGAGAAGCTTCCGGAGTCCCACGCGATGGCCGACTACCTGGTCACCCAGGGCTTTCCCGCCGACCTGATCGAGCGCGAGGACCGCTCGACGACCACGGACGAGAACCTCACGTTCAGCAAGGCCCTGATGGAGAAGGCGAATCCGGACTACCGCTGCGTGATCGTCACGAACAACTACCACGTCTTCCGCGCCGCGGTGACCGCCCGCCGCACCGGGGTCCGAGGCCACGTGGTGGGCGCCCCCACGGCGTCGTACTTCTGGCCGAGCGCCATGATCCGCGAGTTCGTGGCACTCCTCGTCGCCTACCGCCGCACCAACGCGGCGATCTTCCTGCTCGTCCTGCTGAGCGGCCTGTTCATCTGGTGGCTGGGGTGGCCGTCGACGGGCGTCGTCGCCCTGTCCGGTCAGTGACCCAACTGCCCGGCCCTGACAGCCGAAACGAAGGCGGCCCACTCGGCGGCGGGGAACACGAGCACCGAACCGTGCGGGACCTTGCTGTCCCGTACCGGGACAGCGGCGGCGAAGTCGTCAGAGACCTCCAGGCACGCGCCGCCGTCCTGGTTGCTGTAGCTGCTCCTACGCCAGGACGCGGTAGTCAGGTCGATGGATCGCACGTGACTTCCTCCAACATCTGCAGGATGAACTTCCGCGACTCCACCGGGGAGAGCGCCAGGTCGCGCACCGCATCGTACGTCTTCTGCAGGCGCACGACCGGGCCTGCCTCCTCGATGAGTTCGCCCCGGTATCCGTTCTCGGTGTACGCGACGGTTCTGCCCTCCGGAAGGAGGAGGTACCACATGTCAGCGCTCACAAGACCGTGCAAGCCTGCGCTCTGCAGAAGCACATGGACCGTCACCTGCGTCCGCTCCGCAGCTTCGCCGAGGTGCTCCAACTGCCTCCGCCACTCAGCCGCGTCCCTCAAGGGCGTCCGCAGCACCGCCTCCGACAGGATCGTCCGGAACGGGGGTGCATCCTCCCCCTCCAACAACTCCCGTCGCCCCATCCTCGCCTCGACCTGCTGGTCGAGTTCCTTCCCCTTGAGCCCGCCCGCCGCGAGCACCTCCCGCGCGTACCCCGGTGTCTGCAACAGCCCCGGCAGGACGCTCACCGCGAAGTGCCAGAGGCTCACCGCCTCCGCCTCCAGCGCCATGTACCGCCGGTACCGCTCGCGGAACTGCGTGTGGTCCCCGGCAGCCAGCTCCCACAACGCCAGCAACAGACCCGGTGTGCCGTAGTGCTGGTCGAGGGCCTGGACGACCTCGGGGCTGCCGAGGGTCTCGCCCTTCTCCATCTTGCCGAACAACGACCAGTCCCAGCCGAGCCGTTCACCGAGCGCCCGCAGGCTCGCGCCGCTCGCGACCCGTAGCGTCCGCAACTCCTCGGCAAACCGCTGTCGCGGCTCCTGACTGCGGCCGGTGACGACACGCCGCTGCGGCATACAGCCGTCTCCCCTCCGAGCCCCTTGGCCCGCGGTCGGTACGAAAGCATCGGACTACACAGCGTAATTGACCGAGCGTGACGGTTCATGGGATCGGGAAGAACCGCCTCGGCGAGGCCCCGACACCGCCAGGATCGACCGCTGCACCGAGCGAACCGACGAACTGTGCCACCAAGTAGGCACCATCCGCCCGGCCTTGCCCGAGCCTCGACTGGTGCAGTCCGAGGCCCTACGGATAGCGTTGGATTTACTTGCGCAACCCCCCATCTGTACAGGAGTTCCAGAGTGAACCGCCCCGCCCGGCTCGTCCTAGTCGCGCTCACCGCATCCACGGCCCTGCTCCTGACCGCCTGCGGCTCGGGAGGAAGCGACGACGCGTCCTCGGGCAGGATCAAGGGGGCGGGCGGCGGCGGGAAGGCCTCGGCGCGTACGTCCCCCTCGGCGTCACCGGACGGAGCCGAGCGGCCGAAGATCACGCTCCCCAAGGAGTTCCGGGCGAACTTCGAGGGCTGGACGAACAGCGATCCGAAGCTTCAGGCGATCCTGAACGACGGCCGGGAGGAGTTGCGGTCGAAGTACGCGGCGATCATCGAGTCGAACCCGGACTCGCAGGCCGTGGCGTTCTACAACTCGGGAGCCTCCCTGACGTCCGCTCGTCAGTGGATCAAAAGCTTCACCGACACCGACGACGGTCTGATCGGCAAGGTCACGGCCCACGACCCCCAGGTGCACATCAACGACAGTGGCTCGGGTGTGCTCTTCTACTGCGTCGACGAACGCAACGCGTCCACGAGGAACCGCAAGACCGGCGAGGTCGTGACCACACCCGACAAGCCCGAGAACGTGCTGCAGTACCGCGCGAGGCTGGACAAGAACTCGGCGGGCGTCTGGAAGAACGTGTCCCTGACGACAGTCGCCGGGGGCTGCAACTGATGCGGTCCACCGCGAGGGCGTGCAGTCTCGTAGTCGCGTCCGTTTCCGCTCTGCTCCTCGCTTCCCCAACGGCATGGGCGATCGGACACAAGAAGGGGCAGGCGCCCCCACCTCCGGGACCGTCCGGCGACTCGTCCGGCGCCACCCTCACCGCCAAGGCCACCACCACCCGCATCAAGGTCACGCAGTCGACCGGTGGCACCTCAGGCACGTCACCCAAGGCGCTCGCCCCCGTGGACCCCGACTGGAAGCCTCCTGCGTGCTGGTACGAACCGGTCGCCACACCGCAGGCGCTGAAGGGGGCGGTGGACCGCCTCAAGAAGAACCCCGACGGGGAGCTGGTGCCCGTCACTCCCTCACTCAGCTGGGGCGAGGACCTGATGGTGGACCACTACGAGAACGGCGAGGCGGAGGCCGGCGGCGGGGACGGCTACGAGGACTACAACGTCGGCAAGGACGGCATGTTCTGGCGCGGGGTGATCAATCAGGACCGGGCGAACGACCCCGAGTCGTACGACTGCGAGGACACCCTGTTCTGGCAGAACGCCGGAACGCTCCCCGACAACGGGCACGCCCCCACCCCGGACGTCCTCGCCGCCTACGCCTACAACAGGATCAAGGTCCCCGAGACCGAGATCGAGCTGAAGCCGGCCACCAAGACCACGGTGAACCTGCCGACTTGGGTGTGGCTGGACAAGGGCACCTTCAAGGAGGTCAAGGTCCGCGCGGAGCTGGCGGCAGCGGGGGTGTGGGCCGAGACGACGGCGAAGCCGGTCGCCCTTCACCTCGACCCTGGCACGGGCGACGCCGAGACCTCCCCCGCCTCCGGTGACTGCACGATCAACGACGACGGCTCGATCGGAACGCCGTACGCCCAGGGCGACGCCGACATGTCCCCCCCGTGCGGCACCACCTACCGCCGCGCCACGGACGGGGAGCCGTACCGGCTGAGCGCGTCCATCACCTGGCAGATCTCCTGGCGGGGCAGCGGCGACGCGAAGGGGAACCTGCCGGACGGCACGTCCGAGACCACCCGGGACATGAACGTCCAGGAGATCCGGTCCGTCAACCGCTAGCCAGTCGCCCGGGGCTTCGCAGGGACCGCCTCCCGAGCCTGCCGAGGGTGTGGAAGGTGTGGAACGACCACCGTGCCACGGGGAAGCACGAGCGCGACCACAGCGGGATCGCCCGCGCCGGGGCGCACCCTCGTAACACCCGTCCTGCGCAGGGCGATTGCCCCCGGTGATCCGGGACGGAGCGCACAGGACCGAACCGACAAGGACGCCGATGCCCCCCACACACCGACACGCGGACGACCACGGACCAACGCCCCGGCCGGCCGCCGTTCAGCACCCCCGGCCGGGCGCCGCCCCGAAGATCCAGGAGGCCCTCGAAGCCCGCGACGCCCTCGCCTGCGCCCTCAGCCGCGCAGGGGTCCAGCTCCCCGCGATGGACATCCGCACTCCCTGGGCGGACGACCGCGAGGCGGACCGTCGCGAGGACGGGGCACGCTACGCACTCATCCATCTCGGCGTGTGCTCCGCACCCGTGGCTCTCCTGCTCGCGGACGTGATCCTGCGCGGACTCGGCGCATGACGGACGACGCTGAGGACAGGGGCCCGGAGATCGGAGAGGTCGTGTTCGACAGCGCCCGAGCCCGGGTCGGCCGGGTGATGGGCCACGAAGGCCCCTTCCTCCAGATCCGGCCGCTCGCCGGTGGCGTCGCATGGGACGCGGAGCCGCGCCACGTCCGGCTCCTGGACCAGGACGAGCTGCTGAGCGCCCTGGTCGCCGAGGCCAACGCCCGCAGCCGCCGGAGCACCTGTCGACGTCGCCATCATTTCTCAGCGTCGGTGAGCGTCGGCGCGACCGTTCCAGTCGAGACACAGGACCGAGGCGTCGGCGGCGAGTTCCTTGCTGCCGAAGTGCTCGAACAGACCGTTGACCATGGCCCGCGCGGCCTCGTGCGGGGGCTCTTCCCGTGTGGCACCCAGGGTTTGACGCAGGGCTCGTTCCGCGAACGTTCCACCGTCGCCGGCGAGTGCGCTGTGCACGCCGGTGCTGAGAACGATCAGCCGGTCACCCGGTTCGACCTGGAACACCTGCTCCTCGTAGAGGGTCTCCTCGAACATGCCGAGGGGAAGCTGAGCTTCGAGTTCGATCTGCTCGACCGTGCCGTCGCGCTGGCGGTAGAGCTGCGGCGAGCCCGCGTCGACGGCTCGTACGGTGCCCGAGTCCAGGTCGAACTTCAGCAGCAGGGTCGACGCGTACTTTCTGCCGCCGTACTGGGCGAAGAGCGCCTGGTCGGCCAGGCACGCCTGGTCGGCCAGGCCGATCCCGGAGCGGCGCGCGTTACGCAGGGCACCGACGGCGAGGCTGGTGAGCAGCGAGGCGTCGATGCCCTGGCCCATGCCGTCGGTGACGGTGAGGGTGAGGTGGTCGGCGTCGGTCGACCAGTCGAAGTTGTCGCCGCCGATGGTGTAGGCGGGCTCCAGATGGGCTCCGATGACGTACTCCTGGCGTGCGCATCCGCGGCCGGGCAGGAGCTGCCACTGCATCTCGGCGGCAAGGGTGAGGCGCCGGGTGCGGCGGGCCTGCAGATACAGATCGGTGTCGCGGCCCGCGGTGATCACCTCGTGGGCCAGCGCGGTGGCGAAGTCGGCGAGTTGGAGCACGGTGGTCGTGTCGGTCGCGCCGCTGGGCAGCCGGACGGAGAGCACACCGTGCCGGTCGCCGCGGACGCTGATGGGCAGATGGACGGTCTGGGTGGGGCTCGAGGCGCTCGTGATCTCCACGACCGGGGTCTGGCTGATGAAGGCCCGGCCGGCCGGCCCCTTGTACGCGGGCACCGGCTCGCCGGTGTGCGGCAGGTGGGTGACCGGCTGCAGAACGTTGAGTCCGTAGTCGGCGAGAAGCACGGTCACGTCCTCGGCCCCGACGCGTTCCGCGAGAAGGCGCCGGGCGGTGGCGACCAGCTCGTGCGGTGGAGTGGCGCGCAGCAGGCTTTCCGCGGACGGTGCGGGTCCAACCGGCTCGGATGTGCTCACGCTATCCACTCTCCTCTTCCGCCTTCCCGATTTCCTTGAGGCTTCCACGCTATCCGTCTGCCCGGAAGGACGAAGAGAAGGTCGGCATGCATGGAGATCGATCCGCAGGGCACACGATGGTCCGGAGGTTGATAACTATGGTTCCCGTTCTTCTTGTTCTTCTGCTCGCTCTGATCCTTTTCGGTGCCGGTTTCGCACTCAAGGCGCTCTGGTGGATCGCCGTGATCGTCCTGATCGTGTGGGTCCTCGGCTTCGTGATCCGTCCGACGGCAAGCGGCGGCAAGCGTGGCCGCTGGTACCGCTGGTAGACGGCCTGAGCAGCACACATACATGGGTGGGGCCCGACGCTACGGCGTCGGGCCCCACCCATGTCACGTCCCGGTGAGCACGGGACGAAAGGGGTGACATTTCCGTTTCGGGGTAGTTGGAGGCAATGGCCGGAGGCGGCGTGACGCCAGGAACCATGGCCCTCCAGCATGACGTCTCCGGCCATCCGCTCGGCGTCGGCGTACGGCGCGGATGTGTGAGCCCAAGAACCCTGGGAACCCGAATTCCTGAAGGAACGTCACCGAATTCGATGACACCCGAAAAGCCTCCGCCGCACGATCGCGGACGGCAACGAATTTCGATGAGGGAGCCGTACTTTATGAGTGACAACATCTGGGGCTACCAGCCGACCACCGGCTACACCGCGGGCACCGACCTGACCGGATTCAAGGTCGAGGCCACCGACGGCAGCATCGGCAAGGTCGACAAGCACTCGGACGACGTCGACTCCTCCTACCTCGTCGTCGACACCGGCGTATGGATCTTCGGCAAGCACGTCCTGCTCCCGGCCGGGACGGTCCGGTCGGTCGACCTGGACGAGCACAGGATCCACGTCGACCTCACCAAGGACCAGATCAAGAACTCCCCCGAGTTCGACAAGGACAAGCACGTCGGCGACGTCGGCTACCACGAGCAGGTCGGCGGCTACTACCAGACGCAGCGCGGCATCTGACCGCGACACCGTACGAGAAGGGGCCCCGCCGGAAACACTCCGGCGGGGCCCCTTCTCGTACGCCCGAACAGTCGTCGGACGCGACACCGTCTACAGGTCAGTCATCCTTCTTGACCGGCTCCAGAATCGCCACGCACTCCACGTGATGCGTCATCGGGAACAGGTCGAACGCGCGCAGCGTACGCACCTTGTAGCCGCCGTCGCGGAAGTACGCGATGTCCCGGGCCAGTGCCGCCGGGTCGCAGGCGACGTAGGCGATCTTCCGGGCGCCCAGCGACGCCAGGTGCTCCACCGTCTTCTTGCCGGCGCCCGCGCGGGGCGGGTCCAGGACGATGAGGTCGACCTCGGCGATGCCGGTGCGCGGGAGGACCGCCTCGACCTTGCCCTGCTCGATGCGAACCCGCTCGAAGCCGGCGAGGTTGTGCCGGGCGTCCTCGACCGCGCGCTTGCCCGACTCGATGCCGAGGACCGCGCCCTGGTCGCCGATGCGGTCCGCGAGGGCGCCCGCGAAGAGGCCGACGCCGCAGTACAGGTCGAGGGCCATGTCGCCCTTGCGGGGCAGCAGACCCTGCATGACGGCCTTGACGAGGGTGTCGGCGGCCATCGGGTGGACCTGCCAGAAGCCGCCGCTGCCGACCCGGTAGGTACGGCCGTCGGCCCGCTCGCGGACGAACGCACGGCCGTGCACACGGTGGATGCCGCCGTCCTGTTCGGCGACCCGCATCACGGAGACAGGCTTGTCGAGTTCGACGAGGGGCAGCCGGGCGCCGGGCTGCGGTTCCAGGATCACCATGCGGTCCTGGGATCCGGTCGCGGCGATCGCGTCGACGGACACCATGCCGGCCCAGTCGCGCTCCTCGATGCCGAGTTCGGTGACGCCCTCGGCGGCGATCATGCAGCGCTCGACGGGCTCGACCTCGTGCGAGCGGTGGCGGCGCAGACCGGCGTTGCCGTCCGCGTCGACCGCGTACTGCATGCGCGTGCGCCAGGCCGGGACCTCGCCGGCGGGAAGCTTGTCGCCCTCGGCGGGCATCACGGTGCCGTCCCAGCCGGCCTCCTCGGGCGTGAGGCCCGCGAGACGCTGCAGCTGCTCGGCGATGACCTCGCCCTTCAGGCGGCGCTGCGCACCCGGCTTGGCGTGCTGCCAGTCGCAACCGCCGCAGCGGCCGGGGCCGGCGTACGGGCAGGGTGCCTCGACACGGTCCTTGGACGCGTCGATGATCCGTACCGCGTCGGCGCGCAGGAACCGCGCGCCTTCCTCGCCCTCGGTCACGCGGGCCACGACGCGCTCACCGGGCAGCGTGTGCCGGACGAACAGGACCTGGCCCTCGTCCGTGCGGGCGATGCAGTGCCCGCCGTGCGCGACGGGCCCGATCTCGACCTCGTACTCCTCCCCCACCAGCGACTTCTTCGGTTCTGCCTGCATGGTGGGGTGACTCCAGATGCGATGGGGGGTACGGCCGGACAACAGCCGACCAGTCTACGTGCTTCCGGCGCCCGCCGATCGCACCCGCCGGACAGCCCGCCATCGCACCCCCGACAGGCCGGCCCCGGCAGACCGCGCCCGCCGGGGCCCCCACCTGTCTGCGGTCATTTCTTGGCGGTCGGCTCCTTGTGCCTCTCGTGCGCGGGGCCCCGGCGCACCGCACCCGGCGCGTTCCAGTCCTGGCGCCTGCGGGCGCGCAGCTTCGCGGCCTCGGAGGACTCCAGCTGGTAGGGCACCGAGGTGACCATGACGCCGGGCGTGAACAGCAGGCGGCCCTTGAGACGCAGGGCGCTCTGGTTGTGCAGCAGGTGCTCGTACCAGTGGCCGACCACGTACTCGGGGATGATCACGGAGACGGCGTCGCGCGGCGACTCCTTGCGCAGACCCTTGACGTACTCGATGACGGGCCGGGTGATCTCGCGGTAGGGCGAGTCGAGGACCTTCAGGGGCACGTCGATGCCGCGCCGCTCCCACTCGTCGCGCAGGTTCTTGGTCTCGGCCGGGTCGACGTTGACGCTGAGCGCTTCGAGGGTGTCTGAGCGCAGCAGCTTGGCGTAGGCGAGGGCACGCAGCGCGGGGCGGTGGATCTTGGAGACCAGGACGACGGAGTGGACGCGTGAGGGGCGGACGCTGTCGTCGGACGGTCCGTCGGGGGCGGCGAGTTCCTCGGAGACCCGGTCGTAGTGCTTACGGATCGCGGACATCGTCACGTAGAAGATCACCATGCCGAGCAGGGCGACCCAGGCGCCGTGCGTGAACTTGGTGACGAGGACGACGACCAGGACGAGGCCGGTGAAGAAGGCGCCGAAGGCGTTGATGGCCCTGGAGCGGACCATGTGGCGCCGCTTGGCCTGGTCGGTCTCGGTGGCCAGGTGACGGTTCCAGTGCCGGACCATGCCGGTCTGGCTGAGCGTGAAGGAGACGAACACGCCGACGATGTAGAGCTGGATCAGCCGGGTCGAGTCGGACCCGTAGATGATCACGAGCATGCTCGCGGCGCCGGCCAGCAGCACGATGCCGTTCGAGAAGGCGAGGCGGTCGCCGCGGGTGTGCAGCTGGCGCGGCAGGTAGCGGTCCTGGGCGAGGATCGAGCCGAGCAGCGGGAAGCCGTTGTACGCGGTGTTCGCGGCCAGGAAGAGGACGAGGGCGGTGGCGGCGGCCAGCACGATGAACAGGAAGCTGCCCTTGCCGAACACGGCTTCGCCGACCTGGGAGATCACCGGGTTCTGGACGTAGTCGGCGCCGACCGCCATGCCGTTGTGGATCAGGTCGGTGGCGGGGTTCTCGGCCATGCGCACCTTGGTGACCATGGCGAGGGCGATGATGCCGCAGAACATGGTGACGGCGAGCAGGCCCATCGCCGCGAGCGTGGTCGCGGCGTTTTTCGACTTCGGCTTCCGGAAGGCGGGGACGCCGTTGGAGATCGCCTCGACGCCGGTGAGGGCGGCACAGCCGGAGGAGAAGGCGCGCAGCAGCAGGAAGACGAGGGCGAAGCCCGCGAGCCCCTGGTGCTCGGCCTTGATGTGGTACTCGGCGGTGGGCGCCCGCATGGTGTCGCCGAGGACGAGGCCGCGGAAGGCGCCCCACGCGATCATGATGAAGACGCCGGCGACGAAGACGTAGGTCGGGATCGCGAAGAGCTTTCCGGACTCCTTGACCCCGCGCAGGTTCATCAGCGTGAGCAGGATGATGACGGCGACCGCGCAGGGAACCTTGTGCTCCACCACGAAGGGCACCGCCGAGCCGAGGTTCTCGATGCCGGAGGCGATGGAGACGGCGACGGTGAGGATGTAGTCGACGAGCAGGGCGCTGGCGACCGTGAGGCCGGCCCGCGGGCCGAGGTTGGTGTTGGCCACCTCGTAGTCGCCGCCGCCACTCGGGTACGCGTGCACGTTCTGGCGGTAGGAGGCGACCACCGTGAACATCAGCACGACGACCGCGACCGCGATCCAGGGGCTGAAGTGGTAGGCCGACACGCCCGCGATGGAAAGGACCAGCAGCACTTCTCCGGGCGCGTACGCCACGGAGGAGAGCGGGTCGGATGCGAAGACGGGCAGGGCGATGCGCTTCGGCAGGAGCGTTTCGCCCAGCCGGTCGCTGCGCAGGGCCCGCCCGATCAGAATCCGTTTGGGCACGTCGGTCAGTTTGGACACAACAGGGAATCGTAAGGGCTCGAACTGGCAGCCGCCCACCCGCCGTCCCTGTTCGTCTCACCATCTGCTCTCCGAGTGAAATCGGGAGCCCTTCCGGCTGCGGATTCCGTGGTCCCGGAGGCTCACGTGTCTATATGACAAAACCCCCCACTCTGACCGCCTTGGAGAACCCATGCACCTGAGCCCGGAACTCATCGGCGCCACCGTCGGACTGGTCGGCCTCGGAATCCTGACCCTCGCGAGTGTTCGCAGCATCACACGGCGCTGAGTCCCGCCGCCCGCCGCCGTCTCCCGGCCGCCGCGGGAAAAAGCGCAGGCGACGCTGCACAGGGGTGCCGCCGGATGACCGCGCGTGTGTAGCTTGGGCGGCGGTCTGAGACCCTGTTTGCCCGAGCCGTAACCATTGACATCCGGAAGGACGGTCGTGCACATCGTCATCATGGGCTGCGGAAGAGTGGGTTCCGCTCTTGCCCAGAACCTGGAGCAGCAGGGGCACACGGTCGCCGTGATCGACCAGGACCCCACCGCCTTCCGTCGGCTGGGCTCCGGGTTCGGCGGCCGTCGTGTCACCGGCGTCGGTTTCGACCAGGACACCCTGCGCGAAGCGGGCATCGAGGAGGCGGGCGCTTTCGCCGCCGTCTCCAGCGGTGACAACTCGAACATCATCGCCGCCCGCGTGGCCCGCGAGATGTTCGGCATCGAGAACGTCGCGGCACGCATCTACGACCCGCGCCGCGCCGAGGTCTACCAGCGCCTCGGCATTCCGACCGTCGCCACCGTCCGCTGGACGGCCGACCAGATGCTCCGCAGGCTGCTCCCCTCGGGCGCCGAGCCCCTGTGGCGCGATCCCACCGGCGGTGTGCAGCTCGCCGAGGTGCACACCTCCCCCACCTGGGTGGGCCACAAGATCAGCCGGCTCCAGGAGGAGACCGGCGTCCGCGTCGCGTTCCTCACCCGGCTGGGCGAGGCGGTCCTGCCGACCTCGCAGACGGTCCTGCAGGAGGGCGACCTGGTGCACGTGATGATGCGCACCGACGAGGTGGACAAGGTCGAGGCGGCGTTCGCCAAGGGCCCTGAGGAAGAGGCGGGTCACTGATGAGGGTCGCCATTGCCGGTGCCGGTGCCGTGGGCCGCTCGATCGCGGGCGAACTGCTGGAGAACGGTCACGAGATCCTGCTGATCGACAAGGCTCCGACCGCCATCTCGGTCGAGCGCGTCCCGCAGGCGGAGTGGCTGCTCGCCGACGCCTGCGAGATCACCTCCCTGGACGAGGCCGCGCTCCAGCGCTGCAACGTGGTCATCGCGGCCACGGGTGACGACAAGGTCAACCTCGTCGTCTCCCTGCTCGCGAAGACCGAGTACGGCGTCCCCCGGGTCGTCGCCCGGGTGAACAACCCCAAGAACGAGTGGCTCTTCAACGAGTCGTGGGGCGTGGACGTCGCCGTCTCCACCCCGCGTCTGATGTCGGCCCTCGTCGAGGAGGCCGTCAGCGTCGGTGACCTGGTGCGGCTGCTCCGCTTCAGCCACGGCGACGCCAACCTCGTCGAGCTGACCCTGCCGCCGGAGTCCGCCCTGGCCGGCACGACCGTCGGCGACGTCGAGTGGCCCGAGGACACCTCCCTGGTGACCATCATCCGCGGCACCCGCGTCCTGACGCCCTCCCGGGAGGACTCCCTGGAGGCCGGTGACGAACTCCTCTTCGTGGCCGCCCAGGCCCGCGAGGAGCAGCTGGAGGACCTGCTGTCGGTGCGCCGCGAGGAGGCGCCGAGCTAGCGGCCGTCCGCGGTACGACGATGGGGGCGCCCGGAGATTCTCCGGGCGCCCCCATCGTCGTAGAGGTATCGCTGCGATCGTCCCGGCGTGCGGTGCGGGCTTCCCCGCGTGTGCCGCCGGCGTCCCTCGTCCGTTCGGGAGGGCCTACGCCTCGCGGCGGTGGCTCGCCGGGGCGGTGGTCTCGCCGCGTTCCTCGGCGAGGGCGGCCTTGCGCTCCTTCTCGGCCTTCTCCTCGGCCTCCATCTCCGCGAACACGTCGATGGGCGGCGGCGCCTTGGCCAGGAAGACCCAGGTCAGCCAGACGGCGAGCAGGAACGGCGGGATCTTCAGGGCGATGAGCACCCAGCCGAACTGCGTGGTGTCGCCCCACCAGTAGAGCGGGAAGAGCACCGCGCACTTGGCGAGCAGGATCAGGCCCCAGGCCCAACTGGCCTTCGCGTACGCCTTCTTGCGGCCGGGGTTGCGGGTGCGCCAGGAGAGGTTCTCCTTGAAGACCGGGCCGAGGATCAGGCCGATCAGCGGGACGCCCGCGAGGGTCGTGACGATGTAGGCGACGGCCAGGCCGAGCGTGTAGAGCATGCCCGGCAGGTAGAAGTCCTTGGCGTTGCCGGTCATCATCGCGAAGACCACGCCGAAGGCGACGCCGAAGACGCCGCTGAAGGCGTGCTTCACGGTGTCGCGCCGCACCAGGCGGACCACGACGAGCAGCAGGGACACGGCGAGGGCGGCGATGGCCGACCAGTGCAGGTCCTTGTTGATCGTGAAGATGGTGACGAAGAGCAGGCCGGGCACCACCGTCTCGACCATGCCGCGCACGCCGCCGAAGGCCTCGAAGAGTGCGGCCTCCGTCACCGCCCTGGAATCCTGCTGGGGGTCTTCGGTCGGCTTGTCGAGCGACGTCACCGGCTACTCCCGTCCGAGCGGTCTGAGTTCGTACTTCGGATTGAACAGCACCCTACGGCCCCGGCTCATCGAGATGCGCCCGGATGCGATGAGCTTGCGCCCGGGCTCGATGCCGACGATGGAGCGGCGGCCGAGCCAGACCACGTCCAGGGCGGCCGAGCCGTCGAACAGCTCGGCCTCCAGGGCCGGGACGCCGGCGCGCGGCCGCAGAGTGACCGTGCGCAAGGTACCAGTAACCGTGACGATCTGCCGGTCCTGGCAGTCGCCGATACGGGTGCAGCCCGTGGTCGCGGTGTCCTCCCGCAGCTCCTCGGACTCCAGGTCCTCCTGGGTCGAGGAAAGCCGGTCCATCATGCGCCGGAACCGGCCCGCCGGCTTTTCGGAACGAGGAACAGCACTCATACCGAAAGCGTACCGGTGAGCGTTGAGACCTACGTACCCACGGCCCCCCGGACCGAACCGGGGCCCGCGGGGGTCGCGGGGACCGCCGAGGGCGTCACGTTCCGTACATGCGCACGCGTCATCGCCCGCACCGGCGTTCCCCCACCCCTCGCACCGGACAGCGCGCCACGCCTCGAACAAAGAGGCGGGGTCACCGTTCGAACCGGTAGCCCATCCCGGGCTCGGTCATGAAGTGCTTGGGGTGCGAGGGGTCGGCCTCCAGTTTGCGGCGCAGCTGGGCCATGTAGACCCTCAGGTAGTTCGTCTCCGTCCCGTACGACGGCCCCCACACCTCCTGGAGCAGCTGCTTCTGGCTGACGAGCCGGCCCGTGTTGCGGACCAGGACCTCCAGCAGGTGCCACTCGGTGGGGGTGAGGCGGACGTCCCGCCCGTCGCGGTGCACCTTCTTCGCGGCCAGGTCGACGGTGAAACCCGCGGTCTCCACGATCACGTCGTCCTCGCCGCCCCCGGTCGGCTCCGCGCGGCGGACGGCGGCGCGCAGCCGGGCGAGCAGCTCGTCCATGCCGAAGGGCTTGGTGACGTAGTCGTCGGCGCCCGCGTCGAGCGCCTCGACCTTCTCGTCGGAGGAGTGCCGGGCGGACAGCACCAGGATCGGCACCCTGGTCCAGCCGCGCAGCCCCCTGATCACCTCGACGCCGTCCATGTCGGGCAGGCCGAGGTCGAGGACGATGACGTCGGGGTGCCGGGCGGCGGCGAGCTGCAGCGCGGTGGCTCCGTCGGGGGCCGCGTCGACCTCGTACTTGCGTGCCTTCAGGTTGATCACGAGGGCTCGGGTGATCTGCGGCTCGTCGTCGACCACGAGGACCCGGGTCATGAGACCTGCCTTTCTGCGACTGCTGACGGGGCGGCCACGTCGGGCCCGCGGTCCACGGCCCGCAGCGTGAGCACCATGGTGAGTCCGCCGCCGGGGGTGTCCTCGGCGTTGAGGGTGCCGCCCATCGCCTCGGTGAAGCCGCGGGCGACGGCGAGGCCGAGGCCCACTCCGTTGCCGCGCGGGGCGTCCCCGTAGCGCTGGAAGGGCGCGAAGATACGGTCCTTGGCCTCGTCCGGGACGCCGGGGCCGCGGTCGACCACCCGGACCTCGACCCGGTCGGCGATGGCGCTCGCGGCGACCAGGACCCGCTCGTCGAGGGGGCTGTACTTGACGGCGTTCTCGACGAGGTTGGCGACGGCGCGCTCCAGGAGTCCGGCGTCGACGGCGACCATCGGCAGGCTCTCCGGGATCTCCAGGTCCACGCTGTCCTCGGGAACACCGCCGAGTGCCATCGGGACCACCTCGTCGACGTCGATCTCGCGGATCAGCGGGGCGACGGTGCCGGTCTGGAGCCGGGACATGTCCAGCAGGTTGCCCACGAGGTGGTCGAGGCGGTCGGCGCCGTCCTCGATTCCTGCCAGGAGTTCGGCCTCGTCCTCCTCGGACCAGGCGACGTCGTCGGAGCGCAGGGACGACACCGAGGCCTTGATCCCGGCGAGCGGGGTGCGCAGGTCGTGGCTGACGGCGGCCAGCAGGGCGGTGCGGATGCGGTTGCCCTCGGCCAGTTCCTTGGCCTGGTCGGCCTCGTGCTGGAGACGCTGGCGGTCGAGCACGACCGCGGCCTGGGCGGCGAAGGCCGCCAGCACCCGGCGGTCGGAGGCGGGCAGTACCCGCCCGGACAGGGCGAGGGCCATGTGGTCGCCGACGGGCATGTCGACATCGGCGTCCTCCGGCCGGGCCGAGGGGTCCGGTCCGACGCTGCCGGCGCAGGTCCACGGTTCGACGTCGTTCACCCGCTCCAGCAGCGCGACGGACTCCATCGCGAAGGTCTCGCGGACCCGCTCCAGCAGGGCCTCCAGGCTGGTCTCGCCGCGCAGCACGCTGCCCGCGAGGAAGGAGAGGATCTCCGATTCGGCGCGCAGCCGCGCCGCCTGGTGGGTGCGGCGGGCCGCCAGGTCCACCACCGAGGCGACCGAGACGGCGACGCCCACGAAGATCACGATGGCGACGATGTTCTTCGGGTCGGCGACCGTCAGCCGGTGCAAGGGGGGTGTGTAGAAGTAGTTCAGGAGCAGGGATCCGAAGGCGGCCGAGGCGAGCGCCGGGAGGAGTCCGCCGAGCAGGGCGGCCGCGACCGTGACGGCCAGGAAGAGCAGCATGTCGTTGGCGAGGCCGAGGTCGATGGTGTTCAGCAGCAGGGCCAGCACCACCGGGCCGCCCACCCCGACCAGCCAGCCCCAGATGATCCGGGAGCGCCCGAGCCGGGCGCCACGCGCCACGGGCAGACCGCGGCCCTTGGCGACCTCTTCGTGGGTGACGATGTGGACGTCGAGGTCTGGTCCCGACTCGCGGGCGACGGTGACACCGACGCCCGGACCGAAGACGTACTGCCAGGTCTTGCGGCGCGAGGAGCCGAGGACGATCTGGGTGGCGTTGACCCCGCGCGCGAAGTCCAGCAGGGAGGCCGGTATGTCGTCGCCCACCACGTGGTGGAAGGTGCCGCCGAGGTCCTCGACCAGGGTGCGCTGGAGCGCCAGCTCCTTCGGTGAGGCGGCGGTCAGTCCGTCGCTGCGCGCGATGTAGACGGCCATCACCTCGCCTCCGGCGCCCTTCTCGGCGAGCCGCGCGGCCCGCCGGATCAGCGTGCGCCCCTCGGGGCCGCCGGTCAGTCCGACGACGATCCGCTCCCGTGAGCCCCAGATCTTGGAGACCCGGTGCTCGCTGCGGTACTCGGTCAGGTACTCGTCGACCCTGTCGGCGACCCAGAGCAGCGCCAGTTCGCGCAGGGCCGTGAGGTTGCCCGGGCGGAAGTAGTTGGACAGCGCGGCGTCGACCTTGTCCGACTTGTAGATGTTGCCGTGGGCCATACGGCGACGGAGCGCGGGTGGCGACATGTCGACCAGCTCGATCTGGTCGGCCCGCCGGACCACCTCGTCGGGCACGGTCTCCCGCTGCCGCACGCCCGTTATCGACTCGACGACGTCGCCGAGTGACTCCAGGTGCTGGATGTTGACGGTGGAGACGACGTCGATGCCGGCGGCGAGCAGTTCCTCCACGTCCTGCCAGCGCTTGGCGTAGCGCGAGCCGGGGACGTTCGTATGGGCCAGTTCGTCCACCAGGGCGACGGCGGGGGCCCGGCGGAGCACCGCGTCGACGTCCATCTCGGTGAAGGCGCCGCCCCGGTACTCCAGCTCCCGGCGCGGGACCTGCTCCAGACCGTGCAGCATCACCTCGGTGCGGGGCCGGTGGTGGTGCTCGACGAACGCCACGACACAGTCGGTCCCGCGCTCGACGCGGCGGTGCGCCTCGGAGAGCATCGCGTACGTCTTGCCGACGCCCGGTGCCGCACCGAGGTAGATCCGAAGCTTGCCGCGTCCCATGAGCCCTATTGTCTTCCTGTAACCACCGTGTACGCAGCGTCGACCTTACGGCCAAGAATTCCGGCAAAGGGGACGAGGGGCCGGTCGGAGGACGTCCTTGACGCAACCCTGATGCCCGCACGGCCCCGCGCGCTGTGCCACGCCTTGCCGGACGTGGTGCGACGCGACGTCCCGCACGGCGTGACGCAGCCCCACCCGGCACGACCTGTGCGCCACCCGGCTGTGACACCGCCGGCGTCAGGGACCCGGACGCGGCCCCCCTGACAGACGGACACCGCCCTCTAGTGCTCGATCAGCTCGCCGTCGCTCAGCTCCAGCACCCGGTCGGCGAGATCCAGCAGGGTCGCGTCGTGGGTGGCGACCAGGGCGGTCACCTGCTGACTGTGGACGACGGCGCGCATCAGCTCCATCACGGCGTGGCCGGTCTCCGCGTCCAGCTGACCGGTCGGCTCGTCGGCTATGAGCAGGGCCGGATCGTTGGCCAGGGCGCGGGCGATGGCCACGCGCTGCTGCTGGCCGCCGGACAGCTCCCCCGGGCGCTGGGCCGCGTGGTCGGAGAGGCCGACGAGGGAGAGCAGCAGCTCGACGCGCTCCTCACGCTCGCGGGTCCCGGCCCGGCGCAAGCGCAGGGGAACCCCGACGTTCTCCGCGGCGGTGAGGATGGGGATCAGGCCGAAGGACTGGAAGACGAAGCCGATGCGGTCGCGGCGCAGGCCGAGCAGACCGCCCTCGTCGAGCGTGGAGAGGTCGAGGCCGTCCACGACGACGTGCCCCCCGTCCGGTGAGTCGAGTCCTCCGACCACGTTGAGCAGCGTGGTCTTGCCCGAGCCGGAGCGGCCCTTCAGGGCGACGAGTTCCCCGCGCGGCACGTCGAAGGAGACGCCGCGCAGCGCGTGCACGGCGGCTGCTCCGGTGCCGTACGTACGGTGGACGTTCTCGACGCGCAGCATGGTGTCGGTGGCGGCGCCCGCACCGGTGACGATCTGGCTCATGTTCCCTCCCCGTGATCCCCCGTGGACCGGGCGCCAGTATCGCGACCCGACGCCCGGTCCCTCAATGGTTCATCGCACGAGACCCCCGTTTCGGTTCACGCGGGATTGTCGCCGTGCGTCAGGGTCTCCCACGCGACGAACAGGTTGTTGCTGCCGGCCGGGCGGTTCTGCTGGGTCAGCTGCTGGGTGTTGGTCATCGCGATGCCCAGGCGGTTGTGCAGGGCGTTGTAGCCGACCTCGGTGACCGGACCGAGCCCGAGGTTGAGCGATCCGCCGCACAGCGAGCTCGGCACCGCCGCGCCCAGCTGGTACTTCGCCTGGAAGCCGAGCGCCTGGCGCAGCCGCTCCCCCACGTCGGTGCCGTACAGGTCCTGGCCCTGGATGCGGCTGGTCTCGGCGATGTGCGAGATGGCGGAGATGCCGTACCCGGTGTGCGTGAAGTCGCGGCAGGTCTCCTGCGTGAGCCCGGTGACGAAGGTGGACTGCCCCTGCCAGTAGCTGACGATCTTCGCCGTGGTGTCGAGGTTCTGGCTCGGCACCGTCTTGGGCACGGAGCCGTCGGTGGACAGGTACACGTACGCCGCGGTCCGCGTCCGGAACTTCGCCATGGCCTTGTCGTACGACGTCTTGTCCTCCAGGAAGACGGAGATGCCGACGGCGGCCTCCATCATCGACAGCTCCCAGTTCCCGTTGGAGTTGGAGCCGTTGATGATCTCGGGCAGGTAGACGGTGCGCAGCATGGTCGCGAAGCGGCCGGAGTTGGTCCAGGTGCCGGTGTACGTGTACTTGATGATCTCGGCGGCCTTGGGCCAGGAGGAGCCGGCCCAGCCGGTCTGCAGGGGCGCGTTGCTGTTGGTGTGGTCCTTGATCACCGCGGACCAGGCGTCCATCAGCTCGATGGCCTTCTTCGCGTACCGTTCGTCGCGGGTGACGTACCAGGCGAGCGCGTCGGTGTACGCGGCGATGGCGTCCTCCCGCTCGTCCGTACACCCGTAGTTGGGGTTGGAGTACGAGCCGCACTCGACGGTGGCGCGCGGTGCGGCGGTGCGGGTGAGCGAGGCGTACCTGCTCGCCATCATCTGGTCGTAGGCGCCCTTCCAGGGCTGCGCGCCGGCCAGCACCTGGGTGCGGGCGAAGTCCAACTGCCCCTTGGAGACGGTGACTCCGGGGTGGACGAAGGCGGCGGGCGCGGCCTCGGCGCGGTGGGCGCCGGGACCGGACAGGAGCGTTCCCACGAGCGCGGCGGTCGCTGCGACCGCCATGACGAGGAACGCGGGGCGCCTTCTGCGGCGCCGGGGTGTGGGGGTGTCGGACATGCAGAGCCATCCGTTCTTGTATGTGAACGACGCATGGAATGCTGAACATGTGCGCTGGCCGGTGACCATAGGTACGGACCAGGCTTCCGTCAAGGCCTGAAGAAAGACCCGCTGCTCAACTACCGTTCATGTACGAGAACTTGACGATGGCATCCCGGGAGGGCCCGCACGGTCGGGACACCCACGGGAACCCCGGACACAGGAAAGGGCCGCATCCCGCTGGGGATGCGGCCCGCCTGATGACCGGCTAGCGAACCTCGGTGATCTCCGGTCCGCGCTGCAGCTGTCCCATGCCGCCGGAGAAGCGGGAACCGCTCTGCTCCTCCTGCTGGACACCCTCGGGGACCATCTGCGCGTCGTTCGGCAGCTTCAGGACGAT
Source organism: Streptomyces sp. NPDC102279 (assembly GCF_044766365.1). Lineage (NCBI taxonomy): Bacteria > Bacillati > Actinomycetota > Actinomycetes > Kitasatosporales > Streptomycetaceae > Streptomyces > Streptomyces sp. NPDC102279. Next base: position 153,281 of record NZ_JBIWLU010000018.1, on the reverse strand, counting down.
CGGGTCACGGGGGGCCATCGGACCCTCACCGCGGACGACGACCGTGTCCCGGAAGATCTGCTCCAGCAGGCCGGCGGCCTGCGGCTGCACCGCGCCCTGCCCGGAGATCACTCCGCGCAGGAACCAGCGGGGGCCGTCCACGCCGACGAAGCGCACGACCTGGAAACCGCCCGTGCCGTCCGGCAGCTGCACGGGCACCTGGGCCCGCAGCTCCCAGCCCAGCGGGCCCTCGACCTCGTCGATGACCCCGCCCTGCTGGGTGATCCCGGAGGCGATCTCCTCGCGCACCTCGCCCCAGATGCCCTCGCGCTTGGGAGCGGCGAAGGCCTGCAGCTGCACGGCGCTGTCCTTCAGGACGACGGTCGCGGCGACGATCGCGTCACCCGCGACCTCGACGCGCAGCTCCATGCCGTCCACTCCGGGCACGAAGAGGCCACCCAGGTCCACACGGCCCTCGGAGGGGTCACGGACCTCGGTGCCGTCCCAGGGTCCATCGGGGCGCGGCTCGGGTTCGAGGCGCACGCGCCGGCGGCCCTCGCTCTCGTCCGTCTCAGCGTCGACGCCGTCGACGACCTGCTCGGCCTCGCCCGCCGCGTCCTCGGCGGCACTGCCCTTCTTGCGACGTCCGAACACGTCACTGTCCTTCCCGGTCGGATACGACCGATGCGTATCGATTCCCACCCGTTGTGCCGTCCACGACGGCATGGCCGCCGGTGGACCCGAAGCCCCCTGCGGCCCGCGCCGAGTCGGGAAGCTCCGCGACCTCCCGGAAGCGAACCTTCTCGACCTGCTGGACGACCAGTTGAGCAATCCGGTCGAAGCGCTCGAACCGCACCGACTCGTGCGGGTCGAGATTCACCACGATCACCTTGATCTCCCCACGGTACCCGGCATCAACCGTCCCCGGGGCATTCACGAGGGCGACGCCGCAGCGGGCGGCGAGGCCGGAGCGCGGGTGCACGAAGGCCGCGTACCCCTCGGGCAGCGCGATGGACACGCCCGTCGGCAGAACGGCCCGTTCGCCGGGCTTGAGCTCGCGGCTCTCGGTGGTCCGGAGATCGGCTCCGGCGTCGCCGGGGAGCGCGTACTCGGGAAGCGGGACGTCCGGGTCGACGCGGCGGATCAGCACGTCGAGCTCGGGACGGGGGTCACGGGTCACGGGTTCACCTCGAAGGCACGGGCTCGCCGGGTCTGGTCCGGGTCGTTCATGGCGGCCCGGATCTCCTCCGGGCGTCCGTTGTCGATGAAGTGGTCGACCTTCACCTCGACGAACAGGGCGTCGGCGCGGACGGCGACGGGGCCGTCGGGCCCGCCGATCCGACCGGTGGCGGTGCAGTAGATCTTCCGGCCGGCCACCGCGGTGACCTCGGCCTCCAGATACAGCACGGTGTCGACGGGGACGGGGCGGACGAAGTCGGTCTCCAGCCGCCCGGTCACGGCGATCGTCCGCAGCAGCCAGTTCAGGGAACCCAGCGTCTCGTCCAGCGCGGTGGCGAGGACACCACCGTGCGCGAGACCGGGGGCGCCCTGGTGCACGGGCCGCACGGTGAACTCCGCCGTGATGCGGACACCCTCACCCGCGCGGGCCTCCAGATGGAGCCCGTGGGGCTGTCCCCCACCGCACCCGAAACAGTGTTCGTAGTGTGCTCCGAGCGGCTCACCGGGAGCGGGCGCGTCGGGGTGCCGCACCGGCGCGACGGCGTCGGCGGGAGGCGTCAGAGCTGCGGAAGTACCACTCACAGGCGCAGACCTTACCCGCGCGTCCACCAAGTCTTCGCACCGTGCCAAGCTTGGCTTCATGCAGCTCTCCGCATCCCCGTACGAAGAACGCCTCACCGCACCCCGGTCGTGGTGGGTGATCAGCTTCCTGGTCGGGCTCGCGTTGGCCCTCGTCTTCCTCCCGTTCGGCACCCTGCCGATGCTGGGAGCCCTGGTCGGCGGAACCGCCGTGGCGGCGGTCGCGGCCAGCGCGTACGGCTCGATCCGTATCCGGGTGGTCCGCGACGCGCTGATCGCGGGCGACGCGCGGATCCCGGTAGCGGCCCTCGGCGACGCGGAGATCCTGGACCAGGAGGAGGCGCGCGCCTGGCGCACGCACAAGGCCGACACCCGCGCCTTCATGCTCCTGCGCTCGTACATCCCGACGGCCCTTCGCGTCCAGGTCACGGACCCGGCGGACCCGACGCCGTACCTGTACCTGTCGACCCGGGAGCCGGAGCGTCTGATCGCCGCCCTGGAAGCGGCGCGGGCGTCGGACCAGCCGGTCACGCCTCGCACGCCGCACGAATGACCGCCAGGGCCTGATCCGGACGCCACGCCCCGGGTGAACGCTCCCGGCGTCCGCTCGTCAGTGCCCCAGCTCTTTGGGGATCTCGCCGATCCGCAGCGGATCGGCAGGCTCCTCCAGCGGAGGAAGCTCCGGGAGGGCGTCCCACGGCACCTGCATCTTGCGCAGGTCCTTGCGGATGTGGCCGGCCAGCCGTCTGGTGTCCCGGCGGTTCATCACCGCTCCGACCGCCGCGCCGACCATGAAGGGCATCAGGTTGGGCAGGTCGCGGACCGTCCGCTTCATGATCTGCTGGCGCAGCTCGCGCTTCATCTGACCGCCGAGCGCGGCGTTGATCGTCACGGGCTTGGTCACGTCGATCCCGCGCTCGCCCGACCAGGAGTTCAGGTACGCGGTACTGCGCTGCTTGAGGTTGCCGGGCGGCCTCACGCCGTAGACCTCGTGGAGCTCGGCGATCAGTTTGAGCTCGATCGCGGCGACGCCGGTGATCTCGGCGGCCAGCTCCGTGGGCATGGCGGGCGGCACCGGCAGCATGGCGGCGGCGCCGACTCCGGCACCGACGGTGGAGGTCGCCGCGGCGGCGCCCGCCACGAGCTTGTCCGCGAGCTCTTCGGGGCCGAGGCCCGGGAACTGCTTGCGGAGGGTCGCGAGGTCCCGTACGGGAACGCGCGGGGCGAGATCGATGATCCGGTCGGCGAGATACGCAAGGCCCGCCCTGGCCCGGCTGCCGCTCTTCCGGACGCCCTTCTTGACCCCGTCCCGGACCGCGGCCACACGCCGCCTCGCGGCGGGTGCGGGCGTGTCCGGCGAGGCCGTCAGGCCGTCTGTGGCGCCCGCTCGGTCGAGCGAGGCTGATCCCTGTTCGGAAGAGCCCCGCTCGTCGTCACGCACGCCTTCAGGGCCCTCGTGGGGCCCTCCGTCCGCTCCCCTGGGGAAGCGGCGCTTCCAAGGTGGGGTCGAGCCAGTCACGGCCGACCCTGCCTCAGTCGCAGTCGCGGCAGATCGGCTGGCCGTTCTTCTCGCGGGCCAGCTGACTGCGGTGGTGCACCAGGAAGCAGCTCATGCAAGTGAACTCGTCCTGCTGCTTGGGCAGCACCCGGACGGCCAGCTCTTCGTTCGAGAGGTCCGCTCCGGGCAGCTCCAGGCCTTCTGCGGCCTCGAACTCGTCTACATCGACAGACGACGTGGACTTGTCGTTCCGGCGAGCCTTCAGTTCTTCAAGGCTGTCCGAGTCGACGTCGTCGTCGGTCTTGCGTGGGGTGTCGTAATCCGTTGCCATGTCAGCTCTCCCCCTCTGGGTGTCTGCGGTGTCTCGACGCACGTAACGCGTGAGAGGCCGGACTTGTGCCCGACCTGAGGCGGAGATTTTGCCTCACATCAAGGTCTGTTACTCAATCGACACCCAACCGGACTCTCCATGAGTGATCGGCTTGGATGGCGATGCGGACCGTACACGGTCCGCAGGCTGCACATCAAAGGCGTCCCACCGTGTACTTCCCGTGATCAGGACCCCCGAAAACCCGGATTTTCCCGGCTTTCCGACAGCTTGCATGATCACGGAGAGTGGGTGGACACGAATTCGCCCTTGTGATCGATCACACACGGGTCGCCCGGGTGGGCGACCAGAAAATTCCGCGCAAAGCGAACATCAACGCGTGTCGGCGACATGGTCTCAGACAGGAAGGGTGACGCGCATCACGAGGCCGCCCCCCTCTCGAGGCTGGGCGACGATGTGACCGCCGTGCGCGCGGGCCACCGACCGGGCGATCGACAGGCCGAGGCCCACACCCTTGTCACTGCCGGTGCGCTCGGTACGCAGCCGCCGGAAAGGCTCGAAAAGATTGTCGACCTCGTACGCGGGAACGACCGGTCCCGTGTTCGACACGATCAGGACCGCCTGGCCGTGCTCCGCCTCGGTGGTGACCTCGACCCAGCCGTCCTCCGGAACGTTGTACCGCACGGCGTTCTGGACGAGGTTCAGCGCGATCCGCTCCAGGAGGACGCCGTTGCCCTGGACGACCACCGCATGCCTCTCCCCGCGGATCTTCACGCCCTTGGCGACCGCCTCGGCGTGCACCTGGTCGACGGCCTGTGTGGCGACCTCGGCGAGGTCCACGGGCTTGCGCTCGACGATCTGGTTGTCGCTGCGGGCGAGCAGCAGCAGTCCCTCGACGAGTTGCTCACTGCGTTCGTTCGTGGCGAGCAGCGTCTTGCCCAGTTGTTGGAGTTCCACGGGTGCGCCCGGATCGGACAGATGCACCTCAAGGAGGGTGCGGTTGATCGCGAGCGGGGTGCGCAGTTCGTGCGAGGCGTTGCCGACGAAGCGCTGCTGGGCCGTGAACGCGCGTTGCAGCCGTTCCAGCATGTCGTCGAAGGTGTCCGCCAGTTCCTTCAACTCGTCGTCCGGACCGTCCAGTTCGATGCGCCGGGACAGGTCCGAACCGGCCACCGCGCGCGCGGTGCGCGTGATGCGCCCGAGCGGCGACAGCACCCGGCCCGCCATGGCGTAGCCGAACGCGAAGGCGATCACGGCGAGGCCGAGGAGGGCCAGCAGGGAGCGGCTGAGCAGGTTGTCCAGTGCGTGTTGACGCTGTTCGTTGACGCAGTCGTTCATCGCGCTGTTGAACACGTCGGGCGAGGCCTTGTCGGGCAGGTTGCACATGGTGCTCGTGACCTTGCCCTCAGTGATCTTGAACGGCAGCTCGCTGCCGACGTTCAGCGCCTGCGCCGCGAGCAGGTAGATGATCGAGAGCAGCAGGATGCCGGCGATCAGGAACATGCCGCCGTAGAGCAGCGTGAGCCGTATGCGGATGGTCGGGCGCAGCCAGGGGAACGGCGGCTCGGGACGGGGGTCCCAGGTGGGCTTGGGAGGCGCCGTGGGCGGCGCGGGAGTGGTGGCCACGGCGGATCAGATCCGGTAGCCGGAGCCGGGCACGGTGACGATCACCGCGGGCTCGCCGAGCTTGCGGCGCAGCGTCATGACGGTCACGCGGACGACGTTGGTGAACGGGTCCGTGTTCTCGTCCCAGGCCTTCTCCAGCAGCTGCTCGGCGGAGACGACGGCTCCCTCGCTGCGCAGCAGGACCTCCAGGACGGCGAACTCCTTGGGCGCGAGCTGGACCTCCTTGCCGTCTCGGAAGACCTCGCGGCGGTTCGGGTCGAGCTTGATCCCGGCGCGCTCCAGGACGGGGGGCAGCGGAACGCTCGTACGGCGGCCGAGGGCACGCACGCGTGCCGTCAACTCGCTGAAGGCGAAGGGCTTGGGGAGGTAGTCGTCGGCACCGATCTCCAGGCCCTCGACGCGGTCGCTGACGTCTCCGGACGCGGTCAGCATCAGCACGCGGGTGGGCACGCCGAGCTCGACGACGCGTCGGCAGACGTCGTCGCCGTGCACGAGGGGGAGGTCGCGGTCCAGGACGACCACGTCGTAGTCGTTGACCCCGATGCGCTCCAGGGCGGCCGCGCCGTCGTACACGACGTCGACGGCCATGGCCTCCCGGCGCAGTCCGGTGGCCACCGCATCGGCGAGCAGCTGCTCGTCCTCGACGACGAGTACGCGCACGTCGCTTGTCCTTCCTCTGTCCACCGGCGCGGCGCGTCTTCGGGCGCCCCGCGGGCAGGGTCTGTCACGGATGAGAGCTCCATCCTGCCCTTTTCGGCCATAAACCGGCTGTAAGGCGGGTGGGGCGCCGAGAGTCCCGTGCACGGGACCGGGAATGCCGGATTTTCTCGCCGGGTTGAGGTTTCCACGGAAGAGAGCGGGGGGAGGACGGCTTTACACCCCGCGATCACGCTCTGCACGTGGCAAGCCACCTTGTGGTACGTCCAACCGCTTCCGCAGAGCGGGCGTGGGTGTCCGGCACCGTCGCCGCCCAGCCCGGGCAGCGCTGGGCGGCACCCATTCAGAGACGTGATCGCCCCTTCCGATCGGCACACCCCCGTGCCACCCGACCCACGACCCAGGACGAGGGGGCGCAGCATGGACGCTTTCACCGCAGGACTTCTGCAGCGCATAAGGGCGACCGAGACCGACCTGACGCGTGCTCGCGAAACAGGTGACGACTTCCTCGCCGAGGTCGAGCAGGCCGAGCTGGACGACCTGCACCGCCTCGCCGCCGAGCACGGTGTGGAGGTCGGCGCGGGCGCGACGCGCGTCTGATCCGAACGCACGACAGCGGGGCCCCGGTATCGATCCAGTACCGGGGTCCCGCTTCGTTTTCTGCCGCCGTCCGATGCCCTGTGTGCCGTCGCCACGCGGGCCGCCGTGGGCCCGCCGTTGCCGTCCGTGACGCGTCCGCTCCGGCCCGTCAGTCCCGCCAGGCCCCGAAGTCCTCCAGGAGCCGCTGGAGGGGCTCGAAGACACCCGGGGAGGCCGCCACAGCGAGATCGCCTCCGGGGCGCTCTCCGGGGCGTCCACCGGTCACCGCGCCCGCCTCACGGGCGATGAGGTCCCCCGCCGCGAGGTCCCAGGGATGGAGGCCGCGTTCGTAGTACCCGTCGAGACGGCCGGCCGCGACGTCGCACAGGTCGACCGCGGCCGAGCCGGAGCGACGGATGTCGCGGACCAGCGGGATGAGCCGCTGGACCACGTCGGCCTGGTGGACCTTGACGTCGGTCACGTAGTTGAAGCCGGTGGCGACGAGGGCCTGGTCGAGGGACGGCGACGGGCGGCAGGTCAGCCGGCGCTCGCCGACCCAGGCACCCGTGGCGCGGGCGCCGCGGCCGCGAACCGCGTGGTAGGTCTCGCCGCGCATCGGTGCCGCGACGACGCCGACGACGGTCTCGCCGTCCTGTTCGGCCGCGATGGACACCGCCCAGGTCGGCAGTCCGTACAGGTAGTTGACGGTGCCGTCGAGCGGGTCGACGATCCAGCGGATGCCGCTGGTGCCCTCGGTGGCGGAGCCCTCCTCGCCGAGGAAGCCGTCGCGCGGGCGGTGTTCGGCGATCAGGTTGGTGATCAGCTTCTCGGCGGCGATGTCCATCTCGGTGACGACGTCGATCGGGCTGGACTTGGTGGCGGCGACCGTCAGGTCCGCGGGGCGGCCGTCCCGCAGCAGCGCGCCGGCGCGGCGGGCCGCCTCGTGCGCGAGCTGGAGCAGTTCGGTCTGCAGGGGCGCGGTCACGGGGCTCCTCATGCGTAGGGGCTGTCGGCGCCCGCGGCGGCGGGCTTGGGCGTGCGGGCAGGACAGCAGCCCACCGGACACAGGTCGTGGCTCGCACCCAGCAGGCCCAGGGCACACGGTGTCACCCTGCGGCCGCTCTCGGCCGCGGCGCGCTCCAGGACCAGGTCACGAACCGCGGCGGCGAACCGGGGGTCCGAGCCCACGGTGGCCGAGCGGCGCACCGGGAGATCCAACTCGGCGGCCTTGGCACGTGCCTCGGTGTCCAGGTCGTACAGGACCTCCATGTGGTCCGAGACGAACCCGATCGGCACCATCACGGCGGCCGGGACACCGGCTCCGTGCAGCTCCTCCAGGTGGTCGCAGATGTCCGGCTCCAGCCACGGGATGTGCGGTGCCCCGGAGCGCGACTGGTAGACGAGCCGCCAGGGGTGGTCGACGCCGGTCTCCTCGCGCACCTTCTCCACGATCAGCCGCGCCACGTCCAGGTGCTGACGGACGTACGCGCCGCCGTCGCCGTGGCCCTCGACCGGTCCTGAGGTGTCCGCCGCGGCGGTGGGGATGGAGTGCGTGGTGAACGCCAGGTGCGCGTCGGCGCGGAGCTCCTCGGGCAGCTCGGCCAGCGACCGCAGGACGCCCTCGGTCATCGGCTCCACGAACCCGGGGTGGTTGAAGTAGTGGCGCAGTTTGTCGATCCTCGGAAGCTCCAGCCCCTCGCTCTCCAGGGCGGCGAGCGCCCCGGCGAGGTCCTCGCGGTACTGCCGGCAGCCCGAGTACGAGGCGTAGGCGCTGGTGGCCAGGACCAGGATCCGGCGCCGGCCGTCGGTGACCATCTCGCGCAGCGTGTCGGTCAGGTACGGCGCCCAGTTGCGGTTGCCCCAGTACACCGGCAGGTCGAGACCGTGGTCGGCGAAGTCCTTGCGCAGCACGTCGAGCAGGGCGCGGTTCTGGTCGTTGATGGGACTGATCCCGTCGAACAGGAAGTAGTGCTGCCCCACCTCCTTGAGCCGCTCCTTGGGGATACCCCTGCCCCGCGTCACGTTCTCCAGGAACGGGACCACGTCGTCCGGCCCTTCGGGACCGCCGAACGAGAGCAGCAACAGGGCGTCGTAGGGGGTGGCATCGAGCACGTCTGGCATGCCTCCGATCCTGCCACCCGGCACTGACATGCGAGAAACGGCGGGGTGGCGAACGAGGAGCGACGCCCGCGGGACGCGCAGCGCGCTGTCGCGAGGGCCTGTTCCGGCTGCGGACTCGGGTGAGTTCAGGGGCCACGGGGCGGGCGGAAGGACGCGTTGCGGGCGGGCGCTTTAGGGTGCCCTAACCCGTAAGCTGTATCAGCCAGCTTCACGCCTTACCGAAGTTCGCGCCGCCCGTCGTGACCGGGGGGCCGAGCCGAGCCGACGGAGACCCCCGTGCCCAGCCCGTACCGCGCCCTGTTCGCCGCCCCCGGCTCCAAGGGCTTCTCCGCAGCGGGCTTCCTCGGCCGGATGCCGCTGTCCATGATGGGCATCGGCGTGGTCACGATGATCTCCCAGCTCACCGGGCGGTACGGGCTCGCCGGCGCCCTCTCCGCGACCATGGCGCTGGCCGCCGCCGCGCTCGGTCCGCAGGTCTCCAGGATGGTCGACCGGCACGGGCAGAGGCGGGTGCTGCGCCCCGTCACTTTGTTCGCGCTCGCCGCAGCGGCGGGACTGCTGCTCGCCGCGCACTTCGAGTGGCCGGACTGGGTGCTGTTCGCGTGCGCCGCCGGCATCGGCTGCGTCCCGAGCATCGGCGCGATGGTCCGGGCCCGCTGGGCGGCCCTCTACGCAGGCACCCCTCAGCTGCACACCGCGTACTCCCTGGAGTCCGTGGTGGACGAGATCTGCTTCATCTTCGGGCCGATCATCTCCATCGGGTTGTCCACGGTGTGGTTCCCGGAGGCCGGCCCGCTGCTCGCCGCCTGCTTCCTGGCGGCCGGTGTCTTCTGGCTGACCTCGCAGCGCGCGACCGAGCCCGCACCGCATCCGCGCGAGCAGCACGCCGGTGGTTCCGCGCTCCGCGCGGCCGGACTCCAGGTGCTGGTGGCCACGTTCGTGGCGACCGGGGCGATCTTCGGGGCCGTCGACGTGGTCACCGTGGCCTTCGCCGAGGAACAGGGGCACAAGGCCGGGGCGAGCATCGTCCTGGCGATCTACGCGGCGGGCTCGTGCCTCGCGGGGGCCGTCTTCGGACTCCTGCACTTCAAGGGGGCACCGGAACGCAGGTGGCTGCTGGGCATATGCGCGATGGCCGTGAGTATGATCCCCCTCCTACTGGTCGGAAACTTGCCGTTCCTGGCCGTGGCGCTGTTCGTTGCGGGCCTCTCCATCGCTCCCACGATGATCACGACGATGTCCCTCATCGAGCAGCACGTACCTCGCGCGAAACTGACCGAAGGCATGACCTGGGTGAGCACGGGACTCGCGGTCGGGGTCGCGCTCGGTTCCTCCGTGGCCGGCTGGGTGATCGACAGCTCCGGCGCGAAGGCCGGGTACTGGGTTCCGGCGGTGTCCGGGGCCGTCGCGGTCGCGGTGGGTTTCCTCGGGTATCGCCGGCTCAGCAGGCCGGTTCCGCAGCGGGGAGGGTCTCATGAGCACCACAGTGAGCGGGAAGAGCGGCACGTGGCGTAACTGGGCGGGAAACGTCACCGCCCGTCCCGTACGGGAGGTCACCCCTGCCTCGGTCGACGAACTCACCGCCGCCGTGCGCCAGGCGGCCGAGGACGGCCTCACGGTGAAGGCCGTCGGCACCGGGCACTCGTTCACGGCCGCCGCCGCCACGGACGGCGTGTTGATCCGTCCTCAACTGTTGACGGGCATTCGCGGGATCGACCGTGCGGCCATGACGGTCACGGTCGAGGCGGGCACCCCGCTCAAGAGGCTCAACCTGGCCCTCGCGCGCGAGGGGCTGTCGCTCACGAACATGGGCGACATCATGGAGCAGACGGTCTCGGGCGCGACCAGCACCGGAACACACGGCACCGGACGGGACTCGGCCTCGATCGCCGCGCAGATCAAGGGCCTTGAGCTGGTGACGGCGGACGGTTCGGTGCTCACCTGCTCCGCGAAGGAGAACCCGGAGGTCTTCGCCGCGGCCCGGATAGGCATCGGCGCCCTGGGTATCGTCACGGCGATCACGTTCTCCGTGGAGCCCGTCTTCCTGCTCTCCGCCCGCGAGGAGCCGATGACCTTCGACAGGGTCACCGCCGACTTCGACGAACTGTTCACCGAGAACGAGCACTTCGAGTTCTACTGGTTCCCCCACACGGGCAACTGCAACACCAAGCGCAACAACCGCAGCGCCGGACCCGAGAAGCCGGTGGGGACGGTCAGCGGCTGGATCGAGGACGAGTTCCTCTCCAACGGCCTCTTCCAGGTGGTCAACCTGCTCGGCCGCGCCGCACCCGCCACGATCCCGTCGATCGCCAGGCTCTCCAGCCGCGCGCTCTCCGCGCGGACCTACACGGACATCCCGTACAAGGTCTTCACCTCTCCGCGCCGCGTGCGGTTCGTGGAGATGGAGTACGCCGTCCCGCGTGAGGCCCTCGTCGAGACGCTGCGCGAGCTGAAGACGATGGTCGAGCGCTCCGGCCTGCGGGTCAGCTTCCCGGTCGAGGTGCGCACCGCGCCCGCCGACGACATCACGCTCTCCACGGCGTCCGGCCGGGACAGCGCCTACATCGCCGTCCACATGTTCCGGGGCACCCCGTACCAGGCGTACTTCACCGCCGCCGAGCAGATCCTCACCGCCCACGAGGGGCGGCCGCACTGGGGCAAGGTGCACACGCGGGACGCCGAGTACTTCTCCGGGGTCTATCCGCGCTTCGGCGAGTTCACGGCGCTCCGGGATCGGCTCGACCCGGATCGGCGCTTTGCGAATGACTACTTGCGGAGGGTGCTGGGGTCGTAGCGGTCGCACTGGGGTCCGGAGTCGGGGTGTCGCCGCCGGTCTCCGGGTCCGAGGACGCGCCGCCGTCGGGCGCAGGACGCGACGACGTACCGCCGCCGCTTCCCGGCTCACGCGAAGCGCTCCCGTCACCTCCGGTGGACGGGGCCGGCTCCTCGGGAGACTCCGGGGTCGAGGAGGGCGAGGAGTCCGGCGACGGCGTCGTACCGGAGTCGGCACCGCCCGGACCTGAACCGTGTCCCTTGAAGGCGTCTCCGACGGTCGTGCTCGTGCCGTCCCCGCTGAAGCTCCGGCCCGAGGCCAGTTCGTACGTGGTGATCCCGGTCATCGTGACGCCGAAGACGAGGGCGGTGGCGACCAGCGGCCGCTTCCAGCTTCTGACCCGGGCGCGGTAGACGGTGCCCTCGGTGAACTCGCCCGGTGCGCCGACCGGTGGTGCCGCGGACACCTGCTGCGACCTCGGCCTCGGCTGCACCCTCACCTCGCGCATCTGCTCCCCGGTGCGCTTGAAGAAGTGCTGGAAGAGCGTTCCTCCGCTGGTGGCGATGACACTGACCAGACCCGCGCCCAGGATCGTCCCGTAGACGCCGAAATAGGACGCCAGTTTCGCGGCGACCACCGCGGCGACCGCGCTCCCCGCCACCTGAGGGACGCTCAGGTCCAGCCTCTTCTTCCTCGGTTCCGTGTCGGCATCCGGCTCCTCGCCGCCGACACCCGGCTTCTCACGCATTCCCGGACCTTGCCTGCCTTTCCCGTACTTGATCGACTGATCGCACGAGAAAAGGACGTACAGGCGAAACGATTAGTTCCGTTTCTGCCGATTCCGTGAAGTGCGCCACGTTCCCGGGCCCCGGATTCGCCGCCAGAAGCGGCCAACTAGCACCCCCCGCTCGAAGTTGGGCGGCGCGGCGATCCACGCGCGTGGCCCGAATGGAGTACTGTTGCGAGCCCTGGGTCCGGACTCCCGCCAGGGTGTCCGGGGCCTTGCAGGACCGCCGGGAGGGGGCTCGTTGCTCAGGGTGATGGAGTTCGTCACTTAGCGTTGCGAATAGGTAACCGTGCCATAACGGCAGCCTCGGGCCCGTGCCCGACACGCCGGGCAACTCGGCAAGGTTGTGGCAGGCTGCACCCGGGCAGGCCACACTCGACTAGCGGAAGCAGCGACGCACGTGACGTCGGCAGGCACCACCCGGGAGGTCCCCATGCCCGAACTGCGTGTCGTGGCCGTCTCTAACGACGGCACACGGCTGGTGCTGAAGGCTGCGGACAGCACGGAGTACACGCTTCCGATTGACGAGCGTCTGCGCGCCGCGGTCCGCGGCGACCGTCCGCGCCTCGGCCAGATCGAGATCGAGGTGGAGAGCCATCTCCGCCCCCGAGACATTCAGGCGCGTATACGTGCCGGCGCCTCCGCCGAGGAGGTCGCCCAGCTCGCCGGAATCCCCGTCGACCGCGTCCGCCGCTTCGAGGGTCCCGTGCTGGCCGAGCGTGCCTTCATGGCCGAGCGGGCCAGGAAGACCCCGGTGCGCCGCCCCGGCGAGAACGTCGGACCCCAGCTCGGAGAGGCCGTTCAGGAACGGCTGACGATCCGGGGCGCCGAGAAGGAATCCGTCCAGTGGGACTCGTGGCGCCGCGACGACGGCACCTGGGAAGTCATGCTGGTGTACCGGGTCGCGGGCGAACCGCACGCGGCGAGCTGGACGTACGACCCGCCCCGACGGCTCGTCCAGTCCGTCGACGACGAGGCACGCTCGCTGATCGGCGAGTCCGACGACCTCGCGGCGCCCGAGCCGAGCTTCCCGTTCGTACCGCGGATCGCCCGGCTCCCCCGCGATCGTCCGCTGGACCGCGCGCTCGACCGGCAGATGGAGCGGCCGAGCCTGCCTCCGGCGCCTCCGGAGCCGATCGAGGAGGCCGGCGACCGTGACTCGCTCACCAGCCTCCTGGAGGCGGTACCCAGCTTCCGCGGCGACATGGTGGTGCCCGAGCGCCCGGCGAGCACCGAGCGCCCCGTCGCCGAGGAGCCCGTCACCGAGCCCGAGGAGGAGGAGCCCCCGGCTCCCGCCGCCTCGGCCGGCGCCGGTTCCGCCTACGCGGATGTCCTGATGCCTCGCTCCGTCGGCAGCCACCGCGACCGGCTCGTCGGCTCGACCGACCGCCAGGCCGAGGCCGACGGCGTCCGTCCGGGCCGCAGAGCGGCCGTCCCGAGCTGGGACGAGATCGTCTTCGGCACGCGGCGGAAGAAGCAGGACTAGCAGGTGTACGAGGACGGGGCCCGCACCGGATCGGTGTGGGCCCCGTCCTCGTATCCGAGGGGCCGCGGAGCCCGGACCTCACCGCGGGCCGGGGTCCACCGGGCCCCGCCGTTACCGCGGGCCCGGGTTCGCGGAGTCCCGCCGTTCCCGCGGGCCCCGGTTCGCGGAGTCCCGCCGTTACTGCGGGTCGGAGCCCACGGCGACCGGGCGGGCGTCGTCCTGGGACCACTCCGACCACGAACCCACGTACAGCGCAGCGGGGATGCCGGCCACGGCGAGCGCCAGGACCTGGTGGGCGCCGGAGACACCGGAGCCGCAGTAGACGCCGACCTCGGCCGTGGGCTTCGCGCCGAGCGACGCGAAACGGTCGGCGAGTTCGGAAGCGGGCCGGAAGCGGCCGTCCTCCGCCACGTTTTCCGTGGTCGGCGCGGAGACGGCGCCGGGGATGTGCCCGCCGACCCGGTCGATCGGCTCGACCTCGCCGCGGTACCGCTCTCCGGCGCGGGCGTCCAGCAGCAGCCCGGACCGGGCGAGCGCGGCCGCGGCGTCCGCGTCGAGCAACGGCCGTGCGCCGGGCGACGGTACGAACGTCCCGGGCGTCGGCGCGGGGACCTCCGAGGACACCGGCCCGGTCCAGGCGGCGAACCCGCCGTCAAGCACGCGTACCGACGGATGACCCGAATAGCCCAGCAGCCACCAGGCGCGCGCGGCGGCCCATCCCTGCCCTCCGTCGTACACGACCACGTCGCGGTTGCCGGAGACGCCGGCGGCCCGCATGGCCGCGCCGAAGACCTCCGGGTCGGGCAACGGATGACGGCCCCCCGCACCGGCCGGACCAGCGAGTTCGGAATCCAGGTCGACGAAGACGGCCGCCGGAATGTGCGCCTCCTCGTACGCGGAGCGCAGGTTGGGGCCGCCCAGCTGCCAGCGGACGTCGAGGAGCACCGGGGGGTTCGGTCCTGCGAGGTCGCTCGCGAGTTCGGATGCGGTGATGGTGGCGTTCATGGCCACCATCCTCGCGCACGGGGTGGCCGTGTTGTCCAGGTCCGGCTACTGTGCTCCGCCGGACAGGTCCGGTCACCGCGTGTGCGGGATCGGGCACATGCTGTACAACCGATGGACACCACGCGGCAATCGCTCCGAAACGACGGGGCAACGGCAGTCCAGGTGTCCTCCGGCCGTGTGCCGCCGAACGGCGGCGCGGCCAGGACGCGCTGCACGACCGGTGGTGCGAACATCGGGCACGGGGCGGGCACGTACGCGACTGGGTACGCGTGTTCGTAGGCGGAAGGTGACCGGCCACCGCAAGGGGCCGAGAAGAGAGTGACGATGACCGAGGCACGGGGGTCAGCCGGCCTGAACGGCACCACGCACGCTCGGCACGCGCCCGGCGCACCCTGCTGGGTGAGCCTGATGGTGCACGAGATGGCCGCGACCCAGGAGTTCTACGGAGAGTTGTTCGGCTGGGAGTTCCAGCCGGGACCGCAGCAGCTCGGCCCCTACGCGCGGGCCATGCTCGACGGCCACGAGGTGGCCGGCATCGGCCAGTTGCCGCCCGACCGGCACCTGCCCATCGCCTGGACGCCGTACTTCGCGTCGGAGGACGCGGACCGGACGGCGGCGACGGTACGGCAGAGCGGCGGCACCGTGGGGGTGGGCCCGCTCGACGCGGCCGAGGCCGGGCGCCTCGCGATCGCCTCCGACCCGTCCGGCGCCGTCTTCGGCATCTGGCAGGTCGCCGACCACCTCGGCACGGCGATCACCGGCGTGACGGGCACCCCGGCGTGGAACGAGCTCGTGACGCGGGACAGCGAGAGCGTCGTCAAGTTCTACCAGGGGGTCTTCGGCTACGAGCTGGAGCCGACCGTCTCCGCCGACTTCGACTACGTGACGCTGCACCTCGACGGCACCCCGGTGGCGGGCATCCACGGTGTCGGGAACGCCCTGCCGCGCGACCGCGGCCCGCACTGGCTGACGTACTTCGAGGCGGCCGACGTGGACGACACCGTCCGCCGTGTCGGGGAACTCGGCGGACACCTTCTGCAGGCCGCCCACGACTCCCCGCACGGACGGGTGGCGACGGTTGCGGACCCCGAAGGGGCGATGTTCTCGCTGATCCATGCCGTCACCTGATGATCAATGCCGTCATGTGCCGTCATGTGATCCAGACGGGCGGTGTCGCGGCGATCAGACCTGGGCGATCGGGAGGACGTCCGGTGACAGTGCGCTCGCGTGAGCCGTGGCGGCCGTCATACGGCGGCGGTGGTGCCGGCGGCACAGGACCTCGTAGCCGATGTTCTCCGGCTGGTTGACGTCACCGACGACGACTTGGGCGCCCTCGACGACCATCGCGCCGCCTATGGTGCGGGCGTTGTGCGTGGCGCGGGCTCCGCACCAGCACAGGGCCTCGACCTGGAGGACCTCGACCCGGTCGGCGAGTTCGACGAGGCGCTGGGAGCCGGGGAAGAGCTTGGAGCGGAAGTCGGTGGTGATACCGAAGGCGAACACGTCGATGTCGAGGTCGTCCACCACGCGCGCCAGTTGGTCGATCTGCCCAGGGGCCAGGAACTGCGCCTCGTCCGCGATCACGTAGTCCGCCCGGCCGCCCTGGGAGAGGTGGACGACGACGTAGGCGTACAGGTCCTGGTCGTCCGCGACCTCGACGGCGTCGGTGACGAGGCCGAGGCGCGAGGAGAGCTTGCCCTCGCCCGCGCGGTCGTCGCGCGTGAAGATCATGCCCTGCAGGCCCCGCGCCGAGCGGTTGTGCTCGATCTGGAGAGCCAGCGTGGACTTCCCGCAGTCCATCGTTCCGGAGAAGAACACCAGCTCGGGCATGGGGAGTCGAGCACCTTTCGGCAGCGGGGCAGGAGGCATGTGAACGGCGACCGGGGCGGACGTCAGGAACGGACCTGGAGGAGCGGGACCAGTTGCTCGACGGGGGTCATCGAGCCGTGGTTGCCGACCATCGCCGATTCCTTGGGCTCCCGCTCGGACGCGATGATCAGGACGTCGTCCCGGGCGGCGGCGATGACGTCGCCGAGCCGGGCGTAGACCCGCTCGTCGACGTGCGGACCGAACCAGCCCGCCGCGATCGCCTCGTCCCGGGACGCGATCCAGAACTGCTCGCCGAGAACCTCGCGCCAGCAGGTCAGCACGTCCGCCTGGGCGCCCGGGACCGCGTAGACGTGACGGGCGCGGCCCTCGCCGCCCAGCAGCGCCACGCCGGCGCGCAGCTCCCAGTCCTCGTCGAAGTCGATGCGGTGCTGCTCGTCGAACGGGATGTCGATCATGCCGTGGTCGGCGGTGACATACAGCGCCGAGCGCGGCGGGAGCTGCTCCGCGAGACGCTGGACGAGTCGGTCGACGTACATCAGCTGGCCGCGCCAGGGGTCGGAGTCGATGCCGAAACGGTGGCCCTTGCCGTCGACCTCGGCGTAGTACGTGTAGACCAAGGAGCGGTCGCCCGCGGCCAGTTGCTCGGCGGCGAGGTCCACGCGCTCCTCGCCGGACAGCCGTCCGTGGAACGTGCCGCCGCTCAGCGCGACCTTCGTCAGCGGCGTGTTCTGGAAGGTGGGCGAGGAGACCTGGGCGGTGTGCACGCCCGCCGCGTCGGCCAGCTGGAAGATCGTGGGGTGGGGCTGCCACGCGCGCGGGTCGGTCCACGGATTCCAGCGGAGCTGGTTCATCAGCTCGCCGGTCGCGGGATTGCGTGCGGTGTAGCCGGGCAGGCCGTGCGCGCCCGGGGGCAGGCCGGTGCCGACGGAGGCGAGGGAGGTCGCGGTGGTGGCCGGGTAGCCCGCCGTGATCGGACGCCCAGTGCCACCGCGCGAGGAGGCGAGGAGCGAGGTCATGAAGGGGGCTTCGTCCGGGTGGGCCCGGAGCTGCTCCCAGCCGAGACCGTCGATCAGGAAGACGCAGTTCCGGTCGGCCGGGGCCAGCTCCGGTATGGCGGCGGTCATGCCGGGCACGGACATCCCCGCGGCGAGCGTGGGGAGCACGTCGGCGAGTGAACCGGTGCCGTATTCGGGGACGGGCGCGGAGTCGAGGGCGAGCGGTTCCGGGTGGTCCCAGGTGGGCAGGGCCATCAGCGGGTGATGTCCGCGGTCGCTTCGGAGAGGGACTGCGCGAAGGCGAGTGCCTGCTGCACGGTCTCCGGGCCGTCCCCCGCCTCGCTGACGCGCAGGCTCAGGTCGTCGGCCGTCGAGCTGCCCGTGTAGCCGTGGTCCGCCTCGCAGTTGGGGTCGCCGCAGGCGGCGGGCTCCAGGTCGATACGGCTGACGGCGCCCCAACCGATGGTCAGGACGACCTCACGGGGCAGCGTGCCCGGGGTGTACGACTCGGGGTTCGCGACGACTCGGCTGACGACGACGGACGAGATCCGGCCGAGCTTCACGGACTCCGTCGACGTCGTGGCGTACGGGGTCGGGGACGTGGTGTCCTCGTTCTGCTCGTCGGTGTGGCTGACGATGAAGCGGTTGCCGGTGAGGACGAGCACGGTGACGTGGCGCCGCACCTCGTTCGCGTCGAACGTCGTCTCCTGATGGACCAGGTACGACCTGATGGCCTCGCCGCCGATCGCGGCCTCCACCGCCTCGGCCACGAGGGCCGGGTAGTAGCCGCTGCGCTCGATCGCCGCTCGCAGCCCCTGGGTCGTCGTACTGGTCTTGGCCATGACGTCCATTCTACGGGGGCCCACTGACTGCGAGGCACCGCTCGCGCCGGTCGGTCATGGACGGATCACCTCGGATCCGGCAGGGGGACCTGGGTGACCGGCCCCGTACGGGTCGGTCGCCGCCCTGCTGAGTGAGCGCCCGCCGCCTGTCCTCCGGGGTCAGACGACGGGAAGGGTGCGGGGGCCCAGGTCGTCGCGGATCGGGGCGCGGGCGAGCCGTACCGTGGCGCCCAGGACGCTCACGCCGGTCGGGGCGACCACCACCGGCTCCAGGGAGACCGCCACGACCTCCGGATGGTCGTCGACCAGCCGGGACACGCGCAGCATGAGCTGTTCGAGGGCCGCCGTGTCCACCGGCGCGGAGCCGCGCCAGCCGAACAGCAGTGGTGCCGTCCGGATCGACCGGACCAGCGAGGTCGCGTCCCGGTCGGTGACCGGGACCAGCCGGTGCGCCGTGTCCCCGAGCAGCTCGGAGGCGGCTCCGGCGAGCCCGAAGGAGAGCACCGCCCCGGCCGCGGGGTCGATCACCGCGCGGACCACCGTGTCGACGCCACGCGGAGCCATCCCCTGCACGACGGGGCGCAGCACGGTGGGCGTCCCGAACATCTCGGTCAACTCCGCGTACGCGCGCCGCAGTTGTTCCTCGTCCGCCAGATCCAGCCGGACGCCCCCCAGGTCGGCCCGGTGCCGCAGGTGCGGGGCGGTGGTCTTGAGAGCCACCGGGTAGCCGATGGCGTGTGCGGCGGCCGCGGCGTCGTCCGGGGTGGGTGCGGGCAGCGCGCGGTGCACGTCGATGCCGTACCGCCCGAGCAGCGCGCAGGTGTCCTCGCCGTCGAGGGTCAGTCCCTCTCCGCGCGTGAGGAGGCCGTCGATCAGCTCGGCCGCCCCCTTCTCGTCGATGTCCTCGTACTCGGGGACCTTGCCGGGTTCTCCCGCGTCGAGCCGCCACTGGGCGTACTTGACGGCCTCCGCGAGGGCGCGGACGGCACGCTCGGCGGCGGGGTAGGCGGGGATGAGCCGGGAGTCCGGAGGGGAGTCGGCGCTCACCTCGGCGGGCGGCGCCCCGTCCGCGGGGTGGAAGCGCTGTGCCGCGCCTGAGGTGGCGCCGGCCGCCGCCCCGGCGGCCTGGGGAGCGGTGCTGGCAGCGGCGGAGAGTGCCTCGGCCAGCCCGCCCAGCTCGACGTGCACGACGAGGACGGGCTTGGCCGGGGCAGCCGCCGCGGAGGAGCGGAGCGCCTCCGCGAGCGCGGCGTCCGCGGTGGAGGTCTCCCCCACCGCAGGGATGGCCGTCACGACCACGGCGTCGCAGCCGTCGTCGGCGAGGGCTTCCGACAGGGCCCGGTGGAAGTCGGCCGCCGAGGCGGCCGTGGTCAGGTCCTTCGGCGGCAGCGGCCGGAGCCCCTCGGCGAGACAGGCGTCGTACGTCAGCAGGCCCAGCGATTCCGAATTCCCGACGATCGCCACGCGGGGCCCTCTGGGGAGCGGCTGGCGGGCGAGCAGCAGTCCGGCGTCGACGAGTTCGGTGATCGTGTCCACGCGGATCACCCCGGCCTGGCGCAGCAGGGCGGAGACGGTGGCGTGCGGGAGCCGTGTGGCGCGTACGGCGTGTCCCTGGGGGGCCGCTCCGCCGTGTCGTGCTCCCTGGACCACGACCAGGGGCTTCGCCGCGGCGGTCCGGCGCGCGAGGCGGGTGAACTTGCGCGGGTTGCCGATGGATTCGAGATACATCAGGGCGACGTCGGTGTCCGGGTCGTCGAACCAGTACTGGAGGACGTCGTTGCCGGACACGTCCGCCCGGTTGCCGGAGGAGATGAAGGTCGACACGCCGGTCACGCCGGTCACGCCGCCGCCCCGCCGGTGCAGCCGGGAGAGCAGGGCGATGCCGATGGCCCCGGACTGCGCGAAGAGTCCGATCCGACCGGGGCGCGGCATCTCCGGGGCGAGCGAGGCGTTCAGCCGCACGTCCGGGGAGGTGTTGATGACGCCGAAGGCGTTCGGCCCGATGATGCGCATCCCGTACGTGCGCGCGTGGCGGACGAGTTCGCGCTGGCGCTCGCGTCCCTCCGCGCCGCTCTCGGCGTACCCGGCGGAGACCACCACGAGACCCTGCACGCCGTGTTCACCGCACTCCGTGACGGCCTCGAGGACCTGCTCGGCGGGGACGGCGACGACCGCGAGGTCGACCGGTTCCTCGATGTCACGGATGGAGCGGTGGGCGGGGACCCCGTCGAGCTCCTTCTCCTCCAGAGCCCTGTTCACCGCGTACAGGCGTCCGGTGAAGCCGGCCCCGCGGAGGTTGTCGAGGACGCTGCGGCCGACCCCTCCGGGGGTGCGGCCCGCCCCGATGACGGCGACCGAGCCGGGTGCCAGGAGCCGCTTCACGGACCTGGCCTCGGCGCGCTGCTCCCGGGCACGCTGCACGGCGAGCGAGCGGTCGGTGGGTTCGAGGTCGAACTCCAGGTGTACGACGCCGTCCTCGAAGGAGCGCTTCTGCGTGTAGCCGGCGTCCGTGAACACCTTGATCATCTTGTTGTTCGCGGGCAGTACCTCGGCGGCGAAGCGGCGGATGCCGCGCTCGCGGGCCACGGCCGCGATGTGTTCGAGCAGGGCCGAGGCGACACCGCGGCCCTGATGGGCGTCCTGCACGAGGAACGCGACCTCCGCCTCGTCGGCGGGAGCGGACGCGGGCAGGCCCCGGGCGTCGATCCGGTCGTACCGCACCGTCGCGATGAACTCGCCGCCCACAGTCGCCGCGAGACCCACCCGGTCGACGAAGTCGTGGTGCGTGAAACGGTGGACGTCCTTGGCGGACAGCCGGGGGTAGGGCGCGAAGAAGCGGTAGTACTTCGACTCGTCCGACACCTGCTCGTAGAAGCTGACCAGGCGCTCCGCGTCGTCGACCGTGATGGGTCTGACGCGGGCGGTGCCGCCGTCGCGCAGCACCACGTCGGCCTCCCAGTGCGCGGGGTACTCGTGCCGGTCCGACGGGGTCTGCATGCGCCCCAGAGTACGGCTCGCGTACGACAAGGGCGCGAGGCAGTCTGTGGGGTACGAAGGTCCCGCCGGGGCCGCGGTGGGACGCTGCTCGCGGGCGGGGAGCAGGGCCGTCCGGGCACGCTTCACGATATGGGACACTGGTCTAGACAACCCTGAACAGCTGAAGGGCAGCATCACATGGCTGAGCGCCGCGTCAACGTCGGCTGGGCTGAGGGCCTCCACGCCCGCCCCGCTTCCATCTTCGTCCGGGCCACCACGGCTTCCGGCGTCCCCGTGACGATCGCCAAGGCCGACGGCAACCCCGTCAACGCGGCCTCCATGCTGGCGGTCCTCGGTCTGGGCGCCCAGGGCGGCGAGGAGATCGTCCTCGCGTCGGACGCCGAGGGCGCGGACGCCGCCCTCGACCGTCTGGCGAAGCTGGTCGCCGAGGGGCTCGACGAGCTCCCCGAGACCGTCTGAGCCCGCGAGGCACTCGGACATCACACGGCTGAGCCGCGTCACCCCTCGCCGGGGGCGCGGCTCAGCCGTTTCCGTACGCCGTCCCGGAATTCACGACGACACGTCCGGATCACATACGGCGCGAACGAAAAGAACGCGTGCCCGAAATTCCGGGCACGCGAATAAAACGGCAGCGGAAATAGAGCCCCGCCGAATAACCTTCTTTGTATACGGCGCCCGTGTTAATGACGCTGGCCCAACATGTTTACGGGATGTTGCGAAGTCCTCACACGGTCCTGCCGGTCACCGCCGGCGGGAAATCGCAGTCGGTGCGCCACCGTCGCGCGCTCCGCGTGCAGAGCAGTGATCGCGCGGGCCCTCTCGCCGTCCCCGCGGGCGACCGCGTCCACGATGCCGCCGTGCTCCGCCCAGGACTCCGCGGGGTTGGCCGGCGCCTCGACCACGTACATCCAGGCGATCTTGTGCCGCAGCTGGGACAGCGTCGACGTCAGCGCGGGGCTGCCCGAGGCCTGTGCGAGCGTCTCGTGGAACCAGCCGCCCAGCGAGCGCAGATCCTCGCTGTTGCCCCGCCTGGAGCGCTCCTGCCCCAGCCTGACCAGCCCTCGGAGCACCTTGAGGTGGGCCTCCGTACGGCGCTGCGCGGCGCGCGCGGCACCCAGCGGCTCCAGCAGCATGCGCATCTCCAGGAGATCCGCGCCCTCCTGCTCGCTGGGCTCGGCCACACAGGCCCCCGCGTGCCGCCGGGTGACCACGAAGCCCTCGGCCTCCAGGGTGCGCAGGGCCTCGCGCACGGGGACGCGCGAGACGCCGTAGCGCCGCGCGAGCAGTTCCTCGGTGAGCCGGCCGCCACGCTCGTAGACGCCCGCGACGATGTCGTCGCGGATCGCCGTGCATACCGAGTGCGCCGGAATACGCATGACCGGACCTCCGCTTAATCCCCGCGAAACGCCATCGATTGACGCTTGTTCAGTGACTCTATTGCAGGAAGCCTTAATTTCCGATGGGGGGCCTGAATCCATGGATATTTTTTGGACAGACGGCCTCCGGAAACGACGATGCCCCGACTCGGTGAGCCGGGGCAACGAAAACGGTGGAGAAGCCGCGAAGCGGTCGTCAGACGTTCACGCCGTGCGAACGGAGGTACGCGACGGGGTCCATGTCGGAGCCGTACTCCGCGGTGGTGCGCGCCTCGAAGTGGAGGTGCGGTCCCGTGGTGTTGCCGGTCGAGCCGGAGATCGCGATCTGCTGGCCCGGGGTGACCGTCTGGCCCACCGAGACACCGATGGACGACAGGTGCCCGTACATGGTGTACGTGCCGTCGTGCATCTTGATCACTACTTGATTCCCGTAGGCGCCGCCCCAGCCGGCCGTGACGACGGTACCGGCGCCGACGGTGTGCACCGAGGTGCCCGACGCCGCGTGGAAGTCGACACCGGTGTGGCTGCCGGACGACCAGAGGCTGCCGCCGGTCTTGTAGCCGGTGGAGACGTACGAGCCGGTGATCGGCATGACGAAGGTGTTGAGGCGCTTGCGCTCGGCGGCGCGGGCGGCGCGCTCCTTGGCCTCGCGGGCCTTCGCCGCCTGCTCGGCGGCCTTCTTGCGCGCGGCCTGTTCGGCCTTCTCCCGCGCGGCGGCCACGTCGGCGGCGTGCTGCTGGGCGTCGGCCTGCGCGTCGATCTGCTCGGCGACGGAGTCACCGATGGTGATGGCCTGGTTCAGCCCGGTCTGTTCGGCGGACGGTTCGGCGGCGAACGCGGGTGCCGCGAGGGTTCCGAGGACACCGGTGGTGGTGAGGGCCGCGACGCCGACGGCGTTCTTCGTGGTGCGCTGCACGCGGCTCGGACGACGATGCTTCCCGGTGCCACAGGTGAACGCCATGTAAGGGCTGATCCTTTCCTTCCTTCTCGCCTACCGGGTTAGCTGACGGGTTCGGAGCAGGAAGGTCTCCTACGGACCCCCTCCGGGGAGGGCGTCCGATTCACCCCAGGGACTACGTGTGGGTCCCCGGCTCCCCTGGCTCGCGCCATGCGGGGACTCGGCGATGACTGTCCGGTGCCGCGGGCGCGGCGCACTGCCTGACGAACAGCCGCACTGACGCTAAACGCGACCTCTTTCGAACAACAAACGGATCACGTTTTTTGTAGCGCATCCCACAGCACAGAAGGCAACGTCCGTACCAATACGGACATCTTGGGGGTGATGTCCGCGTAAAAGAGGGCCCCGGTGACTCTTCAGTCACCAGGGCCCATCTCGGTCACACGGCCCTACTCGGCTGTGACCACGGTGACTTCACCGATGCCGAGGGCCCTGACCGGCTCCTCGATCTGTGCGGCGTCGCCCACCAGGACGGTCACCAGACGGTCCGTCGGGAAGGCGCTGACGGCGGCCGCGGTGGCCTCCACCGTGCCGGTGGCGGCCAGTTGCTGATAGAGCGTCGACTGGTAGTCGTCCGGCAGGTACTGCTCGACCTGGTCGGCGAGCGTGCCCGCGACGGCCGCGGCGGTCTCGAACTTGAGGGGCGCCACGCCCACCAGGTTCTGCACGGCGACGTCGCGCTCCGCGTCGGTCAGTCCATCGGCCGCGAGGGTGCGGAGCACCTTCCACAGGTCATCGAGCGCCGGGCCGGTGTTCGGGGTGTCCACCGAGCCGCTGATGGCGAGCATCGCGGCACCGGTGCCGTCCGGCGCGGAACGCAGGACCTGGCCGAACGCCCGCACCCCGTACGTATAGCCCTTCTCCTCGCGCAGGACACGGTCCAGGCGCGAGGTGAGGGTGCCGCCGAGGCAGTAGGTGCCGAGCACCTGGGCCGGCCACACACGGTCGTGCCGGTCGGCGCCGACCCGCCCGATCAGCAGCTGCGTCTGGACGGCGCCGGGGCGGTCCACGATGATCACCCGGCCCGTGTCGTCGGCGTTCACCGGCGGCACCGGGCGCGGCTCGGCGGTCGAGCCGGTCCAGGAGCCGAGGGTGTCACCGAGCAGCGCGTCCACGTCCACGTCGGTGAGGTCGCCGACCACCACGGCGGTGGCCGTCGCGGGACGTACGTGCTTCTCGTAGAAGGACCGCACGGCCGCGGAGTCGATCTTCTCGACGGTCTCCTCGGTGCCCTGACGCGGGCGCGACATGCGCGCCGTCGCCGGGAACAGCTGCCGGGAGAGCTCCTTGGCCGCGCGGCGGCCCGGGTTGGCCGTCTCGTGCGGGATCTCGTCGAGCCGGTTGCGCACCAGGCGCTCGATCTCGCTGTCCGCGAAGGCCGGTGCGCGCAGGGCGTCGGCGAGCAGGCCGAGGCCCTTGGGCAGACGCGAGACGGGCACTTCGAGGGACAGCCGGACACCGGGGTGGTCGGCGTGCGCGTCGAGCGTGGCGCCGCAGCGCTCCAGTTCGGCGGCGAAGTCCTCGGCCGAGTGCTTGTCCGTGCCCTCGGAGAAGGCGCGGGCCATGATCGTGGCGAGGCCGTCCAAGCCCGCGGGCTCGGCCTCCAGCGGCGCGGCGAGGATCACCTCGACGGCGACGACCTGCTGGCCGGGGCGGTGGCAGCGCAGGACGGTCAGGCCGTTGTCCAGGGTGCCGCGCTCCGGGGCGGGGAACGCCCACGGCTTCGGCCGGCCGGCCTGGGGCTGCGGATGGAAGTCCATGGTGGCGAGCTCGGTCACTTCGCCGCCTCCTCGTCGGTGTCGTCAGCGGCGTCGGTGGCTTCGGGGGCGGTGGGCTCGTAGACGAGCACGGCACGGTTGTCGGGACGCAGGCGGGCCTTGGCGACCTCCTGGACCTCCTCGGCGGTGACCTCCAGGACGCGCTGTACGGCGGTCAGGGCGAGCTGCGGGTCGCCGAACAGGACGGCGTACCGGCACAGTTCGTCCGCCCGGCCCGCGACCGTGCCGAGGCGGTCCAGCCACTCGCGCTCCAACTGGGCCTGCGCGCGCTCCATTTCCTCGGCCGTCGGACCCTCCTCGGCGAACCGGGCGAGCTCCTCGTCGACGGCGGCCTCGATGACCGGGACCTCGACGTCACCGGACGTCTTCACGTCCAGCCACCCCAGGGAGGGCGCGCCGGCGAGCCGCAGCAGGCCGAAGCCGGCGGCGACGGCGGTGCGGTCACGGCGTACGAGCCGGTTGTAGAGCCGGGAGGACTCGCCGCCGCCGAGGACGGTGAGGGCCAGGTCGGCCGCGTCGCACGCGCGCGTGCCGTCCTCCGGGAGGCGGTAGGCGGCCATCAGGGCGCGCGCCGGGACCTCTTCCTCGACGACCTCGCGCAGCTGCTCGCCGATCGTCTCGGGCAGCGAGCCGTCACGCGGGGCGGGCTTGCCGTCGTGTCCGATCACGGAGCCGAAGTACTTCTCGACCCAGGCGAGCGTCTGCTCCGGGTCGATGTCGCCGACGACCGACAGAACCGCGTTGTTGGGCGCGTAGTACGTGCGGAAGAACGCGCGGGCGTCCTCCAGGGTCGCCGCGTCCAGGTCCGCCATCGACCCGATCGGGGTGTGGTGGTACGGGTGGCCCTCGGGGTACGCGAGCGAGGTCAGCTTCTCGAACGCTGTGCCGTACGGAACGTTGTCGTAACGCTGGCGGCGCTCGTTCTTCACGACGTCGCGCTGGTTCTCCATGGACTCGTCGTCCAGCGCGGCGAGCAGCGATCCCATGCGGTCGGCCTCCAGCCAGAGCGCGAGCTCCAGCTGGTGGGTGGGCATGGTCTCGAAGTAGTTGGTGCGCTCGAAACTCGTCGTGCCGTTGAGCGAGCCACCAGCGCCCTGGACGAGTTCGAAGTGCCCGTTTCCGTGGACCTGCTTGGAGCCCTGGAACATCAGGTGCTCGAAGAGGTGGGCGAGCCCGGTCCGGCCCTTGACCTCGTGGCGCGAGCCGACGTCGTACCAGAGGCACACCGCCGCGACCGGGGTCAGATGGTCCTCGGAGAGCACCACACGCAGGCCGTTGGCCAGGCGGTGCTCGGTCGCTGTCAGGCCGCCGGAGCCTGCCTCAGCTGTGGCCGTGTGACCCATGGGCATGTACGTCCCTTCGATCGCGGAACTGCGTCATTCCTGTCGGTCCTGCCACTGTATGCAAGCGTGTGGACGCCTGGCGAAGTTCCCGCACCTCGTACGCCGAGAGCGAGAACCGCGAGCGCCCCTCGCACGCCCCCGAGAACCTTCCGGACACGGGGGCGGGGTGGGTGCGGCAGGGGTCAGGCGGCGGCCACGACGACGTCTCGGGAACGGTCGTGACAGGGGCCTCGGGGCGCTCCGGGAGGCCGCTACGGACGGGTCGCGGTCCGCGTTGTCAGCGGGGCGGTCCACAATGGTGCGCGTCAGAACCCGTTCATGCCCCGGCAGAGACTGTGAAGGAGCCGCAGCAGCGATGGCCCGCCGCAGCACGAAGACCCCGCCGCCCGACGACTCGTACGAGGAGAAGATCCTCGACATCGACGTCGTGGACGAGATGCAGGGCTCCTTCCTCGAATACGCGTACTCGGTCATCTACTCGCGAGCCCTGCCGGACGCCCGCGACGGCCTCAAGCCGGTACACCGTCGCATCGTGTACCAGATGAACGAGATGGGCCTGCGCCCCGACCGCGGCTACGTGAAGTGTGCCCGCGTCGTCGGCGAGGTCATGGGTAAGCTCCACCCGCACGGAGACGCGTCGATCTACGACGCCTTGGTGCGACTCGCGCAGCCCTTCTCCATGCGCGTGCCCCTGGTCGACGGCCACGGCAACTTCGGCTCGCTCGGCAACGACGACCCGCCGGCCGCGATGCGTTACACCGAGGCCCGGATGGCCGACGCGACGTCGTTGATGACCGAGTCGATCGACGAGGACACGGTCGACTTCACGCCCAACTACGACGGCCAGGAGCGGGAGCCGGTGGCCCTTCCGGCCGCCTTCCCGAACCTCCTGGTCAACGGATCGTCGGGCATCGCCGTCGGTATGGCCACCAACATGCCGCCGCACAACCTCGGCGAGGTCATCGCGGCCGCCCGGCACCTCATCCGGTACCCGGGGGCCGACCTCGAGACCCTGATGAAGCACGTCCCGGGCCCCGACCTGCCCACCGGCGGCCGGATCGTCGGCCTCTCCGGGATCAGAGACGCCTACGAGACGGGCCGCGGCACCTTCAAGATCCGCGCCACGGTGTCGGTGGAGGACGTCACGGCCCGCCGCAAGGGCCTCGTCGTCACCGAACTGCCCTTCACCGTCGGCCCGGAGAAGGTGATCGCCAAGATCAAGGACCTGGTCGGCGCGAAGAAGCTCCAGGGCATCGCCGACGTGAAGGACCTCACCGACCGTGCCCACGGTCTGCGTCTGGTCATCGAGATCAAGAACGGCTTCGTGCCGGAGGCGGTCCTCGAGCAGCTCTACAAGCTGACGCCGATGGAGGAGTCCTTCGGTATCAACAACGTGGCCCTGGTGGACGGCCAGCCGCTCACGCTCGGCCTCAAGGAACTGCTGGAGGTCTACCTCGACCACCGGTTCACCGTCGTCCGCCGTCGCAGCGAGTTCCGGCGCGGCAAGAAGCGCGACCGGCTGCACCTGGTCGAGGGCCTCCTCGTCGCCCTCCTGGACATCGACGAGGTCATCCGCCTCATCCGCTCCAGCGACAACTCGGCTCAGGCCAAGGAACGCCTGATCGAGCACTTCTCCCTCTCCGAGATCCAGACGCAGTACATCCTGGACACGCCGCTGCGCCGCCTGACCCGCTTCGACCGCATCGAGCTCGAGTCGGAGCGCGACCGCCTGACGGGCGAGATCGACGAGCTGACCGGGATCCTCGATTCGGACGCGGAGCTGCGCAAGCTCGTCTCGGGCGAACTGGCCGCGGTGGCCAAGAAGTTCGGCACCGACCGGCGCACGGTGCTCCTGGAGTCCGCCGGCTCGCCGGCCCCGACCGTCTCGCTCCAGGTGGCCGACGACCCGTGCCGGGTGCTGCTGTCCTCGACGGGACTGCTGGCCCGCACGGCGAACGGCGACCCCTTCGAGCAGGACCCGGACGGCAAGCGCACCAAGCACGACGTGATCGTCTCGGTGGTGCCGGCGACGGCACGCGGCGAGATCGGCGTCGTCACGTCCCTGGGCCGTCTCCTCCGCCTGAACGTGATCGACCTCCCACGGCTGCCGGAGACGGCGGCGGCGCCCAACCTCTCCGGAGGCGCCCCGGTCTCGGAGTTCCTGTCCACCCTGGAGCCCAAGGAGACGGTGATCTGCCTGACCACGCTCGACGAGTCGTCGCCCGGCCTGGCGATCGGCACGGAGCAGGGTGTCGTCAAGCGTGTGGTGCCCGACTACCCCTCGAACAAGGAGGAGTTGGAGGTCATCACCCTCAAGGACGGGGACCGGATCGTCGGCGCGGTCGAGCTGCGCACCGGCGAGGAGGACCTGGTCTTCATCGCGGACGACGCCCAGTTGCTGCGCTACCAGGCCTCGCAGGTCCGACCGCAGGGCCGTGCCGCGGGCGGCATGGCGGGCATCAAGCTGACCGACGGCGCGAAGGTGATCTCCTTCGCGGCCGTCGACCCGGCAGTGGACGCGGTGGTGTTCACGGTGGCCGGCTCGCGCGGGACGCTGGACGACTCCGTCCAGACCACGGCCAAGCTGACCCCGTTGGACCAGTACCCCCGCAAGGGACGCGCGACGGGCGGCGTGCGCTGCCAGCGCTTCCTGAAGGGCGAGGACTGCCTGTCCCTCGCCTGGACGGGCCCGACGCCGGGACGCGCGGCGCAGAGGAACGGCACGCCCGTCGACCTGCCGGAGATCGACCCGCGCCGTGACGGCTCGGGCATCTCCCTGGGCCGGACGGTGTCGGTGGTGGCGGGCCCGGTGTAGCCCGGGTCAGCTCTCGGAGTCCGGCTCCCGCACGTAGCGGAGGACGCCCCACATGCTGTGTTCGTCGGCGTGTGGGGCGTCCTCCTTGCACGCCTCCAGCTCCTTGGTGAGAGCTGCCGTGTCGATGCCGGACCCGATGAGAACGAGCTGGGTCAGCCGCCGGTCCGCGTCGGCCCAGAGCTCGGGATAGAACCGCAGGAACCGCCCCACGGCGTGCACGGCGTACCGGTTGCGGGTGTCCTGAACACCGAAGTCCACGTACCCCTTGATCCGGTAGAGCCCCTCCGGCCTGCTGTCGAGGAAGGCCATCAGGCGCCGGGGGTCCATCGACACGTCGGAGGTGAACGCGAGGGACGTGTAGGCGGTGTGCAGATGGCCCGCGTGCGGGCCGTCCCGGTGACCGTCCCCCACCTGCCGACCGTCGTCCTCCTGGTCGTGGAGATCGTCGAAGGACAGTTGGCCGATGCGCTCCTCGCTCGGCCTGCAGTCGAAGAGGAACTCGGGGTCCACGCGGCCGTAGGTGGCCGGGACGACCGCCGCCCGGTCGGCCAGGTCCCGGACGACGCGCAGCACCCGCTCCCCGTCCTCGGCCCGGTCGGTCTTGTTCACGACGACGAGATCGGCGAGGGCGAGGTGCCGGTCGATCTCGGGATGCTTCTCGCGCGTGCCGTCGAACTCGGCGGCGTCGACGACCTCGACGAGTCCCCCGTAGACGATTCCCGGATGCTCGCTGGCCAGCACCATGCGGACGAGTTCCTGGGGTTCGGCGAGCCCGCTCGCCTCGATGACGATGACGTCGATCCGGGCGGAGGGTTGAGCGAGCCGATCAAGATATTGATCAAGTTCGCTGACGTCGACGGCACAGCACAGGCACCCGTTGCCGAGCGAGACGGTGGAGTCGCCGAGCGCTCCGGCCACTGCCATCGCGTCGATCTCGATCGCCCCGAAGTCGTTGACGACGGCTCCGATACGGCTGCCGCCACTGCGGTGCAGGAGGTGGTTGAGCAACGTGGTCTTGCCGGAGCCCAGGAAGCCCGCGAGGACGATGACCGGGATCTGCCGCGAACTCGACTGACTCAACGTGCGCCTCTCTGAGACCTGCGCGCGCACCGGCTCACGGGACCGGCGCTCACGCGGGGAACGAATACCGCCCCAGCATACGAGTGGGAGGAAGCGCCCCTGACTGAACGATTGTCCGCGGCGCTCGCGGGGCACACGTTGGGCATGGCGCCGGGAAACGCGACCCGCACGTCCCTCCGTGCGCCTCCTCTCCGCCTCCCTGCCGATCAGAGCCGCTCGGCAAGACTGGGAGACGGCAAGCGCGCCGCCCACCGCTCGCCGGTCCGCTCCCT
This sequence comes from Streptomyces sp. NPDC102279, assembly GCF_044766365.1. Lineage (NCBI taxonomy): Bacteria > Bacillati > Actinomycetota > Actinomycetes > Kitasatosporales > Streptomycetaceae > Streptomyces > Streptomyces sp. NPDC102279. The sequence continues at coordinate 122,398 of NZ_JBIWLU010000018.1, read as the reverse complement.
GTCGCCCCACAACCGACGACCGGCGGACGGTCGCCTAATTCGGGGGTTGACATGGCCACACAGAGTTCCGCGATACGGAGGTTCGGCTCGGCCGCCCGGGCCGGGATCGGCGTCGCGGCCCATGCCGTGAAGGAACGCGGCTCGCGACACCGCAGGCGAGCCGTGCTCACCGAGCAGCACCGCCTCCACTTCGACCTGTTGTGCAAGGCCATGGACGATCCCGCCCTCGCCGCCGTCCTCAACACGTACGAGACCGAGATCGGACCCGAGAAGCAACGCCAGTACCTCTTCGCGAACGCGCTCTACATCAACGCCCTGTACTTCCACCGGATCGGGGCGCTGAACCGAGCGGAGCTTCATGGCCACTTCCGGATCATGTGCCAGAACCCCGTCTTCCGTGACTACTGGGCGGCTACGCAGCACCATCGCAAGAGCCTGCCCGACGCGTCCGACGAGGCCCAACTGGGCCGGATGATGGACACCCTGATCCAGGATCAGGCGGATGCCGAGGCCGATGAATGGTGGGTCATCGGGGAGCCGGACGAGGAGTAGTTCTCGCGCCTCACGCCGGTCGGCGCCCTCACACCATGCACCCGAAGCCGCATCCGGACGCGTGAAAGGCCCGGCGTCAGGTGATACCGGGCCTCTTCCTCGCCTTGAAGTCGGCGAGGTCATGCATGGAGAAGAGATTCGGAACGGGGCAGCCAGTCGGCTCAGGCGTCCGGAATGTCTTTCTTGGCGCGCAGCAACGTATCGCGTGAGATGACCACGATCCGCTCATAGTCGGCCCGTGCGGCGTCGGCAGGGAGCTCCGGGTCGAGCTCACGGGTGGCCTCGCGCCCGATGACCGCGAAGTCGCCGTCACTGAGCTCGAAGATGTCAGGGCAGGACTGGCCCGTGGCGCTGCCACGTTCGCGTGGAGTAGCCCCGACACGTCGCACGATCTTCACTTGGTAATACCAACCTTTATGACTCGGAATCGGCAAGGGGACCGCAACCGAGCGGTGGTTTCTCGGAGCGAAAAAACCTCCGAGCGGAGGTGCTCGTCGGAGGCAATAGTCTCCGAGCGCAGGGGTGTTCCGTCGGAGTGCGCAGAGGTCTGGGCGCGCCAAAGGTATCGCCTCACGTTGCCTGTGGTCCTTGAAAACGAGCAAGCAACACGGGTGAACTTCCGGGGGCGTTGTTGACCCGCGAGGACCGTCCCGTCGCGCGCGGAGACCCCAGGTCCGGGATGTCGCCACGCCGACCCTTCTCATCGGCCGAACTCCTCAGCCCAGCAGGGGCACCGCGACCGGCGGAACAGGCCCCACATAACGGGCCGCCGGGCGGATGATCTTCGAGTCCTCCGCCTGTTCCAGGATGTTCGCGCTCCAGCCGACCACGCGGGCGGCGGCGAACGTGGGTGTGAACATCTCCCGGGGGAGCCCGCAGAGTTCCATGACGACACCGGCGTAGAACTCCACGTTGGTGTGCAGTTCGCGGCCCGGCTTCAGCTCGGCGAGGATCCCCTCCACGCGGTGTTCCACTTCGACGGCGAAGTCGACGAGGGGGCCGCCGAACTCCTGGGCGATACCTCGGAGCATCCGCGAACGCGGGTCCTCCGTGCGGTAGACGGGGTGCCCGAACCCCATGATGCGGTCGCCGGCGAGGACACGCTCACGGATCCAGCCGTCGATGCGGTCGGGGGTCCCGATCGCGTCGAGTGTGTCCAGCGCACGGCTGGGAGCACCCCCGTGCAGGGGCCCGGACAGCGCTCCGACCGCACCTACGAGGCAGGCCGCGACGTCCGCGCCCGTCGACGCGATCACCCGTGCCGTGAACGTTGATGCATTGAATCCGTGATCAATGGTTGAAATGAGGTATTGCTCAACTGCACGAGCCCGGTGCGTGTCCGGCTCCGAACCCGTGAGCATGTACAGGTAGTTGGCCGCATAGCCGAGGTCTGCGCGAGGTTCGACCGGCTCCAGTCCCTGCCCGATCCGGTACAGCGCGGTGAGCAGGGTCGGGACGGTCGCCGCCGCCGCGAGGCCGTCGTTGCGACGCCGCTCCGCGTCGATGTCGTAGACCGGCCGGAACCCGAGCGAGGCCCCGAGCAGCGACAACGCGGTACGCAGTCCCGCGAGCGGTCCGGAGAGGCCAGTCGCCGCGGCAATGGCCGGCAGTGCGGTGCGCACGTCCTCCGGCAGTCCGCGCAGCCCCGCGGTCCGTTCCATGAAGGCTGCGCGCTGCGTCGCGTCGGGCAGTTCGCCGTGCGCCAACAGATGCCAGACGTCCTCGAAGCCACGGGTCTGCGCGAGTTCGACGGCCGAGTACTGACGGTAGTGGTAGAAGCCCTCCAGCCCCCTGACGTCACCCAGTTCGGTGTCGGTGACGACGACGCCCGCGAGTCCTCGCGGTACGTCGACGGAGGTGGACGCGGTGCGGTTGATCGGCATGTTTCCTCCCTGGACTTGATTCGACTGTCCATGCTTGACTCTACTGATGTCAATATTGATCTAATCAATATAACGATCCACAGATACGGTGGCGCCCATGAGGGATCGAGAAGCGGCAACGCCAGCGCACGAGGGCCGACGACTCAGCACCAAGGAGACGGCCGAGCTGCTCGGCGTGAAGCCGGAAACCGTCTACGCCTACGTGAGCCGTGGACAGCTGGGCAGCCGGCGCGAGTCGGGAGGGCGCGGAAGCACTTTCGACGCCGAGGAGGTGGAGGCACTCGCCCGACGCAACAGACGTGAGGGCAGCGGTAGTTCGGGAAGTCCGGGCGAGCTGTCCGTCCGGACGCGCCTCACTCTGATCGACAAGGACCGGTACTACTTCCGTGGCGTCGACGCGACGGAGCTGGCGGCACACCACTCCTACGAAGAGATCGCCGAATGGCTCTGGACCGGCGAGCTGCGCCCGGGTGTCACGTTCACGGCCCCGGAGGCTTCGGTGACCGCCGCTCGGCACAGCGTCGACGCGTTGCCCGAGCACAGCGGTCCCACCGACCGCCTGCGCGTCGCCGCGATCGCCGCGGCGGCGGCCGACCCGCTCCGCTTCGACCTCTCCGAGAACGCCGTACTCGGCACCGGGCGAACCCTCATCCCCACCCTCGTCGCCGCACTGCCCCCCGTCCGACGTGACCACCGCGACGAGGGTCCTCTGGCCCGTCGGCTGTGGGCGAGGCTCACCGGACGTGCGCCCGACGACCCGTCACTGCGCGTCCTGGACACGGCGCTCGGCCTGCTGGTGGACCACGACCTGGCCGCGTCGACCCTGGCGGTCCGGGTCGCGGCGTCGGCCCGCGCGCACCCCTACGCAGCCGTGTCGGCGGGACTGGGCGTCCTCGAAGGTCCGCTGCACGGAGCGGCCAGCGGCCTCGCGCACCGATTGCTCCTCGACGTGCTGGACCAGGGAACCGCGGCCCCCGTGATCGCGGACGAGCTGCGCGCCGGGCGCCGCGTCCCCGGACTCGGCCACCGGCTCTACACCGGCGAGGATCCCCGCGCGCGTGCCTTGTTCGCCCTCCTGGAGGACGTACCCGGTGCGGCGCCAGCCGTGGCGGCGGCGCACGACGTCGTGGCGACCACCGCCCGGCACGCACCCCTGCACGCCAATGTCGACCTCGCGCTGGCCGCCTTCACCGTCTCGTCCGGCATGCCGGCCTCCGCCGGAGAGACGATCTTCGCCGTCGCCCGGACGGCGGGCTGGATCGCGCACACCCTGGAGGAGTACGCGGAGCGCCCGCTGAGGATGCGCCCGAGCGGCCACTACGTAGGCGAACGTCCGCCGCAGCCGCTCCCCAGCGGCCTCTAGGACTCCGCCCTTCGCCCTCCGCCCTCCGCCCTCCGCCCTCCGCCCAAGAGGAGAGCACCGAGCGGGCGCTGCCCCGGCGCCCGCTCCCTCTCACGCCCGAACGGCTATGCACCGCCCCGAGATCGCCGCACGTGCACGCGACGAGAAGTCGCCCTGGACGAAGTCAGGTTAGGCTCACCTCTGTGAGTACGTGCACAAGCGCGTCGCGGCATCTCGACGAGCCCATGGCTGGGACCGCGGCCACCGCGAGGACATGGCTGCTGATCGAGCAGCCCGGGCCCTGGGGCGCCAAGGCGCTCACATCGAGCCACCTGGACCCCACGCTCGGCCGCGCCCTCGAGGCGGCCGCGCAGGGCACAGGCGTGCGGATCGCGCTGATCCGCCACCCCGGGCGCCACGCGGACTGCGGCACGCCCGCCGAACGGCACATCTATGCGGCCCACACCGCGCCGGGAAACGTATGGCTGCACGGCGCCATGGCCGGCGACCCTGAACTGCTGCTCGGCCTCGACTTCGCCGCGCTCGGGCAGGGCGACCCGCAGTCCTTCGACGAGGTCCTCCACGCGCGACCCCACACGGAGGAACCGCTCGCGCTCGTCTGCACCAACGGAAAGCGCGACCGCTGCTGTGCCCTGCTCGGCCGGCCCCTCGCGGCGGAACTGGCCGCTTCCGGGGTGAACGGCGCTTGGGAGGTCACTCATCTGGGCGGTCATCGGTTCTCCCCCACCGTGCTCGTACTGCCGAACGGATACGCGTACGGCCGTGCTGAAGCCCACGCCGTCAAGGAGATCCTCCAGGGCGTCCGGGAGGGCCGGGTCGTCACCGAGGGCTGCCGCGGGAACTCCGCGTGGGAGCGGCCCGGCCAAGCGGCCGAACTGGCCGTACGGACCGCGGCGGGCGAGCACGCCGCCGGCGCTCTGACCGTCGTCCGCACCGACGGAACCGCTCCGCGGTGGGAGGTCACCGTGGCCCACGCCGACGGTCGGCTGTGGAGGGTCATCGTCGCTCAGGGAAGCTCGCTGCCGCCTCGCCCGGAGAGCTGCGGCTCGGCACTGGGTTCCCCGGCCCGGATGGACGTCGTGGCAGTGCGGCAGCTGGAGGAGACGGTCGTCGCCGTGGCCTGCTGATCACCGGCATCTCACCGGCATCCACGCCCGTCGATCATTGATCAGCCGACGAGCATCAGCGCCCGGTCACTCGTTGATCAATACCGTCTCTCGTTGATCTCCGAGCGGGCACCGGTTCGGCATTGATCAAGAGATCCATGCCACAACCCCTTCGGCGCGCCGCACCTGCCCCCGTACGGTCCTATGCATGAGCCCTACTCCCCCCGCACGACGACTGCGACTCGGTATGCCGCGGCGGGTGTTCTCGCAGGTCCTGCTGATGCAGATCGCGATCGCGGCGGGAGTGGCCGTTCTCGCCACCGGGCTGTTCCTGGCGCCGCTCAGCGCGCAGCTCGACGACCAGGCCATGCAGCGCGCCCTCGCGATCGCGCAGACCACAGCGGTGCAGCCGCAGATCGCCGAGGACCTCAGGAACACGAGTCCTTCCACGACCGGGCCGGTGCAGGCCGAGGCGGAGCGGATACGGAAGGCAAGCGGCGCCGAGTACGTCGTCGTGATGGACACGCGGGGCATCCGGTGGTCGCACACCGACCCGACTGAGATCGGCGAGGAGGTCTCGACGAACCCGCACAAGGCCCTGGAGGGCCGCGACGTCATGGAGATCGACACCGGAACCCTGGGCCGCTCCGCGCGCGGCAAGGTCCCGTTGCGCGACGCCGACGACCAGATCATCGGCGCGGTTTCGGTGGGTATCCGGTACGACAGCGTGCGGGCACGGTTGATCGACGCGATCCCGGGGCTGTTCGCGTACGCGGGTGGAGCCTTGGCCGTCGGTGCGCTGGCCGCGTATCTGATCTCCCGCAGGGTCCAGCGACAGACCCGTGACCTGGCGTTCTCCGACATCTCGGCCCTGCTGGCGGAGCGCGAGGCGATGCTGCACGGTATCCGGGAGGGCGTGGTCGCGCTGGACCGAGGCGGTCGCGTGCGCCTCCTGAACGACGAGGCGCAGCGTCTGCTGGGGGTCGGTGCCGAGGCCATCGGGCAGCCGCTGGACGACGCGCTCGGGGCCGGCCGTACGACCGACGTACTCGCCGGGCGGGTGACCGGCACCGATCTGCTCACCGTCCGCGGCCAGCGCGTGCTGGTCGCCAACCGGATGCCCACCGACGACGGTGGTGCGGTCGCCACGTTGCGCGACCGCACCGAGCTGGAGCAGTTGGGGCGCGAACTGGACTCCACCCACGGCCTCATCGATGCCCTACGGGCACAGGATCACGAGCACGCCAACCGCATGCACACGCTCCTGGGGCTGCTCGAACTGGAGATGTACGACGACGCCGTGGAGTTCGTCGGAGAGGTGGTCGGCGACCACAGGGTCACCGCGGAACAGGTCACCGAGAAGATCCACGATCCGCTGCTCGCCGCCCTTCTGGTGGGCAAGGCGACGGTGGCTGCCGAGCGCGGTGTGGCGTTGTGGATCTCGGACAGGACGATGCTGCCGGACCGGCTGGTCGATCCGCGCGGGCTCGTCACCGTGGTGGGGAACCTCGTCGACAACGCGCTGGACGCCGTCGCGGGCACGCCCCACGCGCGCGTGGAGGTCGAGTTGCGGTCGGTGGAACGCACCGCAGTGCTGCGGGTCCAGGACACCGGACCAGGCATCCCCGCGGAGCGGCGGGAGTTGATCTTCACCGATGGTTGGAGCACGAAGAAGCCCCCGGCCCACGGCAAGCGCGGAATCGGTCTCTCCCTGGTGCGCCGGCTCGCCGAGCGGCAGGGCGGCAGCGCGGAGGTGTCCGACGCGGAAGGCGGGGGTGCCGAGTTCACCGTCGTTCTGCCCGAGGCGCTCACGGAGGCGCCGGCGGGGACGCTCGGGGACGTGGCGGCGAACGGGGACGTGGCCGCGAACGTCGATCCCGCGCGCGCGGCAGTCGCGAGCACGGAAGAGGTGCCGGAAACCGGGTACGCCGAGGAGGAGTCGCGATGATCGAGGTCCTGGTCGTCGACGACGACACACGGGTCGCCCGGGTCAACGCCGCCTACGTGGCGAAGGTGCCGGGTTTCCACGTCGCCGGAGAGGCGCACACCGCCGCTGAGGCACTGGGGCTGGTGGAGGAGCTGCCCCACCTGGACCTGGTCCTCATGGACCACTACCTGCCCGACGAGACCGGACTCGCGGTCGTCCAGGAGATGCGCCGGCGCGGCCATCAGACCGACGTGATCATGGTGACCGCGGCCCGTGACATCTCCACCGTCCGGGCGGCCATGCGCCAGGGGGCGCTCCAGTACCTGGTCAAGCCCTTCGCCTTCGCCGGACTGCGCACCAAGCTGGAGGCGTACGCGGAGCTGAGACGCACTCTGGACGGTGGAGGCGAGGCCGAGCAGGCCCAGGTGGACCGGATCTTCGGAACCCTCTCGGCAAGCGCCGAGCCGGATCTCCCCAAGGGGCACTCTCCCCCGACGGCCGGGCTGGTGCGGCGCGCCCTGATCGACGCCGAGGGCCCACTGTCGGCGCAGGAGGTCGCCGAGGAGACCGGACTGAGCCGGCAGACCGCTCAGCGCTATCTGAAGCTGCTGGAGCGCACGGGGAGGGCCACGCTGACCCTCAAGTACGGCGACGCGGGCCGCCCGGAGCATCGCTATGTCTGGGCGACCCGCGTCTGAGAAAACTGAGTGACCGGGCGGCCTGCGCCCGCGGGATCAGTTGGCGGCCTTGTCCACGAACTCCGTCGTGTACGTCTTGCTCAGGTCCACATCGGTGTTCTGGATGTTGGGGTTGAACGCCTTGAGGACCTTCTCGACGGTCTCCGGACCGTTCTTGGGCATCACACCGTCCTTGGTGAACATCGGGAGCGTGCTCTGGATGGCCTCGGCGTACAGCTTCTTGTCGCCCTGGGAGTAGTCCGCGGGCATCTTGGCGGCGATGTCGGACGCACTGTGCGTGGACATCCACTGAAGCGTCTTCACGAAGGCGTTGGCCAGCTTCTGGACCGTCTCCTTGTGGCCATTCGCCCAGTCCGTCTGCATGTAGAGGCTGGACGAGGGGTAGGGCCCGCCGAGCGCCGCCTGCGAGCCCTCGGGCGTCCGCATGTCGACGAGCACCTTGCCGAGCTTCTTCGCCATGACGGTCGCGACGGTGGGATCGGTCGTCATGCCGCCGTCGATCGCACCCTGCTGTAGAGCCGAGACGAACGTGGGTCCGGCGCCGACGGCGACCGGCGTGAACTCGCTCACCTTCACGCCGTTCTTCACCGCGAGGTACTTGGTGAGGAAGTCGGTCGAGGACCCGAGCCCCGTGACTCCGAGCTTCGTGCCCTTGAAGTCCTTGGGCGAAGTGATGTCACCCGCCCGCTTGCTGGAGACGATCTCCACCTCACCGGGAGCGTGCGAGAACTGCACGACGGACTCGACCGCCTTGCCCTTGGTCTGCAGGTCGAGCGTGTGGTCGTAGAAGCCGACGGCCGCCTGCACCTGTCCGGACACGAGGGCCGTCTCGGCCTGGACACCGGCCGGCTCACTGAGGAGCTGGACGTCGAGACCCTCGTCCTGGAAGTAGCCGAGCCGCTGCGTGAGCATCGCGGGCATGTAGATGACCTTGTCGAGGCCGCCGACCATGATCTTGACGTGCTCCCCCTTGCCGCCTCCACCGCCGCTGCCGGAGTCGGCCGTCGAACTGGCCGCGTCATTGGCGCAGGCGGTGAGCGAGGTGAGAGCGAGCAGTCCGGCGGCTGCCAACGCGGAGTACCGGGCGGTGATGCGCATGCGGTTCACGTCCTTGTGAAAGTTCAGGAGCAGTACGGGTGCAGGTCACGGGCCGTGCGGGCCCGCGGCAGGTCAGCGGCGGGTCAGCGGTCGGAATCCGACGGCTTCCAGCGGAAGATGCGGCGCTCGGCGAAGGTCAGCAGTCCCTCGGCGAGGAGGGCGACGACGGCGAGGATGAGCATCGCGGCGTACACGCCGGCCGCGTTGAAGGTCCCCTGCGACTGGGCGACGAGCAGGCCTATGCCCTTGGTCGCGCCGATGTACTCGCCGACGATCGCGCCGATGAGGGCGAAGCCGAAACTGACATGGAGGCTGGTGAAGATCCACGACGTCGCGGACGGGATGACGACCTGGAGTGTCACGCGCCGGTCGCTCGCGCCGAGGATCCGGGCGTTGGCGACCAGGTTGCGGTCGACCTCCCGGGCGCCTTGGAAGGCGTTGAAGAACACCGGGAAGAAGACCAGCACCACGGCCGAGGCGATCTTGGAAGCCGGCCCGAGGCCGAACCAGATGACGAAGATGGGGGCGAGGACGATCCTCGGTATGGAGTTGAGCACCTTGATGTATGGACCAAGTACGTCTGCGAGCAAGGTGATCCGCCCCAGCGCGATGCCGAACACCACACCCGCGACGACACCGATGATCCAGCCGAGCAGCGCTTCGTACAGCGTGTACCAGATCTGCTCGCCGAGGGAACCGAGCGCGGTCCCGTGGGTCATCCAGGTGTAGGTCTGGTCCCAGATCTTCGAGGGCATCGAGAAGTTGAACGGGTCGATGACCTTGGCCCGCGAGAGCACTTCCCAGAGGCCGAGGACGGCGATCAGGAGCACGACGCGGGCGGCGTTCACCATGATCTTGCGCTTGCGCGCGGCACGGACGCGGGACTGCTCGCGGCCCGGCACCTTCACCGTGTCGACGACCGGAGTGCTGAGAAGTTCAGGCGACATCGGCGGCACCCCTCTCACGGGTGATGCGGACCTCTTCGCCGAGAGATTCCCAGATCTCGCGGTAGATCTCGATGAACCGTGGTTCGAGGCGCACCGATTCGACCTTGCGAGGTCGTGGCAGGTCGATGTCGAAGACCTGCTTCACGGTGGCGGGGCCCGCGGTCATCACGACGACCTTGTCGGCGAGCGCGATGGACTCCTCCAGGTCGTGGGTGACGAAGACGACCGAGGCGCCGGTGCCCTCCCACAGTTCGAGAAGTTCGTCGGACATCAGCGCCCGGGTCTGCACGTCGAGCGCCGAGAACGGCTCGTCCATGAGGAGGATCTCGGGATCGTTGACGAAAGTCGCCGCGAGAGCGACGCGCTTACGCTGACCGCCGGACAGCTGGTGCGGGTAGCGGTCCTCGAAGGCCGTCAGACCGACCCGGGACAGCCACTCGCGGGCCCGCTCCTTGGCCTCGGCCTTGGGCACGCCCCGGAAGCGGGGCCCCGCCATCACGTTGGACAGGACCGTGCGCCAGGGGAAGGTGGCGTCCTGCTGGAAGACGAAACCGACCTTGTTCCCGACGCCGGCGACGGGCTCCCCGGTGACCAGGACCTCGCCCTCGGTGGGCTCCTCCAGACCGCTCACCAGGGTCAGCGTGGTGGACTTTCCACAGCCGGTGGGGCCGACGACGGCGACGAACTCGCCGCGTCCGACGGTCAGGTCGAGTTCCCGCACAGCGGTGTGCAGACCCCCCGACGGGGTCTTGAAGATCTTGCTCGCGCCCCGCAGCTCGATGGCGGGGCTGGTGTCTGCGCTCATGGGCCGGGACCGTAGATGTGGCGCGGGCCACAGCATCAGTCTTCTGGGCGCAAGGCCGACTTCTGCTTGCAAGGGGCTGTTGTGCTCGTTTTGCTCGCGCTACAACAGCGGAGCCGAAACACGGGCTTAACGCTCGCCAGGCCTTGAGAGAAAGAGGCCAGATGATTGACGTCCTGGTCGTCGACGACGACTTCCGCGTCGCCGAGATCAACGCGCGCTACGTGGGGAAGGTTCCCGGATTCCGGGTGGCCGCCCGCGCACACAGCGCTGCCCAGGCCCTGGCCGCCGTAGAGCGCGCGCCCGTCGACCTGGTGCTGCTCGACCACTACCTGCCGGACCTGACAGGTCTGGAACTCGTCCACCGGATGCGCGAACGAGGTCACGGCACCGACGTCATCATGATCACCGCGGCCAGCGACGTGACGACCGTCCGGGCCGCGATGCGTCTGGGCGCCGTCCACTACCTGGTCAAGCCGTTCACCTTCACCGCGCTGCGCACCCGCCTCGACTCGTACGCCGCCCTTCGCCGCACGGTTGACCGGGTGGGTGGCCGGAGTGTGACCGGCCAGGAGCAGGTCGACCGGATGTTCGGCGCCCTGCGTGCCGCCCCCGCACCGTCCTCTCCAGGGCTGCCCAGCGGCCACTCGGAGCCGACCACGGACCTCATCTGCGGCGTACTGCACCGCGCGCACCAGCCCCTGTCGGCCCACGAGGTGGCCGCCGAGACGGGCCTCAGCAGGTCCACCGCCCAGCGCTACCTGCGCCACCTGGAACAGGCCGGCCGCCTGCGTCTCTCTCTCAAGTACGGCGACACGGGCCGCCCGGAACACCGCTACGCCTGGGTATCGCCCTAGCCCGACGTGAGGCGCAGGTCCTTCGGCCGAGCCGCGGAGAGCGCAGGGCCGTTCCACCCGGGGTGGTGACCTGCTCGACCCCTCTCAGACGGCCCCGGCGCCGGTGAGCGCGCGGACCTCGATCTCGGCGTGCTTGGCCTCGTCCGGCGGTTCGTGCGAGGTGACCGTGCCGAGCCAGCCCGCGACGAAGCCGAGGGGAATCGAGACGAGCCCGGGGTTCTCCAGCGGGAAGTACTGGAAGTCCACGCCAGGGAAGAGCGATCCGGGACTCCCGGACACCACCGGGGACAACAGCACGAGCAGCAGCGAGGGCACGAGTCCGCCGTATACGGCCCACACGGCTCCGCGGGTCGTGAAGTTGCGCCAGAACAGGGAGTACAGCAGCACGGGCAGGTTCGCGGACGCGGCGACCGCAAAGGCGAGGCCCACCAGGAAGGCCACGTTCAGATCGCGGGCCAGAAGCCCCAGGGCGATGGCGACCACGCCGATCCCGACCGACGCCGCACGCGCCACGGCGACCTCGCTGCGCGGCTTAGCGTGCCGTCGGCGCATCGAGGCGTACAGGTCGTGGGCCACTGCCGCCGAGGACGCCAGCGTGATCCCGGCGACGACCGCGAGAATGGTGGCGAAGGCGATGGCGGCGACGACCGCGAACAGAACCGTTCCACCCGTGGAGTCGACTCCGCCGCCGAGATCGAGGGCCAGCAGCGGAACGGCGGTGTTGCCCGCCGCGTTCGATCCGCGGACCGCCTCAGGACCGACGATCGCCGCCGCGCCGAAGCCCAGCACGATGGTCATCAGGTAGAAGCCGCCGATGAGTCCGATCGCCCACACCACCGAGCGGCGGGCGGCCCGTGCCGTCGGCACGGTGTAGAAGCGCGACAGGATGTGCGGCAGTCCGGCCGTCCCGAGAACCAGCGCGAGCCCGAGGCTCATGAAGTCGAAGCGCGCCGTCCAGTCCCCGCCGTACCTCAGCCCGGGCACGAGGAAGGCTTTGCCGTGTCCGCTGCGCGCCGCGGCGGAACGCAGCAACTCATTGAAGTCCCCGTGGAAGCGCACCAGGACGAGGGCGGTGAGGGCGACGGTCCCGCCCAGCAGCAGAACCGCCTTGACGATCTGGATCCACGTGGTCGCCCGCATCCCTCCCATCGACACATAGATCACCATGAGCGCGCCGACCCCGACGACCGTCCAGTTCCGCGCCGCCTCGCTCGTGCCTCCGAGCAGCAACGAGACCAGGCTGCCCGCGCCCACCATCTGCGCCACCAGATAGAGAACAGACACCGTTACGGAGGACGTTCCCGCCGCGATCCGCACCGGTCGCTCACTCATGCGGGCGGCGACGACGTCGGCGAGCGTGAACCGGCCGCAGTTGCGCACCAGTTCGGCGACCAGGAACAACACGACCAGCCAGGCCACCAGGAAGCCCACGACGTACAGCAGGCCGTCGTAGCCGTAGAGGGCGATGAGTCCTGTGACGCCGAGGAACGACGCGGCCGACATGTAGTCCCCGGAGATGGCAAAACCATTCTCCATCGGCGAGAACAACCGCCCGCCGGCATAGAACTCCTCCGCCGAACCGTGCCGGTTGCGGCTCACCCACGTCGTGATGGCCAGCGTCACCGCGACGAACGCGCTGAACAGCAGCAGCGCCAGGGTCTGATGGTTCCCGCTCACCGGTCACCACCTCTGACGTTGCGCGTCAGCTCCTGGGTGTCCCAGCGCAGGTCCAGCGCGGCCCGGTCCCTGCGCAACCGGGCGTGCCGTGCGTACGCCCAGGCCAGCACGAACGTCGTGAGGAACTGCCCGAGCCCCGCGATCAGCGCCACGTTCACCGCACCGGCCACCGGCCGTGCCATGAACCCCGGCGCCGTCGTCGCGGTCACCACATAGCCCACGTACCAGGGGAAGAAGACGGCGACGGCCGGGATCACGAACCTGCGGTACCGGCTGCGCACTTCCTGGAAGGCAGCACTTCGCTGCACCTCCAGATAGACGTCGGCCGCCCCGCCCGCCCGTCCGTCGTGCTCCGAGCGGGCAGGCGGCACGGCCGGAGCGGGTGCCCCCGTGCCGTCCAACTCACCCCAACCGGAAGCCAGCGCGTCGTACCAGGGGTCGTCGAACCGGACCTCCCCGGTGTCGCCGCCGTCGTGCTTCTCCACCGAACTCTCCTTGTCCGCGACCCGTTTTCAGCCGCGTACCCAAGGATGTGCAGATCGGGAAGATCCCGGACTCTTCTCCCTGCGCTCTTCACCCCATCAGGTGACTCAGCCCGCCGGTGGCCGTACGAGACCCTTCCCATAGGCGTAACGGACTGCTTGAGCACGGTCCTTGAGTCCTGTCTTGGCGAAGAGGTTGTTGATGTGGGTCTTCACCGTGGCCGTGGACACATGGAGTGTCCGGGCGATCTCCTGATTGCTGAGCCCCTCGGCGATCAGCAGGAGCACCTCGGTCTCGCGCGACGTGAGGCCGTCAGGCGCCTCCGGCGGCGGGCCGGGCTCCGGTTGCGGATCCGACAGACGCTCCAGCAGTCTTCGTTGCACGCTCGGCGACAGGCCCGCGTCCCCGGAGAGCACACTCTCCACGGCCCTCACGATCTCGTCACCCCCGGCGTCCTTGGTGAGATAGCCGCGGGCTCCCGCTCTGAGCGCGGGGAACAGCGACTCGTCGTCGGCGTACGTCGTCAGGACCACCACCTGCGTTCCCGGGTGCTCGGAACGGATGCGCCGGGTCGCCTCGACTCCGTCGCAGCGGGGCATCCGCAGGTCCATCAGCACGACGTCCGGCGCGAGGCTGGCCACCAGCTCCACCGCTTCGTTCCCGTCACCGGCGGCGCCGACGACCTCGATCCCGGGCAAGAGGCCCAGCAACATCACGATGCCCTCACGCACGACCGTCTGATCGTCCGCCACGACGACTCGGGCCGGCTTCCCGGCTTCCTCCCGCTCGGTCATACGGGCACCCTCAACGTCACCACGAACCCCTCCTCGCCCGGCCCGGCCTCCAGCGAGCCGCCCAGCAGCTCGGCACGCTCCCGCATGCCCAGCAGACCGTACCCGGCTCCCGAACCGCTGAGCTCGCCCGGCTTTCCTCCCGAGTCCCTCACATCCAGGGTCACTTCGTGCTCGCCGTAGTCCAGCCGGATGTGGACCTTGGCGCCCGGAGCATGCTTGCGTACGTTCGTCAGCGCCTCCTGAGCGACCCTGCGCACCGCCTGCGACGCCTCCGTCGGCAGCAGCTGACGTTCGCCCGTCACGGTGACGTCGGCCCGTTCATTGGTGATGACGAGCTCGCCGAGAAAGTCCTCCACCGGAGACATCTCACCCCGTAGCGCGGAGAGTGCCTGCCGGGTCTCCGCGAGCCCCTCGCGGGCCATGCCCCTGGCCGCCACGACCCGTTCGAGAACCGTCTCCTGGTCCGCGCCCCTCTCGATCAGCAGCCGCGCCGCCTCGAGGTGCACCAACTGCGCGGACAGGCTGTGGGCGAGCACGTCGTGGATCTCCCGAGCGATCCGGGCACGCTCCGCGAGAGCCGCCGACTCCGCCTCTGCCACCCGTGCCGCACGCTCCTGAGCCAGCAGCCGCTGCGCACTCCCTCGCGCCTCCGCGTCGAGGCGCAGGACGTACCCGGCGAGGGCCAGGCCGGTCGTGGTGGCAGCAGTGGTCAGCCAGGCGTCGTTGTTGACCGCGGCGAATGCGGACAGGGCAACCGCCGTGGCGGGCAGCGCGTACGCGAGGGGCAACCGTTCGATGGCACTGACGGCGCAGCCGCACAGCAGGACGAGAGACGGAACCCGGAACCCCACGCCCTGCCCCACCGTGGCGATCGTCAGCAGAGCGGCGAGCAGCCCCAGGGAGGGCAGCAGACGGTTCTCGAGCGTGGTCTGCCAGAAAGCCCAGGCGAGGAACCCGCACACCACGATGCCGACGGCGCCTCCGGCGAGGGCCCATCCGTTCAGCTCGGTGTTCGTGAGGGTCGTCGCGATGAGGATTCCGAGAGCGATGGAGCGCGTGACGCGGCCGAGCACGCGGCGGGCCGTGTGCACGCCCTCTCGCGAGAGGGCCTCCCGGGAAGGCCATCGTGTCCACGCGTTGTCGGTCACACGCGCTCCTTCCACCGGGCCTGAGGCACGCCGTCACCGTACGCCGGGGCCTGTCCGTACGCCGTCGGCTGCAGGGACTGCGCCCGCCACTTCACCACGCCGGCACGAACCAGCAGGGTGGCCGCCAGTCCGAGCATCAGGGCGGCGGAGTCCTGGTGCACGCCCAGCAGCGCGCCGAGGCCGAAGAGTCCGCCGCGCAGGCATATCCCCCCGATCCAGATGGCACCGCTCGCTTTGGTGCTCCTGCTCCACAGAGCGCCGTCCGGCTCGGTCCATATCCGGGTCGTCCACGCCCAGCCGGCTCCGATGGCCAACCCGATCACCAGCTCGGTGCCGAGCAGTACAGACGCCTCGACCCGGTGATGCGGGTCGATCAGGCCTGGTTCGCGCAGGGCGATGAAGGCAAGAACAGCGGGCACGAGCCACCAACGCCTGTCCGTGCCGATCCGGCGGGGACGGAACTGGCGCGCGATCACGAGGACGGCGACGGCGCAGATCACGACTGCGTTCATGAGCCCGGACATGCACGGCCTCCGTGGGCGAGGAGTGGATGTCGGCGGCGGGTGCTGCCGACATCCACGACGCTACGGAAATCGCCCGCTCGGCAGATCGGAGCACAGGTGGATCGCGGGTGGATCCTCCACGACCCCGCACCTCCACCCTCGGGTGGAGCCCCGCCCCTGACCAGGGCACGGGCCGGCCAAGAGCTTCGTCCCCCCTGCCCCCAACCCGGGGCCGGTGAGGGCGGAACCCCGAACTCGGGGCGCCGCCCACACCCCGTCCTCAATCACCGGAGGAGCTGGAATCCCAGCCACATGCGGCCCGCATCCGGCATGCGGTGTGGCGGGCCGTGGCGGTACATCACACGCCGTGGGAGCGCGGTGTCGAGGAGGGCGAGGACCTGCCCGTGCCCGACGACGCACCTCCGTCGCTCCCGACCGGATCGAGCAGCTCCCGCATCTCCGCCCACGTCTGACCCAACGGCGACGGACGGATGTACAAGTACGGCCCCGACGCTCACCGGACCGAGACGGCACCAGGACCCTCAAGCACCCGGAGGGCTACGCGTCGATGCGCGACCGGTCCAACGTCGCGGCCGAGCTGGAGATGAACTCCTTGCGCGGAGCCACGTCGTTACCCATCAGCAAGTCGAACACTTGCTCGGAAGCATCCAGGTCGGAGATGTTGATCCGCCGCAGCGTCCGGTAACGCGGATCCATCGTCGTCTCGGCCAACTGATCGGCGTCCATCTCACCGAGACCCTTGTACCGCTGGATCGAGTCCTTGTAGCGCACACCCTTGCGCTGGAACTCGAGCAGCGTCTCCCGCAGCTCACGGTCCGAGTACGTGTAGACGTACTTGTCCTGCCCCTTCTTGGGCTGGCTGAGCTCGATCCGGTGCAGCGGCGGCACCGCCGCGAACACCCGCCCCGCCTCGACCATGGGCCGCATGTAGCGCTGGAAGAGGGTCAGCAGCAGGATCCGGATGTGCGCGCCGTCCACATCGGCGTCGACGAGAAGGATGATCTTCCCGTAACGCGCCGCGTCGATGTCGAAGGTCCGGCCGGACCCGGCTCCTATGACCTGGATGATCGCGCCGCACTCGGCGTTCTTCAGCATGTCCGTGACGGACGCCTTCTGAACGTTGAGGATCTTGCCCCGGATCGGCAGCAGCGCCTGGAATTCGGAGTTCCTGGCCAGCTTCGCCGTACCGAGTGCGGAGTCGCCCTCGACGATGAACAGTTCGCTGCGCCCCACGTCGTCGCTGCGGCAGTCGGCGAGCTTGGCGGGCAGCGAGGAGGACTCCAGGGCCGTCTTCCGGCGCTGCGCGTCCTTGTGCTGACGGGCGGCGATCCGCGTACGGGCGGCCGATACGGCCTTCTCCATGACGACGCGCGCCTGGGCCGCGGCATCACGCTTCGTGGTGGTCAGGAAGGCCTTGAGTTCCTTGCTCACCACGTTGGTCACGATGCGGCGGGCCGCCGAGGTCCCGAGGACCTCCTTTGTCTGCCCCTCGAACTGGGGTTCGGCGAGACGCACGGTGACGACGACGGTGAGGCCCTCCAGGGCGTCGTCCTTGACGATGTCGTCCTCGGCGACCCGGAGCATCTTCTTGGCCCGCAGGACCTCGTTCATCGTCTTGGCCACGGCCTGCTCGAAGCCGGCGACGTGAGTGCCACCCTTGGGGGTGGCGATGATGTTCACGAAGGACCTGAGGGTCGTGTCGTATCCGGTGCCCCAGCGCATCGCGACGTCGACGCCGAGTTCACGGGTGACCTCGGTCGGGGTCATCTGCCCGTGCTCGTCGAGGACGGGCACGGTCTCCTTGAAGGTGCCCTGCCCGGAGAAGCGGAGCACGTCGCACACCGGCTTGTCGCTGGCCAGGTACTCGCAGAACTCGCTGATTCCGCCGTCGAAGCGGAACGACTCCTCACCCTTGCTGCCGCCCTCACCCAGCCCGAACTCGTCGCGGACGACGATGGTGAGCCCCGGAACCAGGAAAGCGGTCTGGCGGGCGCGCTGGTGGAGGTGCTCCAGGGAGAGCTTGGCATCCTTGAGGAAGATCTGGCGGTCCGCCCAGTAGCGCACGCGCGTACCCGTGCGGTTCTTCGGGACCCGCTTGACCTTGCGCAGCCCGGTCGTCGCGTCGAAGGCCGAGTCGGGCCCGTCGGCCTTGAAGGCTCCGGGGGTCCCGCGCCGGAAGCTCACCGCATGCGTGTTGCCGCTGCGGTCCACCTCGACGTCCAGACGGGCGGAGAGGGCGTTCACCACGGAGGCGCCCACGCCGTGCAGACCGCCGGAGGCCGCGTACGAGCCGCCTCCGAACTTTCCACCGGCGTGCAGCTTGGTCATGACGACCTCGACGCCGGAGAGCCCCGTCTTGGGCTCCACGTCGACGGGGATGCCACGGCCGTTGTCCTTCACCTCGACGGAGCCGTCGTCGTGCAGGATCACGTCGATGTGGTCGCAGTACCCCCCGAGGGCCTCGTCCACGGAGTTGTCGATGATCTCCCAGAGGCAGTGCATCAAGCCACGACTGTCGGTCGAGCCGATGT
Source organism: Streptomyces sp. NPDC102279 (assembly GCF_044766365.1). Taxonomy (NCBI): domain Bacteria; kingdom Bacillati; phylum Actinomycetota; class Actinomycetes; order Kitasatosporales; family Streptomycetaceae; genus Streptomyces; species Streptomyces sp. NPDC102279. The sequence continues at coordinate 104,008 of NZ_JBIWLU010000018.1, read as the reverse complement.
ACATGCCAGGGCGCTTGCGGACGGCTTCGAGCCCCTCAAGGACGAGCAGGTGCCGCGCGGTGTAGTTGGAACCGTCCCGGTCTGCTCCGGTCAGCAGCGCTGTGGACGGCACGGACGTCTCGGCGGTCACGCGGTTCGCTCCTCGCTGAATTTCAGGTGGGACCCTTTTGGGTAAGGGCCCGGCTTCGGTTGCCGCTCAGAGGGTACCGAGGCCTGGTAGAGCCGTTGTAACGCCACCCTCGCACTAAACTCACACTAGTCCAGGGTCGTATGGGTGTTCGATCCCTCGATGGAGTGAAGTACATATCACGTTCCCTTCGAGGCATGAACCATTTAGGCTCCGGGCACGTCCTCATCAACAACCGGCAACCCAGCCGGGAGGACCGACCCCCCGACAGACAGCGCGAACCCGTACAGACACGAAGACACGCAATACGGCTCATTCGCCGCCAACCGGCAGCAGACAGCCGCCTCGAAAGAAAATTTCGAGGAAAAGCCGCGAGCGGGAACGTTTTCGGCCTGGTTGGATGTTGACCCTGGTACGACAGCTCGTCGAGCTAGAGAAGAGGCGACGTGACTACTGTTCTGACCCCCGCGAGCCCGCTGACGGCCGCTGACCGCTGCGACCGTTGCGGCGCCCAGGCATATCTGCGCGTCGTCCTCCTGAGCGGCGGAGAACTGCTCTTCTGCGCCCATCACGGTCGCAAGTTCGAGCCGGAACTCAAGAAGATCGCCGCTGAGATACAGGACGAGACGGAGCGGCTCACGTCCGCTCCCGAAAGCGTCAACGACGAAGAACACTGACCTTCGCATCAACGACGAGCGGGTGCCGGCGACAGGCCGGTGAGTGGGCGGTCGCTTCCTGGACTCCAGGGAGTGACCGCCCACACTCGTACCACGGCGCCTGAAGGCCTCAGTGAGCGCCTCCGAGCGCTTGGGCGGCCTCGGCCACCCGCGTATAGACGCCGGGGCTCCCAGGGCGCCCACAGCCGCTTCCCCAGGACACCAGACCGATGAGGCGTCCGTGGGCGACCAGTGGCCCACCACTGTCCCCCTGGCAGGCGTCCCGGCCGCCCCCGGGTTCGCCGGCGCACACCATGGACGCAGCGTCGTACGTGCCGTCCGCACTCCCCGGGTACGCCCGCTTGCAGGCGTCGTCGGACAGCACGTGCACGTCCGCGGCCCGCAGGTTGCGCGCGTAGTCGCCGCCCCCGGTCGTGTCGCCCCAGCCGTAGACCTTGGCGGCTGTCCCGGCCTCGTAGGCGGGATCTCCGGAGGGCGCCATGCGGATCACCGAAGCGGCGGGCAGCGGCTCGGAGAGCGTCAGCACGCCGAAGTCACCGGAGTTCGTGTCGCTGTCATAGTGCGGATTGACCCAGATATGGCGTACCGGGATCTCCTTCCCGTCACTGCCCAGCAGGTCCCCGCGGCCGGCGATGACCCTCAGATCGCGAGCTTCACGTGGTGGCGCGCCCAGCACGTCGCTGCCCAGACAGTGGGCGGCGGTCAGGACGGTGGTCGGGCCGATGACCACTCCTCCGCAGAACTGTCCCGCGCGCGTACCTCCGAACCGGTCACGGCTGGACAGCGCGACCGTCCATGGGCTCTCGGAGATCTGGACCGGGTAGCTGCCGACGACAACACTGTCGACCGCTGCGTGGGCGGGGGAGGTCAGCGGTATCACCGCTGCGGCGGCCGCAAGGGCCAGGACGGGGGCAAAGGGACGACGCATGCGCGCTCCTCACACTGGGATGACCATGGAACACCCACAGTGATCCAGCGGACACGGGGACGCACGCCGCGCACACACCGAGGGCCCGGCTCCCTTGCGGGAAACCGGGCCCTCGGTGACGTTCGGCCGAGGCCTAGTCGAGGTAGTCGCGCAGCACCTGCGAGCGCGACGGGTGACGAAGCTTCGACATGGTCTTGGACTCGATCTGGCGGATCCGCTCGCGGGTCACGCCGTACACCTTGCCGATCTCGTCGAGGGTCTTCGGCTGACCGTCGGTGAGACCGAAGCGCATCGAGACGACGCCCGCCTCGCGCTCGGACAGGGTGTCGAGAACGGAGTGCAGCTGCTCCTGCAGGAGCGTGAAGCTGACCGCGTCGGCCGGGACGACGGCCTCGGAGTCCTCGATGAGGTCACCGAACTCGCTGTCACCGTCCTCGCCCAGCGGGGTGTGCAGCGAAATGGGCTCGCGGCCGTACTTCTGGACCTCGATGACCTTCTCAGGGGTCATGTCGAGTTCCTTGGCCAGCTCCTCCGGGGTGGGCTCACGGCCCAGGTCCTGGAGCATCTGACGCTGCACGCGCGCGAGCTTGTTGATGACCTCGACCATGTGCACCGGGATACGGATGGTGCGGGCCTGGTCGGCCATGGCGCGGGTGATCGCCTGACGAATCCACCAGGTGGCGTACGTCGAGAACTTGTAGCCCTTGGTGTAGTCGAACTTCTCGACCGCGCGGATCAGACCGAGGTTGCCCTCCTGGATGAGGTCCAGGAAGAGCATGCCGCGGCCGGTGTAGCGCTTGGCCAGGGAGACCACCAGACGGAGGTTGGCCTCCAGGAGGTGGTTCTTGGCGCGGCGGCCGTCCTCGGCGATGATCTCCAGCTCGCGCTTGAGCTTGGGAGCGAGCTTGTCGGCGTTGGCCAGCTTGTCCTCGGCGAACAGACCGGCCTCGATGCGCTTGGCGAGCTCGACCTCCTGCTCGGCGTTGAGCAGCGGGACCTTGCCGATCTGCTTGAGGTAGTCCTTGACCGGGTCGGCGGTGGCACCGGCCACGGCGACCTGCTGGGCGGGCGCGTCGTCCTCGTCGTCGTCGGAGAGGACGAAGCCCTTGTTCTCGGCTCCCTCCTCTTCCTCCTCGCCGGCCTTGGCCGGGGTCTCCTCGGCCGCCTCGTCGTCGACGAGCTCGGCATCGTCCTTCTTGGCGGTGGTCTTCTTGGCCGCGGTCTTCTTGGCGACCGTCTTCTTGGCGACGGCCTTCTTCGCCGTCGTCTTCTTGGCGGCAGCTGTCTTGCCGCCGGACTCGTCCTCGGCCGGGTCGCCCGCGAGGGCGGCCGGAGCCGCGGTGGCGGTGGCCTTCTTGGCGGTCACCGTCTTCGCCGCCACTGTCTTGGTGGCGGTGCGCTTGGCCGGACTCTTCGCTGCGACGCTCTTTCGGGTGCGCTTGGGCTCCGCGGCACTGACCATCAGCGTCACACCCTCTTCCTCGAGGATCTGGTTGAGGCTGCGCAGTACGTTCTTCCACTGAGTGGCCGGAATCTGGTCAGCTTCGAAGGCCCGACGCACGTCATCGCCGGCGATCTGCCCCTCAGCCTTTCCCCGCTCGATGAGCGCCATGACAGAGACGGACTCGGCGATCTCCGGCGGGAGCGTACGGGATGTGCTGGCCGACACGAACAACCTCTCGGAACGTTGAAAAACGGCTTCCGGCTCCGTCCGCTGTGGACAGGAACCGACGACCGCCGACTTGGGGATGGGCCGACGGCGCGGGCGGATGCCGGGGAGAGGGACAGCGCCATGTACGGCGTCTGTATTCCCTCCTCGACTATCACCTCTTAGGTCATCGCGCTGCCCGGTTGAGCGTTACGCCCAATCTACGTGGCCCGAGTCACACCCCGTAAGCGCTCAAAAGAGGTCAGATCCGGTCGGACCAGGTCAGTCCATGGTCCGCCACGCGATCACGCCGTCGGGACCCTGCCGGATCGGGGAAGGATCCGGCAGGGTCCCGACGGGAAGGAGAGATGACTTCACCGGCCGATCGATGACCCGGACACGCGCCCGCCCCGGATCGCGTCACCCTCGGTACGCGATCAGTGCTCGCGCGGAGCGGGCACGACGCGCTCCACCTCGGGGTGGACCGTGAGCAGCTGCCGCATCGCCGTCTCGGCGGCCGTGCCGTCGGCAGCCGCGAGGGCGTCCACGATGCGGCCGTGGTGACCCAGGGAGGCCTCGTTCGGACGGTCACAGCCCGTGATCGGGGCTCCGGAGACCTGAAGAGCGGACGACACGATCCCGGAGAGGTGCTCCAGCATCCGGTTGCCCGCGAGCTGGATGAGCAGCGAGTGGAACTCGGCGTCGGCCCGCGAGAACGTGAGGGAGTCACCCTGCGACATGGCGTGGCCCATGATCTCGACCATGTCGCCGAGCCGCTGCTGGATGTCCTCCCGCCCGTGTCCGGCGGCCAGACGCGCCGCGAGCGGCTCGATGGTCCAGCGGAGCTCGCTCAGCTCGCGACGCTGGTCGTCCCGCTGGGGGCCGAAGGCACGCCACTCGATGATGTCCGGGTCCAGAAGGTTCCAGTCGCTCACGGGACGCACGCGCGTGCCGACGTTCGGGCGGGCACTGACCAGCCCCTTGGCCTCAAGGACACGGAGCGACTCACGGACGACGGTCCGGGAGACCTCGAATCGCTGGCCGATCTCCTCGGGCACGAGCGGACGGTCCGCGCCGAGGTCTCCGGAGACGATCATCTGACCGAGCTGCTGGACGAGTTGGCCGTGCAGTCCGCGTCCGCGGCTGCCCGCCGCGCGTCGGCCCACGCGCCCGAGCTCGGGCTCGGCGCTCTCCCACACGGGGGCGCTCACGCGGTCGACACCAGGAGCGTCGGCATAGGGGTAACGGTTGAGGTCGCCCGGGCCTGCCAGGCCGGAGTCGGAGGAGCGGGCGGCGGTCATCATGGTCTGCGCAAGGGTACTCACGGGTCTTTTGTCGGCGCCCGCCCCAACTCCCTTGAGGTCTTTGGTGAAAAGCACACGAAAGGGTGATCGCTCACCCCGTCGCAATTGACGCCTTATCGGAAAGAAATGGGCGTTCTTCGGGGAGTTGTGTACACAGCAGGAACGGAAGGGTGCGGACGGTCGTCACCGGACCCGGCTCCGCAGGGTCGTGAGCAGATATGCGCAGAGCAGAGCGGTCAACGACAACGTCAGAGCTCCGCCCACAGGTTGGACGAGCACCTCCACAACGGCCGCCAGATACCGCCCCCCGCCGAAAGGCCACTGCACCAGAACCAGCTCCCGCAACCGCTCGGAGAACCCGGCCGCCGTCCGCACAGACGGCCACTGCAAGACCTTTTGTACGAGTGGTACGACGACGATGGGCACGGCGAGAACCGCGGCGAGCCCGGCAGCGGTCGAGCGGAAGATGCCGGCGGCCAGCACACCGGCCCATGCGCAGCCGACGACGAGCCCGATCCAACTGGCGCCCAGCGAAAGCCAGTCAGCGGGAACGCTCGTCAGCTCCCGTCCGTAGACGAGGTAGAGCATTTCCAGGTCGCACCCGACCGCGAGGACGGCGAGCAGCAGGGCGGTCGCGGAGGCGACGAGGAGTTTGGCGGTGAGCAGTCCCAGTCGGCGCGGGACGGTGCCGCGGTCCGTGGCCAGGGCGGGGTGACGGAACTCCTCCCCGAACGCGAGGGCGCCCAGCAGCCCGGCGCCCAGCGCGGCGGGCGGCAGTGGGAGTTCCTGCGGCCAGGCGGCCAGGAGCCGCGCCTGGGGCGTGTGACCCATGCGGGCGAGGAGGACGGACAGGAGAGCCGAGGTGACGAGAACGGCCACCGTGGCGAGGTAACCGGTGCCGACCCCGGCGGACCGGCGCAGTTCGTAGCGCAGGGGTCGCAGCGGGCTTGGGGCATGGCGTACCGCGATGGGGGGCGGGAGGGGAGAGAGACCGTTCGCGGCCGGCGCTCCGGCTGGACGCGGTTCCTGGGTCCGGGACTCGTCCGCGTCCTTGCTCGGCCGCTCATCCTCCGCACCTGACACCTGCTCCCCCGCTTCGGAGGGCTGCGCGGAAGGGGGCCCCATGTCACCCACCTCGTCGGCGAGTTGGTGGACGAGGATGCCGTTCCGGAAAGCGGCCTCTCCGACATCCGCACAGGTGCTGCCGTATACCGAGAGACGGTTGCCCTCCTCACGCACCACTTCGACGGAGCGCTGCGTGGTGCGGGCCTCCTTGGTCAGGAGTGCGCCGAGCCGGGCGGCGTGCGGGCTGCGGACGACCACACGTGGGCGCAGCCGGGTGCGCGCGAAGTCCGCGGACTCCTGGTCCGCGACGAGCCGTCCCTGCTCCAGGGTGACGACCCGGTCGGCGGTCCGGGCAGCTTCCTTGGGGTCGTCCGTGGTGAACAGCACTGTGCCGCCCTGCGACGCGTGGGCGCGCAGAATCCCGTGCAGCCAACGGGCTTCTCGGGGGGAGAGCCCGTCCGCGGGATCGTCGAGCACGAGGGTGTGCGGGTCGGACAGGAGCGCGGACGCCAGCCCGAGGCGGCGGTCCATGCCGCGGGAGAGCGTGCCCAGCCGCTCGTCGCGGAGGCTGACGAGCCCCACCACTTCGAGCACTTCGTCCGCTCTGCGTACGGGCACGCCGACGGCGGCGCACAGCATGCGGAGTTGGCCGCGGACCGTGCGGGCCGAATGGCCGGGCACCTCACCCATGACGACGCCGACCTCGCGCGACGGATGGGCGATCCTGTGCAGCGGCCTCCCCCGGAAGTAGGTGATTCCGCGACCCTGTTGGAGTTCGAGCATGAGCTTCAACGCCGTCGTCTTGCCGGCGTCCGGGGCTCCGAGAAGCGCTGTGACACGGCCCGCGTGCGCATCGAAGGACACGTCGTCAACGGCGGGCGGGTGCTCCTTGCGGGTGTTGCTGGTCAGTCCGATGGCCTGGATCACCCAAAGCAAGATAGCGCGACATAAAGGATTTTCCGGGCACCATGCGGCTTGTCCCGGACATGCTTCGTGACACTTGCGAGCATGTCGAGGCGCGGAGGCCCGAAACGGTGTCCGCTCCCCGCTCGTCAGACCTCGGGGCGCAGCATCGGCGGATTGAGGAGCGTGGCACCGCCCGCGCGGAACAACTGGGCGGGGCGGCCACCCTGGCGGGTGGTCGTGCCGCCGGTGGGCACCAGGAATCCCGGCGTGCCCGTCACCTTGCGATGGAAGTTGCGCGGGTCCAGCACCACGCCCCACACCGCCTCGTAGACACGGCGCAGCTCGCCGACAGTGAACTCGGTCGGGCAGAAGGCCGTCGCCAGGGACGAGTATTCGATCTTGGAGCGGGCGCGCTCCACGCCGTCCGAGAGGATCTGGGCGTGGTCGAAGGCGAGGGGCGCAGCCTGCTCCCCGTCCCGGCCGTACCCGCCCTGCTGGAGAAGCTCCTCGACCGGTGCCCAGCGGGCGCTGTTCGCGTCGCCGCCGGCCCGGGGCGCGGGCAGATCGGGGGCCAGCGCCAGGTGCGCGACGCTGACCACCCTCATCCGGGGGTCCCGCTTGGGGTCTCCATAGGTCGCGAGCTGCTCGAGGTGCGCGCCGTTGTCCTGCGCCGGCACGGAGGGGTCGTGGGCACTCAGCCCGGTCTCCTCGGCCAGTTCACGCGCAGCAGCCTGGGCAAGATCCTCGTCGTCCCGTACGAAACCGCCGGGCAGTGCCCACCGTCCCTGGAAGGGCTGCTCTCCCCGCCGTACCGCCAACGCGCACAGGGCATGCCGGCGCACGGTCAGCACGACCAGGTCCACGGTCACGGCGAAGGGCGGAAAGGCTGACGGGTCGTAGGGCATGCCGCGATCATAGTCGTCTTCCTGACGATAAACACCTCGTTCGTCAGCTCCGACCATGGTTGATCGTTTTCTGTCCGGTAACACACCCGCCCGTCGAGAGCCCGGGCCGCAGTACGCGTTCCAGGACGTCACAGCCCCAACTGCAGTCCGTCACCCGCCTCCTCGACCATGGCGAGCCCCAGTCTGCTGACGCGCACGGAGAAGGGGGCTCCCGAGATCCGCAGGCCGGTGAGCCCGATCTCGCCCAGAGGCGCAGCGCGGAACGGACGCAGGGTGACCGTCCCGGCGGGCGCATCGGGGCGGATCCCGGCCAGTGTGCTGAGCAGCAGCACTCCGGCCGCCGCGGAGACGGCCGCCGGCCGTGAGGCAGCTGGGTGCGGCAGCGGGGCGCTGCCCTCCGTGCGCTGCTCCCCGGCATACATGTCCGGGAGGCGGTGGCCGAAGGACTGGGCAGCCGCGAGGACTCCGCACAGCAGTGGGGCCGCCTCCTTCTCATAACCCGCGGCGGCCAGCCCGGCGACCGCCACGGCCGTCTCCTGAACGCGCACGGCCCCCGCGCGGTGACCGAACGGGTTGTACGCCGCCTCCTTCGCCCCCAGGCTGCGCAACCCCCAGCCTGAGTCCATGGCCGGGCTTCCGAGCAGCCGCGCGAGCTGCTCGGTGCGGACCTTGTCGAGCAGGCCGGGAGCCGACTCACCGGAGCCGAGCAGTCCGGTGTCGAGGAGATGGGCGGCACTCGAGCCGAGCTGGGTCGCGAGACGCCCGTCCGGTGTCCGCGCGGCGGCCGGTCTGCCTCCGCCCAGGTCATCGACCCAGAAGTCGTCACGGAACGCCGTGCGCACCTTTTGAGCCCACTGCCGCAGTCCCAGACCCCCCGTCCGGCCGTACGCGTCGAGCAGATCGGCGCCGAGCAGCGCCGCGCGGTGCGCGTGGGCCTGGGTCTCACAGCGAAGCGGTCCACTCGGCTGCGCGTCGGAGAGGTACGTGCCGTCGCCGACCGTGGTCCGCAGCCACTCGAGGCAGCGCTCGGCCGCGGGGAGCAGTTCCTCGACCTCCGGCTCCGGGAGCCCCCACCTCCGGGCTTCCGCGAGAAGTACCGGGAAGAGCAGCGTGGCCTCCGTCGCCGTGCAACCCGGCGGCAGGTGCGGCCCGGCGTCCCGGAGCGGCCCCGGAATCAGCCCGCCACGCGGTCCCGGACCGGCGAGCTGCGTGCGTGCCAGTGTTCGCAGTGTGCCGACGGCGAGACGCGTCCCAAGGGGCAACGTCATCCGGGCCGCCACCAGGGCGTCAGCCGGTGCCAGCCCGCACCGCCACGGCGCGCCCGCCGCCAGGTGGATGTCGGCCGGGTGCCGGGGATCGCGCAGCAGCAACGCCTGGAGATCCTCGACGGACGTCCGCAGGAGGGCCTCGGCGCCGAGCCTGTCGCTCACTGCTCGCGCCGAGGAGAACGGGCTCGCCGCGCCCCGGCCGACACTCCTGATCGGTCCCGCCCCGTCCAGGCGGACCCGCAGCTCCGCGCTCCAGGTGCCGCCGGGCGACAGTTCGATCTCCCAGCGCAGCAGTCCCGCCGAGGCCAGGGCGTCGGTGGGCGCCGGATCAGCGGTCACCGCAGCGTGCCCCGTGGTAGACGACCAGCGCAGTCCGGCGGCGTGGACGCTGGCCGCCAACTCGGGTCCTGGGCGGCCGGACGCGATGGATCCCAGTTCGGCGAGATCCGTCCCGAGGGCGATCTCGACGGGCAGACGCAGCGTGCGCGGGGACGAACTCCGCAGGGTGATCCGCTCGGTTCCGTCCGCATGGCGTGTCCGTTCGACGAGCACATCCGGGTCGGGTCCCGCGTCGGGAGCCACACGCAGGGTGCCCACGAAGCGGACCACGTCGGCCGCGACCATGCGTGCCTGTACGGGGAGCGGGTCCTTTCCCGCGACACTCAGCCGGCAGCGCGACAGCAGGCGGCGCCCCGCCTGGTAGAAGCCCTCGAGTCCACGGCCGTTCAGCTGTCCCTCTTCTGTGGAGATCGCCAGCCCTGGAAGCGCGACACAGATCAGGGTGGTGTGGGCGGGCGGCAGCTCCCCCGCCCGGCCGGGTACGCCAGAGGGTGGCTGCGACGTGGCGGGGCCGCGCCCTCCTGGAACGGAGGGCGACCTGATGTCCCGGCCCGCTCGGGGGGCCACCGGGTCGCCCCTGCGTCTGACGGGTTGCGCTGGGTCGGTCACGGACGGGCGGGCGTCGTCGGGGGCAGAGTACGGACTGGTCCTGGGCATCGGGTGGCTTCCTCCGCGCTCGGTGCGCCTGGAGCGCGTTCGGCGCCTGGTGGGTGGCTCCGTGGAGTTCGGAGGTGTTGCTGCGGCGCAACCCGGCCCCGGACTCCGCCACTCAGGTGAACGGGGCAGCCCCGCCCGGGGTCACGCTCTCGCCCTGCCAAGCCGACCGAATGGCGGCGGGCAGGACACCGGGCGATACCCGGCCGCCCCTGGGGTCGCATGGCCGCCATCTCCCCAGAGCGGACATGGAGCGTCCTGACGGTCGAGGGGTGCTCACCGCCCCGGTGGCGCCTCACCCCGCCCCGGGCGTGCGCGAGGACGGCCCCCGTCACGCTGCCCTCCCGCGCCCGTGCACTCCCCCACTCCGCGGGCGCCCGGCTCACCCGTCCTCCTCGGCGCCCCGCCCTCCACCGTCACCCGAGACGTGCAGGTGCACGTCTTCCCTCTCCCCGTCTCGGCCCGGCCGATCCCCGACCCGGGAGGGCTCGCTGATCGGACGACTCCCCTGGCCACCTGCCACCGCAGGGCCGCGCCGGGCCGGACGGGCACCGCCGTTCACCCTCGTACGGGTCCGTCGGCGGCGCCGGGACGCGGGTGGCGCGGTAGGTGCGCCAGGCCCGTGGGACTTCGCGGTCGGGTCCGCCGAGGGAAGGGACGCATCGGAATCGGATGCCCCTTGCTCTTGTGCCGGGCCGCGACCGGTGCGTTCCGCGCGCAGGCAGCGGCGGATGGACTCCGGATCCAGACCTTCGTTGCACGCCTGGTGGAGGAGCCGGGCGAACAGGTAGTCGGGGTCGGAGCCGAGGGCCATGGCAAGAGCTTCCCGGGCCTCCAGTTCGTCGCCCGTGGACCAGGCGACCCATCCGGCGAGGCTGAGAGGTGCGGCGGCGTGCTCGCGGTAGGGGCCGACACAGCGGCGGGCCAGCGCTCGCCACAGACGCAGCGCCGGGCCCGCTTCGTCGCCCTCCATCCACTCCGCGGCGCGGTCGCGGGTCGTGCGGTCCTGGAGAGCAAGGATCAGTGTGGCGGCCTCCTCGTCCTCCAGGAGTCCGTCGTCACGCAGGTCGGCCGGACGCATCCCGGGCACGGAGGGAACGGCCGCCAGTCGGTCCGTGATCCGCCGGGCCAGTGTCAAGGCTTCCTCGGCCACCTCGGTGCGGCCGACGTCCTCCAGGATCCTCGGCACGAGAGCCATGCTTGCGGTGTCGAGGGCCGCCTCCTGGCCCGGCGCGGCGGTGGTCTCCCAGGGAGTGAGCCTGGCCGTCAACTCGCGCAGGGAACCGCGCACCTGAAGACCGGCGTAGGTCGCGGCTGCGGCCAGCACGGACGTGCCGGGAAGTCCCATCGACGAGCCTTCCGGAGGGCAGCACCCCTGGCCGGGGCAGGTGTACGACCAGAAGCGGCCGTCGGAGATGCAGAGCGCCTCGATCACCGGAACGTCGAGACGTCCACAGGCCGTGCGCAGCAACTGCGCGAGCGGGCGGAGCCGTTCCATGACGTCGCGCCCCGACTCGCCGGCTCCGGGTTCCTGGCAGAGGTAGGCGACCATGCTCTCGGGCCGGGCTCCGCGGCGCTCGCTCCCTTTGATCAGGCCCTGCGCCAACTGGTCGGAGACGGACGGCCAGTCCTCCGCCTGCGCGGGGATTCCGAGGCGGGCCCGGCCACCGAACCTGCCCCGCCGCTCCCGGTCGTGCAGCGCGACCAGCACGATGCTGTCCTCTGGGCGGTACCCCAGGAGATAGGGCAGCGCGTCGGCCAGCTCCGCCGGGGTCCGCAAGGTCACCTGATGCGTGACCTCGTGGTCTCCACCGCCACCATCCGGGCGCCCCGGCGCGCCCGGGGCGCCCGGGGCTGTCGGCCCGTCGGGAATCGTCGGCCCACCCGCGACCGCAGCGTCAGGCGGCCCGCCCGCGTCACCCGCGCTCGCCGAACCGTCCGCGTGACAGTCTCCGGCGGCTTGGCCCGCGCTTCCCAGGCGCTCCGCTCCGGAAGCACCGATGCCGCCGGCGTTCGCCGGGCGTTCGGCGTGATGCCCGGGCAGAGCGGAGCCGTCGCAGTCCGATCGACCACGCGGGACACCCCACCCGCCGGATGCCGCTCGGTGACGCGCCCGGCTCCGGCCGCCCTGCGCGTCGTCTCCGGTCGGCTGGGGACGCGTGCGGCCGGCGCCCAGTGCGCCCATCGTGTTGCTGTTCTCGTCACCGGACATGTCGATCGCTTCGTCATGATTCGTCATGGGGTGACCATCTCGCGGATCACAGAATTCCGGTTTGACCTGTGGATAACCGTGGCCATGATCACGCCAAAGATTGTCCACAGGTAGACGCCTCGTTCGCGGTTTGTCCGACCCATCGGGTTGCATGGAGCCATGACCAACGAAGACCCGCGCCCCACAGCCACTGACATCGCACCAGGCGCTGCCCGCGAAGAGCTGCGGGCAGCCGCCGACACCGTCCTGGCCCGGCTCGTCGGCGCCCGGGAGGGCGAGGCGCGTCTGCGCGAGGATCAGTGGCTCGCCATCGAGGCGCTGGTGGCCGACAAGCGCAGAGCACTGGTCGTGCAGCGCACCGGCTGGGGCAAGTCCGCGGTGTACTTCGTCGCGACCGCGCTGCTGCGCGAGCGGGGCGCCGGCCCCACCGTGATCGTCTCTCCGCTTCTCGCGCTCATGCGCAACCAGGTCGAGGCGGCCGCCCGTGCCGGCATCCGCGCGCGGACGATCAACTCCTCCAACACGGAGGAGTGGGACACCATCCAGGCCGAGGTGGCGGCGAGCGAGGTCGACGTCCTGCTGGTGAGTCCGGAGCGGCTCAACAACCCCGACTTCCGCGACCAGGTGCTCCCCAAGCTGGCCGCCGCCACGGGCCTCCTGGTGGTCGACGAAGCGCACTGCATCTCCGACTGGGGCCACGACTTCAGGCCCGACTACCGCCGTCTGCGCACCATGCTCGCCGACCTGCCGCCCGGCGTCCCGGTGCTGGCGACCACCGCGACGGCCAACGCGCGCGTGACGGCCGACGTCGCCGAACAGCTCGGCACCGGGGGCAGCACCGACGCCCTGGTCCTGCGCGGCCCGCTGGACCGGGAGAGCCTGAGCCTGAACGTACTGCGGCTGCCCGACGCCGCGCACAGGATGGCCTGGCTCGCTGAGCATCTCGACGATCTGCCGGGCTCCGGCATCATCTACACCCTCACGGTGGCCGCCGCCGAGGAGGTCACCGCGTTCCTGCGCCAGAGCGGGTACACCGTGACGTCGTACACCGGGAAGACGGAGAACGCGGACCGCCAGCAGGCCGAGGAGGATCTGCTCGCCAACCGCGTCAAGGCCCTGGTCGCCACATCGGCGCTCGGGATGGGCTTCGACAAGCCCGACCTGGGATTCGTGGTCCACGTCGGCTCCCCCTCCTCCCCCATCGCCTATTACCAGCAGGTGGGACGCGCGGGCCGTGGTGTGGAGCACGCGGAGGTGCTGCTCCTGCCGGGCAAGGAGGACCAGGCGATCTGGGAGTACTTCGCCTCGATCGCCTTCCCACCCGAGGAGCAGGTGCGGCGCACGCTGGACGTGCTGGCCCGGGCCGAGCGTCCGCTCTCGCTGCCCGCGCTTGAACCGCTGGTGGACCTGCGCAGGTCCCGTCTGGAGACCATGCTCAAGGTGCTCGACGTGGACGGCGCCGTGCACCGGGTCAAGGGCGGCTGGATCTCCACGGGGACACCCTGGACGTACGACACCGAGCGCTACGCCTGGGTCGCCAAGCAGCGCGCCGCGGAACAGCAGGCGATGCGCGACTACGTCTCGACGACCGACTGCCGTATGGAGTTCCTGCGGCGGCAGCTGGACGACGAGGGAGCCGCACCGTGCGGGCGTTGCGACAACTGCGCGGGCGCCAGGTTCCAGGCATCCGTGTCCTCCGCCGCCCTGGACGCGGCGAACGGGGAACTCGGGCGCGCGGGCGTCGATGTCGAGCCCCGCAAGATGTGGCCGACCGGACTGCCCGCGGTCGGCGTCGACCTGAAGGGACGTATCCCGGCCGGCGAACAGGCCTCTCTGGGGCGTGCTCTTGGACGGCTGTCGGACATCGGCTGGGGCAACCGGCTGCGGCCCCTGCTGGCACCGCAGGCACCGGACGGTCCTGTACCGGACGACGTCGCCAAGGCGGTGGTCGGCGTCCTGGCCGACTGGGCGAAGGGCCCGGGGGGCTGGTCCTCCGGGCAGCCCGACGCGCAGCCCCGACCGGTCGGCGTCGTGACCGTGGCATCCCGCTCGCGGCCACAGCTGATCCGGTCGCTCGGCGCGGGCATCGCGGAGATCGGCCGCCTCCCCCTGCTGGGATCCGTGGAGTACGTCGGCGACGGCGCGCACATCTCCCGGAGCAACAGCGCTCAACGGTTGAAGGCGTTGGACGGCGCGTTGTCGGTGTCACCGGAGCTGGCCGCCGCCCTGAAGGAAGCCGCAGGTCCGATTCTGCTGGTGGACGACGCCACGGAGACGGGCTGGACACTCGCCGTGGCCGCGCGGATGCTGCGCAGAGCCGGGGCTCAGGGAGTGTTGCCGCTGGTCCTCGCCGTGCAAGCGTGACCCGCGTGTCCCCGGGCTGAACACCGGGCAGGTATATAGGCGGCCAATCGCCAGAAAACGGCCTGCGGCCCCAATTGCTCGTTGCCGCAACCCAGTTCGACAGGAAGAATTGGAGTCCGCTCCCCGCTCGGTTCGCCCGTGGTCCGGTAGGGCTCTGCTGCGGCGTGCGCATCCCCCAAGTCCGACCCCGCCCGCAGTCTGGGCGCGTAGCCGAAGGGAGGACCGTGACCTTCGGATTCGCTCCGTCCTCGGCGGCATCCATGTCGACGTCTCCCGACCTGTCTGCCGCTTCCACCAACCCACTGGCCCGCATGCTCGAACCCGCCGAATGGGCCTCGGCCGGAATTCCGCTGCTGCGCAATCCCCGTGAGGTCGTCAGTGGGCTGCACGCCCGGCACCGGCCGAGACCGGCGACGGCGGTCGTGGCAGTCCTCGATCCGGACGAGCGACTGCTGGCGAGCGCGTCGTTCACGCGGCGTTCGGCCCCCGCGGACGGCTGGATGTTCCGTAACGCCCTGCTCGCGCAGTTGCGCAAGGTCATCCCGCACGACCTCCGGCGCCGTTCCCCGGTGCGTACGGCCGTGCTGCTGTACTGCCGGGACGGCGACGCGCGTTGGACCGAGGAGGACGGGGCGTGGATGTGGGGGCTGCGGGACGCCTGCACGCTTCACGGGCTGCGCTGCGGCGCGTACATCACCCTCACGCGTGACGGCTGGCAGGTTCTCGGCGAGGGGCGCGGTGGACGCCGGCCCAACACGGACTCTCCGCCGGAGTTCTTCACGGGTGAGGCGCTGCCGCCACCGCCCCGCACCGGAGGGGCGGCGTCGGAGGTACTGCGCCGGGCCGCTGCTCGCTGAGCCACGGCCCGGCCCGGTCCACCGGCCGGCGCCCCGGCAATGACACAGCACCTGCCCGCCCCAAAGGGAAGGCGGGCTGTCGCGCCGATCAAGGGCTCGTCCCGATCGGGTGGGCCGTGCCCCGATCCGACGGTCCTGCCGATCCGACGGATCCATCGGAGGTGCGCGCACATCGCCATCCATCGGCACACCCCACCGCCGAACAGAACACAGGACGCCTCCACCGGGCCACGCGGACCACAGAAAGGGATCCGGTGATCGCCGAACGGATCCGGGTTCGCCGAAGAGGGGTGGCATGCGCATGCCACCCCTGGCGACGCACGTCGGCCGTGCGCATCCCACCGTCAGAGCGCAGGTGCGCCGTGCGGGTAGGACGAAGCGACCTCCGTGCGGGTGCCACCGCGGCGGCACCTTCGACGTCTCGCGGGTCGCACTCCGGACGAGGTCCGGAACGCGATCAGACGCCTGCGCCCAGGACCGAGTTGATCTGCTGCGGGTCACCGCAGACGATCAGCAGGGCACCGGCCCGGCCGAGGGCCAGCGGCAGGCCCGAGGCAACAGCCTCGGCGGAACCACCGTTGACGGCGACCACGACCACAGGGCGGGAAACGGCACGGCCGACGGCGGCGGCGGCGTCGGCGTCGGCGTAGAAGACGTCGTCACCCGCTTCGTGCTGCGCCCAGTAGGCGACCTCGCCGAAGGAAAGCTCGTGCGCGGCCCACGGGTGGAGGTCGCCGGTGGTGATCACCAGCACCTCTCCGGGGGCGCGGCCCGAGTCCAGCAGCAGGTCGACGGCTTCTTCGGCGGCGTCCAACGCGCCCTCGGCCGAGGCCGGGATGAGCTGGAGCTGCGGGGCGGCGGCAGCGGGTGCCGCAGCGTTGACGGACGGCCCCGTGGTGGCCACGACCGGCTCGCGCACGGTGCGTTGGGCCGGCATGGGCCGGACAGGACCCGGGCGGCCGGGACGCGGCGGAGCCACGGGACGGGGACCGGGTACAGGGCGAGGGGTCGGCGCGGTGCGGCTGCTGGCCGGGGTGACGCGGGGACCCTGGGCACTCTCGTGAATCTGAGGCTCCTCGGGAATGAGAGGCATGAGCTGATATCTATCAAACGCCGATGCGATTCGCGTCGGCGGGTGGGACATGAGTGCGAACAAGATCGTCAGAAATCGAAGCCGAGTTGGCCTTCGATCGCCGGAACGTTTCCGTCCGCCCAGCTGCGGGCTTTCTTGAGATGCCGCCACTGGGGCAGCGCATCAAGATACGCCCACGACAACCGGTGGTACGGGGTGGGCCCCCGCTCCTCCAGCGCGGCCTTGTGGACCGGCGACGGGTAACCCGCGTTGGCCGCAAAACCGAAGTCTGCATGTTCGATGCCCAGTTCGGCCATCATTTTGTCGCGCCGGACCTTGGCGATCACCGACGCGGCCGCGACAGCGATGCAGGACTGGTCGCCCTTGATCACCGTACGAACCTTCCAGGGAGCGCCGAGATAGTCGTGCTTCCCGTCGAGGATGACCGCGTCGGGGCGGACCGGCAAGGTCTCCAGGGCGCGCACGGCCGCGAGGCGCAGGGCGGCCGTCATACCCATCTGGTCGATTTCCTCGTGGGAGGCGTGCCCGAGGGCGTACGACGTCACCCACTTCTCCAACTCCACGGCGAGCACGGTGCGGCGCTTCACGGTCAGGAGCTTGGAGTCGGTGAGACCGTCGGGGGCGCGGCGCAGACCAGTGACGGCGGCACAGACGGTGACGGGGCCGGCCCAGGCACCTCGGCCCACCTCGTCGACACCGGCAATGACCTTCGCTCCGGTCGTGGCGCGGAGGGAGCGCTCGACGGTGTGGGTGGGTGGTTCGTACGGCATGGCGTCCTCAGACTACGCCGCCCGGAGGCCGCCGCGACACCCAGGCCGCCCGGGCGGCCGAGTCGCCCGCGGCGGTACCGGTCGGGCGATGCCGATCAAGCCACTCCGCCGCGCAGCAGCGGGACCATCAGCTGGTCGATCATCTCCTGCAGATCCTGATCGCTCCATTCGCTCGCGCACACCTTGGAGCGGTACATCATCATCGCCGGGATGACGTCGAAGACGTAAGGGTTGGCGGCGTCGGGACGGACCTCTCCCCGGGCGATCCCTCGGTGGACGACGTCCCGGAGCAGACGCATGGTGGGTTCGACGACCCCGCCGAGAATCACCCTGTGGAAGCGCTCGGCCTGGGTCACATCGCATTCGTGAAGGACCGAGCGGAGCGCGAAGCCCGGCTGCGAGAACATCGCCTCACGCACGCGGCGGCACAGGTCGAGGAGGTCCTCCCGGACACTGCCGAGGTCGGGGGCCTCGGTCAGGTTCGGCAGGCCCGCCTGGAGCGCGTCGGCGACCAGGTCCTCCTTGGAGGGCCAGCGGCGGTAGACCGCGGCCTTCCCGGTCTGGGCCCGCGCGGCGACACCCTCCATCGTGAGGCCGTTCCAGCCGACCGTGCCGAGCTGTTCCAGGGCGGCCTCGAGAATCGCGCGCTCGAGCACGGCACCGCGCCGGCGCGGGGAGGACGCCTGAGCGGGGGCGGCCGTCCAACGCGAAGTAACCATCAGAGTGTCTCCGTTGTGCGGGGAGTGTGCGGGGAGCGGACATCGGGGGGGTGTGAGCGGTGGAGCGCCGGTCCGGGGCGGACGGCTTGCGGCCGAACCGTTCCCGGGGAGCGGCGATCCGGCTCCACATCTTCCGGCAGCGACTTCAGTGAACGCTTGCGTTCACTGTCGGGGACTCACTACCGTTGACGCGACAGTGAACGCGAGCGTTCACTAACGCACTTGTGGGGGAACCATAGTGACGACATCTCAGTTGATTCAGAACACCAAACCAGGGGCGGCCCGCCGGGAGGGGCATCCCGGCATCGCGCTCACCGTCATCGCGGCCTGCCAACTCATGGTGGTACTCGACGCGACGATTGTGAACATCGCGCTCCCGCACATTCAAGGCGCGCTCAAGTTCAGCACGACCGACCTGACATGGGTGGTCAGCTCGTACACCCTGACCTTCGGCGGTCTGCTGCTGCTCGGTGCGCGAGCCGGTGACATCCTCGGCCGGCGCCGGGTCTTCATGGCCGGCATCCTGCTGTTCACGTTCGCCTCGCTGCTCGGCGGACTCGCCCAGGAGCCGTGGCAGTTGCTTGCCGCGCGCGCCCTGCAGGGCGTCGGCGGTGCGATCGCGTCGCCGACCTCGCTGGCCCTGATCACCACCACCTTCCCGGAGGGACCGGAGCGGAACCGGGCGTTCGCCGTCTTCGCGACGGTCTCGGCCGGCGGTGGCGCCATCGGTCTGCTGGCCGGCGGCATGCTCACGGAGTGGCTCGACTGGCGGTGGGTCCTCTTCGTCAACGTGCCCATCGGCATCCTGATCGCCGTGCTCGCGCCGATGTACATCAACGAGTCCGAACGCCATCCGGGACGCTTCGACATCGCTGGTGCGCTCACGTCCACGGCCGGCATGGCGTCCCTGGTGTACGGCTTCATCCGCGCCGCCGAGGACGGCTGGAAGGACAGTCTCACGATCGGTTCGTTCACCGCGGCCGTGGTTCTGCTGGTGGCCTTCGCGGCCATCGAGACGCGGGCCAAGGAACCCATCACGCCGCTGCGGATGTTCACCGACCGCAACCGCTCCGGTACATATCTGATCATGCTGAGCCTGGCCGCCGCGATGTTCGGGATGTTCTTCTACATCGTGCTCTTCGTGCAGAACGTGCTGGGGTACAGCCCGATCTCGGCCGGTGTGGCCTTCCTGCCGGTGACCGTGGCGATCGCCATCGGCGCGGGTCTGTCCCAGCGGTTCCTGCCGGTGCTCGGCCCCAAGCCCTTCATGATCGCCGGCTCGGCCCTGGTCACCCTCGGCCTCGGCTGGCTGACCTTCATCAGCCCCGACGACTCCTACCTCGGCGGAGTCCTCGGCCCGATGCTGCTGTTCGGCTTCGGCATGGGTCTGAACTTCGTGACGCTGACGGTGACCGCGGTCGCCGGTGTCGCCCAGCACGAGGCAGGCGCGGCCTCCGGTCTGCTCAACGTCACGCAGCAGGTCGGCGGTTCCCTCGGCCTCTCCATCCTCACCACGGTCTTCGGCACGGCCAGCCGTGACGAGGCGCAGAAACAGGTCCCGAAGTTCCTGGCGGACGCGTCGCCCGGGCAGAAGGCCGAGTTCGCCAAGACGCACCAACTGCCCTCCCCCTGGAGTCACGACGTGCTGGCCCAGGGCATCTCGACCGCCTTCGTGCCGGCAGTGGCGATGGGCCTGCTCGCCCTGATCGTCGCCACGCTGGTGATCAGGGTCCGCAAGAGTGACCTGGAGGCCCTCTCCGGGACGCCGGGTCCGGTCGCGGGCTGAGAACCGTACCGCGTAGGCCGGGCCAGGGGTCCTGAGGACCGAAGGCGAGAGAGCCACGGCCCGGCCTTCCGCTGTACGAGGCACCGCATGGCGTGACTCAGCGGTACATGAGATCGTCCCCGATCCGGCTGCAGACGCTCCAGTCCGCGGAGCTGGACGGCGGGCGGTCGCGGAGGATGTCCCGCGCCCGGGCCTCGCCCCAACTGGTCGCGTACCAGGGCTGATCGTCCCGTCCCAGGTCAGCGGCGATCATGCGCAGCGCGCACGACCGCATCGGTTCCTTCAGCTTGTCCAGGGCGGGAACGGCGTCCGCCGACAGGCTCCGCGCGTAGTCGAGGTCGAACTTCTGCGTGTCCTCGTACCGTTGGACGTTCCGCTCGGCGATCAGGCTGTCGGGAGACATCAGTCCGAACGCGAGCACACCGGCGGCCGCACTGGCCGCGACGGCGCGGGGGAGCCAGCGCGCACCCCACACCCCGGCCGCCATGATGAGCACGATGACGAGCCCCAGCCACAGCTCACCGGCGACCACCGACACTCTCAGCCGTGTGAGCCCATAAGCCTCCACATACATGTCCATACGTCGCACAGCGGATGCCACGACAACGAGCGCCAGCGCGCACAGAGTTCCCAGCACCCCGCGGACCAGCTTGCCGTCGGCCGCGCCGCCCCGGGGTGCCCAGCGCAGCGCGAACACCACGACCAGCAGGGTGAGCAGCGTGACGAGCAGCAGCTGCCAGAAGCCCTGGCGCGCGTACTCGGCGTAGGTCTGGCCGGTCTTCTCCAGTACGGCGTCGTAGCCGCCGAACAGGACGGCGAGCTGGACCGCGTTGAAGGCGGCGAAGAGCAGGACCAACAGGATCAGCGGCAGGGCCCACTCGACACGGTTCCGAGGACGCCCGGCGGGCACCGCGACCCGGTCCCACTGCGCCGGTGCGGCCGCCGTGTGGGCCACCGCCAGCGCTGCCACCAGGCCGATCGCCAGTAGCACCACGCGCCAGGGTCCCCCCGTGACGGAGGCGTCCGGCATGAGGTCCCCGAGCAGGCTCGCGAAGGCGGAGTCGGCCCCGGCGAACAGCGCGCCGAAGACCAGCAACAGGACCGCGGTCACCACGAGCGTGCGCAGTCCGACCCCCACACCGCGACGGGCGCCACCGAAACGTTCCCGCAGACCACGCCAGCCCCAGACGGGCCCGGGGACAAGGGCGTTGAAGACGCCGATCGGACTCAGGAGGACCGCGGCCCAGGTGCGTCCACCGTTCAGCGCGAGGGAACCCAGGGCGAGCGCGGTCACCACGGCGAGGAACGACGGCCAGTCCGCGTCCCGCAGAGCGGGCACGATCAGCAGGCCGAGGCCGCCCACGGCCCAGACCAGGCTCCACGCGCGCGTGCGCCGTCCCGCGGCCCGGCCGGCGAAGTAGGCGGCGAGCGCGGCGGGGATCGCGACCAGCAGGAGGTTGATCGCCAGACCGTCGTCGAGGAGCAGCATGCTGAGCACGCCGGTCGCGAGGACGGCCCACAACGTGCCCGTCCGCACGGGCGCGGGTGACGCGCCTTGCAGTCCGGCCAGCAGCGAGGCGGACGGGGGCGGTGGAGTCGCCCAGCTGCCGCTTCCATGGATCTCCCGGGGCGCCACCCCACCGGCCACCGCTCGGGCACCCTGCTCCGTGGGGACATTCCCGAGACCGGCGGCCGAGCCCGCACGGGACGAGGCACCGGCACCGGAGCCGGCCCCAGACCCGGCACCAGCACCGCGGTCAGCCGTTCCCTTGCGGGCGGTCACGGGACCGGGTTCGTCCGCGACACCAGACTCTCCGGCCTCTTCGGCCTTTTCGGCGACGCCCGGCTCGTCCACCTTCCCGGACTCGCTCGCGGCTCCTGGTAGAGCTTTGCCGGAGGTCTCCCCGCCATCCGGACCCTGCGTTTCCCTTTCCAGGCCGGAAACAGCGCTCGGAACAGCCGGTCCAGAGCCGGCCGGACCGGCCGCGTCCCCGGGCTCCGTGGCCTTCGGACGCTCCTTGCCCCCTTCGGGGCTCCTGCGTATCGCCGATGCCTCGTCACTCGGCTCCGGCGTGGACGGTATGTCGGACAAGGGACCCCCTCCCGACCGGTCTCCGGGCAGCCCTCAACGCGCCACTGCGGCGGGGAGACTGCCGACCGGTGTCTCGTCGGCGCACACCCGCCAAGATCAACGGGCGGCGTGGCGCACAGGCTATCCACGGTCAACGCGGCTCAGGGGGTGGCCGAGGGGCTGTAGCGAGCCTGTGACAGTGGAGCGGTTTCCCCGACGGGCTGCTCCCCGGGGCCGACCGTTCCGGCAACCGCCCGAGCCTTTCCCGGGGCGACGCCCGGGCCCCACCCGCACGCGTGGGCACCCTTCAGCGCATAGCCCTCAGCACCCCAGCGGCCTTCACACGCGGGCCCTCGGACCGTTCGGCCCCGACCGCGACAGTTCAGCGCCCGACAAACATGAGTCCTCGGCGTCTGACCGCAGACTGGATTCCAGGGATGCCGCTCGCCTAGCGGGCCCTCACCGCCAGTACCCACTCCGGCAGTTCCTCCGTGGCCTCCAGCCACGCTCCGGGGGGCGCTCCCGCCTTCCCCGAGGCGACCACTCCGCCCACGATGGCGCAGTTCGTGTCCACGTCGCCGCCGACCTGGGAGGTGACCCAGAAGCCCTTCTCGTAGTCACCCAGGGCGCGGGCGGCCGACCAGAGGGCGAAGGGGACGGTGTCATGAGCCGACGTGCGCCGTCCGCAGCCGAGGACGGCTGCCACGGTCGCGGCGTCGCCGTAGTCGAGCATGTCCCGTGCGCGCCGCAGTCCGGCACCGACGGCACTGCGGGGTACGAGTGCGATGACACCGTCGAGCAAGGTCTCGGCGCTGGGCGGGCCCGCCGGGTCGGCGGCCAGCGCGGCGGCCGCGGCGACGGCCATGGCGCCGACCACGGCCTCGCGGTGCTGGTGGGTGGTGTAGGCGGAGATCTCCGCCTGGTGGGTCGCCTGCTCCGGGTCGTCGGCGTACCAAGCGCCCAGAGGGGCGATCCGCATCGCCGCGCCGTTGCCCCAGGAGCCCTGGCCCTTGAAGAGGGCGGACGCCAGCTCGCGCCAGTCGCCGCCCTCACGGATCTGCCGCAGCATGCGGTTGACCGCGGGGCCGTAGCCCCGGTCGAAGTCGTGGTGCTCGGCGAACGAGTGCGCGAGCCGGTCCTGGTCGACGCGTTGGTGAGCGGCCAGGACCGCGACCACGGAGCAGGCCATCTCGGTGTCGTCGGTCCACTGCCAGGGGGTGGGCGGCAGTTCACGGCGCTTGAGCAGCGGGTAGTTCGCGGGCACGAAGAACTGCGAGCCCAGCGCGTCACCCACCGCGAGTCCGCGGAGGCTGGCTAGGGCGCGGTCGAGCCGGCCGTCGGGAGAGGAGTCAGCGATCATCGCTCTGCCACTCTATCCGGTGAATCCGTACGATTCCGGCTCACGCCAGCGATCGAAGGGTCGGTCCAGCGTGTACCGGCCGTCGTCCCCCAGAACGAGCATCCGCGTCTCGCCGTTCCCCGGGTTCGACAGCGACTCGAACTCGGCCACCGTCCAGTGGAACCAGCGCATGCAGAACAGTCGCATCGCGAGTCCGTGGGTCACCAGGAGCACGTTCGGCGGGTGGTCGGGGGCCTCGAAACTCCGGTACAGGCTCTCCAGGAAGCCGCCGACCCGGTCGTACACGTCCGCTCCGGACTCGCCCTGCGCGAATCGGTAGAAGAAGTGCCCGTAGGCGTCCCGATAGGCCTTCTGGAGACGTACGTCGTCACGGTCCTGCCAGTTGCCCCAGTCCTGCTCGCGCAGGCGCGACTCCTCACGCACCCGGACGAGCCCGGGGTCGAGGCGGAAGGCGCGGAACGTCTCGTGGGTACGCCGGTAGGGAGAGACGTAAACGCTTACGCGCTCGCGGCCGAAGACCTCATGCAGTCGTTCACCGGTCTCGGCGGCCTGTTGCCAGCCCTTCTCGGTGAGCGCCAGCGCGTGGTCGGGCTCGCGTTCGTACACGGTGTCATCGGCATTGCCCACCGACTCGCCGTGGCGGACTAGAACGATGCGCCGTGGTCTTGCCATGCCAAAACCCTAGATCGTGTCGGCGCGGATCGAGCAGTCGTACGGGCTCATACGGCGTAGGTCACACCGTTCCCGCACATCAGGGACGCGGCGGGAAAGGGGACGTCAGACGATCCAGCCGGGTTCCAGCTGCACGATGTCGCCGGCGAGGGCGGCCACGTCGGCCTCGAGCTGGGCCCGCAGGGCGAGCCTCTCCACCCGTTCCTCGCGGTATTTGCCGTGCTCGGCGGAGGACTGCCACATGGACAGGACCAGGAACTCGCTGCCGGGTGCCTCGCCGAACAGCCCGCGCACCATGCCGGGCGAACCGGCCATCGCGGGGTTCCAGACCTTCTCCTGCATGAGCGCGAAGTGCTCGGCGCGGTCCTCGTGGACACGGCAGTGCGCGACCCGCACCACGTCGGCCTCGGTGAAGCGCGGTTCGAAGCCGGTCTTCACGTCGAAGCGGTGGTCGAACAGTTTGACCTGGGTGTCCTTGAACGTGCCGGACTGCGCGGCGGCCAGCCGGTCGTGCGAGCGGGCCATGAACGAGTCGTAGAAGGCGCGGCTCTCCCAGAAGGAGAAGATGTGGGCGACGCCGGACCGTCCCGTACTCCATCCCCCACCCTGCCCCCGGAATCCCGGCTCCCCCAGCAGCCCCGCCCACTTTCGCTGCCCCCGTTCGAAACCGCGGCGATCGACCACGGTGCAGCGAATCCACTTGACCAGCACCGCGCCATCGTAAGGCCACCGAGCGTGGCGCCGGTCACGCTCCGCCGGAGTTGATCCGTACGGGTGCCCCCGCGCGCGTGGCACGATGGGCAACCGGCCGTGCCTGCGGGGCAGTTGGCCAGGTCACTGCTGGGACAACGGGGAGAGGAGATCCGATGAACGGTCTCAACAAGGGCATACGCAAAGCCGAGTTGGCGGTCAAGTGGGATCCGAGTCCGGTCGGCGAGCCCGCGACCGATCTCGACATCATCGCGGCGACGTATCCGGCGTCCGCGCCGCAGGGGGATCCGGCCTATGTCGTGCACTTCGACAGCCGGTCCCCGGACGGCACCATCTATCTGAACCGCGACAGCAAGGACGGCAAGGGATTCGGCTGGGACGAGGTCATGACCCTGGAGCTCGACCGCCTGAACAGCCAGTACGCGCGTGTGGTGGTCGGTGTCCTCATCCAGCAGCGCACTGGCCCGAAGACGTTCGTCGGGGTGCTGAACCCCGGTTTCCGGCTGCGCGAGGGCTACACCGTCCTGACCGAGGGCGACTTCGGTGACGTGCTCGGCGCGACGGCCGCGACCCTTGGGGAGTTCGTGCGCGACCACTCCGGGGAGTGGACGTTCCACCCCGGCCTCCATGGCTTCGACACGGACCCCGCGACGTTCGCGCGTGTCATGGGCAGCCCCCAGGAGGCGTGAGGCACCGCCGTCCCGCCCGTTCGGGCAGAGACACGCGTGACCCCGGTGCCCTCCCGTGAACGCCGCAGGGCGGTGGAGCCGATTTCCGGCTCCACCGCCCTGACCTGCTGAATGCGCGCCCGCTGGGGGCCCGGTATCAGCTACAACCGCTGGTCGAGCCGCAGCCCTCGCAGATGTAGCAGGAACCGGCTCGCTGCATCTTCGTACCGCACGAGAAGCAGAGCGGGGCGTCGGCCTGGATGCCCAGCTGCATCTCCACGAGTTCGGCGCTGGTGTGCGCCTCCTTCGGGGCGGGCACGGCGACCGCGGGCACGGCCTTCGGCGTCGCCACGGCCTTCAGCTCCTGCGCGAGGGGCGCCGACTGGGCCAGACCCTCGACGTCGACGTCATCGTCCTCGGAGTGCTCGTAGGAGCCCGTCTCCAGGTGACGCTGACGCTCCTCGGCGGAGTGGATGCCGAGCGCGGAGCGCGTCTCGAAGGGCAGGAAGTCGAGCGCCAGGCGGCGGAAGATGTAGTCGACGATCGACTGCGCCATCCGCACGTCCGGGTCGTCCGTCATACCGGCCGGCTCGAAGCGCATGTTGGTGAACTTGGAGACGTACGTCTCCAGGGGCACGCCGTACTGGAGGCCGACCGAGACGGCGATCGAGAAGGCGTCCATCATGCCGGCGAGGGTGGATCCCTGCTTCGACATCTTCAGGAAGACCTCGCCGAGACCGTCGTCCGGGTAGGAGTTGGCGGTCATGTAGCCCTCGGCGCCGCCCACCGTGAAGGATGTGGTGATGCCGGGACGGCCCTTGGGGAGACGCTTGCGGACCGGGCGGTACTCGATGACCTTCTCGACCGCGGTGCGGATGGTCTCCTCGGCCTTGGCCGTGACCTCCGTCTTCACCTTCTCCTTGGTCTTGGCGGAGAGCGGCTGGCCGACCTTGCAGTTGTCGCGGTAGATGGCGAGCGCCTTGACGCCCATCTTCCACGCCTCGAAGTAGACCTCTTCGACGTCCTCGACGGTCGCCGTCTCCGGCAGGTTGACCGTCTTGGAGAGCGCGCCGGAGATCCACGGCTGGATCGCGGCCATCATGCGAACGTGGCCCATCGCGGAGATGGAGCGCTCGCCCATGGCGCAGTCGAAGACCTCGTAGTGCTCGTGCTTGAGGCCCGGGGCGTCGACGACATTGCCGTTCTCGGCGATGTGGGCGACGACCGCCTCGATCTGCTCCTCCTGGTAACCCAGGCGGCGCAGGGCCTGCGGCACGGTGCCGTTGACGATCTGCATCGAACCGCCGCCGACCAGCTTCTTGAACTTGACCAGCGCGAGGTCGGGCTCAAGACCGGTGGTGTCGCAGGACATCGCAAGACCGATGGTGCCGGTCGGGGCGATGACCGAGGCCTGCGCGTTGCGGAAGCCGTTCTTCTCGCCGAGGCGGACCACGTCCTGCCAGGCCTCCGTGGCGGCGGCCCAGATCGGCGTGTCGAGGTCGTCCACGCGGACGGCCTTCGTGTTGGCGTCGGCGTGCTGCTTCATGACGCGCTGGTGCGGCTGCGCGTTGCGGGCGTAGCCCTCGTACGGGCCGACGACCGCGGCGAGTTCGGCGGAGCGCTTGTACGACGTGCTCGTCATCAGGGAGGTGACGGCGCCGGCGAGGGCGCGGCCGCCGTCGGAGTCGTACGCGTGGCCGGTCGCCATCAGGAGGGCGCCGAGGTTGGCGTAGCCGATGCCCAGCTGACGGTACGCCCGGGTGTTCTCGCCGATCTTCTGGGTCGGGAAGTCCGCGAAGCAGATGGAGATGTCCATCGCGGTGATGACCAGCTCGACGACCTTGGCGAAGCGCTCGATCTCGAAGGACTGGCGGCCCTTGCCGTCGTCCTTGAGGAACTTCATCAGGTTCAGCGAGGCGAGGTTGCAGGACGTGTTGTCCAGGTGCATGTACTCGCTGCACGGGTTCGAGCCGTTGATACGGCCGGACTCCGGGCACGTGTGCCACTGGTTGATCGTGTCGTCGTACTGGATGCCCGGGTCGGCGCAGGCCCAGGCGGCCTCGGCCATCTTGCGGAAGAGCGACTTGGCGTCGACCTCCTCGATGACCTCACCGGTCATGCGCGAGGTGAGACCGAACTTGCCGCCCACCTCGACGGCCTTCATGAACGTGTCGTTCACGCGGACCGAGTTGTTGGCGTTCTGGTACTGGACGGACGTGATGTCGTCGCCGCCCAGGTCCATGTCGAAGCCCGCGTCGCGCAGGGCGCGGATCTTCTCCTCTTCCTTGACCTTGGTCTGGATGAAGTCCTCGATGTCGGGGTGGTCGACGTCGAGGATGACCATCTTGGCCGCGCGGCGGGTGGCGCCGCCCGACTTGATCGTTCCCGCGGAGGCGTCGGCGCCGCGCATGAAGGAGACGGGGCCGGAGGCGTTGCCGCCGGAGGAGAGGAGTTCCTTGGAGGAGCGGATGCGCGAGAGGTTCAGGCCGGCGCCGGAACCGCCCTTGAAGATCATGCCCTCTTCCTTGTACCAGTCGAGGATCGACTCCATGGAGTCGTCGACGGACAGGATGAAGCAGGCGGAGACCTGCTGGGGCTGCGGCGTCCCGACATTGAACCAGACGGGGCTGTTGAAGCTGAAGATCTGGTGCAGGAGGGCGTACGCCAGCTCGTGCTCGAAGATCTCGGCGTCGGCGGGCGACGCGAAGTACTTGTAGTCCTCGCCGGCCTTCCGGTACGTCTTCACGATGCGGTCGATGAGCTGCTTGAGACTCACCTCACGCTGCGGGGTGCCGACGGCACCTCGGAAGTACTTGCTGGTGACGATGTTGACCGCGTTCACCGACCAGAGGCCGGGGAACTCGACGCCACGCTGCTCGAAGTTGATCGAGCCGTCGCGCCAGTTGGTCATGACGACGTCACGACGCTCCCACTCCACCTCGTCGTACGGGTGCACGCCGGGGGTCGTGTGAATACGCTCGATGCGCAGTCCCTTGGTGGCCTTGGCCCCGCTCTTGGTGCGAGATCCTCGTGCCGGACCGCTCGCCGTCTCTGTCATGCCGCCTCCCTGTATCAGGCTAAAACGCCCTGAAAGGCCACGTTCTTCCCGTGGCGCGATGTGTTTCTGGTGCTGCGTGCCGCAGAGCACGGCTGGTCGCAGCAGGTCTGTGTGCGTCACCCACCAGCGAGGACCGGGCGCTCCGGGCGTCCGGCCCCGCGGTCAGTCGGCGGCGGTGGCGGACACGGGAACCTCGACGGCTCCTCCGTGTCCGTGGTCGTTCTCGTCTCGCACCCGGGCCGGGTCGTCGTCGTCCACGGCGGTGCGCTGCGTCACTGCGCGAAGCTCCGTGATGGCGGCTTCGAAGTCGTCGAGAGAATTGAAGGCCCGGTAGACCGAGGCGAACCTCATGTAGGCCACCAGATCGAGTTCCTGCAAGGGTCCGAGTATGGCCAGGCCCACGTCGTGGGTGGTCAGTTCGGCGCTTCCGGTGGCACGCACCGCTTCCTCGACGCGCTGACCGAGCTGGGCGAGCGCGTCCTCGGTGACCGGCCGCCCCTGGCACGCCTTGCGGACGCCGTTGATGACCTTGGTACGACTGAAGGGCTCGGTCACGCCGGACCGCTTCACGACCATCAGCGAGCACGTCTCCACGGTCGTGAAACGACGGGAGCAGTCGGGACACTGGCGGCGCCTGCGGATCGACGTGCCGTCATCGGTCGTACGACTGTCGACGACGCGGCTGTCGGGGTGCCTGCAGAAGGGGCAGTGCATGGCTCCAACCCTCCTTCACAGCACGGCTCATAGACCTCTCGGGACCTCCTGGGCCCCGCGAAGCAGCCTCAAGCATAGGCGATGCCCGAGGGCTCGGAGACCCGGGGGACCACAACTTCTGGGCTGCTGTCGCAATCCAACCACTAGATGTGGGGCCTGACCCATCAAGTCGCCCTATCCCCGCGTGTCGCGCACGTAAGGGCATGTGTCGCGCAGGCATACCCATCCCGGACACACGGGGATAGCGTGGTCGGCGCACGGAAGGGGAGCCGGTTCCCGGCCTGCCGGCCAGGGAGTGGCAGACTGGGCGTCGGCCCAGGTCAGCGAGGACGGCCACCGCCTGCGGCGGTGAAGAGTACGACAATGGATCGTTTTGTCCGTCCGGTGCGTCGCCAGCTATACACCCAGACACATGATCACGACAGACAAACTGCGGTTTTTCACTCGAACGTGTGTTTGGCGCAACCTTTCGAAAGCAACTACCGTTGTCCAGCAGGGAGACCATCGAGAGGGGCCGACGTGACCACCACCGCAGACAGCGCCACCATCACTGCCCAGGACCGCTCCCAGGGCCGACTCGAGCCGGTGCATGCGATGAACGAAGCCGCGAATCATGAGGGGCCCAAGCGCTCCCTGCCTGGGCGACCTCCAGGCATCCGAGCCGACAGCTCGGGACTCACGGACCGGCAACGCCGGGTGATCGAGGTGATCCGGGACTCCGTGCAGCGGCGCGGTTACCCGCCGTCGATGCGGGAGATCGGGCAGGCCGTCGGCCTTTCCAGCACCTCCTCCGTCGCGCATCAGCTCATGGCACTGGAGCGCAAGGGTTTCCTTCGCAGGGACCCGCACCGCCCGCGCGCTTACGAGGTGCGGGGCTCCGACCAGTCGTCGGTGCAGCCCACGGACACGGCGGGCAAGCCTGCCGCGTCGTACGTACCGCTCGTCGGCCGGATCGCCGCCGGTGGCCCGATCCTCGCCGAGGAGTCGGTCGAGGACGTCTTCCCTCTCCCCCGCCAGCTGGTCGGCGACGGTGAGCTGTTCGTCCTGAAGGTCGTCGGAGACTCGATGATCGAGGCCGCCATCTGTGACGGGGACTGGGTGACGGTCCGCCGCCAGCCGGTCGCCGAGAACGGTGACATCGTCGCCGCGATGCTGGACGGCGAGGCCACGGTGAAGCGCTTCAAGCGCGAGGACGGCCACGTGTGGCTGCTGCCGCACAACTCCGCGTACCAGCCGATCCCCGGCGACGAGGCGACCATTCTCGGCAAGGTCGTCGCCGTGCTGCGCCGGATCTGACACCGCGGGGGCGGATCACCGCCCCCGCCCCTGACCGGACCCCGGAACCAACTGCGCCGGTTCCGGGGTCCTGTGCGTGCTGTGCCTGCCGCGCCCTTGCTACGTGGGGGCGCGGCCCACATCGACCTGCCGGGCCGCCCGCGGCCCAGGTGCCCGTCGCCGACGACGGCGCCGAGCCACTGACCCGCCCAGCGCGCCCCCGAGACCCACCTACGCTTCCTCCGAAGCCTCGACGCCCTCCGCGGCCTCGACGTTCTCAGCCGTCTCCGCCGCGGACACGGCCTGCTCCGCCGCCGACGCCCGGACGGCCTCGGTCTCCTGCGCCTTCTGGTCGATCGCGGCAAGGGACCGGCGGACCTGGTTGCGGTCCGTGGTGTACCAGAAGTCGGGCAACGAGGCCTTCAGATAGCTGCCGTAGCGGGCCGTGGCCAGGCGCTGGTCCAGTATGGCGACCACGCCGCGGTCACCGGACGCGCGGACGAGACGGCCGGCGCCCTGCGCCATCAGGAGCGCGGCGTGGGTGGCCGCGACGGCCATGAAGCCATTGCCTCCGTTGTCCTCGACCGCCTTCTGGCGGGCGCTCATGAGCGGGTCGTCCGGTCGCGGGAACGGGATCTTGTCCATGACGACCAGCTGACAGCTCGTGCCTGGCACGTCCACGCCCTGCCAGAGCGACAGCGTGCCGAAGAGGCACGTCTTCGGGTCCGCCGCGAAGTTCTTGATCAGCTCGCCGAGCGTCTCCTCCCCCTGGAGCAGGATCGGGTACTCGGGAATTCGGGTGCGCAGCTCCTCCGCCGCGAGCTGGGCCGCGCGCATCGAGGAGAACAGGCCGAGCGTGCGACCGCCTGCGGCCTGGATCAGGTCGGTCAGCTCGTCCAGCATGTCGCCGCGGTCGGCGTCACGGGCCGGGCGTGAGAGGTGCTTCGCGACGTAGAGGATGCCCTGGCGGGGGTAGTCGAAGGGCGACCCGACGTCGATGCCCTTCCACTGGGGGATGTCGTCGCCCGCCGTGCCTTCGGGGGCGAGGCCCATGGAGGCACCCACTCCGTTGAAATCGCCGCCCAGCTTGAGTGTCGCGGACGTCAGGACGACGGAGCGGTCCGCGAAGAGCTTCTCCCTCAGCAGGCCCGACACGTTCATCGGGGCGACGCGGAGGGAGGCACCGAAGCGGTCGTGGCGCTCGTACCAGACGACGTCCCATTCGGAGCCGTTCGTGATGCGCTCCGCCACGTCGTGCACCGACTCCACGGAGGCCAGGGCCTGCTTGCGTACGGCGTCCTCGTCCTGGACGGACTTGTCGCGGGTGGAGCCCAGGGCCGAGATCACCTGGCGGGCGGCGTCCCGGAGCGCCATCAGCGCGTACCCGAGGTCCTCGGGGATTTCCTCCAGGCGGCCCGGAAGGGCGAGCTCCATCAGCCGCTCGAAGCCCTCGGCCGCGGTCTGGAGCTGGTCGGCCACCTTCTCATTGACCAGCCTCGAGGAGCGGCGGACGGCGCGGTTGACCTGGCCGGGGGTGAGCTCGCCGGTGGCGACGCCGGTCACGCGGGAGACCAGTTCGTGGGCCTCGTCGACGATCAGGACCTCGTGCTGCGGGAGGACCGGGGCGCCCTCGATGGCGTCGATCGCGAGCAGCGCGTGGTTCGTGACGACGACCTCTGCGAGCTTGGCGCGCTCCCGGGCCGCCTCGGCGAAGCACTCGGCTCCGTAGGCGCACTTGGTGGCGCCGAGGCACTCGCGGGACGACACCGAGATCTGGCCCCAGGCCCGGTCGGAGACACCGGGGGTGAGGTCGTCACGGTCGCCGGTCTCGGTCTCGTCCGACCAGTCACGCAGCCGCAGCAGGTCCTGACCCAGCTTGCTGGTGGGGGCGGCGGCCTCGAACTGGTCGAAGAGTCCCTCGTCCTCGTCCTGCGGCATGCCTTCGTGCAGGCGGTGCAGGCACAGGTAGTTCGACCGGCCCTTCAGCATCGCGAACTCGGGGCGGCGGCGCAGCAGCGGGTGCAGTGCGTCGACGGTGCGCGGCAGGTCCCGCTCCACGAGCTGCCGCTGGAGCGCCAGGGTGGCGGTCGCCACGACCACCCGCTCTCCGTGGGCGAGCGCGGGCACCAGGTACCCGAGGGACTTCCCTGTGCCGGTGCCCGCCTGGACCAGCAGGTGGGAGCTGTCGTCGATGGCGCCTGCGACGGCTTCGGCCATGGTCACCTGGCCGGGGCGCTCCGTGCCGCCGACAGCAGTGACGGCAGCATGCAGGAGTTCGGGGAGTGAGGGCTTCGTCATAGCGGTGCCAGCCTACGGGGCGCCACCGACAACCGGGCGATCAAGGCCGGGGCCGGGGGCGCGATCAGGACGGGTGCGGGAAGGGTGGTTCCGGCGGTCGGCGGGAGGAGGTCCGCAGCTGTGGGACGGACGGAAACTCCTCGACCGGGAACCGGACCGGGTCGAGCGGTGTACCAGGAGTGACGGCTCACAGCAGATCGCGCAGAGCCCGGTCCCGGACCATGAGGGCGGCCCGCTTGTCGGGCAGGTCGACCTCGGCGGAATAGCGGAAACCGGCGCTCAGGAAAGCGGAGACGGAGGGTGTGTTGCGCAGGTCGGGTTCCGCGACGACGCGGGCACAGGAAGGACGCTTGTCCAGGACGTGGTCGGCGACGGATCTGAGCAGGACGGAGCCGAGCCCTCGCCCACGGTCGGCGACGGCGCCGATGAGGAGATGGATACCGGTGTCGTGGGGCCGGGCGGGGTAGTGGCGCGCCAGGGGGTCGAGGTCCGCGCGGTAGATCTCCCAGTAGCTCATCGGGACGCCGTCCAGCACCCCGAGGCAGGGCACGCTGCGTCCGTCCCCGTCGACCTGCGGACGTAGATGCTTCTCGACGACGGACTCGGGTCCTTCCAGTTCCCAGAAGGCCGCGACGGCGGGGTCGTTCATCCAGCGCGACACGAGCGGAGCGTCCCGGTCGGGCCGCACGGGGACGAGCTGGAAGACACCGACGCCGGTGGTGACCGGGCCCCAGCCGCCGACCCGGTCGAGCAGATCGCCCCCGCCCGCGCCGCTGTCCCCGGCCCACGGGTCCCCGACACCTCCGACCCCTGCGTCCGCAAAGCCCCATGGCTCGCCGGCCTCGGCCGCGGCGTCCCCGGGCCGCTCCGTGCCGCGGGCGAACAGGGCGATCAGGTCGTCCGGAAGGCGCAGGTCGAGGGTGTCCTCGCAGTCCGTGGCGGCGCCTGGGTCCGAGCCGGTGTGCGTGCGGGTTCCGGTGTCCGGGCCGGATCCGGGGGCGACCCGCGCCGCGGGATCTGTGTCGGCTTCGGTGCTCGCGTCGGTGGGAGGCACGAGGCTCCTCTCAGGAGACGGGGTGGGTCATGTTCCTCAGGAATGAAGGGGGTTGGAGATCGTGACGTAGACGGACTGGGTGTCGACGGGGCCGACGAGTTCGTCGAGACCGTGCAGCCGCGTCAGCAGGTTGGCCTTGCAGCGCAGGACGGGTGAGTCGAGCAGCAGGGCGGGCAGTGTCGTGCGGAGCCGGGCCGGGCCGGTGGCGACGTCCGAGAGGAAGCGACGGAAGGCGGCGATCAACAGCCGCTCGTCGGCGAGCCGTTGCGAACCGAACGCGCCGATGAGTCCGAGGACGTTGTTGATGGCGAGGTAATAGGCGAAGCGTTCGTCGGTTACGTCATCGGGGACGAAGGTGTCGCTGTGCTCGCCGATGCCGGGCAGCCGGGCGTCGAGGTCGGCGCGGCGGGACGCACGGAAGTAGTAGCCCTGGTTGTCCCGGTAGCGGCCGCCCTTGGGCCAGCCGTCCGCGTCCAGCAGGAGGAGGGTGTTCTGCTGGTGGGACTCCAGGGCGACGCCCGCCTCGCTGTCGAGCCAGAGGACGGGGCGGACGACGTGTTCGAGGTAGCGCAGGAACCACTCGGCGGCGACGGCGCCGCGCGGGCGCCCGGTGCGCGCGGCAAGCCCGGTGACGAGCTCGGTGAGCCGGGACCGCATCAGGGTGCGGCCGTCGGCGCAGTGGTGGGGTCGAGGTGAGACGAGCCCCGCGACGCAGCCGGCGTCGTCCGCCGGCCCGAACGGGTTGTGCCGGATCATCACGTCGAGCCCTTGAACGGGCTTGCCGTCCTGCCCGTCGACGGCGAGCCAGGCCGGGTCCCGGACGATGTCGAAGCCCGGGTGGACGGCCTGCCACTCCTTGAACAAGCCGCTGCGCAGGAGGCGGTGGACCTCGACTCCCCGGTGGAGTTCCTTGCGGAGGTTCTCGCGACGGGAGTTGGTGATGCGCAGACCCAGGGAGAGTTTCAGCATCGCGGGGGCGCCGGAGCGGTAGACGGTGCGGACGGAGGAGGTGGGGTGCCATGCCGCGCCGAGCGGGCCGAGGTCCAGGAGCAGTCCGGCATCCAGCAGGGCGGCGGTCTCCGTGCGGTGCTTCAGCTCGCGCATCTGCCAGGGGTGCAGAGGCAGGGCTGCGGTGTATCCGTCGGGCAGCGCCAGGTCGGCGCCGGCCAGCCGCAGGGTCAGCTGCTCCGCGGACACGGGCCGCCCGCGTTCCGTCCACGCGGAGTCGGTCGCGAGTACCGAGGGGGCGACGGCCATCCAGTGCAGCGGGAAGGACCCGCGCAACTCGGGCGAGTAGAGCGTTCCTTCGGCGTCGGAGAGCCCTTCGCGGCCCTTCGGTGTCGGATGCAGTGGGTGGCCGAGGAGAAGGGCCTGTTCGGCGGAGAGGAAGCGGTCGCCCGTGTCGGCGGGGTGTTCCCGGCGGTCTTCGATGAACACGGCGGTGCGCCGCACGGAGTCGGCGACGCGGCCCACGAGGTCGGCGGCCTCCCCTGCCGGACTGTCCGGCGTACGGCCCGCACGGTGGCCCGGCGCGCCGATCGCCTGATCGGTACGGCTCGACGGAACCTGCGAGACGGCGGACACCGCGTCGGAGAGTGCCTGGTCAGCAGCGGCCTGCCCGAGGCCGACGGAGCCGGCGCCGGCGGGTGTGGCCTGCCCCCCGCTCACGGCCCGGGCGGCTGCGGTCGGCGTACTGGCGGCGGCCGTCTCTCGTGCGAGGAGTGCGGCCACGGTCACGGCGTCCGCGGGAGGTGCGCCCTCGGGAGCGTAGGCGAGGTGGGGGAGGCCGAAGCGGTGCCAGCCGGTGGCGGACCAGTAGTGGACGGGGACCAGCAGGATCGCGCCGCTGGCGGGGAGCGGGATGCGGAGGGTGCCGTGGTCCGGGGCGGCCAGGTCGTTCTCCCGTACCCAGCAGCGCAGCAGGTTCTCGACTGCCGCGGCCTGGGCGGCAGTTCGGGTGTCGGGGTGCTCCAGGGGGTCGGCGGTGCACCCGCGCAGCCACTCGGACTCCCGGCGGCCGGCCTGCTGCCGGGGAACCGATTCCGCCACGGAGCGTTGCGGAGTGGGTTCCCCGACTGCTCGCTCGCGCGTGAGGGGGCGGTGGTCGGGTGCGGGGATGGTGTTCACGGGCATTCCTTGTAGGTCGTTCGGGTGGGCGCGGCGACGCACCGGAGGCCTGGGGGACGCGTCGGGGTCGGGACGGCTACGGACCGTCACCGGGGACGGTCGGCGCCCCGCGTTCCGTCCCGTCCGGGACGCCGGCCCTCGCGGGCCACCGCCCGTACCGCGTCCGCGAGCCGGTCGAGGACGGCGGTCGTCTGTTCGTCGCTGATCGTCAGTGGGGGCAGCAGGCGGACGACGCTCGACCGGCGGCCGCCCAGTTCCACGATCAGGCCCCGGTGCAGGCATTCCCGCTGGACGGCCGCGGCCAGTTCGGGAGCGGCGGGCCGGGGACCGTCGGGCGCGGTGGCCGGAGGCGCATCCGGGTCCACGCATTCGAGGCCGATCATCAGGCCTCGCCCGCGCACGTCCCCGAGGATGGGGAACTCCGTTGCCAGCGACCTGAGTTCGGCCAGCATGCGGGCCCCGACGGTGGCCGCGCGCTGGGCCAGGCCGTTCTCGCGGACGTACGCGAGGGTGGCCGTGCCGGCCGCCATGGCGAGCTGGTTGCCGCGGAACGTGCCCGCGTGGGCGCCGGGTTCCCACACGTCGAGGTCGTCCCGGTAGACGACGACGGCCAGCGGCAGGCTCCCTCCGATGGCCTTGGACAGGACCATCACGTCGGGGGTGATCCCGCTGTGTTCGACGGCCCAGAAGGCGCCGGTCCGGCCCACTCCCGTCTGGACCTCGTCCGCGATGAGCGGGATGGACCGCGCCGCCGTGATCTCCCGCATCCGCCGAGTCCAGGCGTCCGGCGCCGGGATCACGCCGCCCTCCCCCTGGACGGGTTCGAGGATCATCCCGGCGGGGACCGGCACCCCCGACTTGGTGTCGTCGAGAAGCGACTCCGTCCATCGCGCCCCGAGTTCGGCGCCGCGCTCCCCGCCGACGCCGAACGGGCAGCGGTAGTCCTGCGGGTAGGGCAGGCGCGCGACCCGGACATCCGTCGCGCCCCCGGACGCTTCGAGCGCCCCCGCGGTCATGCCGTGGTAGGCGCCGGTGAACGCGAGGAGGCCGGTGCGCCCGGTCGCGGCGCGCACGAGTTTGAACGCGGCCTCCACGGCGTCCGTACCGGCCGGACCGCAGAACTGGATGCGTGCCCGCTCCGCGAACCGCGGGGGCAGCGTGCGGAACAGCTCGGTGGTGAAGGCGTCCTTGACCGGAGTGGCGAGGTCGAGGACGTGCAGCGGCGCACCCGAGTCGAGGACCTTTCTGATGGCCTCCAGGACGACGGGGTGGTTGTGTCCGAGGGCCAGCGTCCCGGCGCCCGAGAGGCAGTCGAGGTAGCGGCGGCCGTCGGCGCCCTCGATCGTCAGGCCGCGCGCCCGCACCGGAACGATCGGCAGGGCGCGCGCGTAGGTGCGGGCCGCGGACTCGCGCGCCGACTGGCGCCGCAGGATCCCCTCGTGCGCCGCGCGCGCTCCCTCGGTCTCCGCGGAGGCGCCGTCCCGCGCGCCTTCGGATTCGCCAGGGGCCTCCGACGGCACCACCGCTGATTCGGTCACGGCCACGGCTTCAGGTCCTCCCGCTGTCCAGAGGCGAGTTGGCGAGGGGTTCTGAACGCAGGCCTCAGGCCCCCCGTACGTATCAACGACGCCCCGGGCGTTGGGAAGCGGGTGGATCGAAGATCCTTGCCGTGACGGAACCGTTGCCGTTCCGTCGGATGTCCCCCACAGCGAGCGCATAGTGTGTGGTGCCGTTCAGCGATACCGAACGATCGCCGGTCACGGCCGGCCGATCGGCACCCGCGGTCCCGTGCGTCCCGCACGTCCCGTACCAACGGGTTCCGGATCGACGGATCCTGACCAGCTCACAGACGTCCAGGGGGAGTTGCACCATGCGATCCATACGCCCGCCCTTCGCCGCACGCCGAGGGAGGGGATCGCGCCGCAGAACGTCCCCCGTTCTGGCCGCGGTCGGCCTCACCGCGGCGCTGGCGCTGACCGCCACCGCCTGCAACTCGGGCGACGACAACGCCGACGCCAAGTCCAGCGCCTCAGCGTCCGCGAGCAGCGACGGGGCGATCAAGATCCCCGACGACCTCAAGGACAAGCTCAAGGAGCACGGCTTCGACGTCGACAAGTGGAAGGACGGCGCCTGGAAGAACTGGGACCGGGACGACTGGCTGCGCGAGGCCGACGACTTCATCAACCCGATCATCAAGGGGCTGTGGGACCCGGAGCGGATGCGCGGCGCCGACGATCCGGACCAGAACAAGGGCGTCGACGACGCCGACCTCACCGGTGACCAGGGCGTCACCGACCCGGAGCCGGCTCCGGTGACGGCGCGCGCGGTGAAGCCGGCGTACCACGCCGGGATGCCCGAGGCGGGCAAGGTGTTCTTCGACTCCCCCGAGGGCACCATGGTCTGCTCGGCGACGGTGGTCGAGGACCCGGCGCACCCGGGCAAGTCCAACCTCGTGTGGACCGCGGGCCATTGCGTGCACGCGGGCAAGAAGGGCGGCTGGTACCGCAACATCGCCTTCGTGCCCTCCTACAACGACGCCGGCAGGACGGCCGCTCAGCTGCAGGACGCGCCGCGCGAGGAGGTCGCCCCCTACGGAGTGTGGTGGAGCGACTGGGCGCAGACCTCGGACCAGTGGATCGAGCAGGGTGGTTCGACCGGCGGGCAGGGCGCCTCGTACGACTTCGCCGTGCTGCATGTGACGCCGGAGAAGGGCAGTGACGGCAAGTCGCTGGAGGAGAAGGTGGGTTCGGCGCTGCCGGTGAACTTCAACGCCCCCGCCGTGACGAAGGTGTCGAGCATCACGGCGACGGGCTATCCCGCCGCGCCGCCGTTCGAGGGCCAGCAGATGTTCCAGTGCACGGACAGGCCGGGACGGCTGTCGATCGCGCAGGCGGACCCGACGATGTACCGCATCGGTTGCACCATGACCGGCGGTTCCTCGGGCGGCGGCTGGGTGGCCGCGGGATCGGACGGCAAGCCGGCCCTGGTCTCCAACACCTCGATCGGCCCGGTCAAGTCCGGCTGGCTGGCGGGCCCGCGGCTGGGCCCGGTGGCCAA
This sequence comes from Streptomyces sp. NPDC102279, assembly GCF_044766365.1. NCBI lineage: Bacteria > Bacillati > Actinomycetota > Actinomycetes > Kitasatosporales > Streptomycetaceae > Streptomyces > Streptomyces sp. NPDC102279. The sequence continues at coordinate 65,321 of NZ_JBIWLU010000018.1, read as the reverse complement.
GGGCGTGTACGACTCGGTGAGCGGGAAGTTCGCCGGCCAGTGACGTGGGCGACGTGACACGTCGCCGATGAACAGCGGTGGGCCGGTGCGGAGGAACGTTCACCGGCCCATCGCCGTTCGTCCCCAACTGCCCGTGCATAGTGGGGTGTCGCGTCCGGAGGGGCCCCGCGAGGTGCCGTCCGGCGCGCGACGGACACAGGAGACAGAGCTTCAACGGGGGTCACTGCAGCATGCGTTCTTCAAGACGGCGTCGTACGGTCCTCGCCGCCACCGGCCTGGTGGCCGCGCTGGCGCTCACCGCGACCGCCTGCGAATCCGGCGACGACAGGGCCGGCGGCGGGTCCACCCCGTCCGCGTCGCGGGCTTCCGCGAGCGTCGACGACAAGGTCAAGATCGCGGACGACATCAGGGACAAGCTCAAGCAGCACGGCATCGACGTCGGCCAGTGGAAGAAAGGCGCCTGGAAGAACTGGGACCGGGACAAGTGGCTCAGTGAGGCCAAGGACTTCGTCAACCCGGTGATCGACGGGCTGTGGAAGCCGGAGCGGATGAAGTCCGCCAAGGATCCCGACAAGACGATCTCCGCGAAGGACGCGACGGCCGACCAGGGGGTCAGTGACCCGGAGCCCGCCCCCGTGGAGGCCGAGGCGGAGAAGACCCCGTACCACGACCACGCGGCGCCCGTCGGCAAGGTCTTCTTCGACTCCCCCAAGGGCTCGATGGTCTGCTCGGGCACGGTCGTCAAGGACGTGAACCACCCGGGGAAGTCCAACCTCGTGTGGACCGCGGGCCACTGTGTGCACGCGGGCGGGAACGGCGGCTGGTACCGCAACATCGCCTTCGTGCCGTCGTACAACGACCAGGGGAGGTCCGAGGCGCAGCTCGGCACCGCGACGGCCCCGGAGGTCGCGCCCTACGGCCAGTGGTGGGCGGACTGGGCCTCGACCTCCCAGGAGTGGATCTCGGGCGGCGACGAGACCGGCGGTGCGGGTGCCCCGTACGACTACGCCCTGCTGCACGTGAAGCCGGAGCAGGGCGGCAAGTCGCTGGAGGAGACGGTCGGCAACGCGCTGGCCGTGGACTTCTCCGCGCCATCCGCGCGGGAGGTCGGCGCCATGGGCGCCTGGGGCTACCCGGCCGCGCCGCCGTACAACGGCCTCAAGATGTTCAAGTGCGTCGACAAGCCGGGGCGCCTCTCGCTGGACCCGGCCCTGCCGACGATGTACCGCATCGGCTGCACCATGACCGGCGGCTCGTCCGGCGGCGGCTGGTTCCGCGTCGTGGACGGCAGGACGCGGCTCGTGTCGAACACGTCCATCGGCCCGGCCGGCAACACCTGGCTGGCGGGCCCGCGGCTGGGACGGGGCGCGCGGGCGCTCTACGAGCAGATGAGCAAGGAGTACGGCGGCCGGTAGGCGCGGGCGCGTCGCCGGAGTTGCTGGATGAACGACGACGTCCCGCCCCCTCGCGGAGGGGGCGGGACGTCGTCGTTCACGGCGCGGATGTCTAGCGGAGCGCGGGCTGCGCGACGTACGGAGCGAGGTCCGCCGCCAGTTCCTCGTGCACCCGCAGCTTGAGCAGGGTGCCCTCCGCGGTGTGCTCCTCGGAGATCACCTCGCCCTCGGTGTGGGCGCGGGCGACCAGCTGGCCGTGCGTGTACGGCACGAGCGCCTCGATCTCGACCGAGGGGCGGGGCAGCTCGTTGTCGATCAGGGCGAGCAGTTCGGCCATGCCCTGGCCGGTACGGGCCGAGACCGCGATGGAGCGCTTCTCGATCCGCAGCAGCCGCTGGAGCACCAGCGGGTCCGCCGCGTCCGCCTTGTTGATCACGACGATCTCTGGCACCTTCGTCGCGCCGACGTCCCGGACGACCTCGCGCACGGCGGCCAGCTGCTCCTCCGGGTCGGGGTGCGATCCGTCCACCACGTGCAGGATGAGGTCGGAGTCGCCGACCTCCTCCATCGTGGAGCGGAACGCCTCGACCAGGTGGTGCGGCAGGTGCCGTACGAAACCGACCGTGTCGACCAGCGTGTACAGCCGGCCGCTCGGGGTCTCGGCCCGGCGCACGGTCGGGTCCAGGGTCGCGAACAGCGCGTTCTCGACGAGGACGCCCGCGCCCGTGAGGCGGTTGAGCAGGGACGACTTGCCGGCGTTGGTGTAACCGGCGATCGCGACCGAGGGCACCTTGTTGCGGCGGCGCTCCTGGCGCTTGATGTCGCGGCCCGTCTTCATGTCCGCGATCTCGCGGCGCATCTTCGCCATCTTCTCGCGGATACGACGCCGGTCCGTCTCGATCTTGGTCTCACCGGGACCACGCGTGGCGAGGCCGCCGCCCGAGCCGCCGCCCATCTGACGGGACAGCGACTGGCCCCAGCCTCGGAGCCTCGGCAGCATGTACTGCATCTGCGCGAGCGCGACCTGCGCCTTGCCCTCTCGGGACTTGGCGTGCTGGGCGAAGATGTCGAGGATCAGGGCCGTACGGTCGATGACCTTGACCTTGACGACGTCTTCGAGGTGGATCAGCTGGCCGGGGCTCAGCTCGCCGTCGCAGATCACCGTGTCCGCGCCGGTCTCCATGACGATGTCCCGGAGTTCGTTGGCCTTGCCGGAACCGATGTACGTGGCCGCGTCGGGCTTGTCGCGGCGCTGGACGACGCCGTCGAGCACGAGCGCTCCCGCGGTCTCCGCGAGGGCGGCAAGCTCGGCCAGTGAGTTGTCCGCGTCCCGAACCGTTCCCGTGGTCCAGACACCGACGAGGACGACGCGCTCCAGCCGGAGCTGTCGGTACTCGACCTCGGTGACGTCCTCGAGTTCGGTGGAGAGGCCCGCCACACGGCGCAGGGCCGCGCGCTCGGAGCGGTCGAACTGCTCGCCGTCCCGGTCTCCGTCGATCTCTTGGCTCCAGGCGACGTCCTCTTCCATCAGGGCATCGGCCCGAAGACCTTCGGGGTAGTTCTGCGCGGGGCTCTGCGCGTCCTGGGAAGGGGAAGAAGAGGAGGTCATTGGATCCTTACGTAGAGGGGAGAGCGGAAGGCCGACAGATGTCGTCCGTCACAGAGAACAACGCCCGGGGCCGCCGGGAGATTCCCGGTCACCGCCGGGCCGCCCCCGTGAAGGGACTGCTCGTCGGCTCGAAGATGGTCGCACGGTACGGGCCGTCTCGTCACGCGACTTAACAGCCACCGCCGCGCACCTGCGGACCTGCCCGCGCGGGGCGCGATCACGCGCTCCGCACCCGGCGCCGGCCACGCGCCGTCGTCGTGCCGTCACACCCCGTCGTGCCCACGCCGTCCGATCGCGGTGCGGCGGGCGGCCCTGTTCGGGGGCCGCACGCGCGCGTGGACCCCGTTGTCTCACGCGCCCTTGCGGGCCTGCGGGGCGTCGCTCTTCCAGTCGGGGTGGCCCGGCATCGGGGGCGTCCTCCGGCCGTAGAGCCACGCCTTGAAGAAGCCGCTCAGGTCGCGGCCCGCCATGGCGGACGCGAGCTCCACGAAGTCTGCCGTGGAGGCGACGCCGTCGTGGTTCACCGTGACCCAGGTCCGCTCCAGGCGCTCGAAGGCCGGGCGGCCGATCTCCTGGCGCAGGGCGTACAGGGCGAGGGCCGCGCCGTCGTAGACGTTCGGCCGGAAGATGCTGATCTTGTGGCCGGGCTTCGGTCCCTTGGGTGCAGCGGGCGGGCCGCCGGCGGCCCGCCACGCGTCGGACATGCTGTAGGCCGCCTTCATCCGCTTCTCCATGGGCCGGTTCGCCTTCTCCTCGGCGTACAGGGCCTCGTACCAGGTGGCGTGTCCTTCGTTCAGCCACAGGTCGGACCAGGCGCGGGGGCTGACGCTGTCGCCGAACCACTGGTGGGACAGCTCATGCACCATGATCGACTCGACGTACCACTTCGGGTAGGCGGGTTCGGTGAAGAGGTCCTTCTCGAACAGGGAGAGCGTCTGCGTCTCCAGTTCGAAGCCGGTCTGCGCCTGGGCCATCAGCAGGCCGTACGTCTCGAAGGGGTACCGCCCGACCTTGCTCTCCATCCAGGCGATCTGGTCGGGGGTCTTGCTGAGCCACGGTTCGAGCGCCGCACGGTCCTGGGTGGGGACGACGTCGCGCACCGGCAGACCGTGCGGTCCGGTGCGGTGCAGCACGCTGGAGCGGCCGATGGAGACCTGGGCCAGCTCGGTGGCCATGGGGTGCTCGGTCCGGTACGACCAGGTGGTGGTCCCGCGGGCCCGGTCGGTGCCCTCCGGCAGACCGTTGGCCACGACCGTGTAGTCCTCGGGGGCCGTGACGTGGAACGTGAACATCGCCTTGTCGGAGGGGTGGTCGTTGCACGGGAAGACCAGGTGCGCGGCGTCGGCCTGGTTGGCCATGGCGAGGCCGTCCGTCGTGCGGACCCAGCCGCCGTCCTGGCCCTTGGCGGGGACCGGGTCGCTGGTGTGGCGCACGGTGATGTGCAGCGGGCTCCCGGCGGGCAGCGTCCTGGCCGGGGTCACCACCAGGTCGTCGCCCGCGCTCGCGAAGTCGGCGGGCGAACCGTTGACCTCGACCGACCGCACCGTTCCGTGCGCGTAGTCGAGGTTGATGCGGTCCAGCCGGGCGGTCGTGAGGGCGTCGATCGTGGTGACGGCCGTGAGCGGCTTGTCGTTGGCGCCGGAGTAGGTGAAGGCGAGGTCGTACGACTCGACGTCGTAGCCGGGGTTGCCGAGGGTGGGGAAGAGCCGGTCGCCGATGCCGAGGGCCATGCCCGGGGAGGGGGCGCTCGCGGCGATCAGGCAGACGGAGACGGCCGAGGCGAGCAGGGCCGCCTGGACACGGCGGCTCCTCGGGCGGCTGGGAGCGGGGGCAGGGGCGGGGGCGGCTTCGAGCGGCATGGACCACCGCTACCAGCGCGCACCGGGCCGGTGGTGGCGACGCGCGCCCGGCCCACCCGAACGTGTCCGTCCGGAGGCTCATCGGGCGAGCGCGGCCGTCGGGAGCGTGGCCGCGGGCCGGGCGGCTACTGAGCTGCCGCCGGATGCTGGGCCCGGCTCACGTCGAAGACGCCGGGCACGTTGCGCATGGCGCGCATCAGGCCCTGGAGGCGTGCCGCGTCCGGGAGTTGGAGGGTGTAGGTGTGGCGCACGCGCTGCTGGCTGGGAGGTTCGACGGTCGCCGACACGACGGCGACCCCTTCCCCGGCGATGGCCTCCGTGAGGTCGGCCAGCAGGTGCGGCCGGCCGAAGGACTCGGCGACCAGCGTGACGCGGCACTCGGTGGTGGCTCCCCAGCGCACACCGACCTCCGGGCGCCCGTCGCCCTTCATGCTTGCCGCTCCGGGACACTCCACACGGTGCACGGTGACCACTCCCCCGCGCACGGCGAAGCCGGTGACCTCGTCGGGCGGTACGGGCGTACAGCAGCCGGCCATGCGCACGGAGGCGCCCGGCTGGTCCACCAGGGCGTTGGCGGGGCGGGCGACGTGTGCGGCTGCGGGGCGCGTCGGCGGGGTCTCGGCGGGCGGCCTCGGGCCCGTGGCGGCGGCTTCCTCGGCGCCGGGCGCGGGGTGGGTGGCCATCCAGCGCTGGATGGCGATCCGGGCGGCGGCCGTGTGCGCGTGCTCCAGCCACTCCCTGGAGGGCTCGGAGGCGGGGTCCTGGCCCATGAGGAGCTGAACGGTGTCGCCGTCCTTCAGGACCGTACTCAGCGTCGCCAGGCGGCCGTTGACGCGGGCGCCGATGCAGGCGTGCGCGTCCTCCCCGTACTGCGCGTACGCGGCGTCGACACAACTGGCGCCCTCCGGAAGACCCAGTGAGCCGCCGTCGGCACGGAACACGGTGATCTCGCGGTCCTGGGCGAGGTCTTCGCGCAAGGTCGACCAGAAGGTGTCGGGGTCCGGGGCACCCTGCTGCCAGTCCAGCAGGCGGGAGAGCCAGCCGGGGCGGGTGGGATCGGCGCGCTCGCCCTCGAAGGGTCGGTCGCCGCCGCCGTCCGGCAGGTCCTCCGACGGCGGGGCGTAGGGATTGCCGAGCGCGATGACGCCGGCCTCGGCGACCTTGTGCATCTGGTGGGTACGGATGAGGACTTCGGCGACCTGGCCGTCGCCCCGGGTGACCGCCGTGTGGAGCGACTGGTAGAGGTTGAACTTGGGGACCGCGATGAAGTCCTTGAACTCCGAGACCACCGGCGTGAGACAGGTGTGGAGTTCGCCGAGCACGCCGTAGCAGTCGGCGTCCTCGTTCACGAGGACGAGGAGCCGTCCGAAGTCGGCGCCGCGCATCGGGCCGCGTTTGCGCGACACGCGGTGCACGGAGACGAAGTGCCGTGGCCTTATGAGGACTTCGGCCTGGATGCCGGCGTCGCGCAGGACCACCCGTACCTCCTCGGCGATCTCCGCGAGCGGGTCGTCGGGGCGGCCGGCGTTGTCGGCGATCAGCTCCCGGGTGTGTTCGTACTCCTCGGGGTGCAGGATCGCGAAGACGAGGTCTTCCAGTTCGGTCTTGAGCGCCTGCACGCCGAGGCGCTCGGCGAGGGGGATCAGCACGTCGCGGGTCACCTTGGCGATGCGCGCCTGCTTCTCCGGGCGCATCACGCCGAGGGTCCGCATGTTGTGCAGCCGGTCGGCGAGTTTGATCGACATCACGCGGACGTCGTTGCCGGTCGCGACCAGCATCTTGCGGAAGGTCTCCGGTTCGGCGGCGGCGCCGTAGTCGACCTTCTCCAGCTTGGTGACACCGTCGACCAGGTAGCAGACCTCGTCGCCGAACTCCTCGCGCACCTGATCCAGCGTCACTTCCGTGTCCTCGACGGTGTCGTGGAGCAGGGAGGCGGTCAGCGTCGTGGTCTCGGCGCCCAGTTCGGCGAGAATGAGGGTCACGGCGAGCGGGTGCGTGATGTAGGGCTCGCCGCTCTTGCGCATCTGACCGCGGTGCGAGGACTCCGCGAGCACCCACGCCCGGCGCAGGGGTTCCAGTTTGGCGTCGGGGTGGTGGGCGCGGTGGGCCTCGGCCACGTGTCCGATCGCGTCCGGCAACCGGTCGCGCGCGGTGGGTCCCAGCAGCGCGGCCCGGCCCAGTCGCCGCAGGTCGATGCGCGGACGCCCCTTCCTGCGGTGCGCTGGGGCCGCTCCCGGTTCGAGCGGGGCCGTGCGCTGCGGGGCGGGCGTTGCGGGGCCTGGCGTCGCGGGATTCGTCGCCTCCGCACTCATGGGCACCTCCGGCTGCGTAAGACCGGCGGACGGGTGCCCCAGGGCGTACTCGGCTCAGGGGATGGTGTCGGTCCCCCGTCCGGGCCGGTGCTTGATGCTACCGAGCCCACCACGCCCGGTTGACCGCCTCTCGCCGAGCGTGAAACGGATCACCCATTCGAGCGACTGTCCGGGGGTTTACAGTTTCGAACTTCTGAAAGGGGCGGCACGGACGTACGGCAGAAAGCGGCGCGGAAGCACTCCCCCGTGGCCGCCGGGGCCGCTCGGCACCCGGCCCGCCCCTCGGGTCGTTCAGCTCGGGTCGCCGGCCGGCCAGTCCGCGTCGGTCTCGCCCTCGGCGACGATCACCGCGGGGCCCGTCATCTCGATCTCGCCGTCGGCCCGCTCGGTGATGACCAGGCGTCCGCCGGGCACGTCGACGGTGTACGTCGCCGGGGTGCCGGTCACGGCCGGGTCGGCGCCGTCACGGCGGGCGGCGGCGACGGCGACGGCACAGGCGCCGGTACCGCACGAGCGGGTCTCGCCCGAGCCGCGCTCGTGGACCCGCAGGGCGACGTGGCGCGGCCCCCGGTCGACCACGAATTCGACGTTGACCCCGTCCGGGTACACCGAGGCGGGAGTGAAGGGCGGCGGCGTGTAGAGGGTGCCGGCGTCCGCGAGGTCGTCCACGAAGGCGACGGCGTGCGGGTTGCCCATGTTCACGTTGCGCGCGGGCCAGCTGCGCTCTCCGACGGTGACCGTGACCTGGGCTTCGGGGAGGAGGGCCTTGCCCATGCCGACGGTGACGTCACCGTTCTTGGCGAGGTGCACGGTCTTCACGCCCCCGCGCGTGGCGACCGTGATGTCGCCCTCGGCCACGTGCCCGGCGCGCTGGAGGTAGCGGGCGAACACCCGCACCCCGTTGCCGCACATCTCGGCGACCGAGCCGTCGCCGTTGCGGTAGTCCATGAACCACTCCGCGTCGGCGGCCATCGCCCTGGCCTCGGGGTGGGCCGCGGAACGCACGACGTGCAGCAGACCGTCGCCGCCGATGCCCGCACGCCGGTCGCACAGGGCGACGACAGCGGCCGACGGGAGGTCGATGACGTTCTCCGGGTCGGGGACGATAACGAAGTCGTTCTCGGTCCCGTGTCCCTTGAGGAAGGCGATCCGCGTGCTCATCCCTCGATCGTACGGGGTCGGATCCGGGCGGCGCGGTACGCCGCCCGGGTCAGCGCAGTCGCGCCACGCGCCACACCGCGAGCACCGCGACCGCGGCGACGACCACGACGTACGCGATCACCACGCGCCAGTCCGGGCGGCGGCCGGAGCCACGCGCCGGGAAGCCGGGCAGGGCGTAGCCGACGCGGCGGGCGGCCATCATGCCCCAGCCGGCGGCGCACGAGCAGATCAGCAGGCCGAGCATGGCGACCACGGCACCGCCGTCACCGAACTCGAAGGCCAGCGGGAAGGCGAACATCAGGGACCCGGTGGCGGCCAGCGCGACGATGGGCGCGAGCTGCCAGATGCGCAGCCGGCGCTGCGGGCGCAGCTCGACCTCCACCTCGGGCTCGGGGGACATCGCACCGGGCTCGGGCCCGTCGTCGATGACCCCGGTCAGATTGTCGTCGTCGGGTCCGTCGGAGCTGAGGGGTTCCCCGCCCAGCTCGGGCTCGACGCCGCGATCGGCGTCCGGGTCGATGCTCAGACCGTCTCCGTCCGGAACGGCACCGTGCTCAGTGCCTCGTGCAGTGTCGCGAGGGCCGGCCTCCATCGCCACGCGCCCTCCCAACTCGGACTTCACTGGTCGATCGAAGCTCGATGATGGCACGCAACCGGAGGCCCCGATGACGGCCGGAGCGTCCCGATGCCATGACGTGATCAGGCTGTGACCGGTCGTTCGACCAACGCCAGTGCGAGCTCGGGAAGTTCTGTGAGATCCGCCGCAGCCCCACTGAGCCAATGCACCCGGGGGTCGCGCCGGAACCATGAATCCTGACGGCGCGCGAAGCGCTTGGTGGCACGGACGGTCTCCGCGCGCGCCTCGTCCTCGGTGCACTCCCCGGCGAGCGCCGCCAGCACCTGCTGGTATCCGAGCGCGCGTGCCGCCGTGCGCCCCTCGCGCAGGCCGTGCGCCTCCAGCACGCGCACCTCGTCGACGAGCCCGGCGTCCCACATGCGGTCGACGCGACGGGCGATGCGCTCGTCCAGCTCGGGGCGCGCCACGTCGACGCCGATCTGCACGGTGTCGTACACGGAGTCGTGGCCGGGCAGGTTGGCGGTGAAGGGCTTGCCGGTGATCTCGATGACTTCGAGGGCGCGGACGATACGGCGGCCGTTGCTGGGCAGGATCGCGTGCGCGGCCTCGGGGTCCGCCATCGCCAGCCGGGCGTGCAGGGCGCCGGAGCCGCGCAGGGTCAGCTCCTCCTCCAGGCGGGCGCGCACCTCGGGGTCGGTGCCGGGGAACTCCAGGTTGTCGACGGCCCCGCGCACGTACAGTCCGGAGCCGCCCACCAGGACCGGCCAGCGGCCCTCGGCGAGCAGGGCGTCGATACGGGCGCGGGCGAGGCGCTGGTACTCGGCGACGCTGGCCGTGACCGTCACGTCCCAGATGTCCAGCAGATGGTGCGGGACTCCGCCGCGTTCCTCGTGCGTCAGCTTGGCGGTGCCGATGTCCATCCCTCGGTACAACTGCATGGAGTCGGCGTTGACGACCTCGCCGCCGAGGCTCTGGGCGAGGAAGACGCCCAGATCGGACTTTCCTGCCGCGGTCGGTCCGACGACGGCGATGACCCGGGGGGCGGGGGGTGCGCTGCTCACGGTCCCAGTCTCGCAAACCCCGGGGCCTCTCCCCTAACGAGCTACGTGACGGGCCCGGTCCGGGTTCGTTGCCTGTTGCGAGGTTCCAGCCGCCGGCGTCGAGAGCCGGTGACCCGGGCGACGCAATCGGACGCACCGGGCAACGCGGAATTTCGCCCTCACGAGTAACGTATGGAGCGGATATGGGCGTATTTACACGACTTCTCCGGAGGTCGAAGGCGACGGAGGAGGCGTCAACCGCCGAGGCGCAGGCCCCCGCAGGGCCGGCCGGCACCGAGGCGGAGGTGGCGGTGGACGCGGAGGGTTCGTCCGGGAGCGAGGGCGGTGCGACGGCGGCAACCGCCGAGGCCGGCACCGCGGAGGACGTCGACATCCCGAGGCAGCAGACCGCCGACCAGGCCGCCGACAACGAAGCCGGTGACGGCGCCCGCAGGTAACTGCCCCGCGAGGGAAGGCGAACCATGGGTCTGATGGACAGTCTGAAAGCCAAGCTGGAGCCTGCCAAGGACAAGGTCTCGGGGCTCGCGCAGCAGCACGGGCACAAGGTCAACGACGGCTTGGAGAAGGCCGCCAAGGTCGTGGACGAGAAGACCAAGCACAAGTACAGCGACACGATCCGGACGGGCACGGGCAAGGCGAAGGACGCCATGGACCGACTCGCGGCGAAGGAGGGCGGCGGGTCCGCGACACCGCCGGACATGCCGACGCCGCCCCAGGCACCCTGATCGACAAGCGCATCGGCGGACGGCCGCGAAGCCCCGTGCTTCCGGCCGTCCGCCGTTTCGTGGACGGCTTCGGAACAGCGAGGACCGGGATGTCGTCGTCCACGGGCGTGCCGGCACCTGGCGCCGGGGTCGCCGGTCTCACAGCTCTCGCCGAGGCCCCGGGTCGGAGCGTCCACGTCGACGGGCAGGGACCGACGTGCGGGCGGGCCGGCCCGAAGCACGCCGTGGCGGCGACGCAGGGAGCGAGCCACGTCCGCCGTCGGTGAGGAATCCCGGGTACGGAGTCCCGGTCGCCGAGTCCCCGGTACGGACGCCGACCGGGGCTCCCGGACCAGGTCGACGGGCCCGCCAGCGGCCTGCCGAGGCCCGGCGTGCCCCCTAGGACCAGGCCGCCACGATGTATCCGACTCCATAGGGCGCGTCGTCGTAGAGCAGGGCGCCGGCCAGGCCCGCGCCCTCCGCGGCGCCCGCGAGGACCTGCCAGGGGGCGCGCCCCGCGACCTTCAACTCCTCGGCCAGTCCGGCGTCCAGCGCCTTGAGCGCGTCGACGTCGGCCGCTCCCAGGGCGCGGGCGGCCTCCGCGTCGAAGCCCGCCGCGCGCTCGTCGAGATAGCCAGGCGCCTTCACGGTCCGGCACGCGCTGGCGTCGCCCATCACGAGAAGCGCCACGCGTCCGGCGCGCGCGCCGAGCTCGGCACCCGTGCCGACGCATCGCTCGGCTTCCAGCGTTTCGCCCACGCCGAGCCCTTCGACGGGGGCGTCGGACCAGCCGGTGCGCTCCAGCAGCCAGGCGGCGACGGCGAGCGAGGCCGGGAGCTGACGGTCCGCGGTGTCGGCCCCCGTGCCGGCCGCGCTCTCTTGGCCGAGGCGGACGGCGAGGTCGACCCCGAAGCCGGTGAAGGAGCCGCGCGTTCCCTCCGGGTGCGGTCCGCGGGCGCTCCGATCGGCGGGGCCGACGACGACGAGCAGGTCGGGGCGGGACGCGGCGAGCACGCCCAGCGCGTCCGTGCACGCCGCACGCGCGGCGTCCAGCTCGGGTGCCGCGCCGGCGGCGACGTCGGGCACGAGCAGCGGGGGGCAGGGGCAGACTGCGGCGGCTACAAGCATGATCCGCAGCGTAACGCTGTCACCCGGGAGCCGCCCGGGACCGTCAGCCGTCCAGGGCAGCACTCCACCTACCCGGGCAACGCCGTGAACGCCCAAGGCCCGTGACCGGGTGCAGCGCCGCCGGAGCCCCCGTCAGGCGCGGTCAGTCGCAGCCGCAGCCGCCGGCGCCCACGGCGACCGGCAGGGGCTCCGGGGCACCGATCTTCGGCAGGCCGAGCATGACACCCGCGGGCTTGGCGGCCGCTGCGGAGTTGCGCTTCTCCCAGGCGTCTCCCGCGCGCGTGCGCCGTACGCCCAGCACGGCGCCCTCGGCGAGGAGGTGGTGCGGGGCGGCGTACGTGATCTCGACGGTGACCACGTCACCGGGGCGGACCTCCGCCTCGGGCTTGGTGAAGTGGACCAGGCGGTTGTCGGGGGCGCGGCCGGAGAGCCGGTGGGTGGCGCCGTCCTTGCGGCCCTCGCCCTCGGCGACCATCAGCTCCAGGGTGCGGCCGACCTGCTTCTTGTTCTCGTCCCAGGAGATCTCCTCCTGGAGGGCGACGAGACGCTCGTAGCGCGCCTGGACGACCGCCTTGGGGATCTGCCCCTCCATGGTGGCCGCCGGGGTGCCGGGGCGCTTGGAGTACTGGAAGGTGAAGGCCTGCGAGAAGCGGGCCTCGCGGACGGCGTGGAGGGTCTGCTCGAAGTCCTCCTCCGTCTCGCCGGGGAAGCCCACGATGATGTCGGTGGTGATCGCGGCGTGCGGGATGGCGGCCCGGACCTTGTCGATGATCCCGAGGAAGCGCTCCTGGCGGTACGAACGGCGCATGGCCTTCAGGACCGTGTCCGAACCGGACTGCATCGGCATGTGCAGCTGCGGCATCGCGTTCGGCGTCTCGGCCATGGCGGCGATCACGTCGTCGGTGAAGTCGCGGGGGTGCGGCGAGGTGAAGCGGACACGTTCCAGGCCCTCGATCTTTCCGCAGGCGCGCAGCAGCTTGCTGAAGGCCTCGCGGTCTCCGATGTCGCTGCCGTACGCGTTGACGTTCTGCCCGAGGAGCGTGATCTCGGAGACGCCCTCGCCGACCAGTGCCTCGATCTCGGCGAGGATGTCACCGGTCCTGCGGTCCTTCTCCTTGCCGCGCAGCGCCGGGACGATGCAGAAGGTGCAGGTGTTGTTGCAGCCGACGGAGATCGACACCCAGGCCGCGTACGCGCTCTCGCGGCGGGTCGGCAGCGTGGAGGGGAAGGCCTCCAGGGACTCGGCGATCTCGATCTGCGCCTCCTCCTGGACGCGGGCGCGCTCCAGCAGGACCGGCAGCTTGCCGATGTTGTGGGTGCCGAAGACGACGTCCACCCAGGGCGCCTTCTTGACGATGGTGTCGCGGTCCTTCTGGGCGAGGCAGCCGCCGACGGCGATCTGCATGCCGGGGCGCTTCGTCTTCATCGGGGCGAGGCGGCCGAGGTTGCCGTAGAGCTTGTTGTCGGCGTTCTCCCGGACGGCGCAGGTGTTGAAGACGACGACGTCCGCGTCGCCGTCACAGCCCTCGGGGGCCCGCACGTAACCGGCGTCCTCCAGGAGCCCGGAGAGCCGCTCGGAGTCGTGGACGTTCATCTGACACCCGTAGGTGCGCACTTCGTACGTCTTGGATTCCTGAACGTCCACTGCCTGACTCCGGTCGCCGCTGCTCATGTGACAAGGGTAGGCGGTTGACGGAGTGCGTCAGGACGCAGGCGCCCCACGGCCGGGACGCCGCACGGGCCGGGCGGGGCGCGGGAACCCTCCGGCCCGGCCGGGGCACCCGGCCCGGGTCGCGCCTCACCCGGTCAAGGGCGGCCCGTCGCCGTGCGCCGGTGGGGCGTCCGGGCTCATGCGGACAGCTCGGCCCGCAGGACGTCCTCCACCGGCACCGTGGGCCGGCCCAGCAGCCGGGCGAGCGCGGGGTCCGACGGTGCGAACGCGCCTTGGCGGCTCGCGGCGAACAGCCCGACGAGGAGGTCGGCCGCCGCCTCGGGTACGCCGTGGCCGACCAGACCGGCCCGGTAGTCCGCGTCGGAGACGACGACCCGGCGGATCGCACGGCCCGATATCCGCGAGGCGATCTCCGCGATGGCCGCCATGTCGACGGTCTCCTCGGCGGTCAGCGCGGGCGTGAAGCCGTCGAGCTCGTCCGTCTCCCCCACGAGGGCGAGCGCGGCCGCGTCGGCGAGGTCGGTGTGGGCGGTCCAGGCGACCGGCCCGTCCTCCGGGGCGACGAGTTCGCCCGTCTCGACGGCGGCGCCGAGCAGCATCGCGGCGGAGGCGGCGTAGAAGCCGTTCCGCAAGGACGTGAAGGCGACGCCGGACCGCTGGAGGTCCTGCTCCGTCGCCGCGTGGTCGGGCATGGGCGGGAACGGCGAGGAGGGGTCGGCGCCCATGTGGCTCGTGTAGAGGACGCGCTTGGCGCCCGCCGCGGCCGCCGCCTCGATGGCGGTGCGGTGCCCGCTCACGGCGGTCTCGCCGACGGCGTCCGCCGAGACGACGAGCACCTTGGAGGCGTCCTCGAAGGCGTGGGCGAGGCTCGCGGGGTCGGCGAAGTCGCCGCGGCGCACCCGCACGCCGCGCTCCGCGAACACCCGGGCACGGTCCGGGTCGCGCACGCTGACGCCGATCTCCTGGGCGGGGACGCGGTCCAGCAGCTTCTCGACGACGAGCCGGCCGAGCCGGCCGTTGGCTCCGGTGACGACGATCATGACGATCCTCTTTCCATGTTTCCAGTGATAACACTTCGAAGGTACCACTGGAAACGAATGGTCGCTAACACTGCTCCGTTACCATCGGAAGCATGACCATGGAGAGCACGGGGAACGTCGACGTCACGGCGGCGGAGGCCCCGGAGGGACCACGCGGACGGATCGTCGCGGCGGCCGCGCGACTGCTGGCCGAGGGCGGCCCGGACGCGGTGTCGACGCGGGCCGTGAGCGCCGCGGCGGGGGTCCAGCCGCCGACCATCTACCGGCTCTTCGGCGACAAGGAGGGCCTGCTCGACGCGGTCGCCGCGCACGGCTTCACCGCCTACCTGACCAGCAAGTCCGCCCTCGCCTCGACGGGCGACCCGGTGGAGGACCTCCGTCGTGGCTGGGATCTGCACATCGGCCTCGGGCTCGCGAACCCGGCGCTCTTCACGCTGATGTACGGCCGCTACCGCCCGGGCACGACCTCCCCCGCGGCCGCCGCCGCCTTCGAGGTGCTCTCCGGGCACATCCACCGCGTGGCAGAAGCGGGCCGGCTCGCCGTCCCCGAAGAACGGGCCGTCGCCCTGGTCCACGCGGCCGGCTCCGGTACGACCCTCACGCTCATCGCCACGCCCGAGGACCGCCGGGACCCCGAACTCTCCCGCACCGCCCGGGAGGCCGTCCTCGCGGCGATCACCACGGACGCGCCCGCCGGCACCGCGCCCGGGCCCGTCACCGCGGCCGTCACCCTGCGGGCGGTCCTCCCCCGGACCGACGCCCTGACCGCACCGGAGCGCGGGCTCATGGAGGAGTGGCTGGACCGGATCGCCGCGTCCGCCGACTGACCGCCGTTCCGGAGTCAGGCGAGGCCGGTGAACCGTTCCGCGACCGTCTTCGCGGCGGCGCCCAGCAGGATCGTGTAGTGGTTGGAGTCCTCGACCAGTTCGGCGGGCAGGTCCACTGTTCCGCCCGTCCAGCGCTCGACCACGGTGGCGGGCAGCATCGGCGGTTCCTGGCCCAGCAGCCCGAGCGGCGCGTGCAGCAGCAGCGCCGGGACGGACAGCCGCTCCAGGTCCGCGGCGAACCGGTCACCCGAGGCCAGCAGATCACGCCCGTCCTGCCGTACGGCCTCCTCGCGCGCCCTCGACCGGCGGGCGCCCTCGGGACCCGTGAGGTCGTAGCGGACGTACGTCTCGACGTCGGCGTTCCAGTCCGGGCCGAGCGCCGGGTGCGCGCGGAAGAAGTCGACGTAGTCCTGGTCGGTCTCGTACGTGCGGCCGAGGCGCACTATCGCGGGGCCGAGCGTCACGTCGAGAATGCCGTCGAGATCGGCGCCGGGCGGCACCGGCAGGGGCAGTGCTCCGTCGACGAGCAGGAGCCGGTCGAACAGTTCGGGCCGGCGCGCGGCGGCGAGCAGCGCGACGTACGCGCCCATCGAGTGTCCGGTCAGCGCGACCGGGGCACCCGCGCCGAGGTCCTCCGCCAGCCGGCACAGGTCGGTGGCGTGCCGGTCGAGGCCGTACGGGCCCGGGGTGTCGGTACTGCCGCCGCGTCCCCGCAGGTCGGGCGCGTACAGGCTCCACTCGTCGGGGAGGTGGCGGGCGAGGGCGCCGAAGGCCATGCCGGACGCGGTGATGCCGTGGGCGGCGAGGGCGGTCCGCGGCCCGTCGCCGAACCGCAGGACGCGCAGGGTTCCGCCCTCGACGGGCAGATCGAGTTCGGCCGGCTCGTCCATGCGCTCCCCCTGCTCGTCACGGCGGCCCGGCGACATCGCCGGCCGCTTCGCTCAGCGACGTCGCAAGGCGCCGCTCCGCGAAGTTAACAAGCGGGTCCGAGGCCGTGGAAGAGGTGCGGGCGTAAGTCGCCTGGGCACGCTGCGAGAGGCGCCGTCGGGATCGGCTCGGACCCGGACGGCCGGAACGCCACGGCGCGGGCCGATCCGAACGACAGACCCTAGGCCTCCGACGCGTTCCACCCCTGGCGGCGCAGGACCTCCGCGACATCCGGGGCCCGGTAGTGCTCGCCCTTCAGTACCTTGCCGTCGGCCCGGCGGGCGACATGGCCGTCGGGGCCGATCTTCGTCATGTTGGCCCGGTGGATCTCGGCGATCACCGCGTCGAGGTCGATCCCGTGGACGAGTGCCGTGCCGTACGCCACGTACACGACGTCGGCGAGCTCGTGCGCCAGCCGGTCGAGCGGGCCCTCGACCGAGACCTCCGCCACTTCCGCGGCCTCCTCGGCCAGCAGTTCCCCGCGGTGCGCGGCGAGCCCGGCCGAGACCTCGGTCGGGATGCTGGGGTCGTCCAGGCCGAACGCCCGGTGGAACTCCCGGACCAGCGAGGCCGGAGACGAGGAGGCGGACGAGGGGACGGCACCGGCGGAGGTGCCCTCCGCGGCATCCGGAGACGCCACCGGGGAGGCTGCCTGAGCTGCGGGAGAAGGGACCTGCGACGGGAAAGACGGCTCCACGGGGCGAGCCTATCGATCCGATGGACCCCCCTCTCGCCCGTCCCGGCCTGGTCAGGACCGCCCTCGGGCTGGCAGGATCGCGCGCATGTTCCAGGCATTTCCCCGCATCGGCAGACGCCGCGCGCTGTTCGGCTCCGCGGCAGGCCTCGCGGTCGTCGGGCTGCTGCTGTGGTGGCTGCTGCCCCTCGGCGGGGAGTCACCGCGCGGGACGATCACGTTCAGCGCGGGCACCCCGACCGGGGTCTACCAGAAGTACGGCACGCTCCTGCAGGGAGCGATGGCCAAGGACATGCCCGATGTCGACGTCAAGCTGCTGAACAGCGACGGGTCGCAGGAGAACATCCGGCGCGTGGCCACCGGCGAGGCCGACTTCAGCATCGCGGCGGCCGACGCCGTGGAGACGTACATCCTGCAGAACAAGCCGGGCTCGGGCCGGCTGCGCGGCTGCTCACGGCTGTACGACGACTACGTGCACCTGGTGGTGCGGCGCTCGTCGTCGATACGGTCGGTGGCGGACCTGAAGGGCAGGAAGGTCGCCGTCGGTCCGAGCGGTTCCGGAGTGCGGCTCATCGCGAACCACGTGCTCCAGGCGGCGGAACTGGACGCCGACAACGACATCGAGCCCCTCGACAACGGCATCGCGGACATGCCGGAGATGCTCAGGGACCACAAGATCGACGCCTTCTTCTGGTCCGGTGGCCTGCCGACGAGCGCCGTGCTCGGACTCTCCGAGAGCGACGACATCCGGCTGGTGCCGATCGGCAGCGACCTCGTCAAGAAGCTGCACGAGCAGGGCGGCGCCTCCCGCTACTACCGGGCCGCGGTGATGCCCGCCGACGCCTATCCGAAGGCACAGCGCGGCGCGGCCGTGCAGACGCTGGCCGTGGCCAACTTCCTGATCACCCGGGACGACGCGGACGCGAACCTGACCGAGGAACTCACCCGCACGGTGATCGCCAGCCGCGACCGCATCGGTGCCAAGGTGCACGCGGCCCAGCTCGTGGACCTGCGCACGGCGATCTACACGGACCCGCTGCCGCTGCACGAGGGCGCGCGGCGCTACTACCGGTCGATCAAGCCGTAGCCGACCGGACGGGGCGTACCCCGCTCAGGTCACCCGTCCGGGCCCCGACCTCGGCACCGTCACCGTCACGCACAGGCCGTGCGGCTCGTGGTGCTCGTACGCGATGGAGCCGCCGCCCGCCTCCAGGAGGGCCCGCGAGATGGAGAGGCCGAGACCCGAGCCCTTGACGTTCTGATGGACGGCACTGCGCCAGAAGCGGTCTCCGATGCGCGTCAGGTCCTCGTCCGTGAGGCCGGGACCGCAGTCGGTCACCACGACGGTCGACGTCCGGCCGTTGGACGCGACCGTCACCTCGACGCATCCGTCCTCGGGCGTGAACTTGACCGCGTTGTCGATCACCGCGTCCAGGGCGCTCGACAGCGTGATCGGGTCGGCCCAGCCGGTGGTGGCCGGGCAGGTCCCGACCAGCCGTACGCCCCGGCTCTCGGCGACCGGCTGCCAGGACGCCACCCGCTCGGCGGTCAGCCCGCCGATGTCCGTGAGGCGCACATCGGCCTCGGCGTGCTCGGCGAGGGCCAGGTCGAGCAGGTCGTCCAGGACCTGGGCCAGGCGCTTTCCCTCGGTGCGGACGGAGGCGATCTCCTCGTTGCCCTCGGGCAGTTCCAGGGCGAGCAGCTCGATGCGCAGCAGCAGTGCGGAGAGGGGGTTGCGCAACTGGTGCGAGGCGTCGGCGACGAAGGCGCGCTGCTGCTCCAGCACGTCCTCGACGTTGTCGGCCATCTCGTTGAACGACCGGGCCAGGCGCTGGAGTTCCGGTGGTCCGCCGGCCGCCGCGACCCGGGACTTGAGGCGCCCGGTCGCGATGTCGTGGGTGGTGGCGTCGAGGACGCGTACGGGGCGGAGCACCCAGCCGGTCAGCCGCAGCGCGGCGCCGACCGCGAGGAGCATCGCGGCGATCTCGCCCGCTCCGATGATCAGCCAGCCGTGCAGGGTCACGGACCGCATCTGCCCGGTGGGCGAGTCGGTGACGACGACGGCGATGACATCGCCGTCCTTGATGACCGGGGAGGCGACGACGAGACGGTGGCGCTGCCAGGGCCAGACCTGCCGGGGGTCGTGACTGCGCCGGCTGACCAACGCCTCGTTGAAGGCGTCGCGGGCCACCCCCGTCCGGGGCAGACCCCAGCCGTCCGGAGCGTTGGCCATGGGTCTGTCGTTGCGGTAGAAGACGCCGGCGCGGATGCCGTACACCTCGTAGTAGCGGGCCAGCTCGGTGCGCAGCGTCTCGGCGCGTTCGTCGGGGAAGCCGCCCTGGGTGCCGCTCGGCGGCTCGGTGACGTACTGGGCGAGGGCGGAGAAGCGCGCGGTGTCGTCGATGCGGTCGACGACGACGCGCTGCTGCCGGGCCGCCGCGAGGCTGACGGCGAGCGGGACGCCGAGGGCGAGCAGGACGGCCGCCATCAGGACGATGAGCAGCGGGAGGAGTCGCGTGCGCACCGTGCCCGCTACCCGGCCGGGGCGACGAGCCGGTACCCGACGCCGCGCACGGTCTCGATCAGCGCCGGCATGCGCAGCTTGGAGCGCAGCGAGGCGACGTGCACCTCCAGGGTGCGTCCGGTCCCCTCCCAGCTGGTGCGCCACACCTCGCTGATGATCTGCTCGCGGCGGAACACGACGCCGGGGCGCTGGGCGAGGAGCGCGAGCAGGTCGAACTCCTTGCGGGTCAGCTGGACGGTCGTGCCGCCGACGGTGACCTGCCGGTTGGGAAGCTCGATGCGGACGGGCCCGAGGATCAGCGCGGTCTCGCCGGGGGACGCGGCGTCGTCGTGGGCGGTGCGCCGCGCGACGGCGTGGATGCGGGCCAGCAGTTCCCCGGTGTCGTACGGCTTCACCACGTAGTCGTCGGCGCCGAGGTTGAGGCCGTGGATGCGGGACCGCACGTCCGCGCGCGCGGTGACCATGATCACCGGGGTGGCGGTCCGCTTGCGGATCTTGCCGCAGACCTCGTAGCCGTCCTGGTCGGGCAGTCCGAGGTCGAGGAGGACGACCCCGAACCCGTCGCTCTCCGGGACGAGGGCCTGTAGGGCCTCCTCGCCGCTGCGGGCGTGCGTGACGTCGAAGCCGTGCCGAGCGAGCACGGCGGAAAGGGCCGCGGCGACGTGGTTGTCGTCCTCGACGAGCAGCAGTCTCATTCCGGCCCCCTCCGGTTCATCGGTCGTACGGTCTCGGCGTGTGCCATGTGCAAGAGTGCACGCGCGCGTGCACCAAGTAGGAAGTCACGCCGATGGACAAGGACGGCGTCAAGGGGCATCGGGTTGCCTGCTGCTTCCGTTACCCAGCCGGTACGCGCCTTCGCGCCGGCCATTACGACACGTGTCCGATTGCTACCAGATCGTGATGCTCAAGTTCCCCTCAGATGTAATGACGCTGGTCGTGCGGGGTCACTACTGTCCTCCGAAACCGAGGAGGACGGAGCCCCAAAGCGATGACCGAAGTATCGGTGGCCAAGGACGACCTGGCCGGGACCGACGAACTGGTCGTCCTGAAGAGCGTCAACAAGCACTTCGGCGCGTTGCACGTACTCCAGGACATCGACCTGACGATCACACGGGGTGAGGTCGTCGTGGTCATCGGACCGTCCGGGTCCGGGAAGTCCACACTCTGCCGCACGATCAACCGCCTGGAGACCATCGATTCGGGTGACATCTCGATCGACGGCAAGCCGCTGCCCCAGGAGGGCAAGGGGCTCGCCCGGCTCCGGGCCGACGTGGGCATGGTCTTCCAGTCCTTCAACCTCTTCGCGCACAAGACCGTGCTCGAGAACGTGATGCTGGGCCAGATCAAGGTTCGCAAGACGGACAAGAAGGCGGCGGAGGAGAAGGCCCGCAGCCTGCTCGACCGTGTCGGTGTCAGCACGCAGGCCGACAAGTACCCGGCGCAGCTGTCGGGCGGCCAGCAGCAGCGCGTCGCGATCGCGCGGGCACTGGCGATGGACCCGAAGGTCATGCTCTTCGACGAGCCGACCTCGGCGCTGGACCCCGAGATGATCAACGAGGTCCTCGAAGTCATGCAGCAGCTCGCCCGCGACGGCATGACCATGATCGTCGTCACCCACGAGATGGGTTTCGCCCGTTCGGCCGCCAACCGCGTCGTGTTCATGGCCGACGGCCGCATCGTCGAAGAGGCGGTGCCGGACCAGTTCTTCAGCAACCCGCGCAGCGACCGTGCCAAGGACTTCCTGTCGAAGATCCTGCACCACTGACAGCTCCCGACGTCCCTCGTCTCGCGCGGGGCTCCGAGCGCGCGCACCGCGCTTCGACGGCCCGTACCTCTTTCTCCACGCAAAGGATGTTCTCCATGAAGCTCTCCAAGGTCGTCGCCGCCTCGGCCGCCGTGCTCGCCCTCACCGCCACCGCCACCGCGTGCGGTTCGGACAACAAGGACGACAGCGGCTCCTCGGGCGGCGGCAAGATCAAGGTCGGCATCAAGTACGACCAGCCCGGTCTCGGCCTGAAGCAGCCGGACGGCTCCTTCGCCGGTTTCGACGTGGACGTCGCGACCTACGTGGCCAAGGAGCTCGGTTACAAGCCGAGCCAGATCGAGTTCGTCGAGACGAAGAGCGCCGACCGTGAGAACGCGCTCGCCCGCGGCGACGTGAAGTTCATCGCGGCCACCTACTCGATCACCGACGAGCGCAAGGCGAAGGTCGACTTCGCCGGCCCCTACCTGCTGGCCCACCAGGACCTGCTCGTCAAGGCCGACTCGGACATCTCCAAGGGCACGGACCTCAACGGCAAGAAGCTGTGTTCCGTCACCGGCTCGACGTCGGCGGAGAACGTCAAGAACACCATCGCCCCGAAGGCCAACCTGCGTAAGTACAGCGGCTACTCGGAGTGCATCGCGGGTCTGCAGAGCGGTGCCGTCGACGCCGTGACCACGGACGACTCGATCCTCGCGGGCTTCGCCGCACAGGACAAGTACAAGGGTCAGTTCAAGCTCGCCGGCCTCAAGCTCAGCAACGAGAACTACGGCGTCGGCATCAAGAAGGGCGACTCCGCCCTCGAGAAGAAGATCAACACGGCGCTCACGAAGATGGTCAGCGACGGCGCCTGGGACGCGGCGGTCAAGAAGAACTTCGGCTCGAACTACAAGAACGAGCAGGCCCCGAAAGTCGGCGTGATCGTCAAGTAGCCCGACGTCACCAGGTAACGCAGGGACCTATCGGTAACGCAGGAATCCGCGGTTCACGCGGGGTTCCGCTGGTGCGCCGCCGCCCGCCGCGATCACGGCGGCGGCGCACCGCGTCCGCCACGTACGCCACCACCCGGAAGCGCGGGAGATCGTGTTCGACTTTCTTCAAGGTTATGACGTCCTAGGGGCGTTCTGGACGACGGTGAAGCTCACCGTCTACTCCGGCATCGGCTCCCTGATCCTGGGCACGCTGCTGGCCGCGATGCGGGTCAGCCCCGTCCCGCTCATGCGCGGGTTCGGCACGGCCTACGTGAACATCGTCCGCAACATCCCGCTGACCGTCATCATCGTCTTCAGCTCGCTCGGCCTCGCCGACATCTTCGGTGTGACGATGGGCGCGTCCGACAACTTCGATCTCCAGGGCTTCCGGCTGGCGGTGCTCAGCCTCATCGCCTACACGGCGGCCTTCGTGTGCGAGGCGCTGCGTTCCGGCATCAACACCGTGCCCGTCGGGCAGGCGGAGGCGGCCCGCGCGATCGGGCTGAGCTTCAGCCAGACCCTCCGGCTCATCGTGCTGCCGCAGGCGTTCCGTTCCGTCATCGTCCCGCTGGCGAACGTGCTGATCGCGCTGACCAAGAACACGACCGTGGCCGCCGCCATCGGCGTGGCCGAGGCCGCCACCCTCATGAAGACGATGATCGAGGCCGAGGCGCAGACGGTCCTCATCGCCGTCGTCTTCGCGTTCGGGTTCGTGGTCCTGACCCTCCCCACCGGCCTCATCCTCGGCTGGCTGGGCAAGCGACTGGCGGTAAAGCGATGACCTCCGTTCTCTACGACGCCCCCGGCCCCCGGGCCAAGCGCCGCAATGTGGTCCTCTCGGTGGTCTTCGTCGTCCTGCTCGCCCTGTTCCTGTGGTGGATCTGGACGGCGATGGACGACAAGAACCAGCTGAAGTGGGCCCTTTGGGAGCCGTTCACCACGGCGAACGCCTGGAGCACGTACCTGTGGCCGGGCCTCCTCGGCACGCTGAAGGCGGCCGCGCTCAGCATGGTGATCGCCCTCCCGCTCGGCGCCGTCTTCGGCATCGCCCGGATGTCCGACCACCGCTGGGTGCGCGTCCCGGCCGGCGTCGTGGTCGAGTTCTTCCGGTCGATCCCGGTCCTGCTGCTCATGCTGTTCGCGAACGAGCTGTACGCGCGCTCCGCGGGCATCGCCAGTGAGGACCGTCCGTTCTACGCCGTCGTCACCGGCCTGGTCCTCTACAACGCCTCGGTCCTGGCCGAGGTCGTCCGGGCCGGCATCCTCGCCCTCCCCAAGGGACAGACGGAGGCCGCCTACGCGATCGGTCTGCGCAAGGGCCAGACGATGAGCAGCATCCTGCTGCCGCAGGCGGTCACCGTCATGCTGCCCGCGATCGTCAGCCAGCTCGTAGTCATCGTGAAGGACACCGCGCTGGGCGGCGTGATGATCGGCTACCAGGAGCTGCTCACCGCGCGCAGCACGCTCGCGGCCAACTACGCCAACGTCGTCCAGAGCTTCATCGTGGTCGCCGTCATCTTCATCATCGTGAACTTCGCGATCACCAGCTTCGCCTCCTGGCTGGAGGCACGGCTGCGGCGCGGCAAGAAGTCGACCGGCGCGGTGCTCCCGGCGGACGACGCCGCGATCGCCGGGATCACGGGCACGAACGCCGGAGGCGGCGGCATCTGACAAGCAGTCAATCCGCTTGGCCGGTGGGGGCAGTGGCATGATCGCCACTGCCCTCGTCACTTGACGCAAGCACCGGCAATGGGTTGCATACGTTCTGTGATCGTGCACCCCGCTCCACCTGCCTGTTCCCGTACGTCTCCCAGGACACCGCTCCGGGCAGGGGGCACCGCGTCGTGGACCCGGTGATCATCGTCGGAGCAGGGCCCGTCGGGCTCACGCTGGCCCTTGCGCTGGCCCGCCATGAGGTCCCCTCCGTGGTCCTGGACGAGGGGCCGGGCAAGGACGAACAGCGGCTCGCGCGGAGTGTGGTGCTGCGCGAGGACACGGCCGCGCTGGTCGGCAGACTCACGGGGCTCCCGATCGACGACGTCGGCTTCCGTTGGGCCGGATGGCGGTCGATGCGGCGCAAGCAGGTGATGCGCGAGGTCGTCTTCGGCGGGCGGTCGAACGGGAGCGGAGCGCGGAGCGCCACCGGTCCCCGTGACACCGGGATGTCCCGCGGTGACGGCCCTCGGGGGGCCGTCACCGCCCTGGGTGCGGGTACCTCCCGGGGTACGGAAAGCCCGGCGGAGGCCGAGGAGTTCAGCGCGCCACTGCACATCGCCCAGCACGACCTGACCGGCGCGCTGCGCGAGGCGATCGTCCACGAGCGCCTCGTCAAGGTCGCCTCCGACAGCCGTCTCGACTCCGTCGAGCAGGAGACGTCGGGCGTCACGGCGCACACCCGTGGGTCCAACGGAACGTGGTGGCGCGGCAGTTACCTCGTCGGCTGCGACGGGCCGCGCTCGACGGTACGCAAGCTCCAGGACATCCGCTTTCCCGGCCGCACCGCTGTGGAACGGCACGCCGTGGCGGCCCTGCGGGCCGAACTTCCCTGGCCCGGAGAAGCGTTGCTGCACCGCCTGCCGCCGTGGCGGACGTCCGGGCCCTCCCTCGGTGAGGTGACCGCGCGCCCGCTCGCCGAGGACGTGTGGCGGCTGGACTGGCTGCTGCCCCCGGGCAAGGACCTGGTCACGCCCGACCTGCTGGTCGCCCGCATCAGGGAGACCCTCGGCGGCTGGAGCGGCGGCTCCACCCCCGCGTACGAACTGCTCGACACCGGCGTCCACACCGTGCACCACCGGCTCGCCCGGCGGTGGCGCGTCGGGCGCGTCTTCCTCGCCGGGGACGCGGCCCACCTGCTGGGCGCGCTCGGTACCCAGGGGCTGGACGAAGGTCTGCGGGACGCCGACAACCTCGCCTGGAAGCTGGCGCTCGCCTGGCACCACGGCCCGCACGACGCCCTGCTCGACAGCTACCAGACGGAGCGGCGGGGCGTGGTCGCCGCCCGGCTGCGCGCCGCCGACCAGGCACTGCCCGTCCTGCGGGGCGGCGGCGGGCTGCGGGCCTACGTCCCCGGATCCGCGCGCGGCCACGACGCGCTCCTCACCGACGGCCACCTCGGTCGCGGGCCGCTGGGCACGCCGGGGGCGTACGCCGACTCCCCGCTCGCGCCCCCGCCGGTCGACTCGCAGGCCCCTGTCGCCACGGAGCTTGGCGCTCCGGTCACCGATGTGCGGGTGACCGCGGAGGACGGCTCCTTCGTACCGTTGCGCGAGCGGCTCGGCCGCGGCGTCCTGCTCGTCGTGCTGATCGCCCCGGGCACCGGAGTGTGGGAACGCAAGCACTGGGTGACGGCCGGCATCATGCCCCGCCTCGCCGCCGCCGTGACCGCACTGCCGCACCCCGCCGAACTGCTCGTCGCGGAGAACTACCCGGGCGCCGCCGCACACACGGTGCTCCTTGTCCGGCCCGACGGCCATCTGGTCACCGCGCTCAGCGGGGTCCGGCCGGCAGACCTGTACGAGGCGGCCGAGGCGGCCCTCGGCGGACCGGCGGCGACACAGACCGCCGCGGAGGCGACCGCCGGCCGGAATTGAACGCTCCGTGACCACCTGAGCAGCGGCGATGTGATGCCGTGGGCCCACAGGGGTCCACATAGTGACGGTGAGTTGACCGGCCTGCACCGCCATGGTGTACTCCGAATCGTGACCGACACCTGTGTGCGCCTGTGGCGGAGGGTCCATATGGACCTCCTCCGCTATGCGGGCTGCGTGTGTCGTCCGTCCTTCTGACTTCGCATCCTTTCTCCCGCGCGCCGCTTCGTGCCCTCGCGCGCCCCTCGCGAACCCTCAGGACGGTCCGAGTGTCTGTGTCACCCGCTGTCTCCGCGTCTCCCCTCACCCCCGCTGTCGCCGCTGCCTCCAGCACACCCACCCAGGCCGATCTGCTCGCCTTCGTCCGCCGTACGGCCGCCGACGCCGAGCTGATCGCCTCGCTCCCCCTCGACCCCGAAGGCCGCACCTGGGTGCGGCTCGAAGGCCCCGGCGGCAGCGAGGCCTGGCTCATCGGCTGGCCGCCCGGCACCGGCACCGGCTGGCACGACCACGCCGAGTCCGTCGGCGCCTTCCTCACGGCGTCCGGTGAGCTCAAGGAGCACTCGCTCGCCGCGCGGCTGCCCGCCGACGGCTGGAAGACCCTTGAACTCACCGAGGACATCGACCGGCATCGCACACTCTCCGCCGGTACCGGTCGCGCCTTCGGCCGCCATCACGTGCACGAGGTCCTCAACGAGTCCACCGAGGAGCACGCGATCTCGGTCCACGCCTACTACCCGCCGCTCCCGCAGATCCGCCGCTACAGCCGCACCGGCCAGGTGCTGCGCCTGGAGCACGTCGAACGTCCGGAGGACTGGCAGTGAGCACCCCTCTTCCCGTCGGCATCGACGAGCTGCTGGAACGGGTCCGCGCGGGCCTCGACCGCGTGGAGCCGGAGGAGGCGTACGCGGCCGCGCAGTCCGGCGAGGTCCTGCTGGTCGACACCCGGTACGCGGCCCTGCGCGACCGCGACGGCCTGGTCCCTGGCGCCCTCGTCGTCGAGCGAAACGAACTGGAATGGCGGCTCGACCCCACCGGCAGCCACCGCGCTCCGGAGGCCACGAGTCATGACCTGAAGGTCGTGGTGTTCTGCAACGAGGGGTACGCGTCGAGCCTCGCCGCCGCGTCCCTGCGCCAGTTGGGGCTGCACCGGGCCACCGATCTGGTCGGCGGTTTCCAGGCGTGGAAGGCGGCCGGCCTTCCGGTCACGACCGCCGACGCGGAGGAGTGATCCGCGGGCCGTCGGCCCACGCGGAGCTCTGAGTCGTCCCGACGCATACGAGGGTGGGCGTCCCTTGGGTAAGGGGCGCCCACCCCGATGCACCGCCTCTTACCGCCGCCCTTCTGGGCGCCCTTTCGGTCGATGGCGCTCACTCACCGGCGGCGCGTCCCACTCATCGGCGGCGGGACTCACTCTTTGGCCGTGGCCACCAGAACAGGGCGCGTCCTCAAGGCGACGCGTCCGGGCAGGGCGGTGGCGACCAGGGCGAGCAGCCCGGCGACCGCGACGACCGTCAGGTACACGAGCGGGGTGACCGCGGGTGCCGCGCTGCCGGTCATGCCGACGCTGAAGGCGGTGAGGACGGCGAGCGCGATTCCGCTGCCGAGGGCCGTGGCGAGCAGCAGGACCGACAGCGCCTCGGTCCGCAGCATGCGCAGCACCTGACGGCGGGTCGCACCGGCGAGGCGGAGCATCGCGAACTCGCGGACCCGTTCGGCGACCGACATGGCGAGCGTGTTGACGACGGCGATGGCGGTGAAGGCCAGGACCAGCCCCATGGCCAGGTAGTTCACCTCGGCGTTCGCCTGCTGCCGATCGGCCTGGACCGAGTCGGCCACGGCGGGGGCGAGCACCCGCACGGCCGGGAACTCACGGAGCGTGGTCGCGAGTTGAGTCTGTGTACGGGCTGTACTGACCAGGACGGAGGTGGCGAGTGGGTTGTCGACATGACGGGTGATCAGGTCATGGGCGAAGGTCAGGTCCCCGAATCCGAGGCCCCTGGCGTAGACGGCGGCGACCGTGAGCCGGACGGGCGTTCCGTCACCGAGGGTGAGGCGCAGCCTGTCCCCGGGCTTCAGGTGGAGCTGGTCCGCGGCGAGTTCGCTGACGGCGACCGTGCCGCTGTCGAGGCCGTTCACGGTGCCCGCGGTGACGTCCGGGTCCCAGGTGCGGGACAGGCCGGCCGGTGTGACGCCCTGCGCCGCGTACTTGTCGAGGCCCACGCGGACGGTCGTGCGGACCACTTCGGTGACGACGTCGTGGTGCGTGCGCAGGGCCCGCGCCGCCGCGGCCGGGACACCGGGGCCCTGCGCGGCGAGCACCCAGTCGGCGCGGATACCGTCGCGCGCCTGGGCACGGGCGGCGTTCCCGAGCGTGGGCTGGACGAAGAGCACGGTGCAGGTCATCCCGATGAGGAGGGTGAGCGGAGTGACGACGGAGGCCATGCGGGCCGCGTTGCCGCGGAGGTTGGCACGGGCGAGCCGTCCCGCGGGGCCGCTCCGTCGCAGCGGGCCGGCGAGCACGGCGGCGGCAGCCCGGACCAGCAGCGGTCCGAGGAGGGCGACAGCGGTGGCGAGGACCACGACCGCCAGGAAGGTCACGGGCGTCGACGCGGGCTCGGTGCGCAGCGTGCTGAGCACGGCGACGAGCACGGCTCCGCCCGCGAGGAGCACGAGACCGGCGAGCAGTCGGCCCCGGGCCGGGCGGGTGCGCTCGACCCGTGCTTCGGCGAGTGCCTCGGCCGGGCGGATGCGGGCGACACGGCGGGACGAGATACGGGCGGCGGCCCAGGCGCCGAACAGCGTGGCGCCCACAGCGGCGAAGAGGGGGAACACGCTGACGGTGTGCTGAAGCGTGGACGGGACGGCGCCCAGGGCGACGAATCGGCTGTACAGCCAACTCCCCAGGGGCAGGCCCACCAGGGCTCCGGTGACACCGGCGGCCGCTCCCACGATCAGTGCCTCGCGTCCCAGCAGGGTGCGGATCTGCCCCTGGGTGGCGGCGATGGCGCGCAGCAGGGCGAGTTCGCGGTGACGCTGCTGGACCGACAGGGCGAAGGTGCCCACGACCACCAGCACGGCCACGAGCAAGGAGGTGCCGCCCATCGCGCCGCCCATGCTGACCAGCCGGACGCGGGCGGCCGCCGCGTCCAGGAACTCGACCGGGCCTCGTTCGTCACCCGACCCGACCTGTGCGGTGGTGCCGTTCAGCGCCTCGGCCACCGCCCGCTTGACCGCTGGGACGTCGGAACCGCTGTCGGTCAGCACGCCGATGGCGCTGACCTGCCCGGGGTGCGCGGCCAGCCGCGTGGCCTCGGCGGTGGAGAAGAAGAGGGAGGTCTGGTGGCTGACGTCGGAGGCGGGCGCGGCGATCCCGGTGACGCGGTAGGTGCGGGGTGACTGCGTCGACTGGACGGTGAGGCGGTCGCCGGGCTTCAGGTGCGCGCGCTCGGCGAAGTACCGGTCGACGACGAGGTCGGTGTCCACCACGGGCGCGCCACCGGCGGTGAGCCGGTACGGAGTCAGCGCGGCGGAGTCCCAGGCGTGCCCGTAGGCGGGCCGATCCTTCCCGACGGCGGAGCCGGTGGCCAACGGCTCTGCCAGAAAGGTCAGTTCGGGGACGACTCGGCGCACTCCGGGGAGACCGCGCAGCTGTGCGGTGAGGTCGTCCGCGAGCCAGGCCCGTTCGGCGATCGGCTTCGCCTTGTGCTTGACCTTGGTCTTGCCCTTCTTGTGCTTGACGGTCGTCCGGTGGACGTTCTGGTCGGCGGAGACCACGATCGGCGACGCGGCGTAGCGCTCGGTGCGGATCGTGCCGCGCAGGCCGGTCTCCAGGAGAGTGCCGCAGGCGGTGATGAGGGCCGCCGCGCACATCAGGGCGACGAAGGCGCCGAGGAAGCCGCCCTTGCGGGCGCGGACGGTCTTCAGCGCGTAGCGCAGCATCATGTCGGGTCGCTCTCTCTTCTGTTGTGGGGTGCCTCGGGGTCGTCGACTGCTGTGCCACCGTGGGGCAGCGGCTCGCTCGCGGCTTCGGTGTCCTTGTCCGGGGCAGGATGGGCGAGGAACCGGGTGAGGACGATGCGCGCGCCGGCGGGGGTGTCGGCGTCGGGGCGCTTGTATCGGTTGAGTAGCGCGATGTACTCCTCGAAGAACGCGTGCAGCTCGGGAAGCGTGAGCCGGATGCTGCCGCGCGAGTACGGGAAGGCGTCCGCCCACGGGGCCTCGTCCGCCTCGGTCCGCAGCTGCGCCTGGGCCTGCGCCTTCTCGAAGAGTTCGAGGTCGGCGGCGTAGGAATGGTGGTTCAGCTCGTCCATGACGAGCCGCATCTCGGCGCTCTGCCGGCTGCGTGGCGGGAAACGCCGGTCACCGGGAACCGCCCGCCACCAACGCTCCCGGCCGTGACCGTCCGCCTCCGGCTGCTCCTCGACGAAGCCGTACCGGGCGAGTTCACGCAGGTGGTAGCTCGTGGCTCCGGTGTTCAGCCCGAGCTCGCGGGCCAGGCTCGCCGAGGTCGCCGGGCCGTGCAGGGTGAGGTGCTGGAGGATGCGCTGCCGCCGGGGCTGCGCGAGGGCCTTGAGCGTGGCGAGGTCGGAGAGTTCCGTGGAGACATGCGGCGCCCGCGCGGGTGCTGCCTCCTGTGTGCCGGGTTCCTGAGCCATGCGTACACAGTCGTCTGTGCACAGGGGCCTGTGCACTGCGGCGACCGGGCGTCTTCCCCCGGGGGTTAACCCCACCTCGTCCGGGACGAGTTGACGTCGAAGCGGAGAGGCGCCCCACGGCCCTCGCTCCTGTGCGCCCGTGGATCCGTGCCCACTCACACATGCGTCCGGGCTCCGAACGCGATCGGCGCCCCCGCGCGTCCACCGTGTTCAGAGCCCGTGACCGGACGACGGCACGCCCGTGTTTCCGGGGCACCGTGTGCTGCTGTTCCGCCGAGGGATCAGAACCCCGCGGGCTCAGAACTCCTCGTCCGCGAGCCCTTCGGTGTCCTCGCCCTCTTCCTCCAACGCCTGCCGGACCACTCGCAGGGCCATGCCCTGGGAGTAGCCCTTGCGGGCCAGCATGCCCGCGAGGCGCCGCAGTCGCTTGTCGCGGTCGAGTCCGCGTGTGGAGCGCAGCTTGCGGGCCACCAGGTCCCGCGCTGTCGCCTCCTCCTGGTCGGAGTCGAGCTGCCCGACGGCCTCGTCGATCAGCGTCGGCTCGACTCCCTTGGTCCGCAGCTCCTGGGCGAGGGCTCGTCTGGCCAGCCCCCGGCCGTGGTGCCGGGACTCGACCCAGGCCTCCGCGAAGGCACTGTCGTTGATCAGCCCGACCTCCTCGAACCGTGACAGGACCCCGTCCGCCACCTCGTCCGGGATCTCGCGCTTGCGCAGCGCATCCGCGAGTTGCTTCCGCGTGCGCGGGGTCCCGGTGAGCAGGCGCAGACAGATCGCGCGCGCCTGCTCAGCCGGGTCCCTCGGGGACTCCCTCTTCTCGACCCTCGCCGAGGAGGGGGTGCCTCCGTCCTGCGGGTCGTCGGACGACTCGCCGAAACCGCCACGCCTCCGACGCCCTCGTCCACCTCGTGGTCCGCCCGCACCGCGGCCGGCGCCACCGCCACGCCGGGAGCCTTCGCCCGGCGGGCCGTCACTCCGCCGCGCGCCGAAGGCCGACGCCCCGCCGTCGCCCGGATCACCGTCGTCCGGATCGCCGCCGAAGTAGCCTTCCCCGCCGTCGAGCCTGTCGTCGGCGGGGCCGTACGAACGGCCGCCGTACCCCCCGGCACCGCCGTACGCTCCGTCACCGTCTCCGTCCGGGCCGCCGTCGCCGCCGTACCCCTGTCCCGGCCCCGTGGGGGCGGCAGGGGAGGCGTACTCGGCCCAGTCGGTTCGCCGTGTCATGGACTAGCTCTTGGCCGCCGCGGCCCGGGTCTTGGTGGCCTTGGCCGCAGGAGCGGGCACGGTCTTCGCGGCGTCGTCCGGGGCGGCAGCCGAGACCGCGGCGTCCGCTCCCGGCACGGCGGCGGGCTCCTCGGTCTTCTTCACACCGACTCCCAGCTTCTCCAGGATCTTCTTCTCGATCTCGTTGGCGAGGTCGGGGTTGTCCTTCAGGAAGTTACGGGCGTTCTCCTTGCCCTGGCCGAGCTGGTCGCCCTCGTACGTGTACCAGGCGCCGGCCTTGCGGACGAAGCCGTTCTCCACGCCCATGTCGATCAGGCCGCCCTCGCGGCTGATGCCGTGCCCGTAGAGGATGTCGAACTCGGCCTGCTTGAAGGGCGGCGCGACCTTGTTCTTGACGACCTTGACGCGGGTGCGGTTGCCGACCGCGTCGGTGCCGTCCTTCAGCGTCTCGATGCGCCGGATGTCGAGCCGCACCGAGGCGTAGAACTTCAGCGCCCGGCCACCGGTCGTGGTCTCCGGGGAGCCGAACATCACGCCGATCTTCTCGCGGAGCTGGTTGATGAAGATCGCGGTGGTCTGGGACTGGCTCAGCGCACCCGTGATCTTGCGCAGCGCCTGGCTCATCAGACGGGCCTGCAGACCCACGTGCGAGTCACCCATCTCGCCCTCGATCTCGGCGCGCGGCACCAGGGCGGCGACGGAGTCGATGACGATGAGGTCGAGCGCGCCGGAGCGGACCAGCATGTCCACGATCTCCAGAGCCTGCTCGCCGTTGTCGGGCTGCGACAGGATCAGGTTGTCGATGTCGACGCCGAGCTTCTTCGCGTACTCAGGGTCGAGGGCGTGCTCCGCGTCCACGAACGCCACCTGGCCGCCGGCCTTCTGCGCGTTCGCGACGGCGTGCAGGGTCAGGGTCGTCTTGCCGGAGGACTCCGGGCCGTAGACCTCGACCACACGGCCGCGCGGGAGCCCGCCGACGCCGAGGGCGACGTCGAGCGCGGTCGACCCGGTGGGGATGACCTCGATGGGCTCATTCGGCCGCTCGCCCAGGCGCATCACTGCGCCCTTGCCGAACTGCCGTTCAATCTGCGCGAGCGCGGCGTCGAGCGCCTTCTCGCGGTCGGTTCCTGCCATGGGTTCCACCCGGTTTGCTTGAGTCGATCGCTTCACGTCAAAGACGCTAACGCCTGCCACTGACAATGCGCCCCGACGCCCGTCCGACCTGTGGATAACTCGGGCACATCTCCATGGAAACCCTGCCGAAACCCTCGGCGAGGGCTCCGCCGGAACTTCCATAAGAATGGATGTTCGATTTTCGTGTCAAGCGCACCACGCGACGCCTCCGAGACTACGTTCACAGTCCGACAACCCTCCGGATCCGGCCCGTCACGGGCCCGGCGCGCGTCCGGCCAGGGCTACTCCCCCGGGCGTAGCACCGGTGCCTTCGGCCGTACGACGACGTCCCCCGGGACCGCCCGGCAGGCTGTGCGCCATGGAAACGACGAGGGTCCGCCCCCTGACTCCGCCGAAGTCCTCGCTCCGCCCGGCCGAGCGGTTCTGCCACGTCACGGGCGCCGTGCTCGTCCTGTCGGGATGCGTGCATCTGCTGGTCTTCGCCGTCGACGGCGGCCCCTGGGACGGACCGGTCTCCTGGCGCAAGCCCGTCACCTTCGGACTCTCCTTCGGGTTGACGCTGATCGCGGTCACCTGGGTGACGTCGTATCTGCGCGTCGGGGCCCGGCTGCGCACCACGCTGCTCGTCGGGTTCGCCGCGGACTGCGTGGTGGAGGTCGGCGGGATCACACTCCAGGCGTGGCGGCGGGTGCCCTCGCATCTCAACATGGAGACCGGCTTCGACACGGCGGTGTCCATGACGCTCGCCGTGGGCGGCGGGGTGCTGGTCGTGGTGCTGGCCCTGTTCGCGGTCGCGTCGTTCCGGAACCGGCCCGCCGGGCCTCCCGGCATGCCGCTCGCCCTGCGGTCCGGGTTCGCGATCCTGCTTGTCGCGCTGGCCTCCGGCGCCGCGATGATCGCGCGCGGGGTCGTTCTCGCGCGCACCGGCCACCAGGAGGCCGCCTACCACTCGACGGCTCCGCTCAAGCCGCTGCACGGCGTGAGCCTGCACGCCGTCCTCGTACTGCCCGCGCTGGCGTGGCTGCTGTCCCGCACCGGCTGGAGCGAGCGGGTCAGGGAGCGCGTCCTGTACGGAGCGGTCGGCTGCTACGCCGCGGCCGTCATCGCGGCCGGCGTCGACGCGGTGCTCACCTGGTGAGCGTCACCGGTCGAGCAGTCGCCGCACGCGCGCGGCAACGCCCTCCGAGCTGCGCGTACGGTGCCCGTGGACGCGCGGGTCGTCCGTGACCTCGTAGCGCTTCACGTACGCCCCGAGGAACGCCTGGAGCGTGGCCACGGCGGGGATGGCGATCAGGGCGCCGACGGCTCCGAGGAGCGCCGTGCCCGCGATGACGGACCCGAAGGCGACCGCCGGGTGGATGTCCACCGACTTGGAGGTCAGCTTGGGCTGCAGCACGTAGTTCTCGAACTGCTGGTAGATCACCACGAAGACGAGCACCCACAGCGCGTACCAGGGGTCGACGGTGAAGGCGATCAGCATCGGCAGGGCGCCCGCGAGATAGGTGCCGATGGTCGGGATGAACTGCGAGACCAGGCCGACCCACACGCCGAGCACAGGCGCGTAGGGCACGCCGAGCGCCTCCAGCAGGATGTAGTGCGCCACTCCCGAGATCAGTGCCATCAGGCCGCGTGAGTACAGATAGCCGCCGGTCTTGTCGACGGCGATCTCCCAGGCGCGCAGCACCTCGGCCTGCCGGGCCGGCGGCAGCACCGAGCAGAGTGCGCGCCGCAGCCGCGGTCCGTCGGCGGCGAAGTAGAACGAGAACAGCGCGACGGTCAGCAACTGGAAGAGCCCGCCCAGCACCTGCCCGGAGACGTCCAGGACGCCGGTGGCGCTGTTCTGCACGTACTTCCGCAGCCAGGCGGAGTGGAGCAGGCTGTCCTGGATGTCGACCCGTCTCAGGTCGGTGTGGAAGTGCGCGTTGATCCAGTTGATGACGGAGTCGAGGTAGTCCGGGAAGCCCTCGACCATCTTGATGATCTGCCCCGCGAGCATCGAGCCGAGCAGGGTGACGAACCCGGCGGTCAGGATCAGCGAGCCGAGGAAGACGAGGAACGCGGCCAGTCCCCTGCGCACGCCCCGCGAGGCCATCCAACTCACCGCGGGTTCTATCGCGAGCGCCAGGAAGAACGAGATCAGGATATTGATCAGCAGGCCCGTGAGCTGGTGGAACGCCCAACTGCCCAGCTGGAACCCCGCGATGAGCGTCAGCGCGAGCACCATGGCACGCGGCAGCCAGCGCGGCATGCGACCGCCCTGCGCGACGACGCCCCCGCCGGGCGGGTCGGGCGGAGTCGTGCCGAACGGGGATGCCTGCTGATCGACCTGCGTGTTCTCGTCTGTCGGGGCCACGGAGCAAGTTTCGCCCACGCCACCGACAATCGGCCCCGGTCCCCCCTTGTTCGATGCCCGTCGGACACTTCCCCGGCCCGGGCCAGGCACTTTTCGGATACCTGTCAGTGCTTTTCGTACGGAACGTCCATCGACGCGCACACCACGCGCCAGACGTCCTTGGCCTCCCAGCCGGCGTCCAGCGCCTCGTTGACGGTGCGCCCGCCGAGTTCCGTCATCACGTGATCGCGCGCGAAGGTGTCGGCGTACCCCGCGCCGAAATGATCTGCCATTCGCTGCCTGAAGACCGTCAACCGCATGACACCAGTATCCCGCCCCTGGGGGTGGGCCGATGCCGGGACCGCATGCCGGGACCGCTTTCCGCCCTACGGTCTGACGCATGGCCGAAACAGGAGCATCCCCACTCCCCCAGACGCCCCCGGCGCGTTCCCCGCTCGCACGCGCCGAGCACTTCATCTGGCTCACCGCGCGCGTGCTGGAACAGCGCCGCTTCGCGTATCACTTCCTCGGCGGCGGCGCCGACCCGGTGGAGACCGCGCTTGCCGCGTACCTCAACGACGACGAAGGGTACGGTCACGCGCTCGAACCCGATCTGCGCGGCCCGATCAGCCAGCCGCTGCACACCGGGCACGCGTTGCGGGTCCTCGACTCGATCGGGCGCTGCGGAGGGCAGCGGGTCGAGCGTGTGTGCCGCTATCTGACCTCCGTGTCGACGGCGGACGGCGCGCTGCCGGCGATCCATCCCAGCCAGCGCGGCTACCCGGCCGCCCCCTTTCTCCCGATCGTCGACGACCCGCCGAGCGAACTCCTCGCCACCGGGCCGGTGGTGGGTCTGCTGCACCGCAACGAGGTGTGGCACGCGTGGCTGTTCCGGGCCACCGACTTCTGCTGGCAGGCGGTCGAGTCCCTGCAGCGGTCCCATCCGTACGAGATCGAGGCGGCGGTCGCCTTCCTCGATTCGGCGGCCGACCGCCCGCGCGCGGAGGCGTGCGCCGACCGCCTGGGCCGTCTCGTCAGGGAGAGCCGGCTCGCCGCGCTCGACCCCGGGAACCTGGCGGCCTTCCCCGTCGCCCCCGGTTACGCGGAAAATGAGCATCACTTCCCGCACGACTACGCGAGCACTCCGGGTTCGCTCGCGCGCGCGTGGTTCACCGACGAGGAGATGACCCGTTCCCTCGACCACCTCGCGGCCGAGCAGCAGGAGGACGGCGGCTGGCCCATCCGGTGGCGTCAGTGGGCACCGGGCACCGCCCTGGAGAGCCGCCCCCTGGTGACGATCGAGGCGCTGCGCACCCTTCGGGCGCACGGCAGATCCCTCGACTGACGACGTCCGCCTCTTGCCGCGGTCCGCGACTGCGACCGCGACCACGACCACGACCCCGACCCTTCTTCCGGGAGCGTGACGGGATCGGGGGCCGCGCCCGGCCTCGCACGGAACAGCCCGCAAACGGGCCCACGCGCGCGTGCCCGCGCGTCACCCCGCGATCGCGCGGACCCCGGCCGTCACCACCACGGCGGCAGCGACCACCAGCAGGAACGGGGCGCGCAGGATCAACGCGACGGCCGCCGCCGCCAGCCCCGCGGCCTTCGCGTCCACGACGAGGACCCGCCCGTCCGCGAAGGTCTGCTGGGCCGTGAGGGCGGCCAGGAGGGCGACGGGCAGCAGGGCGGCGAGGCGCTGCACGAGCGGCCGCTCCAGTACCCCCGCGGGGATCAGCAGGCCGACGAGCTTGACGACGTAGCAGCCGACGGCGGTGGCGCCGATGGCGATCCAGATGTTCAACGGTCTTCCCCAGATGCGTCGTGCGGTGCGTCGGCGGGCACATCGGTCGGTGCCTCTGGCCCGGGCGTGGACGGGCTCCGCGGTGTGCCACCACACGGCCCGTCCTCGGTACGCGCCCGGTTGCGTCCCGTCACGTAGAGAACGGCGGGGGCGGCGAGCGCGGCCACCAGCACGGGGACTCCGGCGGGCAGCACGGGCAGCAGGCCGAGCCCCAGCAGGACCGCGATGCCCGCCACCGCGCGTTCCGTGGTGGTCTTCAGCATGGGCGCGAGCAGCGCCAGGAACACGGCGGGTCCGGCGGCGTCCAGGCCCCACGCGTCGGTGTCCCCGATGGCCTCGGCCCCGGCCGCGCCCAGCAGGGTGGTCAGGTTCCACAAGAGGTACAACGACAGGCCGGTGACCGTGAAGCCGAGCCTGACGCTGCGGCGGGTGGGCTGGGCGAGCGCGACGGCCGTGGTCTCGTCGATCACCCACTGCGCGGCGAACGGGCGCACCGCGCGCGGGAGGGCGAGGAGCTGCGACAGGCGCAGCCCGTAGAAGGCGTTGCGCACCCCCAGGAAGAAGGCGCCCGCTGCCGCCGTGAGCGGGTTGCCGCCGGCCGCGAGCGCACCCACCAGCGCGAACTGCGAGGCACCGGTGAACACCAGGAGGCTGAGCGCGCAGGTCTGCAGAAGGCTGAGCCCGCTGCCGGCCGACGTCACCCCGAAGGCGAAACCGGACAGTCCGACGGCGACCCCGACTCCGAGTGCGTCGCGGACGACGGCGGCGTCGGGTTTTCCGTCTTCTTCACTGCGTTGGTCCGCGAGAGCTGTCTGTTCTGCCACGCATCGGACGGTACGAGGAGGTGCCCCGCCCCGTCTTGTACGTTCTTGCGCTCACGCTGGTAGGCCCCCGGGGGCACCCCCACGATCCGGGTGAAGTGGCGGTTGAGGTGCGGCTGATCCGTGAAGCCGACGGCGAGGGCCGCCTCGGCGGGCGCGGAACCGGCGTCCAGGAGATGACGTGCCCGGCGCACCCGCGCGTCGGTCAGCCACGTGTGGGGCGGCATTCCGTAGGCGTCCCGGAACGCGCGCAGCAGGGCGAACGAGCTGGTGCCGAAGTCGGCGGCGAGCCGCTCCAGCGTCGGCGGCTCGGCCATCCGTTCCTCCAGCACGGCACGCGCGCGTGCGGCGAGACGGCCGCCGGCGGTCCGCACGGTCCGCTGCGGCAGGGGACCACCGTTCAGGCGCAGCAGCCGGGTCACGGCGACGCGCAGCAGGGTGTCGGCGGCCAGCGCGTTGCCCTCGTCGGCGGCCCGGAGCACCTGGTGGACCAGACCGGCCGCGTAGGGATCGTCGAGGACGGGCCTGGTGAATCCGGGGGCACCGCGCAGGGTGGTGGTCTCGGCGGCGATCTCCGCGACGAGGCCCGGGGAGGGGTACACGGCGCCGTAGCGCCAGCCCTCGGGAACGCCGGCGCGTCCGGTGTGCGGGGTGTCGGGGTTGACGAGGGCCAGGGCACCGGGACCCGCGTACTGGTCGACTCCACCGTGGTGGAAGACCTCGACGCCCTCGTCGATGGCGGCGATCACGAAGTTCTCGTGCGTGTGCCGCACGAAGATCTTCTCGACGTACCGGGCCCGCAGGAGATCGACACCGGGCAGTTCCGCGTACTGCCAGTGTCGTGCCCGCTCCTGCCCCGAACCTGCCACGTCCTCATTCTCCGCCACCTCGGCCGGAGCCACCGCGGACGTCCACCGCACCCCGCGCACGGGCCTGGCGGACTCCGGTCGGCCGACCCGTTCCGTCACCGTATCCGTGCAGGTCAGAGCGATTGTCAGTGAGCGGGTGCAGGATGGACGCATGGTCAGCTCCACGCATCGGGCCCTCGACGGCTTCTCCCCCGCGACCCGCGGCTGGTTCACGGGGGCCTTCTCCGAGCCCACCGCGG
Organism: Streptomyces sp. NPDC102279; assembly: GCF_044766365.1. NCBI lineage: Bacteria > Bacillati > Actinomycetota > Actinomycetes > Kitasatosporales > Streptomycetaceae > Streptomyces > Streptomyces sp. NPDC102279. Next base: position 26,434 of record NZ_JBIWLU010000018.1, on the reverse strand, counting down.
CCCAGGCCGGGGCGTGGAAAGCCATCGGCGCGGGTTCCGATGTGCTGGTCGTCGCCCCGACCGGCTCCGGCAAGACCCTGGCCGCGTTCCTCGCCGCGCTCGACCAGCTGGCCTCGACACCCCCGCCCGCGGATCCCAGGAAGCGCTGCCGTGTGCTGTACGTGTCGCCGCTCAAGGCGCTCGCGGTCGACGTCGAGCGCAATCTCCGCAGCCCGCTGACCGGCATCCGGCAGGAGTCGGTGCGGCTCGGGCTGCCGGAGCCCGAGGTGAAGGTGGGGATCCGCTCCGGCGACACGCCGCCCGCCGAGCGCAGGGCCCTGGCCACCCGCCCGCCGGACATCCTGATCACCACCCCCGAGTCGCTGTTCCTGATGCTGACGTCGGCCACGCGCGACGCGCTGACGGGCATCGAGACGGTGATCCTGGACGAGGTGCACGCGGTCGCGGGCACCAAGCGCGGCGCCCACCTCGCGCTCACACTGGAGCGCCTCGACGAGGTGCTGCCCAAACCGGCCCGCCGTATCGGCCTGTCCGCGACCGTGCGTCCCGTGGACGAGGTCGCGCGCTATCTCTCCCCGCAGCGCAAGGTGGAGATCGTCCAGCCGCCCTCCGGCAAGGAGTTCGACCTCTCGGTCGTCGTCCCGGTGGAGGACCTGGGCGAGCTGGGCGGGTCCCCCGCCGCCGACGGCAAGGACGGCGCGGAGAAGCCCTCCATCTGGCCGCACGTCGAGGAACGGATCACCGACCTCGTCCAGTCCCACCGCTCGACGATCGTGTTCGCCAACTCACGGCGTCTCGCGGAGCGCCTGTGCAACCGGCTCAACGAGATCGCGTACGAGCGGGCGACCGGTGAGCCCCTGGACGAAGCGCATTCTCCCGCCGAACTGATGGGCGGCTCGGGAGCGGCACAAGGTGCGCCGGCCGTCATCGCGCGTGCGCACCACGGCTCGGTGTCCAAGGAGCAGCGGGCCCAGGTCGAGGAGGACCTGAAGGCCGGCCGTCTGCCCGCCGTCGTCGCCACCTCCAGTCTCGAACTGGGCATCGACATGGGCGCGGTCGACCTCGTCATCCAGGTCGAGTCCCCGCCCTCCGTGGCGTCGGGGCTCCAGCGGGTGGGCCGCGCCGGCCACCAGGTCGGCGCGGTCTCCACGGGCGTCGTGTTCCCCAAGTACCGGGGAGACCTGGTGCAGGCGGCCGTGGTCACCGAGCGGATGCGTACGGGCTCCATCGAGTCCCTGCGGATCCCCGCCAACCCCTTGGACGTACTGGCCCAGCAGCTCGTCGCCATGACGGCGCTCGACACCTGGCAGGTCGACGACCTGCTCACCACCGTCCGTCGCGCGGCGCCCTTCGCCGCGCTCCCGGAGTCGGCGTTCACGGCCGTGCTCGACATGCTCGCCGGCCGCTACCCCTCGGACGCCTTCGCGGAACTGAGGCCCCGCGTCGTCTGGGACCGCGTCGCGGGCACGGTCACCGGTCGCCCCGGCGCCCAGCGGCTCGCCGTCACCTCCGGGGGCACGATCCCCGACCGCGGGCTCTTCGGGGTCTTCCTCGCGGGAGCCGACCCCAAGAAGGGCGGCGGCCGGGTCGGCGAGCTCGACGAGGAGATGGTCTACGAGTCCCGCGTGGGCGACGTGTTCACGCTCGGCACGAGTTCCTGGCGCATCGAGGACATCACGCGGGACCGCGTCCTCGTCTCCCCGGCCCCCGGTGTCCCCGGCAGGCTGCCCTTCTGGAAGGGCGACCAGCTCGGCCGGCCCCTCGAACTGGGCCGCGCCGTCGGCGCGTTCCTGCGAGAAGTCGGCTCCCTCCCTGAAGAGGACGCGCGGCTCCGCCTCCTCGCTGCCGGCCTCGACACCTGGGCCGCCGACAACGTCCTGGCATACCTCACCGAACAACGCGAGGCGTGCGGTCACGTGCCGGACGACCGCACCATCGTCGTCGAACGCTTCCGCGACGAGCTCGGCGACTGGCGCGTCGTCGTGCACTCCCCGTTCGGCGCCCAGGTCCACGCCCCCTGGGCCCTCGCCCTGGGGGCGAAGCTGTCCGAGCGGTACGGCATGGACGCCCAGGTCATGCACGCCGACGACGGCATCGTGCTCCGGCTGCCCGACGCCGACCTGATGGGCATGGACCTGCTCGACCAGGCCCCCACGAAGGCGGGCACCGAGTACGACGCCGACCAGGCACCGGTCGGCGCCGCGGACGTCGCCTTCGACAAGGGCGAGGTCAACCAGATCGTCACGGACCAGGTCGGCAGCTCGGCCCTGTTCGCCGCCCGCTTCCGCGAGTGCGCCGCCCGCGCCCTGCTGCTCCCGCGCCGCAGCCCCGGCAAGCGCACCCCCCTGTGGCAGCAGCGCCAGCGCGCCGCCCAACTGCTGCAGGTGGCGAGCGAGTTCGGCTCGTTCCCGATCGTCCTCGAAGCCGTCCGCGAATGCCTCCAGGACGTCTTCGACGTCCCGGGCCTCACGGAGCTGATGGGCGACATCGAGTCCCGCAAGGTCCGCCTCGTCGAGGTCACCACCACCGAGCCCTCCCCGTTCGCCCGCTCGCTCCTCTTCGGCTACGTCGCCCAGTTCCTGTACGAGGGGGACTCGCCCCTCGCCGAGCGGCGGGCCGCCGCGCTGTCGCTGGACTCCCGCCTGCTGGCCGAGCTCCTCGGCCAGGCCGAGCTGCGCGAGCTGCTCGACGCCGACGTGCTCTCCGAGCTGGAGAGCGAGCTGCAATGGCTCACCGAGGACCGGCGCATCAAGGACGTGGAGGGCGTCGCCGACCTGCTGCGCATGCTGGGGCCGCTCACGGACGCCGAACTGGCCGAACGGGGCGCCGAGCCGCACTGGGCCCAGGACTTGGCCGCCGCACGCCGCGCCATCCGGGTCCGGATCGCCGGGGCCGACCACTGGGCGGCGATCGAGGACGCGGGCCGCCTGCGGGACGCACTCGGGACAGCGCTGCCCGTCGGCGTCCCGGAAGCCTTCACCGAGCCGGTGAAGGACCCCCTCGGAGACCTCCTCGCACGGTACGCACGCACCCACGGGCCGTTCACGTCCACGACGGCCGCCGCCCGCTTCGGGCTCGGCACGGCGGTGACGGACGGCGCACTGCACCGGCTGGCCGCCAACGGGCGCGTCGTACAGGGCGAGTTCCACCCCGCGGGCATCGGCCAGGAGTGGTGCGACGCAGCGGTCCTGCGCAGGCTGCGGCGGCGTTCCCTCGCCGCGCTGCGCCACGAGCTGGAGCCGGTGCCGCCCGCCGCGCTCGCCCAGTTCCTCCCGCAGTGGCAACACGTCGGCAGCGGTCACGGGCTGCGCGGCGTCGACGGACTGGTGCGCGCCGTCGAGCAGTTGCAGGGCGCGTCCGTGCCGGCGTCCGCGCTGGAAAAGCTGGTACTGCCCTCCCGCGTCGCCGGGTACGCACCGGCGCTGCTCGACGAACTCACGGCCGCCGGAGAGGTCGTGTGGGCCGGAGCGGGTTCACTGCCGGGCAAGGACGGCTGGGTCGCGCTCTATCTGGCCGATGCCGCCCCCCTGCTGCTTCCGGCCGCACACCCCCTGGAGCTGACGGCACTGCACCAGTCCGTCCTCGACACCCTCACCGGCGGCTACGGCCTCTTCTTCCGCCAGATCGCCGACCAGGTCCGCGCCACCACCCACCCCGACGCCACCGATCCCCACCTCGCGGACGCCATCTGGGACCTGGCCTGGTCCGGGCGCCTCACGAACGACACCCTCGCCCCGATGCGCTCCCTCCTCGGCTCGGGCCGCACTGCCGGATCGACCGCCCACCGCGCCAAGCGCTCGGTCCCCCGCGGGCGCTACGGCGCTCTGACCGGCGGCGCCCGACCCCAGTCCCGGACCGGCCCACCGACCGTGGCGGGCCGCTGGTCGCTCCTGCCCGAGCGCGAGCCCGATCCCACCGTGCGCGCCCACGCCCTGGCCCGCACCCTGCTCGACCGGCACGGCGTGGTCACCCGCGGTGCCGTCGCCGCTGAGGGTGTGGAGGGCGGCTTCTCCGCCGTCTACCGCATCCTGTCCGCCTTCGAGGACAGCGGCCAAGCGCGCCGTGGCTATGTGGTCGAGGGCCTCGGCGCGGCCCAGTTCGCCATGGACGGCGCGGTGGACCGCCTGCGCGCGGCGGCGAACGCTCGGGACCGCGGCGACACCTCGTCCCCGCTCATGTCCCCTGGCGGCCACGGCTTCCCGGACGGCTCTCCCGGGGCCCACGGTTTCCCGGACGACCACGGTCTGCCGGGCGGTCGGGGATCCGCCCTGGGCCCGGCGGACGTGCCCGGGTTCCCCGACCTCTCGGGACTCCCGGGCACCGGCGGACGCGTGGACTCCACCGGCCGGCCGGACCCCGACGGCGAGGGACACGGCACAGGCCTCGGCAGTCCGGACCTCGACGGACACGAGCCTGCCTTCGGCGAACCCGGCTTCGGCGGAGGCGACTTCGGCAACCCCGGTTCCGGAGACGGCGGAGCCCACGCCTTCTCCGCCGACTCCGCCTTCTCGGCCGGTTCCTCGTACCCCGACGCCTCCGGCCACCCGCCGGCGTCGTCCCGGCGCAATGCCTCGCCATACGGGTACGGCTCCACGGGCCCCGCCGACCGAGGTTTTCCGAACGCCCGCTCCCGCACCCGCGCCACCTCCCCGGCAGTCGTCCTGGCCGCGGCCGACCCCGCGAACGCCTACGGGGCGGCCCTGCCCTGGCCGGAGTCGCCGACCGAGGCGGGCCACAAGCCGGGCCGCAAGGCGGGTTCCCTGGTCGTCCTGGTCGACGGCGAGCTGACCCTCTACATGGAGCGCGGCGGCAAGACCCTGCTGGCCTGGCCCGCCGATCCGGAGAGCCCGGTCGGCGACGACGTACGCCTGCACGCCGCGGCCGAAGCCCTCGCGGCATCGGCCCGCGCGGGCTCGCTCGGCACGGTGACCGTCGAGCGCGTCAACGGAGCCTCGGCCCTGACCTCTCCCCTCGGCACCCTCCTGGAAGGAGCGGGCTTCATCGCCACCCCACGCGGGCTGCGGCTGCGAGCCTGACCTCGCCCCGCGCGCCGGAGCACTCCCCGAACCGGGAGCGACCCGGCATGCGGGCACACGGTCCGGTGGGGAACGCCCCGGTCCACCGGCGGACACGTGACACCGACCGCCGCACGCGACGCCGATCCCCGATCGTGCGGCCTCCCCAGCCCGAAGATCACCCACAAGCCCCTCACCTCCGCCCCCTACTCCCCACCCGTGCCACCCTGGACCCATGCCCGAAGGAGACACCGTCTGGCAGGCCGCGAGGCGGCTGCATGGGGCCCTCGCGGGCAAGGTGCTGACCCGATCCGATCTACGGGTCCCGCAGTTCGCCACAGCCGACCTCACCGGTCGCACCGTCCTGGACGTCACCCCGCGCGGCAAGCACCTGCTCACCCGGATCGAAGGCGACCTGACGCTCCACTCGCACCTGCGGATGGACGGTTCCTGGAAGGTGTTCGAGCCGGGCCGGCGCTGGAGTGGTGGGCCGGCCCACCAGATCCGGGCCATCCTCGGCACGGCGGACCGCACCGCGGTCGGATACCGCCTCCCCGTCCTGGAACTGCTCCGCACCACGGACGAGGACCGCGCGGTCGGGCATCTCGGCCCCGACCTCCTGGGCCCGGACTGGGACCCGGACAAGGCCCTGGAGAACCTCTTCCGCGACCCGGACCGAGCCCTCGGCGAAGCCCTCCTCGACCAGCGGAATCTCGCCGGGATCGGCAACGTCTACAAGAGCGAGCTGTGCTTCCTGCTCGGCGTCACCCCGTGGCTTCCGGTCGGCGCCCTGCCTTCGGGTCTGGCCACCCGGCTGCCCGACCTGGCGAAGAAGCTGCTGGAGTTCAACCGCGACCGCCCGGCCCGCATCACCACGGGCCGCAGCGACCAGCACCTGTACGTGTACGGCCGCGCTCCACGCCCCTGCCTGCGCTGCGGAACACCGGTCCGCGTCGCCGACCAGGGCGACGGATCCCGCGAACGCCCCACGTACTGGTGCCCCCGCTGCCAGACGGGCCCCACGCCGCCGTCGGGCGGGCGCCGAGCCGTACATCAACCTCGCACGACTAATTGACGGACCGTCAGAAACGCTCGTACCGTCGCTTCATGGCCCTCCCCGCGTACGACCTCACCGGACGCACCGCCTTCGTCACCGGCGCGGCGAGCGGCATCGGCCGCGCGTCCGCACTGCTGCTCGCGGAGGCGGGCGCCGTCGTCCACTGCGCGGACCGCGACGCGCAGGGCCTGCACGAGACGGCGACCCTGATCAAGGACCAGCGCGGCACGGCCCACACGCATCACATCGACGTCGCCGACCGCGCCCAGGTCCAGCAGGCCGTCGCATCGTGCGACCGCGTCGACATCATGGCCGCGGTCGCCGGCATCATGCACAGCAGTCCCGTCCTGGAGACCAGGGACGAGGATCTCGACCGGGTGCTGAGCGTCAACTTCAGGGGCGTGCTGCACGCTTGTCAGGAGGCTGCCCACGCAATGATCGCGAAGGGCGTCCGGGGCAGCATCGTCACGATGGCGTCGGGCGCGATCGACACCGGCGGCCCGGGCCTGTTCTGCTACAGCGTGTCGAAGGCGGCCGTCGTCCAGCTGACGAAGACGCTCGCCACGGAGGTCGGTCCGCACGGGATCCGTGTCAACGCGGTCGCGCCCGGCTGGATCCGAACGCCCATGACCGACCACCACGGCGAGAAGCAGGCGCACACCGAGGCGTTCATGGCCCGGCTGTCACCGCTGGGCCGCGTCGGGGAGCCCGAGGACATCGCCCACGCCGTGCTGCACCTGGCCTCGGACGCATCGGGGTTCACCACGGGCCAGATCCTCCGCCCCAACGGCGGCGTCGCGATGCCCTGGTAGCGCTCCCCCGCCTCGCCGCCCGAATCTCCCCACCAAGCTCGCCCCGATACCGATACCGATACCGATACCCGCACCCGCACCCGCAGGGACCGTATGTGCGCACCCGCAGGCACCGTATGCGCACCCGCAGGGACGGCACGCCCACCGAGCGGCGCCACGCATCGGCGAGCGGCCCCGCACGCCGTCCGACCCCACCGAGCCTCACACCGTCCAGCCGGCTACCGAAGCAGCGGCCCACCTCACCGCCCCGGCCGCCTACCCGACCCCAGGAGCCGGACCCTCCCCGTTCCCTCCACCGCTCGCCCGCCGGCGCCAGACCTCCCGCCAGTACGCCCACCACCGGTCGGAACCCATGGCGCCGGCCGCGCGGGACTTCGGCACGCAGTGGACCGGAAGCAGGCTCAGCCCCCATCCGCCCGCCGCTATCGTCCCTTCCAGCACCCCCGCGTCGGGGGCCAGAGCGAGCCGGAGCACGCTGCACCACCACAGCACGCCCAACACCAGAGCGGCCCCCCGGCGCACTATTCGCCCCGCCATGGCACCCTCCTCCGGCCCGGCACCGGGCCATCGACTCCATACACGCGACACGAGCGACCTGACCGGCGGCCGACGGGTGCGGCCGGTGGCGAAGCGCCGAGCCATCGGTCAGCCCTCAGCCGTTCTCCGCCTGGAACATCCAGTGGTGCTTCTCCAGGTCGGCCGTGATGCCGATGAAGATGTCCTGGCTCACCGGGTCCGGCTCACCGGTGGAGCCCACGCGTTCCCGCATCCGGGTGATCACCGCGCCGAGCGCGTCGACCAGGGACGCCACGGCGTCCTCGTCCTTGATCCAGCCGTCGGGGGTCGCGCCGATGCCGCTGCTCGTCGCCACCGTCGCGGCCCGTCCGTCCGGCGAGACGCCCAGCGTCGCGGCGCGCTCGGCGACGGTGTCGGAGTGCAGGCGCGCGGTGTCCACGACCTCGTCGAGCTGGAGGTGGACGGAGCGGAAGCGGGGCCCCACGACGTTCCAGTGCACCTGCTTCGCCACGAGGGAGAGGTCCACCAGGTCGACCAGGGCGCCCTGCAACGCCTCGGCGACGGTCTTCAGGTCCGCGTCGGACAGAGGGCTCTTCACGACGTACATCCACATCCTCCGATTCACGACGGGTCCGGCGGTCGGCCTCGCCCCGTCCCTCCACCATGAAGGGCGGGCCGAAGACCGGCAAATGGACCCATACCGGTCTCCCCTACCCGCTTCCGGGCAACGCGAAAGCCCCGGCCAGGCTCCTCCAGGTCTCCCTGGAGGACGCCCCGGCCGGGGCTTCCCATGTGCGTGACCGGCTCAGGGACGTGAGTCCGTGAGCGTCAGGCGGCGACGACGTCGACCGCCTCGGCAGGCGCCTTGATCGTGACCCGTTCCGGTGGCACACCGGTCACCGATACGGAATTGAGCATCGGGCGACGCACCGGTGCGGGCACCGGTTCGGTGGCCGCAGCCGACTGGGCCAGCTCGGCGAGAGCGAGCTCGTCGCTCACTTCCCGCATGAGCTCGGACATCCGTACGTCAAGCGCGTCGCAGATCGCGGAGAGCAGCTCGGAGGATGCCTCCTTCTGCCCCCGCTCCACCTCGGAGAGATAGCCGAGTGAGACTCGGGCGGACGAGGAGACTTCGCGCAGAGTACGGCCCTGGCGCTGGCGCTGCCGACGCAGCACGTCACCAAGCAGGCGACGGAGCAGAATCATCGGTGGCTCCCTCCTCGGACCGCGTAGCCGCATCCTTCACGCCCCACCGTACCGCCTTGCGCCGCGGCCGTGCGGGGAGCGATGTCGTGTTCACTCAGGGCTGCAAACATCAAAACCCCCCGTTCTGTTCCGTATCCTGTGCCCGCTCATTCCCGGTCTGTTCGCCCGCCAGCTCGCTCAGGAGCAGGGCGAGCACGCTGCGTACACTCTCCATACGGATTTCCGCCCGGCCACCGTTCAACCGCAGTGGCTCCACTTTCCCGCCACCAGGGGCAGGAAAAGTCGCGCCGGAGGGCCCCGCGACGGCCACGTACACCGTGCCGACCGGCTGACCGTCCTGAGGATCCGGGCCGGCGACGCCCGTGGTGGCGATCCCCCAGTCCGCGCCGAGCGCCCTGCGCACTCCGGCCGCCATCTGGGCCGCGACCTGCGGATCCACCGCCCCGCGCTCGGCCAGCAGAGTGGCGTCGACACCCAGCAGCTGATGCTTGAGCGGGGTGGCGTACGCGGTCACGGAGCCGCGGAACGCCTTCGAGGCACCCGGTACCGCCGTGAGCTCGGCCGCCACCAGGCCACCGGTGAGCGACTCGGCGACGGCGAGGGTCTCACCCCTCACCGTGAGTAGTCGCACCACCTCGGTGGCCGCGGACGTCACCGCGCGGTCTCCTCGGCGGCTGCCTGGCGTGCGGCGATGCCCTGCCTGCGCAGCACAACGGCCTGTCGCACATAGTCGAGTCCGGTGACCACCGTCAGGACGACCGCCACGGCCATCACCCAGAACCTCAGGGTGGCCAGCGCCCCCGTCAGCGCCAGGATGTACATCCCGACCGCCGTGCCCTGAGCCAGCGTCTTCAGCTTGCCGCCCCGGCTCGCCGGGATGACGCCGTACCGGATCACGACGAAGCGCAGCAGCGTGACGCCCAGCTCACGGCCGAGGATGACGACGGTCACCCACCAGGGCAGATCGCCGAGGCCCGACAGGCAGATGAGCGCCGCGCCCATGATCGCCTTGTCGGCGATGGGGTCGGCGATCTTCCCGAAGTCGGTGACAAGGTTGTAGGTCCGGGCCAGGTGACCGTCGAAGATGTCGGTGATCATGGCGACGGCGAACGCCGCCCAGGCCCAGGCGCGCATGGCGGGGTCGTACCCGCCGTCGGCCAGCATCAGGGCCACGAAGCCGGGCACGAGGACGAGCCGGATCATGGTCAGGATGTTGGCGATGTTCCACAGGCTGGCCTGGTCGACGGCCGCAGCGGTCAGCTTCCCGCCCCGCACCGGCTTGCCGTCGCCCGGAGCACCGGACGCGTCGGGGGCGCTCATAGCGCCTTTGGCGCTGGGGGAGCCGCCCGCCGCGGATGCCGGGACTCCGGTCATCTGGCCGCCTCCTCAGTCTCCATACACGCGAGCGCGCCGATCAGTGGCTCGGCCACCAGGTCGACACCTTCCGTACCGACCACCTTGGCCTCGACGATACGGCCGACGGTCAGACCTTCGCCGCTCGTGAACAGCACCTGCCCGTCCGTCTCGGGCGCCTGGTGCGCGGCGCGGCCGTACGCGCCGTCCTCGCCGTCGATCGACTCGACCAGGACGTGGACCGTCTCGCCGACGCGCTCCTCGGCGCGCTGGGCGACCAGTTCCTCGGCGAGTCGGGACACGCGCGCGAGGCGCTCGGCGACGACATCCTCGTCCAGCTTGTTCTCGAAGGTCGCCGCTTCGGTGCCGTCCTCGTCGGAGTAGCCGAAGACGCCGATCGCGTCGAGGCGGGCGCCCGTGAGGAAGCGCTCCAGCTCGGCGAGGTCGGCCTCGCTCTCGCCGGGGAACCCGACGATGAAGTTCGAGCGCACGCCGGCCTGCGGGGCCTTGGCGCGGATGGTGTCGAGCAGCTCCAGGAACCGGTCGGTGTCGCCGAAGCGGCGCATGGAGCGCAGCACGTCGGGCGCGGAGTGCTGGAAGGACAGGTCGAAGTAGGGCGCGACGTTCTCCGTCGACGTCAGGACGTCGATCAGGCCGGGGCGCATCTCGGCGGGCTGGAGGTAGCTGACCCGCACCCGCTCGATGCCGTCGATCTCGGCCAGCTCCGGCAGCATCGTCTCCAGGAGACGGATGTCACCGAGGTCCTTGCCGTACGAGGTGTTGTTCTCGGAGACCAGCATGACCTCCTTCACACCCTGCTCGGCGAGCCAGCGGGCTTCGTTCAGGACGTCGCTGGGGCGGCGCGAGATGAACGAGCCGCGGAAGGACGGGATGGCGCAGAAGGTGCAGCGGCGGTCGCAGCCGGAGGCGAGCTTCACCGAGGCGACCGGGGAGCCGTCCAGCCTGCGGCGCAGCGGAGCGCGGGGGCCGGAGACCGGGGCGACGCCCTCGGGCAGGTCGGTGGGGGCGCCGTGGCCGGGAAGGGCCACTTCCTCGCCGGCGGTCTGCCGCTCGGCGGGGCTGATCGGCAGCAGCTTGCGCCGGTCGCGCGGGGTGTGGGAGGCGTGGATGCCGCCGTTCAGGATGGTCTGCAGGCGGTCGGAGATGTCGGCGTAGTCGTCGAATCCGAGCACGCCGTCGGCCTCGGGGAGGGCTTCGGCGAGTTCCTTGCCGTACCGCTCGGCCATGCAGCCCACCGCCACGACGGCCTGGGTTCTGCCATGGCCCTTGAGGTCGTTGGCTTCGAGCAGGGCGTCGACGGAGTCCTTCTTGGCGGCTTCGACGAAGCCACAGGTGTTGACGACGGCGACATCCGCTTGCTCGGCGTCCTCCACGAGGTGCCAGCCGTCCGCCTCCAAGCGGCCTGCGAGCTCCTCCGAGTCCACCTCGTTACGGGCGCAGCCAAGGGTGACGAGTGCGACGGTACGGCGTTCAGGCATGGGCTCAAGACTACTTTGTCTCTCCGACACCCCATGTCGACGGGGTTGGCCGATCTTGGCCAACCCCGTGGACTGCCTGTGTCTGCTGACCTCAGCCGACCTGGGGGTCGCCCTTCGTGTAGGTCAGACGCTCGACCGCACCCGGCCGGAAGTCGTCCTCGATCTTCTTGCCGTTGACGTAGAGCTGGATGGCTCCGGCGTCACCGAGGATGAGATTGATCTTGGAGCTGTCCTGGAAGGTCTTGGACTCGCCCTGGTTCAGCAGGCCGTCGAAGAGCATCCGGCCGTTGTGGTCCTTGGCGGAGATCCAGCTGCGTCCGTCCGGGGCACTGACCCGCACGGTCACCTTGTCCTGCGGGGCGGCCGCGATGGCGCTGTCGGACGGGTCCGGCTTCGGGTCGGCGGGCTTGCTGGCGTCCGCGCTGGGCGAGGCGGCCTTGCTGGCGGTGGGCGTGGAGCCCTCGGCGACCTGGGTCTTCGAGTCGTCACCGCTGTCGCCCCCCTTGACGACGGTGAACCCGACGAACCCGATCACCGCGACGATCGCGGCGACCATGGCGGCCGTCCAGTTCGGTCCGCGCCGCTCGGGACGGATGCGTTCCGCCTCGAAGAGCGGGGCGGCGGGCGTCGGCGCGGGACGTCCGCCGTGCTCGGCGTCGTACTGGGTGAGGAGCGGGACCGGATCGAGCTGGACGGCGCGAGCCAGCGTCCGGATGTGCCCGCGGGCGTAGACGTCGCCGCCGCACGGGGTGAAGTCGTCCTGTTCGATGGCGTGGATGATCGTGATGCGGACGCGGGTGGCGTTGCTGACGTCGTCGACGGTGAGGCCGGCGTCGATACGTGCCTGCTGGAGGGCACGGCCGATCGAGACCCGCTCGGCCGCACGGTCGTCTTCGAACGGACGCTCGTCTTCGGGGGTGTTGCCGTCAGGGGAGTTGCCGATGGACACGGGGGCGCCTTTCGAGCGTGTAGCCACCTGTGCTGGAGGTTCAGTCTAGGGGGGGTACGAAAGGGTGGGGCAACCGGGCGGTGGGACTTTGTACGCCATCAGAATGGCCGGTCATCCTGACGCCGGGACAGTTGGCGTCCCTTCGCTCAACTTGACGTGCGACGAAGGGAAACGGTTGCCCGTCGATCCCTTACGGGTGAGTCACGTTCGAATATCAGACTGGGGCTGAACGTGTCGTTCCGCCACCCGCGCGGCGAACCGCCCGACCTTCGGGCGTCCCGCCGTGCGGCCACCGTGCCCCGACCGGCTGTCCCGTCTTCCTCCGTCGAAGTGCCTATGCTCCTGCTTCCCCGCGAATCACGGCCAACACTCCGTCGAGCTCGTCGCCCTTCACGAGCACGTCCCGGGCCTTGGATCCCTCGGTCGGTCCGACGATGCCGCGCGACTCCATCAGGTCCATGAGCCGGCCGGCCTTGGCGAAGCCGACGCGCAGCTTGCGCTGGAGCATCGAGGTGGACCCGAACTGCGAGGTGACGACCAGTTCGGCCGCCGCGCACAGCAGGTCGAGGTCGTCGCCGATGTCCTCGTCGATCTCCTTCTTCTGCTTGGTGCCCACGGTGACGTCCTCGCGGAAGACGGGCGCCATCTGGTCCTTGCAGTGCTGCACGACGGCGGCGACCTCGTCCTCGGTGACGAAGGCGCCCTGCATACGCGTGGGCTTGTTGGCGCCCATCGGCAGGAAGAGCCCGTCGCCCTTGCCGATCAGCTTCTCGGCGCCGGGCTGGTCGAGGATGACGCGGGAGTCGGCGAGCGAGGACGTGGCGAAGGCGAGCCGGGAGGGCACGTTCGCCTTGATCAGACCGGTGACGACGTCGACCGACGGGCGCTGGGTGGCGAGCACCAGGTGGATGCCGGCCGCGCGGGCGAGCTGCGTGATGCGCACGATCGCGTCCTCGACGTCACGCGGGGCGACCATCATCAGGTCGGCGAGCTCGTCGACGATGACCAGGAGGTACGGGTACGGGGTCAGCTCACGCTCACTGCCCTCGGGCAGCTTGACCTTGCCGCTGCGGATGGCCGCGTTGAAGTCGTCGATGTGCCGGTAACCGAACGCGGCCAGATCGTCGTAGCGCAGGTCCATCTCGCGCACGACCCACTGGAGCGCCTCGGCCGCCCGCTTCGGGTTGGTGATGATCGGCGTGATCAGGTGCGGGATGCCCTCGTAGGCGGTCAGCTCGACGCGTTTGGGGTCGACCAGGACCATCCGTACGTCCTCGGGGGTCGCGCGGACCATGACCGAGGTGATGAGGCAGTTGATGCACGAGGACTTGCCGGAGCCGGTGGCACCGGCGACCAGCACGTGGGGCATCTTCGCGAGGTTGGCCATCACGTAGCCGCCCTCGACGTCCTTGCCGAGCGCGACGAGCATCGGGTGGTCGTCCTCGGCCGCGTCCGCGAGCCGCAGCACGTCGCCGAGGTTGACCATCTCGCGGTCGGTGTTGGGGATCTCGATGCCGACCGCGGACTTGCCGGGGATCGGGCTGATGATCCGCACGTCGGGACTGGCGACCGCGTACGCGATGTTCTTGGTCAGCGCCGTGATCCGCTCGACCTTCACGGCGGGGCCGAGCTCGACCTCGTAGCGCGTGACCGTCGGACCGCGCGTGAAGCCGGTGACGGCGGCGTCGACCTTGAACTCCCGGAAGACGTTCTGCAGGGAGGCGACCACCGCGTCGTTGGCGGCGCTGCGTGTCTTGCCGGGGCCGCCGCGCTCCAGGAGGTCGAGCGAGGGCAGCGAGTACGTGATGTCCCCGGAGAGCTGGAGCTGCTCCGCGCGCGGGGGCAGCGCGCGGGGCCCGTCGGGCGCGGCCTTGGTGAGGTCGGGCACGACGCCCTCGGAGGGCAGGGCCTCCTGCTTCGGCCGCTTGGCACCCGGTACCGGGCCCTTGGCCCGCGCGGCCGGCACCGGCGTGGTCTCCTCGTAGCCGTCGCGCTCCACGCTGACGCCCTGCGTCAGGTCGGCGACCAGCGGCGAGGGCGGCATCCCGTGCAGCACGGCACCGTCGAGCGCGGCGGCGGCCGCGGCGGCGACGTCCACGGCGTCCATCGGCCGGTTCATGTCGGGCTGCTGCGCGCCGGGCCGCCGGGGCCGGCTCCGTCGCTTGGTGAGCGCGTCCTGCTCGGCGTTGTCGGGGTCGTACGCGTCGGGGGCCTGCGGGCGTCTGCGGGAGCGCGCCGGGGTCGCCTCGCGCCACTGTTCGTCGTAGCGCTCGTCGTCCTCGCCGAACGCGTCCTCGTCGAAGTCGGCCTGGACGATACCGAGCTTCTGGCCGAGCAGGCGCAGCCGCTGCGGGATCGCGTTGACCGGGGTGGCCGTGACGACCAGCAGCCCGAAGATCGTGAGCAGCACGAGGAGCGGCACGGCGAGGACGTCGCCCATCGTGTACGTCAGCGGGGTGGAAGCACCCCAGCCGATGAGTCCGCCGGCGTCCCTTATCGCCTGCATGCCGTCGCTGCGCGCGGGCGACCCGCACGCGATGTGGACCTGCCCGAGCACACCGATCGCGAGGGCGGACAGACCGATGACGATGCGGCCGTTGGCCTCGGGCTGCTCGGGGTGGCGGATGAGCCGGGCCGCGATGACGCCGAGGAGTATCGGCACGAGCAGGTCGAGGCGCCCGAAGGCACCGGTGACGAGCATCTCGACGAGGTCGCCGACCGGGCCGCGCAGGTTGGACCAGGTTCCCGCCGCGACGATCAGCGCGACGCCGAGCAGCAGGAGCGCGACGCCGTCCTTGCGGTGGGCCGGGTCGAGGCCCTTGGCGCCCCGCCCTATGCCACGGAAGGTCGCTCCGACGGCATGGGCGATGCCCAGCCACAGGGCGCGCACCAGTCGGTACACGCCCGCGGTCGGGCTGGGCGCCGGCGCGGGAGCGGGCCTCTTGGCCGCGGTCCTCCTGGCAGGCGCCTTCTTGGCGGCTGCCTTTTTCGCGGGGGCCTTCTTCGCCGGAGCCTTCGTCGGAGCGGCCGCCTTCTTCGCGGGCGGCTTCTTGGCTGCGGACTGACGTGAGGCCATGTGTGTGAGGTTACCGGTGGAGACGACAGGGGACACGTGTGCCCACGGCTTCACCCGATCGTGTCGCCCTTGCCAGGGACCGGAACTGACGCGTCCTCATCCGGTTTCCCGCCCGGCCGCGCCGACGTCGACAACGTTTCCGCGTCGACGTCCCTTCAGCTCTGCGACGGGAGCGGGGGTGCGCTTCCGGTGCCCGGCTCCAGGGCGTCCAGCGCTCTGCGCAGCCCGGTCAGCTTGCGTTCGAGGTGGGCCGCGGTCGCCACGGCCGCCGCGTCCGCGGAGTCGTCGTCCAGTTGCTTGGACAGCGCCTCGGCCTGCTCCTCAACGGCCGCGAGCCGCGCGGACAGTTCGGCGAGGAGACCGGCGGGCTCCTTGGTGTCGCCGAGCGTCGCCCTGCCGCCACCGCCCTCCAACTGGAGCCGCAGCAGGGCTGCCTGCTCCCGGAGTTGGCAGTTCTTCATGTACAGCTCGACGAAGACCGAGACCTTCGCGCGCAGCACCCACGGGTCGAACGGCTTGGAGATGTAGTCCACAGCGCCCGCCGCGTACCCCCGGAAGGTGTGGTGGGGGCCGTGGTTGATGGCGGTGAGGAAGATGATCGGGATGTCCCGGGTCCGCTCCCGCCGCTTGATGTGCGCGGCGGTCTCGAAACCGTCCATGCCCGGCATCTGGACGTCCAGCAGAATGACCGCGAAGTCGTCCGTGAGCAGCGCCTTGAGCGCTTCCTCCCCGGACGATGCCCGCACCAGTGTCTGATCGAGCGCGGAGAGAATCGCCTCCAGCGCCAGCAGATTCTCCGGCCGGTCATCGACCAGGAGGATCTTGGCCTTCTGCACCATGGCCCGCCCTCCTCGCCCCGGCATGGGGCCTCCCCTGTCCGCAGGACTTGGGGTAGCACCGGGGGCCGCCCCAGAGGACGACTCCCTTACGTCGTCCGTCCTTGTGCCGGTCATGGTAGCCGCACCCCGCCTGTCGCCACACCCTGTCACCGTGATGTCACTGTGCACGTAGCAGAAACGTAGCGGGAGACCAGAAGGTTCCCCGAATCCCGTGCTTCTACACGGCTTCGGGCCAGGTCCGTTGTGCGACCTGCCGCACGAGGTGGAGCGGCCGCCGCGGCCGTGCCGCACGGTGAACCGGCCCTCCACACCGCGTCACCGGACGACCGCCCGCCCCACCCGGTGTCGCCCACGTCACCCCTCGCGCATCCACTGCTCCATCACGGAGAGCAGGTGATCGGGATCGACCGGCTTGGTCACGTAGTCGGAGGCCCCCGACTCGATCGCCTTCTCCCGGTCGCCCTTCATCGCCTTCGCCGTCAGGGCGATGATCGGCAGCCCCGCGAACTGCGGCATCCTGCGGATCGCCGTGGTCGTCGCGTAACCGTCCATCTCGGGCATCATGATGTCCATCAGAACGACCGTCACATCGTCGTGCTGCTCCAGCACCTCGATGCCCTCACGGCCGTTCTCCGCGTACAGCACCGACAGGCCGTGCTGCTCCAGGACGCTCGTCAGCGCGAACACGTTGCGGATGTCGTCGTCGACGATCAGGACCTTCTCCCCCTCGAAGCGGATGCCCCGGGGCGGCTGCGGTCCCGTCTCCGGAGCCGCCCACTGCTCCTGAGAGCCTCCCGCACCGCTCTCCGGCCGCCCGGGGGCGGCGGTGTGCTCCTCGGCCGCAGGAAGCGTCCTGCGGCGCCTCCTGAAGAGCGCGGCGGGTCCGTTCTGGGTCTCCTGGTACGACTTCACCTCGGCCGTCATCTCGACGCCCTGGCCGGCCAGCTCCGCCTCGGAGGCGAGCAGCTCCCCCGCCTCAAGCGCCGGGGCCATCTGCCCGTAGCCCTGCGGCGGCAGTTCGCTCGGGTACAGCGGCAGGTACAGCGTGAAGGTGGAACCGCGTCCCGGCTCGCTCTGCGCGTGGATCTCGCCGCCCAGCAGCCGCGCGATCTCCCGCGAGATGGAGAGGCCGAGGCCCGTGCCGCCGTACTTGCGGCTCGTCGTGCCGTCCGCCTGCTTGAAGGCCTCGAAGATCACCCGCATCTTGCTCGCGGCGATCCCGATACCGGTGTCGGTCACGGAGAACGCGATCAGGTCGCCGTCCGCTTCCCGCAGCGAGCCCGACTCCAGGAGCTGCTCCCGGATGGCCACCGGCACGTCCGCGCCGGCCGGCCGGATCACCAGCTCGACCGCCCCGGAGTCGGTGAACTTCACCGCGTTGGAGAGCAGGTTGCGCAGCACCTGGAGCAGCCGCTGTTCGTCCGTGTGCAGCGTGGCGGGCAGTTCCGGCGAGACCCGCACCGAGAAGTCGAGCCCCTTCTCCGCCGTCAGCGGGCGGAAGGTGGCCTCGACGTAGTCGACGAGCTGGACCAGCGCGATACGGGTCGGCGACACGTCCATCTTGCCCGCCTCGACCTTGGACAGGTCGAGGATGTCGTTGATCAGCTGGAGCAGGTCCGAGCCCGCGCCGTGGATCGTCTCGGCGAACTCGACCTGCTTGGGCGTCAGGTTCGTGTCCGCGTTGTCGGCGAGCAACTTGGCGAGGATCAGCAGGGAGTTGAGCGGCGTCCGCAGCTCGTGCGACATGTTCGCCAGGAACTCGCTCTTGTAGCGCATGGAGACGGCGAGCTGCTCGGCACGCTCCTCCAGGACCTGGCGGGCCTCCTCGATCTCGGTGTTCTTCACCTCGATGTCCCGGTTCTGCTGGGCCAGCAGCTCGGCCTTCTCCTCCAGCTCCATGTTCGAGTCCTGGAGCGCCTTCTGCCGGTTCTCCAACTCCGCCGAACGCTCGCGCAGTTGCTCGGTCAGCTCCTGCGACTGGCGGAGCAGCACCTCCGTCTTGGTGTTCACGGAGATGGTGTTGACGCTCGTCGCGATCATCTCGGCGATCTGGTTCAGGAAGTCCTTCTGGATCTGTGTGAACGGCGTGAACGACGCCAGCTCGATGACCCCGAGCACCGTCCCCTCGAACAGCACCGGAAGCACGATGACCTGGGCCGGAGGCGCCTCACCGAGCCCGGAGGAGATCTTCAGGTAGCCGCTCGGCGCGTTCTCCACCAGGATCGTGCGCTTCTCCTGGGCGGCCGTCCCGATGAGCGCCTCGCCGGGCCGGAACGACGTCGGCATGGAGCCCATCGAGTAGCCGTACGACCCGAGCATGCGCAGCTCGTACGCCTCCTCGTCCTCGGCGCCCGCGTCCTTGCCGTCGACCAGCGGCATGGAGAGGAAGAACGCGCCGTGCTGGGCCGAGACGACCGGTGTCAGCTCACTCATGATCAGGGAGGCCACGTCGGCGAGGTCGCGGCGGCCCTGCATCAGGGCGGAGATGCGGGCGAGGTTGCCCTTCAGCCAGTCCTGCTCCTTGTTCGCGATCGTGGTGTCGCGCAGGTTGGCGATCATCTTGTTGATGTAGTCCTGGAGTTCCTGGATCTCGCCGGACGCGTCCACGTCGATCTTCAGGTTCAGGTCACCGCGGGTCACCGCGGTCGCCACGCGCGCGATGGCACGTACCTGCCGCGTCAGGTTCCCGGCCATCTCGTTCACCGACTCGGTGAGGTCGCGCCAGGTGCCGTCGACGTCACGCACGCGTGCCTGGCCGCCCAACTGCCCCTCGGTGCCCACCTCGCGGGCCACCCGGGTGACCTCCTCGGCGAAGGACGACAACTGGTCGACCATCGTGTTGATGGTGGTCTTGAGCTCCAGGATCTCGCCGCGCGCGTCGATGTCGATCTTCTTGGTCAGGTCACCCTTCGCGATGGCCGTCGTGACCATCGCGATGTTGCGCACCTGGCCGGTCAGGTTGGACGCCATCCCGTTCACCGACTCGGTGAGGTCCTTCCACGTGCCGGACACGCCCGGTACGCGCGCCTGGCCGCCGAGGATGCCGTCCGTGCCCACCTCGCGGGCCACCCGGGTCACCTGGTCGGCGAACGAACTCAGCGTCTTCACCATGGTGTTGACGGTGTCGGCGAGCTGAGCGACCTCACCGCTCGCCTCGACCGTGACCTTCTTGGTGAGGTCGCCGTTGGCCACCGCGGTCGCGACCTGGGAGATGTTCCGCACCTGGTTGGTCAGGTTGTTGGCCATCACGTTGACGTTGTCGCTCAGGTCCTTCCAGATGCCGGTGACACCCGGCACCCGCGCCTGCCCGCCCAGGTTGCCGTCGGTGCCCACCTCGCGGGCCACCCGCGTCACCTGCTCGGCGAAGTTCGACAGCTGGTCCACCATCGTGTTGACGGTCGTGACCAGTTCGAGGATCTCGCCCTTGGCGTCGACGGTGATCTTCTTCGACAGGTCGCCCTTCGCGACCGCCGTCGTCACCTCGGCGATGTTGCGCACCTGGATGGTCAGGTTGTTGGCCATGAAGTTCACGGACTGGGTGAGGTCCTTCCAGGTGCCGGAGACACCCTGCACCTCGGCCTGCCCGCCCAGCATGCCCTCCGTGCCCACCTCGCGGGCCACCCGCGTCACCTGCTCGGCGAAGTTCGAGAGCTGGTCCACCATCGTGTTGAGGGTGTTCTTCAGTTCCAGGATCTCGCCGCGCGCGTCCACGTCGATCTTCTGCGACAGGTCACCCCGGGCCACCGCCGTCGCCACCTGCGCGATGTTGCGCACCTGGGCGGTGAGGTTGCCGGCCATGCCGTTCACGGAGTCGGTCAGGTCGCGCCAGACACCGGCGACGCCGGGCACCTGGGCCTGACCGCCGAGCCGGCCCTCCGTGCCCACCTCGCGCGCCACCCGCGTCACCTGGTCGGCGAACGCGGAGAGCTGGTCGACCATCGTGTTGATGGTGTTCTTCAGCTCCAGGATCTCGCCGCGCGCGTCCACGTCGATCTTCTGCGACAGGTCGCCCCGGGCCACCGCGGTGGTCACCTGCGCGATCTGGCGTACCTGCGAGGTCAGGTTCCCCGCCATGAAGTTGACGGAGTCGGTGAGTTCCTTCCACGTACCGGACACACCGTCCACCCGGGCCTGACCGCCGAGCCGGCCCTCCGTACCCACGTCCCGCGCCATCCGCGTCACCTGGTCGGCGAAGCTCGACAGCTGGTCCACCATCGTGTTCACGGTGTTCTTCAGCTGGAGCATCTCGCCGGACACGTCCACGGTGACCTTCTGCGACAGGTCACCGTTCGCGACCGCCGTCGTCACCTGCGCGATGTTGCGCACCTGACCCGTCAGGTTCTGGAACGCCGTGTTGACGGAGTCGGTGAGGTCCTTCCACGTACCGGCCACCCCCGGCACCTGCGCCTGGCCGCCCAGCTCACCCTCGACACCGACCTCGCGCGCCACCCGGGTGACCTCGACACCGAACGACGACAGCTGGTCGACCATCGTGTTGACGGTGTTCTTCAGCTCCAGCATCTCGCCGGCCACGTCCACGGTGACCTTCTGCGACAGGTCGCCGTTGGCCACCGCCGTCGTCACCGCGGCGATGTCGCGCACCTGCGTCGTCAGGTTCCGGAAGACCGTGTTGACCGAATCGGTCAGGTCCTTCCACGTGCCCGCCGCGCCCGGCACGTTCGCCTGACCGCCGAGCTGACCTCCGGCGCCGACCTCGTTGGCCACACGCGTGACCTCGTCGGCGAACGTCCGCAGAGTCTCGGTCATCTGGTTGATCGTCTCGGCGAGCTGCGCGACCTCGCCCCGCGCGGAGACGGTCACCTTCTGCGAGAGGTCACCGCTCGCGACGGCCGTCGTCACCTGCGCGATCCCGCGCACCTGGGCCGTCAGGTTGCCGGCCATCAGGTTCACCGAGTCGGTGAGGTCCTTCCAGACGCCGGCCACCCCGGGCACCTGCGCCTGGCCGCCCAGCTCGCCCTCGGTCCCCACCTCACGCGCGACACGCGTCACCTCGGAGGAGAACGACGAGAGCTGGTCGACCATCGTGTTGACGGTGTTCTTCAGCTCCAGCATCTCGCCGGCCACGTGAACGGTGACCTTCCGCGACAGGTCACCCTTGGCGACCGCCGTCGTCACCAGGGCGATGTCCCGCACCTGGGCCGTCAGCCGGTACGCCATCGTGTTGACCGAGTCCGTGAGGTCCTTCCACGAACCCGACATCCCGCGCACCCGGGCCTGCCCGCCCAGCTTGCCCTCGGTCCCCACCTCGCTGGCCACACGCGTGACCTCGTCGGTGAACGTCGACAGCTGGTCGACGAGGTTGTTGACCGTCCGTCCGACCTTCAGGAACTCGCCGCGCAGCGGATGCCCGTTCCCGTCGGCCGCCTGCGCGCGCAGATCCATCCGCGGCGACAGATCGCCCTCCGCGACCGCGGACAGCACCCGGCCGACCTCGGAGACGGGTCGTACGAGATCGTCGACCAGCGCGTTCGACGCGTCGATCGCGGCCGCCCAGGAGCCCTCACAGACCCCCGTCTCCAGCCGCTCCGTGAGCTTTCCCTCACGGCCCACCACCCGCCGCACCCGCGACAGCTCGCCGGTGAGATGCAGATTGCGGTCGGCCACCTCGTTGAAGACCGCCGCGATCTCGGACATCACCCCGTCGCCGGAGACCGTGAGCCGCTTGCGGAAGTTCCCGTCCCGCATCGAGACCAGGGCGGCCAGCATGCGGTTCAGCGCCGCCGTGTCCACCTCGGTCGTACCGGTGCGCGGTGTGCGCCCACTGCTCGGGGACTGTCCGCCTTTCGCGCGCGTCCTACCGCCCCGCGTCGCTGCGCCAGACTCCACTGTGTCCCTCCCGCAAGGGTCGACCATTACTGCTCGGCGTACTCGGGTACTGCTGCTCGGCGTGCAGAGGAGGCACTCGGTGTGCCCGGACCTACTCCGTGGAGCCTGCCCAGTGTTTCACCCCGGCTCAACCAGGCCATAACAGTTCGGCAGCTTCGCACATCGTCCGCACACCATCGGGCCTCGTCCGCACACCTGCGGAACCGGAGCCGACCCTGGTCGCGGACGGCCACACGCGCACGGCGGAACGGAAAGTCCCGGCCCTTCCGGACGGAAACACTGTCGACCGGCATCCGCATGGACGGCGAAGGTAAGTAACCTTGCATGCGGCTGTCCAGCCGTGCCGGACCTGTCCGGCCTGGGCGGTGGCACGAGCACGAGCGGGCAGGCATCGGAGGGGCACCGCACCATGACCACCGGACTGCATCCTGGAGAAGCGCCTCAGGATCCCCGGCCGACGGGGACCAACGCTCTTCCCACGCAGGAGCGGGGCGGCCACGCAGCCGTGCACGCCGACAACCGGACGAGGAGTTCTGTGATCACCGCGCGCGCGGCCGCCAGTTTCGAGCCGGTGGGACGCTCCGTCGCTACCGCCCGCTCCTTCGTCCGCGACACCCTCCAGGGCTGGGGATTCGCCGACATCGTGGACGACGCCGTCGTCCTGACCAGCGAACTGGTCACCAATGCCGTCGTGCACGCGGGCACCTCCGCCGACGTTCTGTGTCTGCGCAGCGACGACGGCGTACGCATCGAGGTGGCGGACCACTACCCCGAACGCGAGATCCCACTCCAGGGAGCGGCCATCAACATGGGCAGCCCCGACCGCGAGGGCGGACGCGGGCTCCAGCTGTGCGCGGCCCTCGCCGGCCGCTGGGGTGTCGAGTACACGCCCACCCACAAGCAGGTCTGGTTCCAGCTCGAACTCCCCGAGCGCGCGGTCGGCACCCGCGCCGCCGGCCCCGCCCTCCCCGCCCACCTCCTCCCCCTCGCCGACGGCCGCGTCCGCGTCGCGGTCGTCCAGATCGACCGCACCGGCGCCATCAACGCGTGGAACGAGGACGCCGAGGAACTCTTCGGGTACGCCGCCGAGCAGGTCACCGGCAAGCCGCTCACCGACCTCGCGGCCTGGCCGCACACCCCGGGCACCAGCACCGGCATCGTCGAGGCCCTCCAGCTCTCCCGCTGGGAGGGCACTTACGGCATCCGCTGCGCCGACGGCCGGGTCGCCCCCGTCTACGCCTCACACCTGCGGGTCCGGGACACGAGCGGCGAACCGTCGACGGTCTGCCTCCTCGTCCGCGACCACGAACGCGCCGTCCTGCAGACCCCGTTGCGCCTCGCCGCGGCGGACTCGGGCACCACCGCCGAGGGCCAGACCACCGACCCGTTCGAGATCTTCATCGGCTCGCCCGCCCCGGACGACCTCGACGGCCTCCTCCAGCGCACGGTGGAGCGCGCCCGCGACATGCTCGACGCCGACTCCGCGTTCCTGCTCCTCGCGACCGACGACGAGACGGAGTTGGAGGTACGCGCCTCGACGGGCCTGCCCTCCGCCCGGCAGCGCTTCGCCCGCGTCCCCGTCGAGGCGGGGCCCGGACGCTACGGCTCGGCCCGGATGCCCGCCGTCCACGAGGACCTGACGGTCGTCCCCGGCGCCGTCCCGCTCCTCGGCGGCACCGGCATGCGCTCGGTCGTCACCGTCCCGCTGAAGGTCGAGGGCCGCCTCACCGGCTCCCTCGGCGTCGCCGCCGAAGCCCCGGGCCGCTACTCCAACGAGGAGGCCCTGCGCCTCCAGTTCGCCGCCGACCGCATCGCCCTGGCCGTGGAGTCCGCCCGCCTCGGCGAACTGGAACGCCTGCGCCGCGGCTCCCTCTCGTTCCTCGTCGAGGCCTCCGACCTCCTCGCCGGCACCCTGGACCGCGACCAGACACTCGCCCTCATGGCCCAGATGACCGTCCCGACCCTCGCGACCTGGTGCGCGGTCTACACGATCGCCGACCAGGCCTCGGAGCCGTACCTCTCGTACGTGCTGCACGAGGACGAGGAACGCATCGACGGTCTCAAGGCACTGCTGTCGAAGATCGCCCCGCCGGACCCGGTGCCCACGCCGGGCGCCCGCGTCTGGTCGGCGCCCGCCGCCGCGGCCCACGAGGCCGCCCTGCGCACCTCCATGCGCAGCCTGGGCCTCGGCGAGAACGCCTCGGCGAACACCGGCATCGGCACGACCCTCGCCACGGCCTCGGCGGTCGGCGGCGAGACCGTCGTCCTCCCCCTGGTGGCCCGCAACCGCGTCATCGGGATGCTGACCCTCGGCAAGCCGTCGGACGAGCACTTCCGACAGGAGATCCTGGAACTGGCCGAGGACCTCTCCCGCCGAGCGGCCCTCGCCCTGGACAACGCGCGCCTGTACTCGGAGCGCACGGCCATCAGCCAGTCCCTCCAGCGCAGCCTCCTGCCCCCCGAGCTCCCCCACATCGAGAACGTCGAGGTCGAGGTCATCTACCGCGCGGCCGGCGAGGGCAACGAAGTCGGCGGCGACTTCTACGACCTCTTCCCCATCCGCGACGGCGCGTACGGCTTCGCCATCGGCGACGTCTGCGGTACGGGCCCGGAGGCGGCGGCGGTCACCGGCCTCGCCCGGCACGCCCTGCGCCTGCTGGCCCGCGAGGGCTACGGAGGGCCGGCCGTACTGGAGCGCCTGAACTCCGCGATCCTCGACGAGGGCGCCCGCAGCCGCTTCCTGACCCTCCTGTACGGCGAGCTGTGGCCCCAGGAGGACGGCAGCGCCGTCCTGAAGGTGGTCTGCGCCGGGCACCCGCTCCCGCTGCGTCTGCGCCAGGACGGCACGGTCGAACCGGCCGCCGAACCTCAGCCGCTCCTCGGCGTGATGGAGGACCTGGAGCTCTACGAGCAGACGGTCACCCTCGATCCGGGCGATGTCCTGCTCTGTGTCACGGACGGCGTCACCGAGCGCCGCGAGGGCACCCGCATGCTCGGTGACGACGGTCTCGCGGACGTCCTCACCACCTGCACGGGCCTGACGGCGGGTGCCGTCGCGGCACGCATCATGCGCGCGGTGGAGCGCTTCGCCTCGGACGCCCCCTCGGACGACATGGCGATTCTCGCGATGCGCGTTCCGGGCCTGCAGAACGACTAGTGACCGTCGGGGCCGGCCGGGAACGCCGGTCGGCCCCGGACATGCGAAAGGCCCCCGCCCACAAGGGCGGAGGCCTTTTCTGCTGGAGCCCCCCAACGGAATCGAACCGTTGACCTTCTCCTTACCATGGAGACGCTCTACCGACTGAGCTAGGGGGGCCTGCTGCCTCTGCGAAGTTTCCCTCGCGGCAACGAAATAGATCATACCCCGAAGACAACGGTGTTCCCAACCACCGGTGCGGAGATCAGAATGCGGGCTGGAGAAGTCCGCCGAGCGCGTTGCACGCGGAGACGATCCGCTGCATCTCCCGCTTGGTCAACGCCCCCTCCACCGGCAGGGAAAGAGTCTCGTCCGCGGCCCGCTCGGTCTCGGGAAGGTGCACGTCCCGACGGAACCCGGGCATGCGGTGCACCGGCGTCTTGACCGGGACCCGGCACTCAACTCCCCTGGCCCGCACGGCTCGTGCGAAGGCGTCCCGGTCCGGCCGCCCGTTGCCGGGCACCCGCACCACGTACTGCTGGTAGGTGTGTCCGTCTCCGCCGTCCGGCGTCCGCACCCCGCTGAGCCGGCCGTCGAGGTAGGCGGCCCGTTCCCGGCGCTGCGCGATCTCGTCGTACGGCGCGGCGACCTCTCCCTGTTCCAGCACCAACAGCCCGTGCTGTCGGCCGAGTTCGTGCAGCCGCGGCAGGTCGGCGGTCCGTCCGAAGCGGTGCACGACGATGACAGCCGCGGACCGGGGCGTTATGACGGCGTCGACCGCGAGCGGGTCGAGGCAGTAGGTCGCCGGGTCTATGTCGGCGAAGACGACGGTGGCGCCGGCCTGGTTCACGGCCTCGGCGACGTCCACGTTCCCGAAGGCCGGGACGATGACCTCGTCACCGGCTCCGACGCCCGCGGCCCTGAGCATTGCAGCAGTACCCATGCTTGGGATGGTGGTCGCGCAACGTGAACTCCAAGTGACGCAAAACAAAAAAGAGCTGGTCCCCGAACCGAAGTTCGGGGACCAGCTCTCCAATATTAGTTCGGCGGCGTCCTACTCTCCCACAGGGTCCCCCCTGCAGTACCATCGGCGCTGTGAGGCTTAGCTTCCGGGTTCGGAATGTAACCG
>NZ_JBIWLU010000017.1:0-197685 GCF_044766365.1 Streptomyces sp. NPDC102279 | reverse complement strand
ACGACGACGTCGGGGCCGGGTGTGGCGTTGAAGTCGGAGACGATCGGGCTCGCGGTGAGTCTCGAACTGCCGCTGCTGGTCATCGACATCCAGCGCGGCGGACCGTCCACGGGTCTGCCGACCAAGACGGAGCAGGCCGACCTGCTGCAGGCGATGTACGGCCGCAACGGCGAAGCCCCGGTGCCGGTGGTCGCGCCCATGACGTCTGCCGACTGCTTCGACGCCGCGATGGAAGCGGCGCGGATCGCCCTGGCGTACCGGACGCCCGTACTGCTCCTGTCGGACGGCTACCTCGCCAACGGCAGCGAACCCTGGCGGGTCCCCGAGGTGGACGAACTCCCGGACCTGCGCGTCCAGTTCGCCCAGGGCCCGAACCACACCCTGGACGACGGCACCGAGGTGTTCTGGCCGTACAAGCGTGACCCGCAGACCCTCGCCCGTCCCTGGGCCGTGCCCGGAACTCCGGGACTCGAGCACCGGATCGGCGGGATCGAGAAGCAGGACGGCAGCGGGAACATCTCCTACGACCCCGCCAACCACGAGTTCATGGTCCGCACCCGCCAGGCGAAGATCGACGGCATCGACGTCCCCGACCTCGACGTCGACGACCCCACCGCGGGCACCGACGAGGCCGCCGACACCCTGGTCCTGGGCTGGGGTTCCACCTATGGGCCCATCACCGCGGCCGTGCGCCGACTGCGTGCCGCGGGCGTTCCCATCGCGCAGGCCCACCTGCGTCACCTCAACCCCTTCCCGCGCAACCTCGGCGAGGTGCTGGGGCGTTACGACAAGGTGGTGATCCCGGAGATGAACCTGGGACAGCTCGCCACCCTGATCCGTGCCAAGTACCTGGTGGACGCCCGCTCCTACAACCAGGTCAACGGCATGCCGTTCAAGGCTGAGCAGCTCGCCACGGCTCTCAAGGAGGCCATCGATGGCTGAGACGTCCACGGAAGGCACGGGCACGATCGAGGCGCTTTCACTCGTCCCCAAGGCCGAGGCCAGACAGTCCATGAAGGACTTCAAGTCCGATCAGGAGGTGCGCTGGTGCCCGGGCTGTGGTGACTACGCGGTCCTGGCCGCGGTGCAGGGGTTCATGCCGGAGCTGGGTCTGGCGAAGGAGAACATCGTCTTCGTCTCCGGGATCGGCTGTTCCTCGCGTTTCCCGTACTACATGAACACCTACGGGATGCACTCGATCCACGGCCGTGCGCCGGCGATCGCCACCGGACTGGCCTCATCGAGGCGGGACTTGAGCGTGTGGGTCGTCACCGGGGACGGCGACGCGCTCTCCATCGGCGGCAACCACCTCATCCACGCGCTGCGCCGCAACGTGAACCTGAAGATCCTGCTGTTCAACAACCGGATCTACGGCCTGACCAAGGGCCAGTACTCGCCGACCTCCGAGGTCGGGAAGATCACCAAGTCGACACCGATGGGCTCGCTGGACGCGCCGTTCAACCCGGTGTCGCTGGCGATCGGCGCGGAGGCCTCGTTCGTGGCCCGCACGGTCGACTCCGACCGCAAGCACCTCACCGAGGTACTGCGCCAGGCCGCCGCCCACCCGGGCACCGCGCTGGTGGAGATCTACCAGAACTGCAACATCTTCAACGACGGCGCCTTCGAGGTCCTCAAGGACAAGCAGCAGGCCGAGGAAGCCGTCATCCGCCTCGAACACGGCCGGCCCATCACCTTCGGCACCGACCACTCCAAGGGCGTCATCCGCGACCCCGCCACCGGAGACCTGAGGGTCGTGGCCGTCACGGACGACAACCGGTCGCAGATCCTCGTCCACGACGCCCACTCCCCCAGCCCCACCACCGCGTTCGCGCTGTCGCGCCTCGCCGACCCCGACACCCTGCACCACACCCCCATCGGTGTGCTCCGCTCGGTCGAACGGCCGGTCTACGACACGCAGATGGCGGACCAGCTGGACGCGGCCATCGAGCAGAACGGCAAGGGAGACCTCGCCGCACTGCTGGCCGGCGGCGACACCTGGACGGTCGTGGGCTGAGGCCCCGGCCGGACCGCGGCACAGCCGGTTCCTCCGGCCGTGCCGTTCGGTGCCGCGGCGCCGTTCGCCGTTGACCCGGGCCTCCAGGGCCCGGGTCTCGTCGTACCCGGTGCTCCGCCGTACCCGACGCCCCTAGGAGGCGCGGCTCCTGAGCGCCCGGCTCTCGTCGTACGCGGCGCGGGACTGCTCGACGTCCGCCATGCGCTTCTTGGTCCACATCGCGAGTCCCCGCACCTGCTCCGCGGCCTCGCGGCCCAGCTCGGTGATCGAGTAGTCGACGCGCGGCGGAATCACCGGCTTCGCGTCACGGTGGACCAGCCCGTCCCGCTCCAGGGTCTGCAGTGTCTGGGTCAGCATCTTCTCGCTGACCGGCCTGCCGACCCGGCCCACCGCCCTGCGCAGCTCGCTGAACCGGTACGGGCGCTCCAGCAGCTCGATCAGGACGAGGACGCCCCAGCGGCTGGTGACATGTTCCAGGACCAGGCGGTAGGGGCACATCGCCTCACCGGCGTCGTACCCGTCCGCTGCCTTGCTACTTACGGCCATGCCAGTACCTTACTTCAAGGTGGGTACTTTCCAACAGTTAGTGCAGCTCTTATGGTGAGTGACATCCGCACCCCACAAGGAGATGCACGTCATGAGCATTGTCGTCACCGGAGCCACCGGACACCTCGGCCGTCACGTCGTCGAGCAGCTGCTGGAGAAGGTCCCGGCCGAGCAGATCACCGCCGTCGTACGTGACGAGGCCAGGGCCGCCGACCTCGCGGCCCGGGGCGTCCGGCTCGCGGTCGCCGACTACAACGCGCCCGCCACCTTCGACGGCCTGTTCTCGGCCGGCGACAAGGTGCTGCTGATCTCGGGCAACGAGTTCGACAAGGGCCGTGTCGGGCAGCACCAGGTCGTCATCGACGCGGCCAAGACGGCCGGTGTCGCCCTGCTCGCCTACACGAGCGCCCCCGGTGGCCTCACGGCCGCCCTCGCCGACGACCACCGCGCCACCGAGGAGGTCCTCCTCGCCTCCGGAGTGCCCTACACGCTGCTGCGCAACGGCTGGTACCACGAGAACTACACCGAGAACCTCGCTCCGGTGCTGGAGCACAACGCCGTCGTGCAGGCCGCCGGTGACGGCCGGATCGCCTCCGCCTCGCGCGCCGACTACGCCGCCGCCGCGGTCGCGGTGCTGACCGGCGAGGGCCACGAGAACGCGACGTACGAGCTGAGCGGCGACGAGGCGTGGGGATTCGTCGAGTACGCCGCCGAGCTGAGCCGGCAGACCGGCAAGGAGATCGTCTACAGCCCCGTCTCGCCCGAGGCCTTCGCCGGCATCCTGACCGGCGCCGGGCTGCCCGAGGCTCTCGCCGGGATCCTCACGGGCGTCGAGGCCTCCATCGAGAAGGGCGAGCTGACCGCCACCAGCGGCGATCTGTCCCGGCTGACCGGGCGTCCGACCACCCCGATCGCGGAGGCCGTCGCCGCCGGGCTGAAGGGCTGACCCCGCCGGCCGAAGGGCCGATTCCGCGGCCCGCCCACCTCGGACCCGGGGTGCCGAGGTCACGCCTGCGCCTGTCATGACCGTATAGCGATACGGGCATGACAGGCGCAGGCGTGCGGCGCTACCTTCTTGGAGGCCGCACGCAGGGTTCCGACGGCTCGGGACCTGGCGGGCGGTGGGGGCGCGGTGGGCGTCCGGGAGCGCGCGAGAAGGAGTTGCCGGTGGCCAGGAAGCCGAGGGGCGAGCAGCACATAGGTCTGCTGAACGGCTTCGCCGCCTATGGCATGTGGGGGCTCGTCCCCCTCTTCTGGCCGCTGCTCAAGCCGGCCGGGGCGACCGAGATCCTCGCCCACCGGATGGCGTGGTCACTGGTGGTCGTCGGCGCCGTGCTGCTCGTCATGCGCCGGTGGGCCTGGGCGGGCGAGCTGTTGCGCCAGCCACGCAAGCTGGGTCTCGTCACCGTCGCCTCCGCGGTCATCACCGTCAACTGGGGTGTCTACATCTGGGCGGTGAACTCCGGGCACGTGGTCGAGGCCTCGCTCGGGTACTTCATCAACCCCCTCGTCACCATCGCGATGGGCGTGCTGCTCCTCAAGGAACGGCTGCGGCCGGTGCAGTGGGCCGCCGTCGGGGTCGGGCTCGCCGCCGTCGTCGTCCTGACCATCGGGTACGGCAGGCCGCCGTGGATCTCCCTCTGCCTCGCCTTCTCCTTCGCCACGTACGGTCTCGCGAAGAAGAAGGTCAACCTCGGCGGCATCGAGTCGCTCGCCGCCGAGACCGCGATCCAGTTCCTGCCGGCGGTGGCGTACCTGCTGTGGCTGGGGTCACGGGGTGACGCGACGTTCGGCACGGAGGGGGCGGGGCATTCCGCGCTGCTCGCGGCGACCGGCGTGGTCACCGCGATCCCCCTCGTCTGCTTCGGCGCCGCCGCGATCCGCGTGCCGCTGTCCACGCTCGGCCTGCTCCAGTACCTGGCGCCCGTCTTCCAGTTCCTCCTCGGCATCTTCTACTTCCACGAGGCCATGCCCGCCGAGCGGTGGGCGGGGTTCGCGCTCGTCTGGGTCGCCCTGTCGCTGCTGACGTTCGACGCGTTGCGGACGGCCCGGCGGGGTGCGCTGGCGCTGCGGGAGTCCGCCCGTGCGGGGGGCTCCACCGAGGTGGCGGCCCCTGTCGTGCGGGAGCGCGCGTAGCGCTGCGCCGGCCGTCGGGGTTCTCCGGGCGGGAGAATCCGGCCCAGCCCTTGCGGCGTTCGCGGAGCGGCGGCGGGGCGGAGCCCCGGCTTCGGATCGGACAGGGGCGGCGGGGCGAATCCCTGCTTCACGCGCGGGGGGCATGAAGGGTGCGTATAAGTGGAGGCATGACGCCGACTCCCGTACCCGTCCACTGGAAGCTCGTCATCGACGCCGCCGACCCGCACGCGCAGGCCGACTTCTGGTCCGCCGCGCTCGGATACACGGTCGAGGACAACAGCGCCCTCATCGAGCAGTTGCTCGGTCTGGGCGCCCTGCCGGCCGAGGCCACCCTCGACTTCCACGGCCGCCCGGCCTTCCGGGACCTGATCGCCGTACGGCATCCCGACGACCCCTACGACACCGAGCGCGGCACCGGTCTCGGGCGGCGGATCCTCTTCCAGCGGGTCCCCGAACCCAAGACCGGCAAGAACCGTCTCCACCTCGACCTGCACCCCGGTGAGGGGCGCCGTGACGACGAGGTCGAGCGGCTGGGCGCCCTGGGGGCGAACATCCTGCGGGACGTGAAGGAACCGTCCGGCGCCTGGGTGGTGATGGCGGACCCCGAGGGGAACGAGTTCTGCGTGCACTGACCGGCCCGCGGGGGCTCGGCCCTCAGCGGTGGTGGGCGCGTGTCGGTGCCGGGGTGGCTGTCCGTCGGGCGGCGGGCGGCCTGCGGGTCAGTTCCCTGATCGTCTCGACGCGCTCCTCGTTGAGAGCGTGCGCGGCGGCCGGGGCCGGCCCGGTGCGCAGATGCGCCGCCACCGCCGGCGGCAGCTTCCCGCCGACCGCCAGATCGGCCGCGACGTGGGAGCGGAGTGCCGCGACCACCGCGAGGTGACGCCGCAGCTGCTCCGGGGGGAGCGACGCCACGGAGACGTTCACGGCGGCGCGTACGTCCGCCGGATTCGTCGGGATGGGCGCGGCCCCCTCGGAGTTCGGCATGCGGGAGCCGGGCGCCGCCGTACGGTTCCGTGCGTTCCAGTCGCCCGGACGGGCCGAGGCATCGGACTCCGGCGGCTGGACCGTGCGCCAACTCATCGTGCCGGTGAGTTCGTTGACGCTCATCTCCACGCGGGGGCGCGGGGCCGTCCCGGTGGGGGCGCGGTGGGACACCGGTGAGCGGCTGTACGCGGCGGTGACCCGGGCGCGATCGAGTACGGGAACGGGGACAGCGACGGAAGGGGGCGCGGCGTCGCTCCTGGAAGGGGCGTTGCCGGGCTGCTGTGCCGGGAGTGCGGGTCTGCTCCTGGCCTGGCCGGCGGACTCCTCGACGTCCTCGGCTCGTCGGCCGCCGGGCACTCTCCGCTTTCCCGATCGCCTCCCCATCGGCTGATCCCCTTCCGTCACCGGTGCCCGTGGGTCTGCTTCCTCCCCCTTCCCTCCCCCCGATGCGCCGTCGTCACTCGCGCGGGAGCGGGGAGGGTCGGTCAGGGAGCGTCGTTCACAGGGTGCGGGCGCGTTCGGTGAGGCGGCCCATGCGGGTGCGGGCCGACTCCAGCTGCCCGATGTCGTCGGCCGCCGGGCCGCCGTCGGCGGCGAGTTCGGTCCAGACGCCGATCAGGTCCCGCCCGAGGTGCAGGCCCTGGAGCGGGTCGCGCACGGCCCGCCACGCGGTGGCCGCGCTCTGCACGTTGCCGTACGCGCCCTCCGCGTCCCGCAGGCGTCGCCGCACCCGCGCCAGGTCGAGCGAAAGGTGGAAGGCCCTCAGCGCGTCACCCGCCAAGTAGGCGATGTAGGCGGTCAGTTCGCGCAGCTTCAGCACCTCGGGGTGCTCTTCGCCGAGCGCCTGTGCGGCCGCCGCGACCGTGCGTTCCGCCGTGCCCGCGGCGTCGTCGATACGGCCCATCCTCACGGCCTCGTTGATCCGCGCGACGGGCTCCGAGTAGAACGCCGTGGTGCCGCCCTGCCCCGGCTCCGAATCGTCCGGGTTCGGCGCGAGGACCGCCTCGGCCACGGCGTCGAAGCCGCGCACGGGAGCGGGCTTCGGCTCGGGTTCCCGCTCGGGAGCGAGCAGGGACAGGGCCTCCATGGCGGGGGCCGACGGCTTCGGCGCGGGGGCGGACGGCGGCTCGACGACGGGGTCCATCACCGGTGCCGGTCCGAACCGGCCCAGCGGAGCGGGCACCGGTTCCGGCGCCGACCGCAGCACCTGGGTCACCCCGCCGCCCGGCAAGGACAGGTACTCGGGCTCGGACGCGGGCTCGGACTCGAAGTGCGGCTGCGGCCGCATCTTGCGCAGGACCACTGTGGACGGGGCGGAGGTCACGGGCTTCACCGTTTCGGCGGGCTGGGCCGGCTCGGCGGGCTCGGACGCCCTCACGGGTACCGGTGCGGGTGCGGATGCGGATGCGGGTGCAGGAGGTGGCGCGGGTGCCGCCTGTGGGGCCGGTGGCGTCCCCTCCGGGTGCGCCGGCGTCCGTACCGGCTCCCCCGTATAACGGCTGGAGCCGTCGACGGACACCTGGAGCGGTACGACGAAGCCGATGCGTTCGTCGTGCACGCTGGCGAGGACGGGGTGGCCGACCGCCAGCGCGAGGCGGTGGAGGTGCCTGAGGATGGCGGCCTGGACCGGCTCCCCCGGCTGGGCCGTGATCGGCCTTCCGTCGGCCGTCGCCACGGCTAGGGCACCGTCCCTGGACGGGGAGGCGGCGGGCGTCGCCGGTACGCGCACCTCGATCGGGGTCTCTCCGGTGGCCGGCTGCCCCCCGGCACCGGCCGCCGGGTACTGCCGCTGAGGTTCTCGCTGCTGATCGCGGCTGAGTCGAGACATCGGTTCCCTCACGAAGGGGTGGTCGGGGGCGAGGACGGGATCGGGTGGGGGGACGAGGAACAGGGCGGTGACGTCTCCGCCGCGCGGGCGGGCCGGTGGAACGGGTGCGGGCCGCGGCCGTACGGGGTCGCAGCGGTGACGGTGGTCCCTGTGCTCGTACCCCTTCGGCGGCTCGTACGCACACCTCTGCTACGCCACCCGGTCGCTCCCGTGCGCGTGGTCCTCATCCTCGCCTCCCTCCACACGTCGGTCCCGGCCGGGGTTCGGGATCCACGGGCGGCCGTTCCTCACCTGGCCGTGGGGTCGGCGTGCGGACCGGTCGAGCGGCTCACGCCGTCCCACGATCCGCTCCTGCCGCCCCACGGCCAGGTCGGCCACGCCCACAGCCGAGTCTCCCCGCTCCCACCTGCTTCCCAGGTCACCACGACGTCACAGGCTCGTCCCAGGGCAGGTCGGACCCCCTGGACAACTAAATGCGTACGCATATATTGTCCACGCATGTAGTCGTCGCGTCGCGATCGGTGGCGCGTACCCCAGGGGGAGCCATGACCCGGAATTTCCTGTTCGTGCTGGGCAGCAGCCGCGCCGAGGGCAACACCGAGCTGTTGGCCCGCAAGGCCGCCGAGCAACTGCCCCCGGACGTCGGGCAGCGCTGGCTGAACCTGGCCGAGCACGCGCTCCCCGACTTCATGGACCTGCGCCGCGACAGCGACCACGTCCGTCCGCCCACCGGCACCGTCCCGGAGTTGCTCCTCGACGCCACACTCGCGGCCACCGACATCGTGATCGCCTCGCCGCTGTACTGGTACTCGGTGTCCGGCCTCACCAAGCGGTACCTGGACTACTGGTCGGGCTGGCTCCGCACGCCCGGCATCGACTTCAAGGAGACCCTCGCCGGGCGCACCCTGTGGGGTGTCACCGCCCTCGCGCACGAGGAGCAGGTGGTCGCGGATCCGCTGGTGGGCACGCTGAACAACTCGGCCGCCTACATGGGGATGCGGTTCGGCGGGGTCCTGCTCGGCAACGGCAGCCGGCGCGGCGACGTACTGAACGACGCCGACGCCCTGGCCCGCGCGAAGACCTTCTTCGCGCAGGAACCGCCGCTCGCCCGCTTCCCGTACGACGTGTGAGCACCCCGCGTCCGGGTGCCGTCAGGCGGTGATGTCCTTGGCCGTGAAGCGTGCCCACGCCGCCGAACCGAACACGGCCGCGTACAGCGCCTGGAGGCCGAGGTTGCGGGTCAGGTCGTCCCAGTAGACCGGTTCGCGCATGAGGTCGGCGAAGGACAGCCAGTAGTGGGAGAAGAAGTACGGCTGGAGCGTGTGCAACTGCGGGATCTGGTCGAGGATCTGGACGGTGATGAGCAGGCCGACCGTCGTCGCCATGGCCGCGATGCCGCTGTTGGTGAGGGTCGAGACGAACAGGCCGAGCGCGGCCACGCCGATCAGTGACGCGGCGACGGCGAGGGCGATGAGCAGCGCCCGGCCGAGCCCCTCGGTGAAGCTGATACGGGTACCGGAGATGGTGGTCAGCTCGCCCAGCGGGAACAGCAGCGCGCCCACCGTGAGCGCCGACACCGCCACGACCAGGGTCGCCACCAGGCAGAACGTCATCGTGGTCGCGTACTTGGTGAGAAGCAGCCGGGTGCGGCCCGCGGGCGCTACGAGGAGATAGCGCAGGGTGCCCGCGTTGGCCTCGCCGGCGATCGCGTCGCCGGCGATGACCCCGACCGCCATCGGCAGGAAGAAGGGGAGGGTCGCGGCCAGCGCCGTGAACACCAGGAACAGGCCGTTGTTGGTGATCTGCGCGATGAACGCGGGGCCCTCGCCGCCGCCTCCGCCCGCGGACGCACCGTCGCTCGTCTCGATCCGGATCGCCACGCCGATGAGGATCGGCACGGCCGCGAGCACGGCGAGCAGCGCGATCGTCCGCCAGCGCCGGAAGGTGGTGACCAGCTCGCTGCGGAAGAGACCGAAGGTCCAGAGCGGGTTCGGTTTCCGTCCGGCCGGCGCGGTGCGTGCGGCGGCGGCCGGGCGTGTCGATGGCGTGTCCGGCCCGCTGGCCTTGGCGGTGGCTTGCGCGCCCGGTGCCGCTCCCCCTGCGGAGCCGGATGGCGCCCTCGTCTCCGCGGCCCCTTCGGTGGGGGCCGGGGCATCCACCGCGGCCGGGGAGCCGGCCTGCGCCTCCGCCCCCGCATCCGCCCCGTAGTGCGGCTGTGACCCCGTCCCCTCCCCGGTGCGGCCGGTCTCCGGAAGACTCTCAGCCCGCGACATCGAAGCCCTCCCCCGTCAGCGCCACGAAGGCGTCCTCCAGCGAGGCCCGTTCGACCCCGAAGCCACGGACCCGGACACCCGCCGTGACCAACACGGCGTTCAGCTCGGCGAGTTCGCGGTCCGGTGGTTCGGCGGTCACCCCTGTCTCCGTCACGACGAGATCCGTCACGCCCTGCTCCTTGAGGACCCGGGCCGCGTCTCCCGCGTCCGGGGTGGTCACGATCAGCCGTCCGCGTGCGCCCGCCGCGAGGTCGGCGACGGCGCCCTGGGTGATGAGCCGTCCCCGCGCCATCACGGCGGCGTGCGTGCAGACCTGCTCGATCTCGTCGAGGAGATGCGAGGAGAGGAAGACGGTGGTGCCGTCGGAGGCCAGCTCCCTGACCAGGGAGCGGATCTCGCGCATGCCCTGCGGGTCGAGCCCGTTGGTCGGTTCGTCCAGGACGAGCAGCCGGCGGGGCTGGAGCAGCGCGGCCGCGAGCCCGAGCCGCTGCTTCATGCCGAGGGAGTACGCCTTCGCCTTCTTGCTGCCCGCCGCGGTCAGTCCGACCCGGTCGAGGGCGGCGGCGACACGGGTCCGCCGGGTGCGCGGGTCGGCAGCCGGGTCGGCGGCGTCGTACCGCAGGAGGTTGTCCGGCCCGGAGAGGAAGCCGTACAGCGCGGGGCCCTCGATCAGGGCCCCGACGTGCGGGAGCACGGCCCGCGTGGCCCGGGGCATGGGCTGCCCCAGGACACGGGCCGTGCCCGAGGTCGGCTCGATCAGGCCCATCAGCATGCGGATGGTGGTGGTCTTGCCCGAGCCGTTCGGCCCGAGGAAGCCGAAGACGCTGCCCGCCGGGACGGTCAGGTCCAGACCGTCCACGGCGAGCTGTCCGCCGCGGTAGCGCTTGCTCAGTGAGCGCGTCGCGATCGCCGCGCCGTCGTCGGACGCGGTGCCGCGCGCGGCCTTCGCCGGATCGGGCTCGGTGGCGGACCGTTCCTCCATGGGCTCCCTCGGTTCGGCGTGCCTGCGGGACTCAGTGGGCCGCGTCGGCCGCCTTCACCAGCGCGGCCTTGGTGACGGCACCGGCGTACACCTTGCCGTCGTCCGTGATCAGCGCGTTGACCAGGCGGGTGGAGAAGACCGTGCCCGAGCCGAACTTGCCGGTGACGTGGTCGCCGAGGGAGTTCAGGAAGCCGTCGACGTCGCTGTTGCCGGACGAGCCCTTCGCGCCGGACGGCATGCCCTGACCGCCGGTGTCGAACTCGGCGATCGTGCTCCAGCCCTTGCCGATGGTCTTCACGCCGTCGAGGCCCTTGCCCAGGTCCTTGTCACCCTTGGGGAGCGACTCGTCGCCCTTGGGGAACACCTTGTCCGGACCCTGGTGCCGCGTCTTCCCGGCACTCTGGTGATCGTCGCCCTCGGTGACCTTCGCGCCCTTCGGCGGGGTGAAGGCGAACGTCGAGGCGGCCGGCCGGGAGAAGTCGACCTTGGTGAAGCCCACGTCCACGACGGCCGCGCCACCGCTCGCCGGGGTCAGCGTGAACTTCAGCGGCAGCCCGGTCTTCGCGTCCACCGCGATGCTGATCGCGCCGACCGTGGAGCCGGACTGCCTGGGCTTGACGACCAGCTTGTACGCGTCGCGGCCGGCGACCTGCGCGGTGCCGTCGACGGTCACGGACGTCGTGTCGTCCACGGCCGTGAGTGCCTCGTCGGCGAGGTCCTTGGGCGTGGCCGGAACGTCGTGCGGCGTCTTGCCCTTCGCGTCCGCGGACTCGGGGGCGGTCGCGTGGTAGACCTCGTTCGACTTGCTGTCGTAC
This sequence comes from Streptomyces sp. NPDC102279, assembly GCF_044766365.1. NCBI lineage: Bacteria > Bacillati > Actinomycetota > Actinomycetes > Kitasatosporales > Streptomycetaceae > Streptomyces > Streptomyces sp. NPDC102279. The sequence continues at coordinate 186,107 of NZ_JBIWLU010000017.1, read as the reverse complement.
CCCCAGACGTCCTTGCCGTTGTGGATGACGCTGTACTCGGCGGCGTTGTCGAGGAGGGAGACCTTGCCCTTGTCCGGGCCGTCGGCGGCGACGCGCAGCGTGTGCGTGCCCGAGGCCAGCTCCATGAGCTTGGACTGCGGGTCGGCGGAGGACCCGCCGTCGCCCTTGACGGCCCCGGAGGCGAAGCCGCTCGCCAGCCCGCCCAGGTCGGGCAGTCCCAGGTCGGTGGTGATCTTGACCGTGCCGGACAGCTGCTGGACGTCCGACTTGGCGATCTTCTCGATGAGTTGCTGCGCGGTGACCTTCGGCAGGTCGGGGTCCCCGGACGAGGCGAGCGCGGGGACGAGCCCGATGGTCGCCGCCGCCACCCCCACCACCACGACCGGAACGACGTACCTTGCGGCCCTGTTCCGCCCGGCGCGCACGTCGTCGGCCTCGTCGGCGGCCTTCGTACTGTCGTCGGTTTCGTACGGTGCCATGTGTGCCTTACCTCCGTCGTCGGCGGCGGCTCTGTGGTCCTGCCCCTGCTCCACCCCTAAGCCGCCATTCTCACCCGAACCGGTGAGGAGTGGTGCTCTCCATATGACCAAATCGGTGGGATGGAAGCGTCAGCCCGCGGAATCAACTCCGCGTAGTCCTGCGGTATGACACGAGAGGGCGGTGCCTCCCCGGACCCGTAGGGGTCGTACCGGGGCGGGCACCGCCCTCTTCGCGCGGCGGGTCACCGGCGGCCCGGCGGGACCGCCGGGAACGCCCGTGTGAACTCGGGAAACAGGCAGGTGGACCGCTCAGCCGGCCCGGTGCACCACGGCGTCCGCCAGCTCGACCAGGGCGGCCTTGGCGTCGCACTCGGGCAGCGGGGCCAGCGCCGAGCGCGCGTCCTCCGCGTACCGCACGGTGTCCCGGCGGGCCTGCTCCAGCGCGGGGTGCTCCCGCAGCCGGGTCAGCGCCTCCGCGTGCCGCGCGTCGTCCGTCAGGTCGGAGTCCAGCAGCTCGCACAGCGCGACGTCCTCGGCGAGGCCCAGCCGCTCCGCGCGCTCCCGCAGCCGCAGCACCGGCAGCGTGGGGATGCCCTCGCGCAGGTCGGTCCCCGGGGTCTTGCCCGACTCGTGCGACTCGGAGGCGATGTCGAGGACGTCGTCCGCGAGCTGGAAGGCCACGCCGAGGCGCTCGCCGTACTGCGTCAGCACGTCGACGACCGTCTCGTCGGCGCCCGACATCATCGCGCCGAAGCGGCAGGCGACGGCGACCAGCGAGCCGGTCTTGCCGCTCAGCACGTCGAGGTAGTGATCGACCGGGTCCCGGCCGTCGCGCGGACCCGCGGTCTCCAGGATCTGGCCGGTCACCAGCCGCTCGAACGCCTCGGCCTGGATGCGGACGGCGTCGGGCCCGAGGTCGGCCAGGATGTACGAGGCGCGGGCGAAGAGGAAGTCTCCGGTGAGGACGGCCACCGAGTTGCCCCAGCGGGCGTTGGCGCTGTCGACACCGCGCCTGACCTCGGCCTCGTCCATCACGTCGTCGTGGTACAGCGTGGCGAGATGCGTCAGCTCGACGACCACGGCCGAGGGCACGACACCCGGCGCGTAGGGATCACCGAACTGGGCTGCGAGCATGACGAGCAGCGGCCTGAACCGCTTCCCCCCGGCACGCACGAGGTGCTGGGCGGCTTCCGTGATGAAGGGGACCTCGCTCTTGGTGGCTTCGAGCAAACCCTCCTCGACAGCCGCCAATCCGGCCTGGACATCGGCTTCGAGAGCCTGGTCCCGCACGCTCAGCCCGAACGGCCCGACGACGGTCACGAGAGGTTCTCCTGTCTGCTGACGATCACATGGCGAACTCGGTCGATCATTCGGTCGATGACACGGTTTGTCGATGTGTCGCTGCCATCACTCAAGTCAGCGTATCCGGTCACGTTTCGATCACCACGAGCGCCCACCGTCCCCCGGCCGAGTCGACTCCGCCAGGAGGTACGCGGGACGACACCTGTAGGACACACGGAACATGCCCGCGTACCCGCTCTGCGAGTACCCCTACTCCCGGGCAGTATCCGAGAGCCGAAGGTATGTTCATGATCAGTTGATACGAGCTGACATACGATGACATGTACCGAGCTACGCGGAAGAGGGTGCCAGTGTCCCGTGGCTCCGTGGCAGCCGAGCCCGGCCCGCCCCCGGCCGACGACACCGCCTTCCTCGGTCAGCCGAGGGGGCTCCTGACGCTCTCCGGCCTGGAGGTCTGGGAGCGCTTCTCGTTCCTCGGCATGCAGGCGATCCTGGTCCTCTACTTCGCCGACACGGTGGCCCACGGCGGGCTCGGCATGGCGCCGGGCACCGCGGCGTCGGTCTCGGCGGCCTACGGAACGCTCGTCTACCTGGTCTCCGTCGCCGGCGGCCGGCTCGCCGACCGGATGCTCGGCGCGTACCGCGCGGTCCTGTGGGGCGGCATCCTGATCGCCTGCGGCCACTACGCCATGGCGATCCCGGCGGCCGCCGCGACCTGGGCGGGCCTCGGCCTGATCAGCGCGGGAACCGGCCTGCTCAAACCGAACGTCGCCACCATGGTCGGCAAGCTCTACCGGACCGACGACGAGCGCCGCGACGCGGGTTTCGCCCTCTACTACATGGCGATCAACATCGGCGCCTTCGCCGGCCCCCTGATCACCGCCTGGCTCGGCGACCACGAGGGCTGGCACTGGGGCTTCTCCGCGGCGGCGATCGGCATGACGTTCGGCCTGATCCAGTACGTGGCGGGCCGCCGTCACCTGGCCGGACGCACCCGGGCGGCGCAATTCGCCCTCGCGCCGGACGCCATGCGCCGTGCCGTCCTCCGGATCGTCCTCGGACTGCTGGCCGTCGCGGTCCTCGCCGTGCTCCTCGCCTCCGTCGGCCGGCTGACCATGGACCGCTTCGTCGACCTGCTGACGGTCGTCTCGGTGATCATGCCCGTCGTCTACTTCGCGGTGATGTTCACCAGCCCCCGGGTGACGGCCGAGGAGCGCGGCCGGCTGCGCCCGTACGTGGTCCTCTTCCTCGCCTCGACGGTCTTCAACTTCATCCTCTTCCAGGCGTACTCGACGATGATCCTGCTGGCCTCGTCGAGCGCCGAGTCGACCATCTTCGGATTCGACTTCCCGGCCGGCTGGTACGCCTCCGCGCTGGGCGCCTTCGAGGTCGCCCTCGCGCCGGTGGTGGCCGCCGTCTGGGTGCGGATGGGCGACCGCCAGCCGCACGCCTCGAACAAGATCGCCCTCGGGGTCGTCCTCGGAGGTCTGTCGTTCCTGCTCACGGTGGTGCCGACCTCCGGCCACTCCGGGGACGGCTACCTGATGTCGGTCTGGTGGATCGTCGGCTCCTACCTGCTGCTCGGGCTCGGTGACGTCCTCCTGGAGACGTCCGGCATGTCGGCGACCACCAAGCTCGCCCCCGCCGCCTTCTCCAGCCAGACCATGTCCCTCTGGTTCCTGTCGCTCGCGCTCGCCAACGGCATCCAGGCCCGGACGGTGAAGCTCCACGACGACGTCTCCAAGCCCGCCTACTTCGGCGTCAACGGCGCGATCGCGGTGGCGGCGGGCCTGGCCGTGATGGCCCTCGCCCCCTGGCTCCGCCGCACGATGTATCCCGTCCACTGAGGTGACCCGCATGCGCATCCGTACGTCCTTCCCCTACGAGACCGTTCACGAGGACGTCCTCGTCCCTCTCCCGGACGGCACCCTGCTCTACGCCCGGATCTGGCGCCCGGTGACGGAGGAGCCCGTACCGGCGCTCCTGGAGTACCTCCCGTACCGGCTGACCGACTGGACGGCACCGCGCGACCGGCAGCGCCATCCCTGGTACGCCGGGCACGGCTACGCCTCCGTCCGCGTCGACGTGCGCGGCCACGGCAACTCGGAGGGCATGCCGGGCGACGAGTACTCCGAGACCGAGCTGGCCGACGGTGTCGCCGTGGTGGAGTGGCTGGCCTCCCAGCCCTGGTGCACCGGCCGGGTCGGCATGTTCGGGATCTCCTGGGGCGGCTTCAACTCCCTCCAGATCGCGGCCCTCGCACCCGAGCCGCTCAAGGCGGTCGTCACGGTCTGCTCGACGGACGACCGCTATGACAACGACGTGCACTACACGGGTGGTTCCGTCCTCGCCGTCGACATGCACGCCTGGGCGGCCACCATGCTCGCCTTCGTCGCCCGCCCGCCGGACCCGGTGCACGTCGGCGAGGTGATGTGGCGCGACATGTGGACCAGGCGGCTGGAGGGCGTCGACCCGCTCGTCCACACCTGGCTGGCGCACCAGACCCGGGACGCCTACTGGCGGCACGGCAGCGTCTGCGAGGACTACGGCGCGATCCGTGCGGCGGTCCTCGCGGTCGGCGGCTGGCACGACCCGTACCGCGACACCGTGCTGCGCCTGGTCGAGAACCTGCCGCCGGATCGCGTACGGGGTCTCATCGGCCCCTGGTCCCACCAGTACCCCGACCGGGGCCTGCCGCCGGGGCCGGCGATCGGCTTCCTCCAGGAGACGCTCCGCTGGTGGGACCACTGGCTCAAGGACGAGGACTCGGGCGCGCTCGCCGTCCCCCTGCTCCGCTCCTACGTGATGGACGCGCATCCCCCGGCGACCGTGTACGAGGAGTTGCCCGGCCGCTGGGTCGGCGACCCCGCGTGGCCCTCGCCGTCGGTGACGCCCGTCCCGTACGCGTTCCAGGGCGCCCCGCTCCTGGTTCGCTCCCCGCAGCACACGGGGATCGACGCGGGCCGTTTCTTCCCGTTCGGGAACGACGCGGACCTGCCGCCGGACCAGCGCGAGGAGGACGCCCGGTCGGCCTGCTTCGAGTTCGAAGTTCCTGAGGAGACGTGGGTGTTGGGCCGGCCCCGGGTCCGCCTGCGGCTGACGTCGGCGTCCGCCCGGGGCCAGGTGATCGCCCGGCTGTGCGACGTGACCCCCGACGGCGCCTCCACGCTGGTCACCCGGGGCGTCCTGAACCTGTCGGCACGCCGTGGCCGCGACCAGGCGATTCCCTGGGAACCGGGCATCACGGAGGACGTGGAGTTCGAGCTGAACGGCATCGGCTACGCGTTCCCCCCGGGTCACCGCATCCGCCTGAGCGTCTCCTCGGCGTACTGGCCCTGGGTCTGGCCGCAGCCCGGCTCCGAGGCCGGATTCACGCTGGACCCGGAGGGCAGCAGCCTGGAACTCCCGGTGCGGACCCCGGAGTCGGACCCCTCCATCACCTTCGAGGAGGCGGAGGAGGCCGAGCCCCTCGGCGTGGTGGTCCCGGTGACGCTCGACGAGCCCCGCCCGGAGCGCCTGGTCCTGCGCGACGTGGCCGCGGGCACCTGGCGCCTCGACGTGGACCCCCGCTACGGCGGCACCCGCGTGTATCCCGACGGTCTGGAGTTCACGGAGGACGCGCGGGAGACGTACACGATCGACGAGTCGGACCCGCTGTCCGCCCGCGCCCGGTCCACCTGGTCGGTCCGGCTGCACCGCCCCGACCTGCCCTGGGACGCCCGCGTCGAGACGACGTCGGTCCTCACGTGCGACGCGCAGGAGTTCATCACCTCCAACGAGGTCGTCTGCCGGGACGGCGACGAGGTCGTCTTCCACCGGACCTGGGAGAAGCGCATCCCGCGCAGCGCGGGCTGAAAGAACCGGGCGGGGACGGCAGTTCACCGGCCGCCCCGCCCGGCCTCGACCCGGGAACCGTCAACTCCGCCTCCACGCGGCACATTTCACCGGCGCCCTCTCGGGCCCGCGCTCCGCCACCCCGCCGGTCTCGCGCGCCGCGCGCCCTGGCCGGTGGGCGTCCGGGAACTCCCCGCACCCCGAACAGTGGTGGCGTAATGCCCGACTTGCCCGGCATGCCGCCTTGATGACCCCCGGGCGCGTGAGTTGGGTCACGCGGGCGCCAGTGGATCACCCCGCACCCACTCCTTGCCACCCCCTTTGCCAAAGGCAAGTTGAGGATTCAATTCCGGCGTAATCGGACGTATCACCCTCGCCCTAAACAGGCAAAAGCGATCTTCACCGCCACATCAGGCCTTGTTCCCGACATGTGCAGTCGCATACGTTCTCGTCGCACCGAGCGGATCGCCTAATCCTGCCGCCGCCCGGTAACCCACCCACCCACGCACGGCAGGAGCGGGGGAACCGCAGGTAAGCCGCCGACCCGGGAGACCGGACCGGCTAGGGGTGAAGCCGCGCCCAAAAGCGCGACCGGGCATCTCCCGCCCGAACCCGACAGCTCACCTCGTAGGCGTCGGAGAGGACATTTCGTCATGCCCGCAGGTACGCACCGTCACGCCCGAACCACCTTCATCACCCGCGGAATGATCGCCGCCGGAACGGGCGCCCTCGCCCTCGCCCTCCCCCTCATGGGCGCGACCGGCGCCCACGCCGCGACCCCCCAGGTCGCGAAGACCGCCAAGACCGCGGTCGTCCCGAACGTCCAGCTCATCACCTACAAGGTGGTCGCAGGCGACACCCTGACCAAGATCGCGAAGAAGTACCCGTCGAGCGGCGGCTGGCAGAAGCTGTACGCGGCGAACCGCGCGGTCATCGGCGACAACCCCGGCCACCTCCGCACGGGCCTCACGCTGACCGTCGGCACGAAGACCCTGAAGGCGCCGGCCAAGGCGACCACGGCCGCCAAGACCACCGCCACCCAGGCCTCCGCCACCACCTACGCCAACAACCTGGACGGCTGGATCAAGCAGTCCCTGGACATCATGGGCAAGGCGGGCATTCCGGGCAGCTACGACGGCATCTACCGCAACGTGATGCGCGAGTCCTCCGGCAACCCCCAGGCCATCAACAACTGGGACTCCAACGCGGTCGCGGGCACTCCCTCGAAGGGCCTCCTGCAGGTCATCGACCCCACGTTCCAGGCCTACCACGTGGCCGGCACGTCGATGGACCCCTACGACCCGGTCGCCAACATCACGGCCGCCTGCAACTACGCCGCCGACAAGTACGGCTCGATCGACAACGTCAACGGCGCCTACTGATCGCACCGGCGCACCCGCGCCCTCGCACGACACCGGCCGGCGGCACCTTCGGGTCCGCCGGCGGTGGCGTACCGGCCCGTCCGGTGAACGACCGGTGCCGCGGGACGGTGGCGGACCGCGTGCGCTGGGCCGAAGCGGACCACGTGCGCGGGGCGGTGGCGGACCACTGGGCCGAAGCGGACCACGTGCACGGGATGGTGGCGGACCGCGTGCGCTGGACGGTCGCACGCCGGGAGTGCGAAGGGCGCAGCCCGGGGCGACGGCGGATGCCCCGGGCCGGCTCCCCTCCTAGAACCCGAAGATCCGTTCCAGGACCACCGCGATCCCGTCCTCCTCGTTCGAGAGGGTGACCTCGTCCGCCACGGCCTTCAGTTCCGGATGGGCGTTGGCCATCGCGACCCCGTGGGCCGCCCAGTCGAACATCGGGATGTCGTTGGGCATGTCCCCGAAGGCCAGCGTCGCCGACGGGGTGAGGCCGAGGTGGGTCGCGGCGAGCGCGAGGCCGGTGGCCTTGGTCACCCCGCATGGCTGGAGTTCGACGGTCCCGGGCCCCGACATGGTGACCGTCGCCAGCGAACCGACCACTCCCCGCGCCGCCGACGCCAACTCGTCGTCGGACAGCGAGGGATGGCGGAGGAGCACCTTGCTGATCGGCTGCGCCCACAGGTCGTCCCGCCGCCGTACCCGCACCGCCGGAAGCGTGGGGTGCGGCATCACATAGCCCGGCTCGATGAGCGTCAGCCCGTCCACGCCGTCCTGGTCCACCGCCGCGTACAGCAGGCCGACCTCCGCCTCGATCTTTCCGAGGGCCGTCTCCGCCAACTCCCTGTCCAGGGTCACCGACCACAGCATCCGGCCCGCCCCGGCGTCGTACAGCTGCGCGCCCTGACCGCACACCGCCAGCCCCTCACCGCCGAGTTCGTCGAGCAGCGGTCGAACGCGCGGTGCGGGACGGCCCGTCACCACCAGGTGCTGGGCGCCCGAAGCGGTCACCTTCGCCAACGCGGCCCGCGACCGGTCGGAGAGCGTGTCGTCGCCGCGCAGCAGCGTTCCGTCCAGGTCAGTGGCGATGAGTGAATATGCAGTCGGAGCGGCCATGATCCGAAGAATACGGATCGGACGACACATCGGCCCGGCGTGAACCGGACGACGTCCGGTATCCCGTCAGCAACGCCGTTCACCGTACGGTGGCAGGCGCGTTGCGACCGGTTGGGATCACGCAGGGCCCGCTTCCGCTCAGACGGACTTTCCCGTGCAGGAACGATCACAACGGCTCAACACCCCTGATCCGTCACGACGATCACCGCCGACGCCACCCTCACGAGCGTCTTCGGCCACCCCCCTCCCGGCCGTGGTCTTCGACATGGACAGCCCGGGCCGGGACATCGAGGACACCCGGGCCGCCAACCCACGTGAGGCGATCGGGGACTTCATGGCCCGCCGATGGGCACGGTCCACGAAGGGACCCCGAGGACAGAGGAGTGCCTGTCCCCGAGTTCTTGGCGCACCACCTCGCCTTCGCACCCGGCTCCCGCGGCATGCGGCCCTCGGGCGACCCGGCGTCGGACGGCGGCCTCTTCCGGTGGACCGTGCGCCCCGCCCCACCGGGCAACTCGGGCGCCCGGACCCTCACGGAGGAGTCCTGACGGACGGGTTGCCCGGCGGGCGAGTGGTCCGGTGACTCACCCGTGCGCGGCCGCCAGGTGCTTGGCGAGCCGCGGGGAGGCGAACTCCGTGCCGCACACGAAGCGCATCACCGGACCGTACGAGGACGCCGCCGGCAGGCCCGTGAAGTACAGCCCCGGGAGTGAGGAGCGGTATCCGGCGCCCAGCCTCGGCGTGCCGCGGCTCGCGGCCAGCCCTGCTCGGAGTTCATGCCCGAGGAAGTCCATCGCGGCGATGTCGACGCGATAGCCGGTCGCCGCTATGACGTGGTCGGCGGTGAGTTCGTCGACCCGGCCGCCGGGGGTGCGCACCGTGAGGACGGGCTTCCCGTCGGTGGCCGCCGTGCTGACGATCCGCTGCACCTCACGGACGGCGACCTTGCCCTCGAAACGGTCGCGGAGCCACCACGCACCGAGGGGTCCGAGTACCCGGCGCACCAGGTAGTGCCGGGCCTCGGCGGGCAGATGACGGTAGGGCTGCGGGTAGTAGCTCAGGGCCCACAGGGACCAGGCGCGCCCGAACGGCGACTCGGGGCGCAGCCTCGGCTGGTCCCACGGAGGCGCCCCGAAGGCGACCGCCCCCTTGCCCCGGGACACGACACGCACCTGCGCGCCCGCCTCCGCCGCCAGTGCCGCCGTCTCCAGGGCGGACTGACCGGCGCCGACGACGATCAGCTCCTTTCCGGAGAACCGGCGCAGGTCGTGGTTCTGCGAGCTGTGCGAGACCGGGCCCGAGGGCGTGGGACCGTCCGCCGCCGCCCCGGCCAGCTCGGCGGGCAGGTGGGCCAGCCCGGACAGCCCGGTGGCGACGACGACCGCGCGCGCGGTGAACGACTCCCCCGAGTCCAGCTTGATGTCGAAACCACCGGACCCGTCCGCGTCCCGGCCGCTCCTTCGGTCGACCGAGACGACCCGCACCCGCTCCAGATCGGGCACGAGCTTCTGCCGGAACCACTCCCCGTACGCGATGAACGTCTCGACCGGGATGATGTCCTCGTCCGTGACGAGGCGCGGTATCCCCGCCGCCACGCAGTAGTCGCCGAGGGTGTGCCCCTGCTGCGGGGCGTCGATGTTCGAGGCGGCCGGAGTCGACTTGAGGATCATTCCCTCGGGCATGTGGTCGCGCCAGCTCACCATGGGCTCACCGAAGACCCGCACCGGAATGCCCCGCGCCCGCAGATGGGCGGCGGTCGACAGTCCGAACGGCCCCGCGCCGATGACTGCTACGGGATGAATCACGAAGTCCCTCCCCAGGACGTACTACGCCTACTTCGCGGTGGAACTGCTACTGCTGCCGCGGCGGTTGGTCCGCCACAGTTGGTACAGGTGCTTCGCGCCCGGCCGCACGAAGCGCGCGAGCATCGTGAAGAACGGCCGCAGGTCGTCACCCGCGAGCCAGGCCAGCTCGGTACCGCTCGCGCGGGCCGGCGCGTGCGGTGTCGTGTAACCGCTGCGCCGGTAGGCGAGCAGAGCCGGCAGGTCGATGTTCTCCACGATGTAACGGTGGCCGGCGCGCTGTTCCCCCTCCGGAACACTCCGGCCGGTCAGGTTCAGGTGCAGGGCACGGACGACGTCGATCCCCGACTCGCTCTCGAAGAGCCGAAACTGGGCGCCCATGCGCGGGTTGAAGTCGAGCAGCTTGTACTGACCGTCCCGGCGGTCGAAACGCAGGTCGAGGTCGATGATTCCGGTGAAGCCGATCTGTTTGATGAAACGTGCGGCGATGTCCGCGAGTTCCGGATTGTCGACGACGTACGCATTCGCCGTCATACCCGCGTGCGGCGGCCAGGAGCGGACCTTGACGCCGGTGAACATCGCGAGCGGTGTCGAGTCCGCGTCGAAACAGGCGTGCACGATCCAGTCCTCCGCGTCCTCCCTCGGCAGGTACTCCTGGAGGATCACGCCGGGTTGCGGCCCCCAGTCGCGGGCGAGCGCCAGCAGTCCCTCGCGGGTCGCGATCCGGGTCGTCCCGTTCACCGCGGGCCGGCTGCGGCGCACGAAGGCCTCCCGGTTCTTCGCGACGAGCGGGAAACGCGCCTTCTCGGCGAACGCCTCGATCTCCTCGTACGACTGCGGGAAGGCCGCGGCGGGGCTGGGGATGCCGTGTTCCACGCACAGTTCGTGCAGCCCCTGCTTGCTGGCGAGCCGACGCGGCAGTTTGGCGTCCACCCGCGGGAAGAGGAACCGGTCGGCCAACTCCTCCTGATGCTCGGCGATCAGTACCGCGGCCTCCTCGTCGGTCGGGACGAGGACCGTGGGGCGGCCGATGCGCCGGCCGACGCGCAACAGGCCCTCGACGAGCTGTTCGGGTTCCTCCGTCCCCGTGGTCGGCCACACGAACGCGCGCTGCAGATAGCGCGAGCTGGCGGCCGGCGTGTACCGGTCCTCGGTGATGGCGTACATGGGTATGCCGAGCCGGCCCAGGCTCCGGATGGCGCCCACACCGCCGTGGTGCAACGGGTAGGCGCCGAACTTGACTATGAGGCCCGGGACTTCACGGTCGGCGTCGACGGGCACGCCGCTGGAACTCCTGGCCATGGGTCCCCCCACATGTCCCCCCTACGGACCGGACCCACCCCGTCCGTGTCCCCCAAAGGACGCTAAGCCGGAATTGCCACCTCCGACAAGGCCATTTCGGACATTGCAAACTCTTTAGACACTGCCGCTGCGGGCCCACTCCCCCGTAACGTGTGCCCCGACCACATGAAACGCGTGGAACGCATAGATCACATGGCGCGTACGATCCGAAAGCGAGGCACCAACCGATGCCCCCCTTCGATGTCCCCGAGGGCGATCCCTTCGGCCCGCACAACCTCCCGTACGGCGTGTTCTCCCCGACCGGCGCGGCGGGTGCCGCGGAGCGGCGCGTGGGCGTACGCCTCGGCGACCATGTGCTGGACGCGGGTGCCGCGGCCCGTGCGCTCGGCTCCCCGTATGCCGGGCTGCTCGCGCGGCCGACGCTCGACCCGCTGCTTGCCGCGGGCCGCACAGCCTGGTCCGACGTCCGGCGCGCGCTGACGGCCTGGGTGACCGTCCCGGCACACCGGGACACCCTCGCTCCCCATCTCCATCCCCTCTCCGAGGTGACGCTCCACCTCCCCTTCACCGTCGCGGACTACGTCGACTTCTACGCCTCCGAGAACCACGCCCGGAACGTCGGCCAGATCTTCCGTCCCGACGCCGCCGACTCCCTCACGCCCAACTGGAAGCACCTGCCGATCGGCTACCACGGCCGCTCCGGCACGGTCGTGGTGTCCGGCACGGACGTCGTACGCCCGTCGGGTCAGCGCAAGGCCCCCGCGGACCCCGCCCCCGTCTTCGGCCCGTCGATCCGGCTGGACATCGAGGCGGAGGTCGGCTTCGTCGTCGGCGCCGCCACGGAGATGGGCCGTCCTGTGGGTCTCGGCGACTACCGCGACCACGTCTTCGGGCTCTGCCTCCTCAACGACTGGTCGGCCCGCGATCTCCAGGCCTGGGAGTACGTCCCCCTCGGCCCGTTCCTCGGCAAGTCCTTCGCCACGTCGGTGTCGGCCTGGATCACCCCGCTCGACGCCCTCGACGACGCCCGCGTCGCGCCCCCGGCCCGCACGCACTCCCTTCTCCCCTACCTCGACGACGCCACCGAGGACCCGGGCGGCTACGACCTCCGGATCTCCGTCGCCGTCAACGGCCACGTCGTCTCCGAGCCGCCCTTCTCCACCATGTACTGGACGGCCGCGCAGCAACTGGCGCACATGACGGTGAACGGCGCCTCCCTGCGCACCGGCGACCTGTACGGCTCCGGAACCGTCAGCGGCCCCTCCGACGCGGAGCGCGGCTCCCTGCTCGAACTCACCTGGAACGGCCGCGACGCCCTCGAACTCCCCGACGGCAAGCGGACGTTCCTGGAGGACGGCGACGAGGTCACCCTGACGGCCTGGGCACCGGGCCCGGGTGGCACCCGGGTCGGCCTGGGCGAGGTCCGTGGCCGCATCACCCCGGCCGTCACCCCGTAACGGGCCGTCCCGTAACGGGCCGTCCCTCGACGGAGAGACGGAGAGTCCGTGTCACGGTGGCCAGGGCCCTGGCCACCGTGACCCGCTGCACGACCGGTCCGGGGCCCGCGCGGAGCGGACTGGTCCGGCCACGACGGCGGGCCGGCCCGCCACGCGGTCTCATTTGCCCGTGTTCTGGCCCGGCGCCCCAGGCCTGTGTCCTCGACCGGGCCCTCGGCCGGTGCACTCGGTCCGGGTGTCCGCGCCGATGCCCTTCCCGGTGCGCTCAGCCGGTGCCCTCGCCCGGCGACGGGGCGTCGCGCGCTACATCCAGTCCTCGGGCTCGGGCTCCTGGTCCAGCTCGGGCCAGTCCGGGTCGGGTACGTGGTCGGCCGCCCGGGCAGGAACCGAGGCCGCGGCGACCGGCGCCCGTGCCGGGGCCGGGGCGGCCGCGGGTGCGAGTGCGCCGCCGCCCAGCGAGGCCAGCACCGCGATCACGCCCTCCCCGTACGTGGCGAGCTTCTTCTCGCCCACCCCGCTGATGGTGCCCAGGTCCCTCACCGAGGTCGGCCACAGCGTGGCGATCTCCCGCAGCGTGGCGTCGTGGAAGATGACGTACGCCGGGACGCCCTGCTCGCGCGCCTGCTCGCCGCGCCAGGCACGCAGCGCCTCGAAGGCGGGGACGAGTTCGGCCGGCAGCTCGGCCGCCGCGGCGGCGGCCTTGGCCTTCCGCTCGCCCCTGGAGCCGGACGACCGGGAGACCACCGGCTTCGGCGGCTCCTTGCGCAGCGGCACGTCCCGCTCGCGCCGCAGCACGGTCCCGCTGGCGTCGGTCAGCACCAGCGTGCCGTACTCGCCCTCGACCGCGATCAGGCCCTGGGCCAGCAGCTGTCTCGCGACACCGCGCCATTCGGCCTCGGCCAGCTCCTCCCCGATCCCGAAGACGGACAGCTGGTCGTGGTCGAACTGGATCACCTTGGCGGTCCGCCGGCCGAGCAGGATGTCGACGATCTGCCCCGCGCCGAACTTCTGTCCCCGCTCACGCTGCAGGCGCACCACGGTGGACAGCAGCTTCTGGGCGGCGAGCGTGCCGTCCCAGGTCTCGGGGGGCGTCAGGCAGGTGTCGCAGTTCCCGCAGGCCGGGGTGTTCGGGTCCTGGCCGAAGTAGGCGAGGAGCTGGGATCGCCGGCACTGCGCCGTCTCGCACAGGGCGAGCATCGCGTCCAGGTGGGAGGCGGCCCGGCGGCGGAACGCCTCGTCCCCCTCCGAGCCCTGGATCATCTTGCGCTGCTGGACCACGTCCTGCAGGCCGTACGCCATCCACGCCGTGGACGGCATTCCGTCCCGGCCGGCCCGGCCCGTCTCCTGGTAGTACCCCTCCACCGACTTCGGCAGGTCGAGGTGCGCGACGAACCGTACGTCCGGCTTGTCGATGCCCATGCCGAAGGCGATCGTGGCGACCACCACGAGTCCGTCCTCCCGCAGGAAGCGCGACTGGTGGGCGGCGCGGGTCCCCGAGTCCAGGCCCGCGTGGTAGGGCACCGCCTCGATGCCGTTGCGCGAGAGGAACTCCGCCGTCTTGTCCACGGAGTTGCGCGAGAGGCAGTAGACGATGCCCGCGTCGCCCGCGTGCTCCTCGCGCAGGAAGGCCAGCAACTGCTTCTTGGGGTCGGCCTTGGGCACGATCCGGTACTGGATGTTGGGCCGGTCGAAGCTCGCCTCGAAGTGGCGGGCGGTCGGCATGCCCAGGCGCTGGGTGATCTCCTTGTGCGTGGCACGCGTGGCCGTGGCCGTCAGCGCGAGCCGCGGGACGTCCGGCCAGCGCTCGCCGAGCAGGGACAGCGCCAGATAGTCGGGGCGGAAGTCGTGACCCCACTGTGCGACACAGTGCGCCTCGTCGATCGCGAAGAGGGAGACCTTGCCCCGCGAGATCAGGTCCAGCGTGGACTCCAGACGCAGCCGCTCCGGGGCGAGGTAGAGCAGGTCGAGCTCGCCGGCCAGGAACTCGGCCTCGACCACGCGCCGCTCGTCGAAGTCCTGCGTGGAGTTCATGAACCCGGCGCGCACGCCCAGCGCCCGCAGCGCGTCCACCTGGTCCTGCATGAGCGCGATGAGCGGCGAGACCACGATGCCCGTACCTGGTCTGACCAGGGACGGAATCTGGTAGCAGAGGGACTTGCCGCCCCCGGTCGGCATCAGGACGACGGCGTCACCGCCCGCCACCACGTGCTCGATGATCGCTTCCTGCTCGCCGCGGAAGGCGTCGTATCCGAAGACCCGGTGGAGGGTGGCCAGTGCCTCGCCCTCGCCCAGCGTCTCCGTCGCGTCCGCTCCGGTCATCACACCCGTCCCGCCCATCGTCCTGTCCCCCGTACGTCGCGCCTCGACCACTGCGTCCACGATAGGGGTCCGCGCCGACAGTCCGAGAGTTGTCCACAGGCTGCGACCGCCCGACTTCCCTACGCATCGAAGCGCGTCCGTCCCACGGCCGACGCCCGACGCGCACTGGGCCCACCGGAGCCGAGGCGCCCGCGCGAACGGGCCGGGCCCCGCTCCCAGGAGAGGAGCGGGGCCCGGCCCGTGTGACGTGGCGTTCAGCGCACGAAGACCCCGGCCTGGCCGGCCAGGTCCAGGAAGTACTGCGGCGCCACACCCAGCACCAGCGTGACCACCACGCCCACCGCGATGGCGGTCATGGTCAGCGGCGACGGCACGGCGACCGTCGGCCCCTCGGGCTTCGGCTCGCTGAAGAACATCAGCACGATCACGCGGATGTAGAAGAACGCGGCGATCGCCGACGAGATCACACCGACCACGACCAGCGCGCCCGCGCCGCCCTCAGCCGCCGCCTTGAACACGGCGAACTTTCCTGCGAACCCGGAGGTCAGCGGAATGCCGGCGAAGGCGAGCAGGAAGATCGCGAACACCGCGGCCACCAACGGCGACCGGCGTCCGAGCCCCGCCCACTTGGACAGGTGCGTGGCCTCGCCTCCCGCGTCCCGGACGAGCGTGACGACCGCGAAGGCGCCGACCGTGACGAACGAGTACGCGCCCAGGTAGAAGAGCACCGACGAGACGCCGTCGGGCGACGTCGCGATGACACCCGCGAGGATGAATCCCGCGTGCGCGATCGACGAGTACGCCAGCAGCCGCTTGATGTCGGTCTGGGTGATCGCGACGATCGCGCCGCCCAGCATGGTGACGATCGCCACCGCCCACATGACCGGCCGCCAGTCCCAGCGCAGGCCTGGCAGGACGACGTACAGCAGACGCAGCAGCGCGCCGAACGCGGCCACCTTCGTCGCCGCCGCCATGAAGCCGGTGACGGGGGTCGGCGCTCCCTGGTAGACGTCCGGTGTCCACATGTGGAAGGGCACCGCGCCGACCTTGAAGAGCAGGCCCATGACGATCAGGCCGGTGCCGATGAGCAGCAGGACGTCGTTGCCCATGGTGCCGGCGAGCGCCGGGTCGACGCTGGTGATCGTGCCGTCGACGACCTGCGAGATCGTCGCGTACGACACGGAGCCCGCGTAGCCGTACAGCAGGGCGATGCCGAAGAGGGTGAACGCGGAGGCGAAGGCGCCGAGCAGGAAGTACTTCACCGCGGCCTCCTGCGACATGAGCCGCTTGCGGCGGGCCAGGGCGCAGAGCAGGTACAGCGGGAGCGAGAAGACCTCCAACGCGATGAACAGCGTCAGCAGGTCGTTGGCGGCCGGGAAGACCAGCATGCCGCTGATCGCGAAGAGCAGCAGCGGGAACACCTCCGTGGTGGTGAACCCGGCCTTCACGGCCGCCTTCTCGCTGTCGCTGCCGGGCACGGACGCGGCCTGCGCGGCGAAGGAGTCGACGCGGTTGCCGTGCGCCTCGGGATCGAGGCGCCGCTCGGCGAAGGTGAACACGCCGAGCAGACCGACCAGCAAGATCGTGCCCTGGAGGTACAGGGCCGGTCCGTCGACCGCGATGGCACCCATCGCGGCGATGTGCGCCTTGGTGGTGCCGTATCCGCCGGCCGCGAGCGCGACCACCGCGGCGAACGCGGCGGCGAGTGCGACGACGGAGACGAACAGCTGTGCGTAGTAACGGGACTTGCGCGGCACGAACGCCTCGACCAGGACCCCGATGATCGCGGCGCCGAGAATGATCAAGACGGGGGACAATTGCCCGTATTCGATCTTCGGTGCGTTGATCTTGGGGATCGGGTCGGCCGCGACTGCCGCCGTTGTCCACAGGCTGTGGACGGCTGATGCGCTCACTTGGCCGCCTCCACCTCGGGCTGGGGGTCCTTTTTGTGTACATCTGACATGGTCTGCTTGACCGCCGGGTTGACGATGTCGGTGACCGGCTTCGGGTAGACGCCCAGGAAGATCAGCAGAGCGATCAGCGGGGCGACCACCAGGAGCTCGCGCACCCTGAGGTCCGGCATCTCGGCGACCTCCGCCTTGACCGGGCCCGTCATCGTCCGCTGGTACAGGACGAGGGTGTAGAGCGCGGCGAGGACGATGCCGAAGGTGGCGATGATGCCGACGGCCGGGTAGCGCGTGAACGTGCCGACCAGGACCAGGAATTCACTCACGAAGGGCGCGAGCCCGGGGAGCGAGAGGGTCGCGAGACCGCCGATCAGGAAGGTGCCCGCGAGCACCGGGGCGACCTTCTGCACCCCTCCGTAGTCGGCGATCAGACGCGAGCCGCGCCGCGAGATCAGGAAGCCGGCCACCAGCATCAGGGCTGCCGTCGAGATCCCGTGGTTGACCATGTAGAGCGTCGCGCCCGACTGGCCCTGGGTGGTCATCGCGAAGATGCCCAGGACGATGAAGCCGAAGTGCGAGATCGACGCGTACGCGACCAGCCGCTTGATGTCCCGCTGTCCGACCGCGAGCAGCGCACCGTAGATGATGCTGATCAGCGCCAGGACGAGGATCACTGGCGTCGCCCACTTGCTGGCCTCCGGGAAGAGCTGGAGGCAGAAGCGGAGCATCGCGAAGGTGCCGACCTTGTCGACGACCGCCGTGATCAGTACCGCGACCGGGGCGGTGGCCTCACCCATGGCGTTGGGCAGCCAGGTGTGCAGCGGCCACAGCGGCGCCTTCACCGCGAAGGCGAAGAAGAAGCCGAGGAACAGCCACCGCTCGGTGCTGGTCGCCATGTGGAGCGACCCGTCGGCCCGGGCCTGGACGATCTCCTGGAGCGAGAAGTTCCCCGCCACCACGTACAGCCCGATCACCGCGGCCAGCATGATCAGGCCGCCGACGAGGTTGTAGAGGAGGAACTTCACCGCGGCGTACGAGCGTTGGGTCGCCGCCGCCTCGTCGCCGTGCTCGTGGGCACGGTCCCCGAAGCCGCCGATGAGGAAGTACATCGGGATGAGCATGGCTTCGAAGAAGATGTAGAAGAGGAAGACGTCGGTGGCCTCGAAGGAGATGATCACCATCGCCTCGACGGCCAGGATCAGGGCGAAGAAGCCCTGCGTCGGCCGCCACCGCTTGTTGCCGGTCTCCTGCGGGTCGGCGTCGTGCCAGCCCGCCAGGATCACGAACGGCATCAGCAGCGCGGTGAGCGCGACGAGCGCCACCCCGATGCCGTCCACACCCAGCTCGTACCGCACCCCGAAGTCCGCGATCCAGGCGTGCGATTCGGTGAGCTGGTAGCGGTCGCCGCCCGGGTCGAAGCGCACCAGGGTGACCACGGCGAGCGCCAGGGTGCCCAGGGAGACCACCAGCGCGAGCCACTTGGCGGCGACGCGCCGCGCGGCCGGCACGGCGGCCGTGGCGATCGCCCCGAGGGCCGGGAGCACCGCCGTCGCTGTCAGCAGAGGAAAGGACATCGGTATCAGACCGCCCTCATCAGCAGGGTCGCGGCGACGAGGATGGCCGCACCGCCGAACATCGAGACCGCGTAACTGCGCGCATAGCCGTTCTGCAGCTTGCGCAGCCGCCCGGAGAGACCGCCGACCGAGGCGGCCGTCCCGTTGACGACTCCGTCGACCAGCGTGTGGTCGACGTACACCAGGGAGCGGGTGAGGTGCTCACCGCCGCGCACCAGCACGACATGGTTGAAGTCGTCCTGGTACAGGTCGCGTCGGGCCGCCCGGGTGAGCACGGACCCGCGCGGGGCGACGACCGGGACGGAACTGCGGCCGTACTGGAGGTAGGCGATCCCCGCGCCGACGACCAGCAGCACCATCGTGGCCACCGTGACCGTGAGGGCACTGACGGGCGAGTCGCCCTCGGAGTGCCCGGTGACCGGCTCCAGCCAGTGCAGGAACCGGTCGCCGATGCTGAAGAAGCCTCCGGCGAACACCGACCCGAAGGCCAGCACGATCATGGGGATCGTCATGGAACGGGGCGACTCGTGCGGGTGCGGCTCGTGGCCGTCCGCGTCGGGCTGCCAGCGCTTCTCGCCGAAGAACGTCAAGATCATCACGCGCGTCATGTAGTACGCGGTGATCGCGGCGCCCAGCAGGGCCACGCTGCCGAGGATCCAGCCCTCGGTGCCGCCCTTGGCGAAGGCCGCCTCGATGATCTTGTCCTTGGAGAAGAAGCCGGACAGGCCAGGGAAGCCGATGATCGCGAGGTAACCGAGGCCGAACGTCACGAAGGTGACCGGCATGTACTTCCGCAGACCGCCGAACTTCCGCATGTCCACCTCTTCGTTCATGCCGTGCATGACCGAACCGGCGCCGAGGAAGAGCCCGGCCTTGAAGAAGCCGTGCGTCACCAGGTGCATGATCGCGAAGACGTAGCCGATGGGGCCGAGGCCCGCGGCGAGCACCATGTAGCCGATCTGCGACATGGTCGAGCCGGCCAGCGCCTTCTTGATGTCGTCCTTCGCGCAACCGACGATCGCACCGAACAGGAGCGTGACGCCGCCGACCACGGTGACGACGAGCTGAGCGTCGGGCGCCGCGTTGAAGACGTTCGCCGAGCGCACGATCAGGTACACACCGGCGGTCACCATCGTCGCGGCGTGGATGAGGGCCGAGACCGGGGTCGGGCCCTCCATCGCGTCCCCGAGCCAGGACTGCAGCGGCACCTGGGCCGACTTGCCGCAGGCCGCGAGGAGCAGCATCAGGGCGACAGCGGTGAGCTTGCCCTCGGTGGCGTCCCCGACCAGGCCCGGGTGGCCCTCGGTGCCGAGCACCGGCCCGAAGGCAAAGGTCCCGAAGGTCGTGAACATCAGCATGATGGCGATGGACAGGCCCATGTCGCCGACGCGGTTGACCAGGAAGGCCTTCTTCGCGGCGGTGGCGGCGCTGGGCTTGTGCTGCCAGAAGCCGATCAGCAGGTACGAGGCGAGACCGACGCCCTCCCAGCCGACGTACAGCAACAGGTAGTTGTCGGCGAGGACGAGCAGCAGCATCGCCGCCAGGAACAGGTTCAGATAGCCGAAGAAACGGCGGCGGCGCTCGTCGTGCTCCATGTACCCGATCGAGTACAGGTGGATGAGCGAGCCGACGCCGGTGATCAGCAGCACGAACGTCATCGACAGCTGGTCGAGCTGGAAGCCGACGTCCGCGCGGAAGCCCCCGACGGGGATCCAGGTGAACAGGTGCTGGGTCAGGGACCGGTCCTCGGCGCCCTTCCCCAGCATGTCGGCGAAGAGCACGGCGCCGATCACGAAGGAGGCCGCCGCGAGCGCGGTGCCGATCCAGTGGCCGACGGCGTCCAGCCGCCTGCCGCCGCACAGCAGTACGGCCGCTCCGAGCAGAGGCGCTGCGACGAGCAGCGCAATCAGGTTCTCCACGATTCAGCGACCCCTTACAGCTTCATCAGGCTGGCGTCGTCGACCGAGGCCGAGTGGCGGGAACGGAACAGCGACACGATGATCGCGAGCCCGACCACGACCTCCGCGGCGGCGACGACCATCGTGAAGAAGGCGAAGATCTGGCCGTCGAGATTGCCGTGCAGGCGGGAAAAGGCGACGAACGCGAGGTTGCAGGCGTTGAGCATCAGCTCGATGCACATGAACACCACGATCGCGTTCCGCCTGATCAGCACACCGGTGGCGCCGATCGTGAACAACAGGGCGGCGAGATAGAGGTAGTTGACCGGATTCACTTGGACGCCTCCTCCGTCTTCGTGCGCTCCAGGCGCTCCTCGGCACGCTGTTCCAGCGCCTTCAGGTCGCTGAGAGCGTCGGCCGACACGTCACGGACCTGCCCGCGGTCGCGCAGCGTCTTGCTGACGGTCAGCTCGGACGGGGTGCCGTCCGGGAGCAGGCCGGCGACGTCCACGGCGTTGTGCCGGGCGTAGACACCGGGGGCCGGCAGCGGCGGCAGGTGCTTGCCCTCGCGGACGCGCTGCTCGGACAGCTCGCGCTGCGTCTTGGGACGCTCGGTGCGCTCGCGGTGCGTCAGCACCATGGCGCCGACGGCGGCCGTGATGAGCAGGGCGCCGGTGATCTCGAAGGCGAACACGTACTTCGTGAAGATGAGGGCCGCGAGGCCCTCCACGTTGCCGTTCGCGTTCGCCTTCGCCAGGCCGTCGAAGTCCTTGATGGACGCGTTGCCGATTCCGGCGAACAGCAGGACGCCGAAGCCGAGTCCGCAGACCAGGGCCAGCCAGCGCTGCCCCTTGATGGTCTCCTTCAGGGAGTCCGCCGCGGTGACACCGACGAGCATGACGACGAAGAGGAACAGCATCATGATCGCGCCGGTGTAGACGACGATCTGGACGATGCCCAGGAAGTACGCGCCGTTGGCGAGGTAGAACACCGCCAGGACGATCATGGTCCCGGCGAGGCACAGCGCGCTGTGCACGGCCTTCCTCATGAAGACGGTGCACAGGGCGCCGATCACCGCGACCGTACCGAGGACCCAGAACTGGAAGGCCTCACCGGTGGAGGTCGCGTACGCGGCCAGCTCGGTCATGCCTCCGCCTCCTTCTCGGCCGCCGTGCCCGACGGACTCCCCGAGGGGCTTCCCGACGGGTGGAACTCGCCCTTGGAGACGGCCGTCTGACGCTCGGTGCCGGGCGCCGCCTCGGTCACCAGACCCCGGTAGTAGTCCTGCTCGTCCGTGCCCGGGAAGATCGAGTGCGGCGAGTCGACCATGCCCTCCTCCAGACCGGCGAGCAGCTGCTCCTTGGTGTAGATGAGGTTGGCGCGGCTGCTGTCCGCGAGCTCGAACTCGTTCGTCATCGTCAGCGCGCGCGTGGGGCACGCCTCGATGCACAGGCCGCACAGGATGCAGCGGGCGTAGTTGATCTGGTAGACGCGGCCGTACCGCTCGCCCGGGGAGTAACGCTCCTCCTCGGTGTTGTCCGCGCCCTCCACATAGATGGCGTCCGCGGGGCAGGCCCAGGCGCACAGCTCGCAGCCGA
Organism: Streptomyces sp. NPDC102279; assembly: GCF_044766365.1. Classification (NCBI taxonomy): domain Bacteria; kingdom Bacillati; phylum Actinomycetota; class Actinomycetes; order Kitasatosporales; family Streptomycetaceae; genus Streptomyces; species Streptomyces sp. NPDC102279. The sequence continues at coordinate 164,155 of NZ_JBIWLU010000017.1, read as the reverse complement.
TGCACTTCTCCAGACCGTCCGGATGACGGTTGAGCTGGTGCCGGCCGTGGAACCGAGGCGCTGTGGTCTTCTGCTGCTCCGGGTACTGCTCGGTCAGCCGCTTCTTGAACATGGCCTTGAAGGTCACGCCGAAACCGGCGACGGGGTTCTGGAAACCCGGTTTGGTCTCCTTCGGCTCCTCAGCCATCGGACCCCTCCTTTCCGTCACGAGATCCGGCGATCGATCCGTCACTCGCAGTATCGGGCCCGCCACTGACAATCAACTCCCGCTCCCGGCGCGGGCTCCGCCGCGGTACCGGGGGCAGCTCCTGACCGGGCAGCGGCGGCACGGGGAACCCGCCCGCCATCGGGTCGAACGCGGCGGGCTCGGCGGGTGCTTCCTCGGCCTTCTGCTTGTCGCGGAAGATGTCCGCCGCGAACGACAGCAACAGCAGGAAGAGGACGCCGCCGCCCACGTACAGGGCGATGTCCGCGAAGTCGTAGTTCTCGTTGCGCAGCGTCCGCACGGTCGCGACGAGCATCAGCCAGACCACGGAGACCGGGATGAGGACCTTCCAGCCCAGCTTCATCAACTGGTCGTAGCGGACACGCGGCAGCGTGCCGCGCAGCCAGATGAAGAAGAACAGCAGCAGCTGCACCTTCACCACGAACCAGAGCATCGGCCACCAGCCGTGGTTGGCGCCCTCCCAGAAGGTGCTGATCGGCCACGGAGCCCGCCAGCCGCCCAGGAAGAGCGTCGTCGACACGGCCGAGACCGTCACCATGTTCACGTACTCGGCGAGCATGAACAGCGCGAACTTGATGGACGAGTACTCGGTGTTGAAGCCGCCGACGAGGTCGCCCTCGGACTCCGGCATGTCGAAGGGGGCCCGGTTGGTCTCGCCGATCATGGTCACGATGTAGATCAGGAACGACACCGGCAGCAGCAGGATGTACCAGCGGTCGTGCTGCTGCTCGACGATCGTCGAGGTCGACATCGACCCGGAGTAGAGGAACACCGAGGCGAACGCGGCGCCCATGGCGATCTCGTACGAGATCATCTGCGCGCAGGACCGCAGGCCGCCCAGCAGCGGATAGGTCGATCCGGAGCTCCAGCCGGCGAGCACGATCCCGTAGATGCCCACCGAGGCCACCGCGAGGATGAAGAGCATCGCGATCGGCAGGTCGGTGAGCTGCATCGTGGTGCGCCGGCCGAAGATCGAGACCTCGTTGTCGGCCGGCCCGAACGGGATCACGGCGATCGCCATGAAGGCCGGGATCGCGGCCACGATCGGCGCGAGGACGTAGACCACCTTGTCCGCGCGCTTGACGATCAGGTCTTCCTTGAGCATCAGCTTCACGCCGTCGGCGAGCGACTGGAGCATGCCCCAGGGGCCGTGCCGGTTGGGGCCGATGCGCAACTGCATCCAGGCGACGACCTTGCGCTCCCACACGATGGAGAACAGCACGGTCACCATCAGGAAGGCGAAGCAGAACACCGCCTTGACGACGACCAGCCACCAGGGGTCGTGGCCGAACATCGAGAGGTCTTCAGCGGCGAGGTACGGCGTCATGCCTCCACCTCCTTGGGGGCCTCGGCGGCGATGGTCGCCGGGCCGATGCGGACGAGTGCGCCGGGCAGCGCCCCGGTGTCGGAGGCGACGCCCCCGCCGGTCGAGTTCAGCGGGAGCCAGACCACCCGGTCGGGCATCTCGGTGACCTGGAGCGGGAGTTCGACGACTCCGGCGGTGCCCGTCACAGCGAGGAGATCGCCGTTCTTGACGCCCGCCTCGGCGGCCGTGGCGGCCGACACGCGCGCGTGGGCGCCGTGCCGGGTCCCGGCGAGCGCGTCGTCGCCCTGCTGGAGGCGGCCCTGGTCGAGGAGCAACCGGTGCCCGGCCAGTACGGCCTCACCGGCGGCCGGACGCGGCAACTGCGTCCCGGTCTCCAGGGGTTCGGTGACGTGCGGCCCGTCCCAGGCGCCGAGCCGGTCCAGCTCCCCGCGCGCCGTCCGCAGATCCGGCAGCCCCAGGTGTACGTCCATGGCGTCGGCCAGCATCTGCAGCACACGCGCGTCGCTGGGGGCGAGACGCCGGGTCATCTGGTCGGGCTTGAGGGCCGCCTCGAAGGAGCGCACCCGGCCTTCCCAGTTGAGGAAGCTTCCGGCCTTCTCGGCGACCGCGGCGACCGGCAGGACCACGTCCGCCTGGTCGGTGACCTCGCTGGGCCGCAGTTCGAGCGACACCAGGAAGCCCACCTCGGCAAGTGCCTCACGCGCGCGTGCCGGGTCGGGGAGGTCGGCGACCTCCACACCGGCGACCACCAGGGCGCGCAGTTCGCCTCCCGCGGCGGCCTCGACGATCTGGCCGGTGTCGCGGCCGTAGCGGTGCGGGAGCTCGGAGACGCCCCATACGGCGGCGACCTCCTCCCGCGCGCGCGGGTCGGTGGCCGGACGTCCGCCCGGCAGGAGCGACGGCAGCGCGCCCGCCTCGATCGCACCGCGCTCGCCCGCCCGGCGCGGAATCCACACCAGTTGGGCGCCGACGGCGGAGGCGGCCCGTACGGCGGCGGTGAGTCCGCCGGCCACGGCGGCCAGCCGCTCACCGACGGCGATCACCGAACCCTCGCCGCGCAACGCCTCGGCGGCCGTCGCACCGTCTCCTTCGAGACCGACACCGCTCGCGAGCGCGTCCAGCCACTCGGTCTCGGTGCCGGGCGCGGCCGGCAGCAGGGTGCCGCCCGCCTTCGCCAGACCGGGGGTGGCGTGCGTGGCGAGCGCGTAGGTCTTCTGACCGTGCCCCCGCCAGGCCTTGCGCAGCCGCAGGAAGACGCCGGGCGCCTCCTCCTCGGACTCGAAGCCCACCAGCAGAACGGCGGGCGCCTTCTCCAGCAGGGTGTAGGTGACGCCCGTACCGTCGAGATCCCGTCCGCGTCCGGCGACCCGGGCGGCCAGGAAGTCGGCCTCCTCGGAGCTGTGCACGCGCGCGCGGAAGTCGATGTCGTTCGTGTCGAGGGCCACGCGCGCGAACTTGCTGTACGCGTAGGCGTCCTCGACGGTGAGCCGGCCGCCGGCGAGGACACCGGTCCGGCCACGGGCATTCCTCAGCCCCTGCGCCGCGGCCTCCAGGGCCTCCGGCCACGAGGCCGGCTCCAGGACGCCCTCGGCGTTGCGGACCAGAGGGGTGTCGAGACGGTCGCGCTGCTGCGCGTACCGGAACCCGAACCGCCCCTTGTCGCAGATCCACTCCTCGTTGACCTCGGGGTCGGCGGCGGCGAGACGCCGCATGACCTTGCCGCGCCGGTGGTCGGTTCGTGTCGCGCAGCCGCCGGAGCAGTGCTCGCACATCGACGGCGAGGAGATGAGGTCGAAGGGGCGCGAGCGGAACCGGTACGCCGCCGACGTCAGCGCGCCCACCGGACAGATCTGGATCGTGTTCCCGGAGAAGTACGACTCGAAGGGGTCGCCGTCGCCGGTGCCGACCTGCTGGAGAGCGCCCCGCTCGACCAGCTCGATCATCGGGTCGCCCGCGATCTGGTTGGAGAAGCGGGTGCAGCGCGCGCACAGCACGCACCGCTCACGGTCGAGCAGGACCTGGGTGGAGATCGGGACCGGCTTCTCGTAGGTCCGCTTGCGGCCCTCGAAGCGGGTCTCGGCGTTGCCGTGCGACATCGCCTGGTTCTGCAGGGGGCACTCGCCGCCCTTGTCGCAGACCGGACAGTCCAGCGGGTGGTTGATGAGCAGCAGCTCCATCACGCCGTGCTGCGCCTTCTCGGCGACCGGCGAGCTGAGCTGCGTCTTGACGACCATCCCGTCCGTGCAGGTGATCGTGCAGGACGCCATCGGCTTGCGCTGGCCCTCGACCTCGACGATGCACTGGCGGCAGGCGCCGACCGGGTCGAGGAGCGGGTGGTCACAGAACCGGGGGATCTCGATGCCGAGCTGTTCCGCGGCCCGGATGACCAGGGTGCCCTTGGGCACGCTGATCTCCACGCCATCGATCGTCAGCGCGACGAGGTCCTCCGGGGGGACCGCCGCTTCCCCGCCTCCGGAGGGAGCGCTGGTGGTCACTGTCATGCGTTCACCTCCGTGTGCTTGTCCGCCCAGGCCGTCGACCTGGCCGGGTCGAAGGGGCAGCCGCGGCCCGTGATGTGCTGCTCGTACTCGTCGCGGAAGTACTTGAGCGAGGAGAAGATCGGCGAGGCGGCACCATCGCCGAGGGCGCAGAAGGACTTGCCGTTGATGTTGTCGGCGATGTCATTGAGCTTGTCGAGGTCGGACATGACGCCCTTGCCGGCCTCGATGTCGCGCAGCAACTGCACGAGCCAGTAGGTGCCTTCGCGGCAGGGCGTGCACTTGCCGCAGGACTCGTGGGCGTAGAACTCGGTCCAGCGGGTGACGGCGCGGACGACGCACGTCGTCTCGTCGAAGCACTGGAGTGCTTTCGTGCCGAGCATGGAACCCGCGGCGCCCACTCCTTCGTAGTCAAGAGGGACGTCGAGATGCTCGTCGGTGAACATCGGGGTCGAGGAGCCGCCCGGCGTCCAGAACTTCAGCCGATGACCGGCGCGCATCCCGCCGCTCATGTCGAGGAGTTGGCGCAGCGTGATGCCGAGCGGTGCCTCGTACTGGCCCGGGCTGGTGACGTGGCCGCTGAGCGAATAGAGCGTGAAGCCCGGAGACTTCTCGCTGCCCATCGACTTGAACCATTCCTTGCCCTTTTGGAGAATTGCGGGAACTGACGCGATGGACTCGACGTTATTTACAACAGTCGGGCACGCATAGAGTCCCGCGACAGCAGGGAAAGGAGGGCGGAGCCGCGGTTGTCCACGGCGGCCTTCGAGCGAGTCGAGCAGTGCGGTCTCTTCACCGCAGATGTACGCGCCCGCGCCCGCGTGCACGGTGAGCTGGAGGTCGAGTCCACTGCCCAGGATGTTCTCGCCGAGGTAGCCCGCCTCGTACGCCTCGCGTACGGCTTCGTGCAACCGCCGCAGGACGGGGACCACTTCACCACGCAGATAGATGAACGCATGCGAAGACCTGATGGCATAACACGCGATCACAATGCCCTCGATGAGGCTGTGCGGGTTCGCGAAGAGGAGCGGGATGTCCTTGCAGGTTCCCGGCTCCGACTCGTCGGCGTTGACAACTAGATAGTGTGGTTTGCCGTCTCCCTGCGGAATGAACTGCCATTTCATTCCGGTGGGGAATCCGGCGCCGCCGCGGCCGCGCAGTCCGGAGTCCTTGACGTAGGCGATCAGGTCGTCCGGCGACATGGCGAGTGCCTTGCGCAGGCCCTCGTACCCCTCGTGCCTCTTGTAGACGTCCAGCGACCAGGACCTGTCCTCGTCCCAGAAGGCCGACAGCACGGGTGCGAGCAGCTTTTCGGGACTGGTTTCGTTGATCTCTGCTGCCAAGGTCATCACTCCCCCTCCTCTGCGACCGGACCCGCCGGATGGGACGGGTCGGAGGCCGACGTGTCCTGCGGCGCGTCGTGCGAACTCTGATGTCCGGCAGGCGGCTGCTCGGGCGGCGTCCGGTCCTCGGAGGTCCTCACCCGGGGCGTCTCTCCGCCTCGCGGATGCACCACGCGCGCGGGGGTGCTCTCCCCCTTGGCCAGCCGCAGGCCGACCAGCGAGGCGTGGCCCGCGCTGCCGCCGGCCTCCACCGCGCCCTCGCGCTCGTCCGGGAAGCCGGCCAGGATCCGGGCGGTGTCCTTGAAGGTGCACAGCGGGGCGCCGCGGGTGGGTTCGACGTCCGCTCCCGTGCGCAGGTCGTCGACGAGGCGCTTGGCCGAGTCCACGGTCTGGTTGTCGAAGAACTCCCAGTTGACCATCACGACCGGGGCGAAGTCGCAGGCCGCGTTGCACTCGATGTGCTCCAGGGTGACCTTGCCGTCGCCGGTGGTCTCTCCGTTGCCCACACCGAGGTGGTCCTGCAGTGCCTCGAAGATGGCGTCGCCGCCCATCACGGCACAGAGGGTGTTGGTGCAGACACCCACCTGGTAGTCGCCGCTCGGCTTGCGCCGGTACATCGAGTAGAAGGTCGCGACCGCGTTGACCTCGGCGGTCGTCAGACCGAGGACGTCCGCGCAGAACCGCTGTCCGGTGCGCGTGACGTGGCCCTCCTGCGACTGCACGAGATGCAGCAACGGAAGGAGGGCCGAGCGGGAGTCGGGGTAGCGGGCGATGATCTCGCGCGCGTCCGCCTCCAGCCGGGCTCGGACGTCGTCCGGGTAGTCGGGCGCGGGCAGTTGGGGCATGCCCAGGCTGACGCCCTCGGGGGTGGTGGTCACCGGTCGACGCCTCCCATCACGGGGTCGATGGACGCGACGGCGACGATGACGTCGGCGACCTGGCCGCCCTCGCACATCGCCGCCATGGCCTGCAGGTTGGTGAAGGACGGGTCGCGGAAGTGGACCCGGTAGGGGCGGGTGCCTCCGTCGGATGCGACGTGCACCCCTAGCTCGCCCTTGGGCGACTCGACCGCCGTGTACGCCTGTCCCGGCGGCACGCGGAAGCCCTCGGTCACCAGCTTGAAGTGGTGGATCAGGGCCTCCATGGAGGTGCCCATGATCTTCTTGATGTGGTCGAGCGAGTTGCCGAGACCGTCGGGGCCGAGCGCGAGCTGGGCGGGCCAGGCGATCTTCTTGTCGGCGACCATGACCGGACCGGGCTGCAGCCGGTCCAGGCACTGCTCGACGATCAGCAGCGACTGGCGCATCTCCTCCAGGCGGATCAGGAAGCGCCCGTAGGAGTCGCAGGTGTCGGCCGTCGGGACCTCGAAGTCGTAGTTCTCGTAGCCGCAGTAGGGCTGGGACTTGCGCAGGTCGTGCGGCAGGCCCGCCGAGCGCAGGACCGGGCCGGTGGCACCGAGGGCCATGCAGCCGGCCAGGTCGAGGTAGCCGACGTCCTGCATGCGGGCCTTGAAGATGGGGTTCCCGGTGGCGAGCTTGTCGTACTCGGGAAGGTTCTTCTTCATCTTCTTCACGAACTCGCGGATCTGGTCCACCGCGCCCGGCGGCAGGTCCTGGGCGAGTCCGCCGGGGCGGATGTAGGCGTGGTTCATCCGCAGGCCGGTGATCAGCTCGTAGATGTCGAGAATGAGTTCACGATCACGGAAGCCGTAGATCATGATCGTCGTGGCGCCCAGCTCCATGCCGCCGGTGGCGATGCACACCAGGTGGGAGGAGAGCCGGTTCAGCTCCATCAGGAGCACGCGGATGATCGAGGCGCGGTCGGGGATCTGGTCGGTGATCCCGAGGAGCTTCTCGACGCCGAGACAGTAGGCCGTCTCGTTGAAGAACGGCGTCAGGTAGTCCATGCGCGTCACGAACGTGGTGCCCTGCGTCCACGTGCGGAACTCGAGGTTCTTCTCGATGCCGGTGTGGAGGTAGCCGATGCCGCAGCGGGCCTCGGTGACCGTCTCGCCGTCGATCTCCAGGATGAGCCGGAGCACGCCGTGGGTGGACGGGTGCTGCGGGCCCATGTTGACGATGATGCGCTCGTCGTCGGACTTGGCCGCGGACTGGGCGACCTCGTCCCAGTCGCCGCCGGTGACCGTATATACGGTGCCCTCGGTCGTATCGCGGGGCGAAGCGGCTGATGCCCCTGAAGGGGTCTGCGTGCTCATGAGTACGACCTCCGCTGGTCCGGAGCCGGGATCTGGGCGCCCTTGTACTCGACGGCGATGCCGCCGAGGGGGTAGTCCTTGCGCTGCGGGAAGCCCTGCCAGTCGTCCGGCATCATGATCCGCGTCAGCGCAGGGTGGCCGTCGAAGATCAGCCCGAAGAAGTCGTACGTCTCTCGCTCGTGCCAGTCGTTCGTCGGGTAGACGGCGACGAGCGACGGAACGTGCGGGTCCGCGTCGGGAGCGCTGACCTCCAGGCGGATCAGCCGGTTGTGGGTGATCGAGCGCAGGTGGTAGACGGCGTGCAGCTCGCGGCCCTTGTCGTGCGGGTAGTGGACCCCGGAGACGCCGGTGCACAGTTCGAAGCGGAGCGCCGGGTCGTCGCGCAGGGTCTGCGCGACGCGGACCAGGTGCTCGCGTTCGATGTGGAAGGTGATCTCGTCGCGGTCGACGACCGTCTTGTCGATCACGTTCTCGGGGACGAGTCCCTGCTCCTCCAGGGCGCCCTCCAGCTCGTCGGCCACCTCGTCGAACCAGCCGCCGTAGGGGCGGTTGGCCGAGCCGGGGAGCCGGATCGAGCGGACCAGGCCGCCGTAACCGGAGGTGTCGCCGCCGTTGTTGGCGCCGAACATGCCGCGCTGGACGCGGATCTCCTCACCCTGGTCGCCTCGCTGGCCGGGGAGGTTGGAGGCGCTGAGGTCCTTTTCGGGGTTGACCCCGTTGCCGTTCGCGTCGCTCACCGCAGCAGGCCCTTCATCTCGATGGTGGGGAGCGCCTTGAGCGCCGCTTCCTCCGCCTCGCGGGCCGCCTCCTCGGCGTTGACGCCGAGCTTGGAGGTCTGGATCTTCTGGTGGAGCTTGAGAATCGCGTCGATCAGCATCTCGGGCCGCGGCGGGCAGCCGGGCAAATAGATGTCGACCGGGACGATGTGGTCGACGCCCTGCACAATGGCGTAGTTGTTGAACATTCCGCCGGATGAAGCACAAACCCCCATGGAAATGACCCACTTGGGGTTGGGCATCTGGTCATAGACCTGCCGCAGCACCGGCGCCATCTTCTGGCTGACCCGGCCGGCCACGATCATCAGGTCGGCCTGGCGGGGCGACCCGCGGAAGACCTCCATACCGAAGCGCGCCAGGTCGTATCGCCCGGCGCCGGTCGTCATCATCTCGATGGCGCAGCAGGCGAGTCCGAATGTCGCGGGGAAGACGGACGCCTTGCGCACCCAGCCTGCGGCCTGCTCGACCGTGGTCAGCAGGAATCCGCTCGGCAGCTTTTCTTCGAGTCCCATGTCTTAAAGGCCCCTCAGTCCCATTCCAGGCCGCCGCGCCGCCATACGTACGCGTACGCCACGAAGACGGTGAGCACGAAGAGCAACATCTCCACGAGCCCGAAAACACCCAGGGCGTCGAAGGTGACGGCCCAGGGGTAGAGGAAGACGATCTCGATGTCGAAGACGATGAAGAGCATCGCCGTCAGGTAGTACTTGATGGGAAAACGCCCACCGCCGGCCGGCGTGGGGGTCGGCTCGATGCCGCACTCGTAGGCTTCGAGCTTCGCGCGGTTGTACCGCTTCGGACCGATCAGCGTGGCCATGACCACGGAGAAGATCGCAAAGCCTGCCCCGAGGGCTCCCAGTACGAGGATCGGCGCATACGCGTTCACGCTCCTCGCTCCTCTCAGTCGGCACTGACTGGTGGCGGTTCCAGGGCCTGAACACCTGCTCGCCAGCGCCGCGAACCTCACCCGTCCCGGCGAAGATCGCGGACATGTGAAGCAGGTCACAAGCCCAACTGCCTCGCATCTTATGCCCGGCGGTCTGTGATCTGCGACACGGGGTATTGCACAAGCTTTGTGATCTCCACCACCTGACGAACGATCATGAAGTCGGATGAGCGGTGATCTTCGTACGCGAAGCGTCCGGTCGATCACCAGACGTGACATTTCCGCTCGTCACCGCAGGTCCGAGGCGTCGTCTCCATATCAAGAGACTTCCGACGCATGCAAATTGGTGCTGGACGGAGGGCCTTGATAGTGGACGGCGTTCACACTTCAGGGGAGCGGAGGGGACGGATGTGGACGCGTGCACGCGTTCACGAGCGGAGGGAAGCGCGCCGCACGCGCGGGACGCGACCGGCCGGTGGAGCGTTCCGTGACCTGCGCCACATCTACCTGTGAGTCAGATAAGCCGGGCTTGGCCATCGGCCTCAACCGGTGGTAGGTCGTGGGCAATTCGGACGTATTACTGAAAGGCCATGATCACGGGCTCGGTGGACGTTGTCCGCAATGCCCGTTACGGCGTCAATAAAGAGTGACGCGCGTTGAATTCGGCCGTCGATTGAACAACTGTGGCGCACCACACGTTTCTTGAAGGTATGGAGGAGCCCCTGGTACCGCTTGTACCCATGTCCCACACCGCTCACATACGAAGCCACCGAAAGCCCCGTCGCAACGCGTCGTCGCTCGCGATGCGCGCCGGAGTTGCCGGTGGCGTTCTCAGCACCCTGGCCGTGGCCGGGGCGGCTGGTTCGGCGAACGCTGCCGAGCCCGTCACGCAGACGCTCGAACTGCCGACCCTGACGGCCGACCTGGCCACGCAGGTCGCGCAGTCCGCGGACGCCACCCAGCAGACCGCGGCCAACTACGAGCTCCAGGCGGAGCGCGACGCGGCCGCCGCGAAGGCCGCGAAGCAGGCCAAGGCCGACCTCGCCGACGCCAAGAAGAAGGCGGAGGCCAAGAAGAAGGCCGAGGCCGCACGGAAGGCCGCGGCGGCCCAGGCCGCCTCGCGTTCCTCGGAGCGCACCGTTCTGTCCGCTTCCGCCGGTTCGTCCACCTCGACGAACGTCGCCGCCCCGGCCAGCGGCAGTGTCGCGACCGTCGTCGCCTTCCTGAAGGCTCAGGTCGGCGACGCGTACGTCATGGGCGGCACCGGACCCAACGCGTGGGACTGCTCGGGTCTGGTGCAGGCGGCGTTCAAGCAGGTCGGCGTCGACCTGCCGCGCGTCTCGGAATCCCAGTCGACGTCCGGTACGCCGGTTTCGCTGTCCGATGTCCAGGTCGGCGACATCCTGTACTGGGGTTCGGCCGGCTCGGCGTACCACGTCGGCGTGTACATCGGTGGCGGGCAGTACCTCGACGCGGCCAACCCGTCCAAGGGCGTCGTGATCCAGGACCTCTCGGGCTACCCGGCGACGGGCGCGGTGCGCGTGCTCTGACCCTCGGGTGATTTCGGCGGACCGCTTCCCTCAGGGGAGGCGGTCCTTCGGGTTGTCCGGGCTCTTCGCCCCGTTCGGACACGGTGCGCTCCGCCTCTGCGGGAGAGTGGGCTCCGGCGCCGGGGAGTCGGCGGGCCGCCGTCGGCCGCGGTGCCCGCGCACCCGAAGGAGACAGCGATGCCCCGTGTGTTCGTCCAGGGAAACCCCGTCGGCTCGTATCCCCCGCTCACGCCGGAGGCCCGCCGAGGCACGGTCCGGCGGATCACCGAGGTCGGTGAAGAGGTCCTGCACCGGCCCTGCCGGGACGTGACCGAGTTCGGTCCCGATCTCGCCGCGCTCATCGACGACATGTTCCTGACCATGTACGTCGCCGAAGGCGCCGGCCTGGCCGCGAACCAGGTCGGTGTGGATGTGCGCCTCTTCGTCTACGACTGCCCGGACGACGACGGGAACCGTCACGTCGGCCACATCGCCAACCCCGTCCTGGAACGCCTCGCGCCGTCCGACCGGCGGCTGCTGGACGAGGGTGAGGGGTGTCTGTCCGTCCCCGGAGCCGTCGTGGACGTGCCACGGCCCGACCGGGCCGTCGTGCGCGGCGTCGACAAGGACGGGAACGCCCTGGTCGTCGAGGGGACGGGGTACTTCGCGCGGTGCCTCGCGCATGAGAGCGACCACGTCGACGGCCACGTCTATCTGGACCGCCTCGCCCGGCGCGAGCGGAAGGACGCCCTGCGACAGGTCGCCGAGCGACGCGGCCAGGTCCTGGCCCGCCGCGCCGCCAAGGAGTCCGAACTGACGGGCAGCCGGGGCTGACGGCGGCGAGCGGCGGCCCGGTCGACCGGGCCGCCGCTCGCTGTGTCCGTCAGGTGTGCCGGGCCGGTCGGGTCAGGCCTTCGGGGCCACCTTCGAGAGGCCGTTGATGATGCGGTCCGCGGCGTCGCCACCGGTGGGGTCGGTGAGGTTGGCGAGCATCTTCAGCGTGAACTTCATCAGCATCGGGTGGGTCAGACCGCGCTGGGTGGCGATCTTCATGACCTTCGGGTTGCCGATGAGCTTCACGAAGGCGCGGCCGAGCGTGTAGTAGCCGCCGTAGGTGTCCTTGAGGACGCGCGGGTAGCGCTGGAGGGCGAGTTCACGCTGTCCCGGGGTGGCGCGCGCGTGAGCCTGGACGATCACGTCGGCGGCGATCTGGCCCGACTCCATGGCGTAGGCGATGCCCTCGCCGTTGAAGGGGTTCACCAGACCGCCGGCGTCGCCGACCAGCAACAGGCCCTTGGTGTAGTGCGGCTGGCGGTTGAAGGCCATCGGCAGCGCGGCGCCGCGGATCGGACCGGTCATGTTCTCCGGGGTGTAGCCCCAGTCCTCCGGCATCGAGGCGCACCAGGCCTTCAGCACCTCGCGCCAGTCCAGCTCCTTGAAGGAGTCGGAGGTGTTGAGGACGCCGAGACCCACGTTCGACGTGCCGTCGCCCATGCCGAAGATCCAGCCGTAGCCGGGCAGCAGCCGGTCCTCGGCACCCCGGCGGTCCCACAGCTCCAGCCAGGACTCCAGGTAGTCGTCCTCGTGACGCGGCGAGGTGAAGTACGTACGCACCGCGACGCCCATCGGGCGGTCCTCCCGGCGGTGCAGGCCCATCGCGAGCGAGAGGCGGGTGGAGTTGCCGTCGGCGGCCACCACCAACGGCGCGTGGAAGGTCACCTCCCGCTTCTCCTTGGAGTCCGCGTCGCCGAGCTTCGCGTGCACGCCGGTGATGCGGCCGGTGCGGTCGTCGATGATCGGGGCACCGACGTTGCACCGCTCGTGCAGCCGCGCGCCCGCCTTCTGCGCCTGCCGCGCCAGCTGCTCGTCGAAGTCGTCCCGCTTCCGGACGAGTCCGTAGTCGGGGAAGGTGGCGAGATCCGGCCAGTCCAGCTGGAGCCGGACGCCGCCGCCGATGATGCGCAGCCCCTTGTTGCGGAGCCAGCCGGCTTCCTCGGAGATGTCGATGCCCATCGACACGAGCTGCTTGGTGGCGCGCGGGGTCAGTCCGTCGCCGCAGACCTTCTCGCGCGGGAAGGCGGTCTTCTCCAGGAGCAGGACGTCGAGCCCCGCCTTCGCCAGGTAGTAGGCGGTGGTGGAACCGGCTGGCCCGGCCCCGACGACGATGACGTCGGCGGTGTTTTCGGAGAGGGGTTGGGGCTCGGTCACGGCGGGGTCTCCCCAAGACTCGAAATCAACGTGCCGACGGGCACTGGACATGGGCAGTCTATGCAGCGGTACCGATCACCATCTGAAGGGCTGCCCCGTGAACCGAGCTCTCCCCGATGTACGACTGCGTGTCCCCACCGACGAGGACGCCCACGCATGGCACCAGGTCTTCGCCGACCCGGACGTCATGGAGTTCCACGGGGGCCGCCCGGCCGAGCTGTCCGTGTACGAGGAACTCACGGCACGCCAGCGGCGGCACGACGCTGAGCACGGGTTCTGTCTGTGGACCATGGTCGACGCGGAGGGCGAGGTGCTCGGTTTCACCGGCGCCCAGCCGTGGCCGTACGCGTGGGGCCCGGCCGGGCAGATCGAGATCGGCTGGCGGCTCGGGCGGGCGCACTGGGGCAAGGGGTACGTCACGGCGGCGGCGTTGACCACCCTGGAGCGGGTCCGTTCGGCGGGCGTCACGGACGTGGTCGCGATGGTCAACGCGCGCAACGCCCGCTCCATCGCGGTGACGAGACGGCTCGGCATGGAGCTGGCGGAGCGGTTCACCGTCCCGGCCTCGAAGGCGGAGGGCCACCGCTACCGGCTGGCGCTCTGAGGGCGGCCCTCGCCGGGGGTCTCCCGCGCTCTCCCCACTCCTTCCCGAAGCGCACGGGCGAGGCATACCCTGCCGGTACCGCTGGGGGTGACGTCTGTGCGTATGACACCCGGAACACCCGAAGTGCGCGTGCCGCGGCTGGTGGGCCTGATGGCCGTGGACGCGCGGGAGACGGCCGAGGCGCGCGGTGTGCTGCTCGCCGCGCCCGACCGGCCCGACTTCCATCGGACGGTCGTCGACTATGTCGTACGGCAGTTTCCGCAGCCCGGTGCGGAGGTTCCGCGCGGGGCCGTCGTCACCGTGTGGTTCGACCTCGGGGACACGGAAGGCGGCGCGGGGGTGCGCGAGCCGAGGCCGCCCCGTCCGCCGTCGGGCGGAATGCGGCGCGAACTCGACAGCCCCGGGGACCCGTTCGAGGTTCTCAGCTAGCGGGAGTCGGGCGGGGCCGCCCCCGGGAAGGGCGCCCCCGGTCGCTCAGGCCTGCTTGAAGCCGCGGTGCAGGGCCACGATGCCGCCGGAGAGGTTGCGCCAGGCCGTCTTCGACCAGCCCGCCTTGCGCAGCCGCTCGGCCAGTTCCGGCTGGGTCGGCCAGGCGCGGATGGACTCGGCGAGATAGACGTACGCCTCGGGGTTCGAGGAGACGGCGCGGGCGACCGGCGGCAGCGCGCGCATCAGGTACTCGGTGTAGACCGTGCGGAACGGCGCCCAGGTGGGGTGCGAGAACTCGCAGATCACGACGCGTCCGCCCGGCTTGGTCACGCGGTACAGCTCGCTGAGGGCGGTGTCGGTGTCCTGGACGTTGCGCAGTCCGAAGGAGATCGTGACGGCGTCGAAGGTGTCGTCCTTGAACGGCAGCTTCGTGGCGTCACCGGCGGTCAGCGGCAGCCAGGGGTGGTTGCGCTTGCCCACGCGGAGCATGCCGAGAGAGAAGTCGCAGGGGACGACGTACGCGCCGCTGCGGGCGAAGGGCAGGGACGAGGTCGCCGTGCCCGCCGCCAGGTCCAGGATCTTCTGCGCGGGGCGCGCGTCGACCGCCTTGGCGACCTCCTTGCGCCACACCCGGTCCTGGCCGAGCGACAGCAGGTCGTTCGTCAGGTCGTACCGTTCCGCCACGTCGTCGAACATCGAGGCGACTTCGTGCGGCTGCTTGTCCAAGGATGCGCGGGTCACGGTCCCCATTGTGGCAGTACGGGCCGGACGGCCCTCCGGCGCCCGGCCGGGAATCGGTCTCTGTTCCCGGCGCACGGAAAAAGCGCCGCACCCGCCCCCGTGAACCACGGGGAGGATACGGCGCTGTACGACGGCTCCGTGTCCGCCGTCCGGTGGGGCGGCTCCTGCCGTCGACGCGATCGGCTCTGCGGCCGGCCGGGGTTACTGCTCCGGGATCTCGGTGAACAGCCCGGTGATGGTGTGGTTGGTGTCCATCGTGATCGTGTAGTTCGGCGTGGTGTCGGTCTGGGGCCGACCGTCG
Organism: Streptomyces sp. NPDC102279; assembly: GCF_044766365.1. Lineage (NCBI taxonomy): Bacteria > Bacillati > Actinomycetota > Actinomycetes > Kitasatosporales > Streptomycetaceae > Streptomyces > Streptomyces sp. NPDC102279. The sequence continues at coordinate 149,072 of NZ_JBIWLU010000017.1, read as the reverse complement.
ACCTGCCAGCCTCTGAACTGGAACCCGGGGCTGGGAATGGCGGTGACGGTGACCTGCGCACCGGGATCGTACGGGCCGTATTCGCTCGGTTCGAGGAGGCCTCCGGCGACGGGGCTGGAGGTCATGGTGAGAGAGACCCGGTTGGTGACCCGGGAGGTCCGGTAACCGGCCAGGAACTCGGCGGCCCTGGTCGCCACGGCGGCGTTGTTGTTGTTCTCGTCTCCGAGGCGCTGGTCGCCGAGCTGGTTCACGGTGTTCGAGTACTGGTTGACCACCTGACACGGCTGGGTGCAGGCGTCGGAGTAGGCCATGATCGTGTGGTGCTGCTGGTTGGGAGTGACCCAGCCGTAGTTGAAGGTGCCCGTGGGAGTCGTGCCGCCCTGGGCCGCCACCGTTTTGCGGTCGTGCATCAGGCCGAAGTTGTGGCCGATCTCGTGCGCGAGGTTCTCCCATCCCGTGATGGAGAAGGCGCTGGTGACCGAGAAGGCGTTGTTGCTGGTCCTCGGGCCCGCCGGGGTGGGCAGGTTGGCCTGCCCGGAGCTGTCCTCCTCAGGGATGGCGGCGATCAGCGCCACGAGGTCCGCGCCGTGCGCCGTCCGCTGGGCGCTGGCCGGGGCTCCGAGGGTGCGGTTCGTGGGGTCGTCCAGCATGTTCAGCAAGGTTCCGGCGTTCTCTCTGGGGACGCCGGTCGCCTCGGTCTGGTAGGTGTGGACGACGTGCACGCTGGCCGGGACATAGCTGGTCGCGAGCGCCCTGTTGAGCTGGTTCACGCCGTAGTCGATCCGGGACTTGACCGCCGCGACCGAGCCGAGTTCGGCGACGGTGGCCGGGGTGTAGGCGGCGACGATGTCGATGGCCGCGGGGTTCTCGGGGGTGGCGACCCTCAGACCCGGCTTGTGCGGCTTGGCCGACCGGGTCGGCGGCAGGGTCACGGTGTCGATGCCGTGTCCGCTGGGGGGCAGTTTCAGGGAGTCGATCTCCTGGAGCAGGTATCTGCCCGGCCGCTTGGCCAAAGGTCTGTACAGATACTGACGGAAGCCGGCCTCGATCTCACCCGAGAGGGTCACCGGCCCGGCGGTGCACGCTCCGATGACGTCCACGGAGATGGTGTTCTCGGGATGTCTCGGGTCGTGACCGGACCAGAACACCGTGCCGTCCGCGTCCTGGCGCTTGAAATCCTCGACCGCGGTGAAGCCCTTGCCATGCTTGAAGAGCGGGAAGGTGCGGCGCTCGGGAATCCCGTCCTTCCGCTTGCCGCACAGCGAATGGAAGTCCTTGGGGTTCGTGCGCATCACGGCACTGCGCTTCACCCAGGGCTCGGGGTCGTGCCCACTGCCGGCTCCGGCGGCGGCAGGTGTGTTCACGGCAAGGGACAGGGCGACGGTGAGGGTGGTCGCCGCTGTGGAGGCAGCGAGCAGGGAACGACGCATGAGGTACGTCAGCCTCTCTGTGGTGGGGGTTTCTCCCATGCTCCGTGACCAAGATCGCGTTCCGCGCGTTGAAGGCGTCCGCCCACAGCCACCCGAGGAGAGGTTCACCCGGATACCGGCCTGGCCGAGCCCGGTCGGGTCCTGCCCGCGATCAGGACGTCGACGTCTCCCTCGAAGGCCCGCCATGGTCGTCGGGCCCGCCCCGGTCCTGGTCGGATCCAGAGGCGGGCCGGCGCTGGAGGACGTGCTCCTCCTGGCGGTCAGGGCAGTAGTTTCGGCTTCTTCCTCGCCGCCACGTCCTCGACCCAGCCGAACAGGGCGATGGCGATCCAGATCAGCACCCAGCCGATACCGAACATGAACCACTGGCTCTCCAGCGGCAGCCACTTCTCGAAGGCGGGGACCTTCCAGAACTGGTCGATCAGGGGGACGGCCAGGATCAGGGCGATCTCGTGCCAGAGGTAGATGGTCACCGCGCGCGCGTTGAAGATCGTCACCGTGCGGTCGAGCCGGCGGAACCGGGTCAGCCACGCGAAGTCGACGTCGTAGTAGGCCTTGAAGTACAGGAGCAGGGTCACGAAACCCGCCGACCAGAAGGCCTGGGCGAGGGGGATCTCGTCGAGGTCGTAGGTGCCGAACTCCGACCGGTGGGCGAAGGCGAACCAGCCGCCGTACGCCAGGGCCGCCAGCGAGGCCACGACCACCGCGGCAGGCCGCAGCCGCTGGAGCACGCCGTCGCGGTGCGCGAAGCCGAGAAGCCAGCAGAACAGGTACGTCGCCAGGTCCCACAGGGCGCTGCCGAACCGGTTGTCCGGCGCGTCCCAGAAGAAGTTCAGGACCAGGACCGGGGCGAGGGACAGGACGAGAACGGGGACCGGTGCGAGCCGGAAGACCCGCAGCAGCAGCGGGGACAGCAGGACGAACCACAGGTACGTCCGCAGGTACCAGAGGATCTCCCAGGCCTGCTCGCCCCACGCGTTGCCCGGCGGATCACCGAGCGGCACGATCCAGTAGACGATCTGCCGGCCGGGCATCCAGCCGTGGACCAGCATCGCCAGGACCACGAAGACGCCCCAGAACCAGAACGGGGGCAGCAGTCTGCGCAGCCGGCTCTTCACGACCTTCGGCGCGGGCCGCTCCAGCGACTTCGCCATGAGCGTGCCGGCCAGACCGAACATGACCCCCATGGAGGGAAAGACCAGGCCCGCCCAGGCCCAGCCGAAGGTGTGGTACGCGACGACGCGCACCAGGGCGACCGCGCGCAGCGAGTCGAAGTAGCGGTCCCGTACGGCCGGGAGCCCGCGCCTTCGTCCGGCTCGATGCCCGCCCTTCGGCGGGGCGTCGGGAGCGGGTTCCGCAGCCGTGACCGATGGCTGCACCGGCGGCTGCACCGACGGCTGACCCGGCGGCTCCGCCACGGGAACCTGCCCGTGGTGCGCGTACGACTGCTGGGGGTGTCGCCCCTGACCCTGGTGGCCCTCGTACCGGTAGCCGTGCTCGTTCCCGTACGGCTGTTGCTCCCAGCTCATCGGCCCGCTCCCGCCGGGGTGCCGACCTCGCCCGTGCGCTTGAGCTTCTGCCACCGCAGCCGGCCGCCGGTCAGGGCCGTGACGCAGGAGTGGATCAGAACCAGGTACATCATCTGGCGGTAGGCGAGTTGCTGGAGCGGGAGCATCGCGAGGTAGCGGTACTTCTCCCGGTCGAGGCGGAACGCGTAGGCCGCGCAGACGAGTTGCACGGTGAGAACGGCCAGCCAGGCGAGGACCGCGGCGCGGAGGTCCACGAAGATCATCGAGTAGACGGTGAACACGTCGATGAGCGGCGCGAAGACCGGCGTGACGATCTGGAAGAGGACGACCAGCGGCATGCCCACGCGGCCGAAGCGCCCTGAAGGTCCCTTGTCCGTCAGGGACTTACGGTGCTTCCACAGCGCCTGCATGGTGCCGTAGCTCCAGCGGTAGCGCTGCGACCACAGCTGCTTGAGCGAACCGGGCGCCTCCGTCCAGGCCCTGGCGTGCTCCTGGTAGACGACTCGCCAGCCCGCTCGGTGCATGGCGATGGTGATGTCGGTGTCCTCGGCGAGGGTGTCCTCGCTCATCCCGCCGACGCCGAGGACCGCGTCGCGGCGGAACGCGCCGATCGCCCCCGGGATGGTGGGCATGCAGCGCAGCAGGTCGTACATCCTGCGGTCGAGGTTGAAGCCCATCACGTACTCGATGTGCTGCCACGCGCCGATCAGTGTGGTGCGGTTGCCGACCTTGGCGTTGCCCGCGACGGCCCCGATCTCCGGGTCGGCGAAGGGCTGCACGAGCTGGTGCACGGCGTCCGGTTCGAACACGGTGTCCCCGTCCATCATCACGACGATGTCGTGACGGGCGTGGTGGACACCGTTGTTGAGCGCGGCGGGCTTGCCCGCGTTCTCCTGCCGGACGACCCGGACGTTGGGCATGCCGAGCGACTCGGCGATCTCGGACGTGTTGTCGTCGGAGCCGTCGTCGACCACGATGATCTCGATCGGATGGGTGCTCTTCGCCAGCGATCTCAGCGTGTTGGCGATGCACTCCTTCTCGTTGTACGCGGGCACGATCACGCTCACCGGCCGGGTGACCGTCGGCCCCCAGCTGAACCTGCCGGCTCTGCTGCCCTTGCCGCGTCTGCGGTTGCGCTGCCGGTGGTGGCGGCGGGCGAGGACCAGCATCATCCCGAAGCGGCCCATGACGGCGACGCCGACGACGACGAGGAACCACGACAGCGCGGGCACCACCCACTCGGCGACCGCGACGGCGTAGACGAGCGCCCTGCCCTCGTAGAGGGTCGCGCCGGCGGCCTTGTGCTGGGCGGCCTGCGCGGCGCCCTCGCCCCCGATTCCCGCTCCCGCTCCCGCTCCCGCCGAGCCGGGCTGTTGCCCCGCGGCGGCCTGGTTCCGGTTCAGCATGGCCTGGGCGCCGCTGACGGTGGTGAACGTGTAGCCCTTCGCCTTCATCTTCTTGATGTACGTGCCGAGCGCGGTGATCGTCTGCGACCGGTCGCCGCCCGCGTCGTGCATCAGGACGATGGCGCCCTTGTTCTTCTTCGGCGTCGCCCACCGGACGATCTTCGAGACGCCCGGCTTCTTCCAGTCGTCGCTGTCGGTATCGACGAAGACGCTGGTGTAGCCGAGGCTGCCGATCTCCTTGTAGACGGGCCAGCTGTAGTTGTCGACGGCGTCGATCTCCGAGGAGTACGGGGCGCGGAACAGCGTGGTGGTGACGCCGGCCGCACCCGCGAGGGCCAACTGCGTCTGCTTCAGCTCCCGTTGCAGGCGGGCGGCGCTCTGGTAGGAGAGGTCGACGTGGGTGAACGTGTGGATGCCGACCTCGTTGCCCTGTTTCACCAGCGACTTCACCACGCTCGGGTAGCGGGAGATCATCGAGCCGACCATGAAGAAGGTGGCGTCGACGTCGTTCTCCTCCAGGACCTTGAGGACCTGGGGCGTCCAGGTCGCGGTCGGACCGTCGTCGAAGGTGAGCACGATCGTCTTGTCCGGCACGGACTGGGTCTTCGCGGTGCCGCGGTCGAAGGTGAGGATGGGTCCGCCGTCGAGGATCCGGCTGGGGACCTTGTCGTAGGCCGCGCCGTCGCGGACCCGGGCGTCGTTGCCGATCTCGGAGCGCAGATAGCCGTCGAGCAGCATCACGCTGGTGAGGGCCAGCAGGAGCAGCAGGGCGAGGATGACTCGTGGTTTCTGGAACGCCGCGGCCCGTCCGGCGGCCCGCTCCATCCTGGAGGGGGCGCGCCGACGGCCGCGTGCGGGCGTCGTCGTGGTCATGAAGGTGGGTGCGTGCCCGTCAGTTGGCGCCGGTGGAGGCGGTCGCCCCGGCGGTCGAGGTGGGGACGGAGAGGGACGCGGACGCGGCGGAAGCGGCCGAGGGTGCGGCGTCGGTGGCGGCTCCGGTCGGGGCCCCGGCGGGAAGGCCGGCCGGAGCGCCGCTGGGGAGTCCGGTCGGGGCGCCGGTGGGAGCGGTACCGCCCTGGCCCGCCCCGGGTCCCCCGCCGCCCGGAGCGGAGCCGGCCCGGCCGCCGTCGAAGGGGAGCAGGGAGGACGGCGTCAGCGAGGTGCCCCAGCCCATGAAGGCCATGCCGAGCACGACGGCGTAGCCGAGACACCCGGCGCCGACGACGAGGCCGACTCTGCGCAGCAGGCGGGCGCGGCGCCCGGAGTTGTCAACGAACACGGGGCCGTCCACGGCCCCACTGCCGCGTTCGCGGCGGCGGCCGCGCACCGTGGCGCGGTTTTCGATGGCGGACTCGGATTGCATTCCCCCGACATTAGGACGGCTCCTTGTGGCGGAAACTCTGCTTTCCGTGTGAACGGCCCATGAGAGACGGCCCAAGCTGTATTTTCTCTATGAGACCCGGGGTGATGCGGCGGGAATCCACCGCCGTCCCCGCAGCTCAGGCACGCCCGATACAGGAGAAATGCACCATCAATACGCCCGATATGACTTGCTATACACCTCTCTCCATCACTCGCACCCGCCTTCTTCCGCCGCAATACCGATGAATGATCTCCATTCGGAATTACAGTCCGGGTGTGACACATTCCCTATCAGGAAACGACCGTTTGTTTCCGACCTGAGACAGACATCACGAGAGCGGGTGCGTGCGCAATGAGGAGTTTCCTGAAGCCGGCCGCGGGGCTCGCCTGCCTGGTCGCCCTGGCCTGCGCGGGGTGTTCCTCGGGCGGTGTCGGCACCACGGACGCGGCACCCGCGCGGACTCCCGGGACCGGCTCGTCGGCCTCCGCACCCGGGGCCGCGTCAGCGTCGAGCACGTCGTACGCGCCCTATGTGAGCGCCACGACGCCCGGCGCGACGGACGCGGCGGGCTCCCCGACGACGTACAACCTGGCCTTCGTGATCGCGGACGGCAGCGCCTGCACGCCGAAGTGGAACGGGACGTACGCCATCGGCGACGCGGCCGTGACGTCCCGGATCGCCGCGCTCAAGAAGTCCGGTGCGAGCGTTCGGGTCTCCTTCGGCGGCGCGTCCGGCAAGGAGCTGGCCTCGACGTGCGACAGCGCGAGCGAGCTGGCGGACGCCTACGGCAGGGCACTCGACCAAGCCGGTTCGTCCCAGGCCGACTTCGACGTGGAGGGCACCCAACTGACCGATTCCGCCTCGGTCGCCCTGCGCTCCGAGGCCATCGCGCTCCTCCAGAAGGAACGCGGCGATCTGAAGGTCTCGTTCACGCTGCCCGTGATGCCGTCCGGCCTCGACGACGACAGCCTGGCGCTCCTGGAGTCCGCCAACGACCACGCCGTGAAGGTCTCCACCGTCAACATCATGACCATGAACTACGGGAGTTCGTACGCGGACGACATGGGCGACTACGCGATCACATCGGCCGGGGCCGCGCACAAGCAGCTGGAGAAGGTCTTCGGACTGTCGGCGGCGAGCGCCTGGCAGGGGCTCGCGCTCACGTCGATGATCGGTGTCAACGACGTGGACAACGAGACGTTCTCCCTCGACGACGCGGCGCAGGTACGGGAGTTCGCCGAGAAGAAGGAGATCGCCTGGGTGTCGATGTGGTCGACGTTCCGGGACCAGCAGTGCGGGGACGGCGCCGACTCCGACGACGCGGCCACCGACTGCAGTGGCGTGAAGCAGGGTTCGGGGGCCTTCGCGAAGGCGTTCGCGGGCTGAGCCTGCGCCACCTGCCGTGATCAGCGGCTGCGGTACATCAGCCGCCCGCCGATCACGGTCGCCACGCAGGTCCCCGCACCGCGCCGGACCAGTTCGGCGCGGTCCGCGACATCGAACACGGCGAAGCGGGCGGGACCGCCCGGCGTCGGTCCGGGCAGCAGGATCAGCGGGGTCGGGGACAGCGACGCCGGGCCCGCGAGCCGGTCCGGCCGCCGCCCCACCGCGAGACCGGCCCCGCGCACCGCGTCGATCACGGCTCGCGACGTGAGCTCCCCGGCCACCGCCACCGTGCCGTGCGCCAGCAGCCGCTGCACCCCGCGCCGCGCACTCGGTCCGGAGCGTGAGGGATCGGCGCGGAGGATCCGCCGGGCCCGCTCCCCGCCGATGGGCTCGGTGCCGAAGCCTTCGGCCTCGCGCGGGTCCGGGTGGTACATGCCTTCCAGAAGCTCCCGGCCGTACGGGTTCAGCAGTCCCGGCGTCAGGATGCCCGGCCAGCGCCGCACCTTCGCGCTCGGGTGGGCGGCGGCCAGTTCCTTGTACGGGCCGACGGCGGCGACAGTTGCCCCGTCGACCAGGACCGCTGTCTCGGGCGACAGCTCGGCGGCGTGAATGGTCAGCATGCGGGCGTCAGTTGGAGGCCAACAGCTTCAACTCGGGGTGGGCTGTGCCACCGTCGATCGCTGTCGAGGAGATGTGGGACATCACGCGCTCGTCGACCGGGTCGTTCGCCGGGTCGTCGTGGACGACGATGTGCTCGTAGGTCGTGGTCCGCTGCGCGGGGACGCGGCCCGCCTTGCGGATGAGATCGATGATCTCCATGCGGTTGGAGCGGTGCTTCGCGCCGGCGGAGGAGACGACGTTCTCCTCCAGCATGATCGAGCCGAGGTCGTCGGCGCCGTAGTGCAGGGAGAGCTGGCCGACCTCCTTGCCGGTGGTCAGCCAGGAACCCTGGATGTGCGCCACGTTGTCGAGGAACAGGCGGGCGATCGCGATCATCCGCAGGTACTCGAAGAGCGTCGCCTGCGTGCGGCCCTTCAGGTGGTTGTTCTCGGGCTGGTAGGTGTACGGGATGAAGGCGCGGAAGCCGCCCGTCCGGTCCTGTACGTCACGGATCATCCGCAGGTGCTCGATGCGCTCGGCGTTGGTCTCGCCGGTTCCCATCAGCATGGTGGACGTCGACTCGACGCCCAGCCCGTGCGAGATCTCCATGATCTCCAGCCAGCGCTCACCGGACTCCTTGAGCGGGGCGATCGCCTTGCGCGGACGGGCCGGGAGCAGCTCGGCACCGGCGCCGGCGAACGAGTCGAGGCCGGCCGCGTGGATCCGCTGGATGGCCTCCTCGACGCTCACCTTGGAGATGCGGGCCATGTGCTCGACCTCGGACGCGCCGAGGGAGTGGATGACCAGTTCGGGGTAAGCGCCCTTGATCGCGGCGAAGTGCTTCTCGTAGTACTCGACGCCGTAGTCCGGGTGGTGGCCGCCCTGGAACATGATCTGGGTGCCGCCCAGTTCGACGGTCTCCGCGCAGCGGCGCAGGATGTCGTCGAGGTCGCGCGTCCAGCCCTTGGCGGTGTCCTTGGGGGCCGCGTAGAACGCGCAGAACTTGCACGCCGTGACGCACACGTTCGTGTAGTTGATGTTGCGCTCGATGATGTACGTCGCGATGTGCTCCGTGCCCGCGTACCTGCGGCGGCGTACGGCGTCGGCGGCCGCGCCGAGCGCGTGCAGCGGAGCGTCGCGGTAGAGGACGAGTGCCTCTTCCGGCGTGATCCGCCCACCCGCAGCCGCACGGTCGAGGACGGCTGTGACATCAAAAGACGTAAGGTCGGCCTTCTCGGTCACCGGGAGCGTCCCTTTCGTAAGGGTTGTGGACAGACCAAGCCAGCCTACGCCAGCTCCCCGGGCCGCCCGACGTCAGGCCGCGCACGCCCGGGCCGACCGGTCGCCGGGCCAGGAACACCCCGCCCGGACGGCACCCGCCCCGGCCCAGCGGCCTCAGGCCGCGTACGCCCCGACCAGGAGCCCCGCATAGGCGCCCGCGATCAGGAACGGGCCGAACGGGATCGACGTCTTGCGGCCCGCCCGCCGCACGATCACCAGGCCCAGCCCGTACAGCCCGCCGAACAGGAACCCGGCGAACGTCCCGAGGAACACCGCGCTCCACCCGTACCAGCCGAGGACGGCGCCGAGGCCCAGGGCCAGCTTCACGTCCCCGAAGCCCATGCCGTTCGGGTTGATGAGGAAGAGGACGAAGTATCCGCCGCCGAGCGCGAGCGCGCCGAACAGCGTCGTCGGCCACTCCCCCGCGTGCTCGGGCAGGGCCGCGGCCACCCCGAGCAGGGCGAGCGCCGCCGCCGCGAACGGCAGGGTCAGCGGGTCGGGCAGCCGCTGCACCCGGAAGTCGACCACCGCGAGCAGCACACCGAGCGGGGCGAGCAGCAGCCAGGCGGCCAGCTCGGGCCGGACGCCGGTCGCGAGGGCGAGCCCGGCGCACAGGAGGGCGGTGGTGAGGGAGACGAGGAGGGTGCGGGGCCCGTAGGGGGCGCCCTGCGACCGCGCGAGCCCGAGCCAGCCGCGTGCCGGGCCGGTGATCGTCCGGCCGTCGGGAGAGCTGTCCCGCCACGGTTCGCCCGGGTCGACGGCGAAGCGGTAGGCGGGCCGCGGCACGAGCAGGCCGGCCGCCGCGCCCCACAGAGTGGCGGCGACGGCCGTCCAGAGATCGAGATCCACGCGTTCCCCCAGGAAGAGTCGGTACGGCGACTGCGGGCGTCCCCGTCACTCCGGGTCCGGTGACCGCCGCGCCCTGCGGGGCTGCCTCCGGCTGGTTCCGGTTGGTCTCCGGCTCGTGTCGGGCCGCCTCCGGCCGGCGTCGGGCGCCTGTACGACGGGTACGACGGGCTCCCCCGTCCGTCCGGAGACGGTACGTCGGTCGCCGGGCCCGGCGGTCTGCGGTGTGCCTCCTGCCGGGTCCCGTGGCGAACCCGGCGTGGGCCCGGCCCGGGTGCCGGCGGGGCTGGGGCGGATCACCCCACGGCTGCCCCGTCCGTCCGCCACGCGGGGAGCAGCTCGTCCAGGAGTGCCTCGGTGCGGGGCGGCAGGCCGCGCGCGCCACTGCGGGTGACCAGGTCGGCGGCGAGCCCCTTCAACCGGTCGGTGTCGCCGGTGGCGTGGGTCGCGCGCAGCAGCTCGTTCCACAGGCGCTCGTCGCGCGGCGCCGAGTTCATCGAGGCGTTCAGTGCCTCGATCGCCTTCTCCGCACGGTCCTTCTCCAGGTGGAACGCGGACAGCGCGAGTCCGATGTCCGCTACGAGCAGCGGCAGTTGGGCGTCGATGATCTCGTGGGTGAGCCAGCCGTAGCGGCCCTGGGGGCGGTCGGCGAGCAGCGGGCCGCGGACGAGGACGAGGGCGTCGGTGAGCAACCGGCCGCGCACGACCCGGCTGTTGACCCCCTTGCCCTGGGTGGCCTCGTGATAGAGGGAGCGCAGCACGTCGAGGTCGGAGACGACGGTCTTGGCGAGCGTGAGCCGCCCGGCCTCGTCGGTGCCGAGGCGGGCCGTGCCGTCGGGGTCGGCGCCGAGCCAGTCGCGCAGCCGCTCGACGAGGGCGTCGCGCACGTCGTCGGTGACACCGCGCGGCCACAGCGCGGCGGACAGCACGCGCGGGTGCACACCCTCGCGGTGCAGCAGGAGCAGCGCGAGGGCCTCGTGCAGCAGAGGGCTGCGTTCGCCGTCGGGCGTCTCCAGGCCGATGATCTCGTACGAGCCGACGAGCCGCGCGTAGACGGCGGGCCGCCCCTGTTCGCTGATGTCGACGAGGAACGGCGGGGTGGTCGTCGGCCCGTCGGGGTCGCGCTCCGGGTCGGCCTCGACGAACAGTTCCACGACCGCCCGCTGCTGTGCCACCGGCAGGAGCTGCGCGTCGAGTTCGAGGCCCAGCAGCGGCGCGAGCAGTTTGCCCTCGCTGGTGATCTCCATCTCCCAGGCGGCGCCCGGCAGATCACCGCTCTCCGTGCCCACGAGGTAGCCGATGCCCAACCGTCCTGCGTCGGCGGCGAGTTCGGCGAGCGTGACGGCGTCCTCGGCGGAGGGCTCGGTGGCGAGGAGGACGAGGTGTGGGGCCCAACGGGTGTGCTGGGCGGGTCCGGTGCGGCCGGTGAGGACGGAGTCGTGACCGGCGGCCCCGAGGGCGCCGCGGCGCTGGCGGGTCTCCGCCTCCATGGTCTCGACGAGTGCCTCGACGTCGTCGAGGTGGCGCAGGCGGTTGGGTGCGAGCGGGGTGAGGTCCTCGCCGAAACCGACGAGGGTGATCGTCATGCGGTCGGACCAGCCGTTGGTGGCCAGCTCGGCCGCCACGGAGGCGAACACCCCCGCGCGGTCGGCCGCGCTGCCGCTCAGGGAGACGATGCCGGGCACGGCCTCCAGGTTGAGGAGCAGCCGCGAGTCGTCCATGGTGCCGAGGCTGACGAGGCCCGGGTACGGAGCGGCCGTGTCGACCTCCTCGTACTGCTCGGCATCCGCGCGGGCCAGCATCCAGAACGTCTGGTCCTGTCCGAGCTGCCATGGCGTGGGCGGCTTGCCGGCGGGCTGGGCGAGCTGGAGGTGCAGGTCGCCGTTGCCGCCGAGCCAGGCCGCGTAGACGGTGGGCAGCGGGCGGGACTCGGCGGCGAGGGCCGTCGCGAGTCCGCGCAGCGAGAGGTCGAGCAGGCGGACGCCCTCGGGGTCGGCGCCGACGAGCAGTGCGTCCTGGGCGTCCGCGGCGGAGCCGGTGGGAACCGGCGGCTCCATGCCGCGCCGCCCGCCGACCGCGCCGAGCGCGGACTGCCACAGGGCCTGGCGGCGGCGGCGTCCGAGGGCGCCGAGGAGGCCGGCGGCGAGGAGGGGCGCGCCGACGAGGGCCTCCGGCAGCCCGAAGGTGAACCCGCTGCCCTCGGAACCCTGCGAGGCCTGCGCGGCTTCGGCGGGGGCGGGTTCGCGCCGCTCCTCGCCGCCGGCCGCGTGCTCGCCGGCGGGCCGCTGCTGGGGTACGTGGATGTGCGCGGTGTCCCGGTCGCCCTGCTCGTTCTGCCGGTTGGCGGAGCCGCCCCGCTGCTGGTCGCCGGTCTTGGCGTAGTCGTGGATCTGCTGCTGGACCTGCTGGGAGACCTCGGGCGTCGCGTCGGGCATCTCGACGAGTTCGCCGCCGTGGGCGTCGCCGGGCATCTCCAGGATCCAGCCGGGCCGGATGAGGCTGGCCTCGGACAGCTTCGAACCGTCGGGCTGCGTACGGTCCTTGTTGAGCTGGTAGATCTCCTTGTACCGGCGCCCGTCGCCGAGGTGGCGCTGCGCGACTTCCCAGAGCGAGTCGTGGTGCCGGCCCTCGGGGGGCTGGATCCGGTAGTACTTCGTGTCGCCGTCCTCGGTGGCACCGGCGCCGTCCGCGTGAGCCGCCGCGTCGGCGGCGTCGGCGGCCTGCTCGGCGACCGCGGCGGCGGCGTGGGAGGCGGCCTGCTCCTGCTGCTGCCCGAACAGTCCGGGGGTCTGCTGCGCGGCGGCCACGGAACCGTGCTGGTTGCCCTCCAGGCTCTGGCCGAGCTGCGAGAGGCCCGGCGTGAAGCTGGCGGCGGCCGCGCTGACGAGGAGCAGCGCGGCGACGAGCTGGCGGGCCAGCAACTGGCTGGCGCCGGCGCCCGGTACCCGGTTGGGCATCCCGACGCCCGACAGCGCGGCCTTCACCTCGACGAGCACGCAGGCGGTGAACTGCGCCCACGCGAACCACACGATGACCGTCAGCACGTTGATGAACGTGCTGACGGAGATCTCCCGCTGCAGCCACTCCATCTGGGGCGCTCCGTGCGGCAGTGGCCACCCCACGCTGACGGCGAGCGCGCCGGGCACACCGACGAGGAGCACCAGCAGGGCGACGAACGCCCCGAGCGCCTTCACGAAGTCCCCGAACGTCCTGCGACGCCGGGGCAGGGGCTGCGGCGTCCGATTCCTCGGACTCGGCGAGGTGCCCGTCGAGCTGGAAGTGGTGCGTCGCGCCATGGCGGGTGTCCCGGGGTCGTGTGAGGAGGGGGTGAGGTCGGGGGGTGAACCGAGCCTACTGAGATCTTAAGGAGGGTGTCGAAGCTCGGGCAGGGGGCAGCACGAAGGAGCCGCCCGATACACCACGACCCGCCCGGTAAGCCCGAGTTGCACCTCCCGCACACCCTTCACCCGTCACGGGACCTTCACACCCCGGCCACCGCCACGATCAGCCCCCCGTACCAGGTGAAGCAGGACGACATGATCCGACTGATCGCACCGCTACTGGAGGAAGTCGACGGCGACGCGTCCTCTATCTCCAGTCCGAGGAGATCCGACTGGTCCGCGAGGACGGGACGCCCACAGCGGCCGGCCCTCGACGTGTCACTCCACCGAAGGGAGACCCACTCCATGGAGTCGGATCGATCGGTCCCCAGGATGAGATCCGTCGGCCCGACTCCCCCGGACACCGCATGCCGATCACGTAATCTGAGCGCCCGACCGGGCCCGCCTGCGCGCGCGTTGAGAGAGGCATGCCATGGCACTGAGGCATGACGTGACCGCGCGGCAGACGCGTCTGGCGGTCGAGCTGCGGAGGTTGCGCGAGACAGCGGGCCTCACCTCGCGGGAGGCGGCCATCCTGCTCGGGGTGAACCCCGCGCAGATCAGCCAGATCGAGGCAGGCCTCGCCGGGGTGAGCGAGAAGCGGCTGCGCCGGCTCACGGCCCAGTACGCCTGCACGGACGAGGCGTTCACCGACGCCTTGGCCGCCATGGCGACGGAGCGGATCCGGGGCTGGTGGGAGCAGTACCGCGGGCTGCTGCCCACGCCGTTCCTCGACCTCGCCGAGCTGGAGCACCACGCCACGTTCCTCCGCGAGGTGCAGTTCCTGTACGTCCCCGGCCCGCTCCAGACGGAGGACTACGCACGGGCCGTCTTCGCCTACCGGGTCCCGGAACTCTCGTGCGAGGACGTCGAGTTGCGCGTGCGGCACCGTATGCACCGCCGGGTGATCCTCGAAGGACCGGCCCCGACACCCTACGACGGTGTGGTCCACGAGGCGGCCCTGCGCATCCTGGTCGGCGAGCGCGCCACCTCCCGGGCCCAGTTGACGCATCTCCTCGAACTCTCCGAGGCGCACCACATCACCCTGCGCGTGATCCCCTTCGACCTGGAGGGATTCGCCGGCGCCACCAGCGCCATGACGTACGCCGGGGGCCGCGTACCGAAGCTGGACACGGTCGTACGCGACGCACCTCAGGGCGCGGCCTTCATCGACTCGGAAGCCCAACTCGACGCCTATCGAACGCTCTTCCGTAAAGTGGAGGCTGTTTCGCTGGGCGCCAAGCGGTCCCGCGACTTCATCCACAGGTTGGCGAAGGAGCTGTGAGGCACCGATGAACACCCCTTACAACTGGCGGAAGTCGTCCTTCTCCGGCCCGGGCGACGGCGACTCCTGCGTCGAACTCGCCTCCACGCCGAGCACCCTCCACCTCCGCGAGTCCGACGACCCCACCACGATCCTCACCACCACCCCGACTCCGCTCGGCCACCTCCTGGAAGCGATACGCACGGGAACCGTCACGGCGCCGGGCGCGTAACAACCCCTCTACGAAGCCCCGACCGGCGTTCCAGCCGAAACGATCAGCGCGATACGTTCCTGCGTACGTCCTGATCCAGAGATCGCAGGTGCTACGGGGGAACACGTGTCGAACAGGCCGGCGGACTGGCACATACTCGACCTGGACCGCGACCCGACACCGGGCGACCCGCAGCGCGTGCGCAAACTCGCAGGTTCTCTCCACGACTTCGCCGACGACGTGTCGGACATCCTCCGGGACATCAAGGGTCTGGCCAACGACGACGCGGTCCTGAAGTGGGCCGGCAAGACGGCGGACTCGTTCGCGTCGGAGTTCGAGGACGTTCCCGGCGAGCTGAAGAAGCTCAAGAAGTCCTACACGCTCGCGGGCGACGCGCTGGCGTCGTACTGGCCCGACCTGGACGACGCTCAGGAGAAGGCGGACAAGGCGCTGCGCGACGGCCGCAAGGCCCGGGACGAACTCGCCACCGCCCAGCACGCGCTGACCGGCGCCGACGACTGGGTACGGACGGCTACGGCCGAGGCCGACTCGTACGACCCGGGCAAGGGCCAGGGCAAGGACGTTCCGCCACCGGACGAGGCCGACGTCCGACGCGCCACACGTAACGCCCAGCACGCCAAGGAACAGCAGACCGCCGCCCAGAAGAACGTCGACGACGCGAAGGGCCTGCTGGACGCGGCGAAGAAGCTCGCCGCCCACGCCAAGGGACTGCGCGAGGACGCCGCGCGCCGCACGGTGAAGAAGCTCCACGACGCCTCGGACGCCGGTATACACAACCGGCATTGGTGGGAGGAGCCCATCGACTGGGTCTCCGACCACTGGGACGAGATCGTCACGGTGTGCAAGTGGGTCGTGACGATCGTCGGCATCATCGTGATGATCGTGGGCGGCCCGCTCGGCTGGCTCGTCTTCGCGGCGGCCCTGGTCGTCCTGGCCGACACCGTGAGAAAAATGCTCAACGGCCAGGCCGGCTGGGGCGATCTCATCTTCGCGGTCCTCGACTGCATCCCGGCGACCAAGGGTTTCACCAGCCTCGCCAAGATGGGCAAACTCTGGAAGGCGGGCGGGCTGCGCGCACTGGGTGGCGGCGCGCTGAAGGGAATCGGCGGTGGTCTGAAAAACCTGGCGAACAGCGCCCGGAACCTCGGAGGCTCCGCACGCAATGTGTTCCGTGGATTCGATGGGTCCTGGCTCGGCAGGGTATCGGCCCGCGGATCCGGTAGCCCGCTGCCATCACCCGCAGAAATAAAGGACGCACTTCGCAACCTCAATCCCCAGCTCTCCAAGAAGAGCTACACCTCTGAACAGGGCCACTACTACGCAACGCGCGTATTTCAGGGTGGCAGGACCGATGAGACGGTTCTCGCGGGCCACGGATTTCTCGAGGACGGCGCCGGAAGCTTCACCGTCCCGGAAGGGAGCAGCCTCTCATTCTACGTGGACCACGGCGAGCGGCTGCCCGGCCTGGACGGCCTCGCCGTGGAGGCCGGCGTGTATCCCGGCAGCGCCCTCCACACCGCACATGCGGGCGACGTCATACCCAACTACACGCTCGCGGCGCCCGCACCGTCGATGGCAGGGAACTTCAGCGTCTTCGAGAATTCCACAACTGTTGTGGAACGAACGCGAATTGGCGACCTGCTGCAACCGGGTATGGGGAATGTACACTGGGCTGCATGCCGTGAAATCCTCTGAGAGAGAGACGCTCGATGGAGTACACCCACAGCGAAGGCCCTTGGGTCGAGACCGCCGTGAAGCTGGTGATTCGGAAGTCGGACCTGGATGTCGATCTCGTTTCCCGAGCGATCGCCTTGAATCCGACGACGGTTCAGCTTCCGGGAATTGACCCCCTGAATCCGGGATCGATTCGGGACGGCCTGTGGATCGTCCAGGTTCACGGCAGAATGCCGGGGGGAATCAGCGATCAGCTCGGTACCTTGCTGAGCGAAGTGGAACCCCATTCGCCCGCGCTCTCTCAACTGGCTGCCCAAGGGTACGAGATCCACATCGACATCTCCGGGTTCGTCGGCCGCGGGGCCACTTTCACCTTGCCCGCCGATATCGTCCGGAGATCCGCGGCCCTCGGCGTGCCCGTGACCATCTCGACCAGCGTCAGCGATCGGTGAGGCCTCCCGTGGAACCGTTCACCTCCTGGGGTGCGCCTCAGGCCGCCCTGCTCATCACCGGCCGGGACCTGATCCCCCGAGAGATCACCGAGGAACTGGGCCTCACACCGACCTTCTCCCGCGAGGCGACAGCCAATGCCTCGTTCCGACCTGGAGAGGGCTGCTGGGCAATCTCGATCACTGCTGAAGCCGATCAAGGCTTCGACACTCCTGTCGAGAAGCTCATCGAGTCGATCTCGCCCGCCCTTGGGGCGATTCGGAAAGTGCACCGGCGTGGATACGCTGTGCAGCTCGACCTCAGCGGTCATGTGCGAAAGGGGTCCCGGGCCCGCCTCTCGCCCCAGGCGTTGAACAGTCTCGCCCGGCTGGAGCTGCCGGTTTCCCTGACGACGGACGCGGATCCACCCACACGCTCCGAGGACCTCCTGGACTGGCTGCCCGCTCCTGATGGTTCGCACCGAGCCACGTGAAAGGACTCATCGCATGACCACCACAGCCGACACCCCGCCGGTCGGCGTCTCCCTGTCCGTTCCGGAGTCATGGTGGGAGTTCGACATCCGCCCTGAAGGCAGGGACGCGACCATACGGGCACTCGTGAACGATCGGGTCCGGGAGACGCCGGAGCTCGCCCCGTACCGGTCCGACCTGGCCACCATGCTGCGCAGGATGGCCAAGGACGCGCACGACTCCGGCGCGGTGTACATGGGCTGCATGGCGGAGAACTTCGACGGTGTCCCCCTCTCGGCGACGATCACCGTGTCCGTCGTGGGGGCCAAGAGCAAGCAGGGCACGGCCCTGTCCACCGACCCCCGGGCCATCGCGGACAGCCTGCGCACCATCACGCCCCGACGTGAGGACGACGCCTGGCGCACGGTGACCACCGTCGAGATCCCTGAAATCGGGCTCACGGCACGGACGTTCGGCGTCGAGGACGTACCCGTCTCGCAGGGAGACACCCGTACGCTTCGTATGGTGCTGACCCAGACGTACATCCCGGTCCCGGGAACCACCGGCCAGGTCGTTCTCGTCTCCGGGGCCAGTCCCGTGCTGGACCTGGCCGAGGCGTTCCACGACATCTTCGACGCGGTGACCAGCACTTTCCGTTTCGTGTGACCGTAGGTCCGAGTTCCAGGAGGGGGAACCGACATGGGTGGCGGCAAGAGTGACCTCGCGCTCCCGTTGAGCGAGCTGGAGGACTACGGCGGCCGGCTGCGGGACATCAAGAAGCGGCTGAACCACACCAAGAAGCTGTTCGAGTCCTACAAGGACGACCTCGGTGACGACACCGTCTACGACGCCCTGGACGACTTCGAGTCGGGCTGGGAGGACGGCCGGGAGGACATCGGCCAGGCCCTCGACGCGCTCGCCGAGATGTCCGACGCCGTGGTCCGCGAGTTCCGCAAGCTCGACGACAAGCTGGCGAAGGACGTGAAGGACGGGGTGAAGACGGAGGACGGGGGCCAGAAGGGCGGGGGCGGCAAGTAGCCGTAGCCGTCGGGCGGGTGATTCCTGCCGAGCCCTCCGCACCCCCACGGCCGCGCCGCCTCAGCCCGCCTCCTCCCCGCCTCGGTCTGACCCGTTCTCCGCCTCAGCCCACCTCGTTCTCCGCCACCGCGCGTCCGTGCACTGTCACGTCGCCGCCGTAGAACAGGCCCGTGAACACCGGCGAATAGGTCAACTGGACCTCGACCTCGACCTGTTCGGCGTCGGCGGCCACGCAGTGGGTGGAACCGATGTCCCGGCCGGACATGCCCATCTCGCGGGCGAACGCCTTCACGCGGGCGTCGCAGTTCTGGGAGTTGATCGGGGCGGGGCCGTTCTGGTTGTCGTAGAGCGACTCGAGGTCGATGTCCTGGGCGGCGTAGCGGGCGGCCTGTTCGGCGATGTCGGCGGCGCGTTCCCGCTTCGAGATGGACATGCCGCCGTCGATGACGAACGCGGACAGGGACAGGAAGAGGAGCGCGAAGATGATGACCGCGCCGGCTCCCGAGCCCCGGTCGTCCAGGCGGACCCTGCGTGCCGCTGCCCAGGCGCGGGCCCGTGGGCCCACGCGTGCGGCGGAGTTCAGCCTCATGCCGTCCTCCGGAACGGGTCGAGGGGCGAGCTGAAGCTGGACTTCAGGGTGGTCGGGACGTCGAGGCCGATCATCGCGAGACCCCGTACCTCGCAGCTCACCTCGACGGAGAAGAGCGTGTCCGGCTCGAACCCCGCGCTGGTCTGCGTCACCGTGACAGGCCCCGAGCAGATGTCCCCGAGATCGGCCTCGGCCGCCTTGCGTGCCTCGGCCATCGCGGTCCCGTGGTCCTTCTGGATCGAGCCCGCCCGTGCGGCGTCCCGGGCCGCTCCGTCCAACGCGCCGCGTCCGTCGACCAGTTGCCCGAAGGCCACCAGCACCAGGATGAACAGGATCATCACGGGAGCGAGGATCACCACCTCGATGGTGGACAGGCCCCGGTCGCAGCGACCGCCGGACATCCGGGCGCGGAGAGTGGTGGGCCAGGGCTTCGGTACCGTCACGGGCCCTCATCCTTCACGAACCGCTCCACCGGGCCCGACGACTGCGCGTGCACCGTCAGGTCCAGGCCGGGGAAGACCGTCGGGATCTTCGCCGTGACCTCGACGCCCACGGTGTCGGGGTCGGGCTGAAGCATCCGCACGTCCGGGGACAGAACCAACTGCGGTCCGAGCTGGCGGATGTAGCTGTCCACCACGTCCCGCGCGTCGCCGCGCCACGCCCCGGGCTGCGCGTCCGCCGTCGCGCGGGCCTTGCGGGCACCCGCCTGTGCGGCCGCCTGCGCCACATGGTCCGCGAAGAAGTACAGCGCGAACTGCACCGTCGCGAAGATCATGAAGAAGAGCACCGGAGTGAGCAGCACGAACTCGATCGCGGTCATGCCGGAGTCGCCGCGGGCGGAGGTTGCCTCCACCCTGCGGCGCACCCAACGACGTACCCCTTGACGTGCTCGCACTCGAATCCCCGTCTACGTCGCGTTCAGCAGGTCTTGCCCGCGTCGGCACCCTTGATGCAGTCGCCGACCTTGTTGGCACCGTCGCTCAGCGCGGCGTTGATGATCGCGGCGACCACGCCGACGATCGCCACGACGACGGCGGAGATGATGACCCACTCGACCGCGGACGCACCCCGGTCGAGTTCGCCGGAGCGGGCACGCTGCACCCGGCCCTGGAGGAAGGTGATCAGGAAGTCCACCCCCGGGATGCCGGTGTTGAAGTTCCGTCCATTCATGGTGAGTTGTCCTCTCGGAGTTGTATCGGTGGTCGGCTTGCGACGTGGTGGGACGCTCTGCGGTACCGCGGACGTTCGGACGTTCGCCGTTCAGACCTGGAACACGCGCATCGCCGCCGGGAAGATCAGGAAGACCAGGAAGCCCGCACACAGCAGGAGTTGGGCCACGAGCATCGACTGGGACTTCTCGCCCGCGCTGCCCTCGATCTCGGAGAGTTCGCGGTGCCGCATCGTCTCGGCGCGCGAGGCGAGCGACTCGCGCACCTTGGCGCCGTCGTCCGCGACCAGGGCCAGCGAGGCGGACAGGTCCTTCAGCTCCTCGACGCCGAGCTCCTCACCGAGCGAACCGAGCGCCTGCCACTGGCTGATGCCGGTGATCCGGGCGTCGGCGAGCGCGTTGCGGATGCGCTGCGTGGCCCAGCCGTCGGAGATCTCGGCGGCGGCCATCAGCGCCTCGGGCAGACCCCGGCCGCCGGCCAGGCTCATCGACACGAGGTCCAGGTACGCGCCGATGACGCGCCGCAGGTCGCGCCGCCTGTCCACCGCGTCCCGCCGTACCTCCAGGTCCGGCAGGAAGAAGAAGACGAGTGCGAAGAGCAGCGCCAGCCAGACCGGGATGATCGGGCTCCTGCCGAAGCCCAGCGTCCACACGACCGCGAACAGCAGCGGCCCGAAGAACACACCGGCCGCGGCCAGCAGGACCTTCGTCGCGAGGAACCTCTCCCAGCTCCGGTCCAGGACGGCCAGGTCGGCGCGCAGCGAGCGCTGCTCCCAGCCCTGCTGGAGGTAGAAGTCGGCGACACGCGTGCCCACTTGGGCGCGCAGCCCGGAGAGCCGTCCGGTGTCCTGTTGCCCGTGGTGCGCGGACTCGTACGCGGCCCCGCGGGCCCGCATCGCGTCGATGCGCGCGACCTGGGCGACAGCGCTGCGCCGCGACGGCATGAGGGCACGGACCAGGGCGTAGACGCCCAGCCCGAGCACGGCACCGATCACGATCGGCATGGTCAGGTTCATCGGCGTACCGCCTCATCCCCAGGAACCGGCGTACGGGGGCGTACGAACTGCACGGACGCTTCGTCTCGTACCAGGAACCGCTCGGGCGTCTCGATGGTGGACAGCTTGCGCAGCCACCAGAAGCCGAGGGCGAACAGGCCGCAGACGCAGGCGAGTACGAGCTGGCCCACCGCGGTGCCGTACGGCTCGACGAAGTCACGGTTGAAGATCGACAGTCCGAGGACGAAGGCGATGGACACCGCGACGACGATCTGCACGGAGCGCCGCGTCGAGGCGCGCTGGGCCATCACGCGCTGACGCATGTCGACCTCCTCACGCGCGGACTTGGCGAGCGCGCCGAGCACCTGCCGCAGTCCCGGGCCGCGCAGCTTCGCGTTGAGGATGAGCGCGGCGACGATGATGTCCGCGGACGCGTCGTCGATCTCGTCGGCGAGCTGCTGGAGCGCCTCGGGCAGCGGGGTGCGCGAACGCAGCCGGTCGACCAGGGCGTCGAGGTGCGGGCGCAGGACGGGGGCGGAGGCGCGTGCCGAGGCGGGGATGGCCTGTTCCAGGCCGACCGCGCCCGCGATGGTGTCGCGCAGCGACTCGGTCCAGGAGGCGAGCGCCTCCACGCGGCGCATCGCGGACCGTTCCTCCGAGGCGCCGCCGAAGAGCTTGTCCCAGAAGAAGACGAGGATGCCGGCGGCGATTCCGGCGACGGCCCAGCGGGTGAGGAGCAGGACGACGAGTCCGGCGATCGCCGCGATCGATCCGCGCCGACCGGCGAACCGGAACAGTTCGTTGGCCCGTTCGGCCGCCTTCTGCTTCTCGTGCTCCGGCTTGGCCGGAAGTCCGCGGACGGCGACGGCGAACAGTGCGAGTCCGCCGCCGACGGCCACTCCGCAGCCGAGCGCGTACAGCATCGTCGTGGAGAACAGGCCGCCCATGGAGCCGAGCGAGTCGAGCGACGCGAGCGACGTCATGTCCGTGCTCCCGGTCGTCGTGATGGTGGTGGTGATGGGTGTCGTGAGGGTCATCGTCGTCACCAATTCCCGCTGCCGGGCAGGCGGTAGCCCTGCGCGATGAGGTCGTCGAGGCAGGCGATGGGCGCGTGCGGGACGATCCGGCCGTCCGGGGCCTCGGCGAACACCTCGCTGGACAGCACCCGTCCGTCGACGCCGTTGACCTCGCGCACGGAGGTCACCATGCGCTGGAGCCGGCCGCCGGACTCGTACTCGTTGCGGCGCTGGATGAAGACGACGAAGTTCACCGCGCCGGCGATGAGCATCTGACTCGCCTCGATGGGCAGGCGTTCGGTCGCCTGGAGCGCGTACGTGGAGATGCGGTTGAAGACCTCACTGGAGCTGTTCGCGTGGATCGTGGACAGCGAGCCGTCGTTGCCCTGCGACATCGCGTTCAGCATCGTCACGATCTCGTCGCCGAGGACCTCACCGACGATGACGCGGGAGGGGTTCATGCGGAGCGAGCGGCGCACCAACTCGGCCATGGTGATGGCGCCTTGGCCCTCCGAGTTGGGCAGCCGCTCTTCGAAGGCCACGACGTTCGGGTGCAGGTCGGCGAAGGTGTCGAGGCCGAGTTCCAGGGCGCGTTCGACGGTGACGAGGCGCTCGTACGGCGGGATCTCGTTGGCGAGGGCGCGCAGCAGCGTCGTCTTGCCCGCGTTGGTCGCGCCCGCGATCATGATGTTCTTGCGGGCGCGGACGGCGCAGGCGAGGAAGTGCGCGACCTCGGGGGCCAGCGTGCCGTTGCCCACCAGGTCGGACATGAAGACCTTGCCCATACGGGCGCGACGGATCGACAGGGCGGGCCGGCGGGTGACGTCCATGACGGCGGAGAGCCGGGAGCCGTCCGGGAGGCGCAGGTCGAGCTGGGGGTTGGCGGAGTCGAAGGGGCGGGACGACAGGCCCGAGTAGGCGCCGAGGATCTGGATCAGCTCGATCAGTTCCTCGTCGTTCTCCGCGACGGGGTCGCCCGTGCTCTCCCGGCCGTCGGCGTATCCGATGAAGACCTGGTCGTACCCGTTGATGTCGATGTTCTCGACGTCCGTGTCGTCGAGCAGCGGCTGCAGACGCCCGACGCCGAACAGCGCGGCGTGCACGGCTGCCGCGTACTGCTCCTCGGTCTCGGCGTCGAGCGGGGTGCGGCCGAGGTTGATCTCGGTGCGGGCGTGGTCCTCGAGTATCTGGGCGATGACGGCGCGCGCGTAGTGACGCTCGTCCTCGTTGGACATCGGGGTGACGCCGCGGACCTGGTCCTCGCGCCGCTGCTCGGCGATGCGGTCACCGGCGTCCTGCCGGAACCGCTTGACGAGCTGGTGGTCGACCGCGGTCATCGCCCGGCTCCGGCGGCGGGCTGCCCGTGCGGCCCGGCCGATCCGTGAGGTCCGTCGGCCGGTACGGACCAGGCGGCGCCGTACTGCTGGTAGAGGTCCGCGGTGACCTTGCGGGCCGAGCGGATGAGCAGCGACTTGTCGAGGCGTCCGCGCCGGCGTCCGGCCAACTGCTCGGCTCCGGCCGGGTCGTCGGCGAGCGTCCCGACGACGCGCGCACCGGTCTGCGCCGCCACGAGCATGTCGTTGACCTGGTGGACGAGCTTGGCGGAGTCGCCCGGATCGGCGATGAGGACGACGCCGATGAACGGCGTGGCCATACCGGCGGCGCCGCGCGGGCCACCGTGCAGCTTGGCGGAGAGGGCCGCTGCGCGGTCGCGGACGCGCGCGATGGCCTCGGGCTCGGTGCGGGACAGCAGCAGCACCAGGGCGGCGTGCGGGAAGAGTTCGACTGCCGGGGTGTCTCCGCTGATCCGGCCGCAGTCGGCGATGACGTCGGCGGGCGCGTTCGGGGAGTCGGCGAGGTGGGCGAAGGCGCGGCCGAGGGTGGGCCAGAGCCCGGCGAGTCCGGCCGCCTGCTCGGCCATGCCGAGGCCGACGAGGACTTCGAGCCCGCCGCTCAACGGCTGTACGTGGTCCCAGAGTTGATCGGGCACGAGGCCGCGGCGCGCGGTGGCCGCTATCGACAGCATGCCGGTGTTGGGGTTCAGCGGGCCGCCGTGGGCCGCCGCGCTGCGGTACACGAGGTCACCGCCGGCCGGGTCGGTCTCGGCGAGCAGGACGCGGCGGGGCCAGACCGCGGAGAGTGCCACCGCGGCGGTGGTGACTCCGGGAGAGCCCTTGTCTGCGGCGAGGGCGATGAGCGCCATGACTGTCTACTCACTCGCCTCTAGTTGCCGGGAACGAGGACGAGGGCGACCTTGCCGGCCGACGAGGCCTGGGCGACAGCCGCGGCGTCCCCGATGTCCACGATGAGGGTGACCGGCAGGTTGGTACTGCTTATCGTCGCGTCCGAACTGGTCTTCACGGAGAGGACCTTGGCCTTCTCGACGATCGGACTGTCGTCCACGCCGGACGAGCTCGAACCGGAGGAGGCGGACGAACCCCGGCTGCTGGAGGTGTCGTCACCGACCCGGTAGACGGCGACGGTGTCACCGGTCTTCATGTCCGCCGGGTACTGGCCCTCCTTGAGGGAGACCCCCACGGAGGCCTTGCCGTCGGGAACGGTCGCGCCGTTGGAGAACATCTCACCGATGACGAGGGTCCCGGTGTAGATGGTGGACTTCGCCTTGAGCTTCTTGAGCGCGGCGAGCTGCTTCCACTTGACGTAGTTGATGCCGGCGTCGTCCGCGACCATCACCGACTCCACGTGGTTCCCCACGGAGTCACCGGCCTGGATGTCGCCGGTCACCTTCACGACCTCGACGCGGTCGCCGGCCCGCAGCACCAGCATGGTGGCGCCGAGAGCACCGACAAGGATGAGGAGGACGGCGAGTGCGGCCAGCGCGGGTTTGCGCTCGCGAGGCGGCGTGGGAAGACGGTCGCCCATCACCGGGTGAGCCGACGAGGCGGAACGGTTGTTGCCCGCCCCCGTACGCTCTTGGATCTTCACGCAACCGCTCCCCGTACACCCAAGAAAATGTCTGTCAATTCACGTGCCAAAATGGACACTTCGCCCCCGTGTCCCTTTACGGGACGTACCGCCCGACCTGGCCTGATAGCCAACGCTGGAGCGAGTGTCAGGCCATGGCACCGTATCAGCCGCGCATAAGCCCCTCAAGACGCGTCAAGACGCCCGAAGCACAGCCGACTCGACGTTACCGACGCGCAACCACAGCCCCACGGTTCCCTGTTGGCCCCGGCGATCACCGCCCCTCCGACCTGTGCGCCAGCGAATCCCCGACGCCCCTCCTCTCGACCCCCTCGTCACGGACTGTGCACGAGGCCTGCACGAGGTGCTCACGGCTGAGGTGGGAGGGGTGAGGGTTTCAGCCACACGAGCGACCCGCCACCCCCGGGGACAAGGCGACGGACAGCAGTGACCCCACCGGGGCGCAAACCGTCCACGACGTCAGAACCCCCACGGATGGGGATGGACCGGCAGCGACGGGTCCTCCGACCAGACGAGGCGGGATTCGACGTCCTCGCCGAGGAGTTCGGTGAGACGGTGGGCGGCCCAGCCGTTCCAGTAGATGCCGCCCCGGTACTCGGGCACGCGGAACGCCGCGAGGTGGGAGGGGAGCGCCTCCGGGCGGAAGACCGCCTTCGTGATCTCGCCGGTGGTCTTCTTCGGCCGGGACGACCTGCGGGTGTCCAGGCAGTCGACGATCCTCTCCACGAGATAGAGGACGTAGTCGTCGGGCCCGGCGGAATCGGCGCCGTCCGTCGTGACCGGAACGAAGCGGCCCGCTTCCGCGAGATCGTCGGCCAGCAGGCCGGCGACGCGCCCGCTCAGGACCGGAGCCCCCGGATACCCGCTCGGGAACTCGCCCCTGCGCCAGCCGGGATCGCCGTCCCACGTGCCGTCGAACGAGGTCGGCAGATCGGAATCGGCCCCGGTGATCTGCCAGCGGATGAGCTTCCTCAGCGAACTGCCCAGGAGCAGCGTCCTGAATTCGCCCATGCGCGGCAGCAGGCGGTACACGGAGCGCGCGTTCGAGCTGATGTCGGTCATTTACGGTGCCGTCCAGACTGCCGTCGGTGAAGGTACGCCGGTCGAGAGCTCTCCCTCGACCTGCCGCCCAATGGTGCGCAGCTCTCGCCGGAGTTCCGTCCGGATGGCCCGCACGCCGAAGCCGCGCGCCGTCCTGTCCTGCACCACTTGGTCCAGTCGCTGGTTCACGCGCTGCAGGAAGGGTTCGCGGTGGGTGAAGTTGTGCGGGCTCGGATGTCCCAGCGGGATGCCGTTCGCGGCATCGTTGATGTCGACGCCATACCTGTCCAGCAAGGCACGGCTTCTGGCTCCCGGCACCCAGTGCCCCGCGGTGCCTCCGGACGGGACGAGGTGGGCGGCCGCCTGTCCGCGGCTCACCGGACGCCCCTCGCGCCGCATGTTCCTGCGCAGCCGCCTGGCGTTCTGCCGACAGGTCAGCAGGCCGAGGTAGTCGATCCACAGGAGCGGGTCGAGAACGTAGCCGCGCGGGTTGGGTCCGGCGTCCATACCCAGCGGGTCCGGGCTGAGATAGGTCGCGGTGGCCGGGTCGTAGTGCCGGAAGTAGTTGTAGTGGAGTTCGGTCTCGGGGTCGTAGTACTGGCCGGGGAAGCGGAGTGGTGTCCCGGTCCCGGCGCCCTCGCCGCAGGTGGTGAGGCCCCAGAGCGTCGCGGATGCCGTCCAGTCGACCGCGCCGTCCTCCGAGACGAGCTCGGTCGGCGTGCCCACCAGGTCGGTGACGATGGCGTGGAAGCGTTCGTCGAAGCGCTGCTGCCGGCCGCCCGCCGCGGCGCGGCGTTCCGTCTGAGCGAGCGGGCGGACACCGTCCCGGTCCCAGGTGAGGGTGACCTCTTCCGTACCGCCGGCGGTCCGGGTGGTCTGCTCGACGAGGTGGGGGCCGTCCCACGTGAAGACCGTCTCCTCCATGACGGTCACGCCGTCCCGGCCCAGGCGCCGCTTCGCAACCCGGCGGCCCATCGGGTCGTAGAGGTAGCGCCAGACCGTTCCGTCGGGGGTGATCACCGAGGTCAGGCAGTCCTCGGCGTCCCAGGTGTAGCGCCAGACGTCGGGTTTGCGGGACAGCCGGACCCTGCGCCGCAGGACGACCCGGCCCGCGGCGTCGTACTCGTAGTGGACGGAGCCGGCGCGTGTGACGCGGTTGCCGGCATAGGCGCGCTCACCGCGCGCGCCGGGGGCCGGCAGCGCGTCCGGCCACTCGGCCCGTGTCTGGTTGCCGACCTCGTCGTAGGCGTAGGACTCGGTCCAGTCCGCGGCGCGCACGCCGGTCACCCGTCGCGCGCCGTCCACGTCGAAGGTGCGCCGGCCCCGCACGGAGTCGTCCAGCGAGGCGACGCTGCCGTCGGCCCGGTAGGAGAAGGCTTCCCGCTTCAGGGATCTGCTTCCCGCGGTCAGCGTGCGGCCGGTGAGCCGGTCGTCGGTGTCCCACGTCTGGGTGAGGTGGATTCCGTCCTCGGCGCCGACGTGGCGGGCCACCTCCCGGCCGAGGGGGTCGTACGCGGAGGCGAGGCGGCGGCCACCGGTGCTGAGCAGGGTGCGGTTGCCCGCGGCGTCGTAGGCGTACGACGCGGTGGCACCGGTGGGTGTGGTCCGCCGGACGGGACGGCCGAGTCCGTCGTAGGCCGTTGTCAGCGTGCGGCCGTCGGCCTCCTGCCCGGTGAGACGGCCGGTCGCGTCGTACGCGAAGGCCAGGGTGGCGTCGGGGCCGGTGGCTCGAAGGAGGCGGCCGTTCACGTCGTGCGCGAAGACGGTCGTCCTCCCGTCGACCGTCTTCCCGGTCGTGTTGCCGACGAGGTCGTAGGCGTAGGCCGTCTCCTGCCCCAACGGGTTCCTGATACCGAGAAGTTGACCGGCGCCGTCGTACGTGTAGTGGAGGGTCCGGTCGTCGAAGTCGGTCTCCGCCGCGAGGTTGCCGACGGCGTCGTAGACGTACTCCCAGGTCAGCCCGCGTGGATCGGCGATCCGGGTGAGCCGCAGTTCGGTGTCGTGGGTGAACGTGTGGCGAACGCCGTCGGCGGTGGTCCGTGTCTTCATCAGGTCGAAGGCACCGTAGGTGTACCGGGTCACCCGGCCGAGGACGTCGGTGTGCGTGAGGCAGTTGCCTTCGCCGTCGTACGTCCACGACTCGGTACTCCCGTCCGGATCGGTACGCCAGGCCTCGTGCCCCTCGACGGTCCAGCCGAAGGAGGTGGTCGCGCCCAGCGGGTCGGTGAGCGCCCTGTGCCGACCGAAGCCGTCGTACGCGACCCGCGTCTCCGCCCCGAGCGGATCGACCGCCGAAAGGGGCTGGCCCGCCGCGTTGTTGACGTACCTCTGGACCGCACCCAGCGGATCGGTGAGCGTGGCGAGGGCGCCGGTCACGTCGTGCGTGAAGGTGGCGACGGCACCCGAGGGGTCCGTCACCGAGACACAGTTGCCCCGCTCGTCCCACTCCTGCCGCGTGACCGTCCCGTCGTAACCGGTCGTGCGCACGGGGAGGTTGAGATCGTTGAACACGGTCGACGACGTGGACCCGTCCGGCAGGGTCACGGAAGTGAGGTTGCCGGCGCTGTCCCAGTCCAGCCTCAGCGTGCGGCCCAAGGGGTCGGTACGCGCCGTCAGTTGGTCGCGGTGGTTCCACTCCTGGACGGTCGTACCGCCCAATGGTCCGGTCTCGGCGATCAGCTGGTAGGCGTCGTTGAACTCGTACGTGGTGACGTGACCGAGCGAGTCGACGACCGTGGTGCTGCGCGCCGCGTCGTCGTACCTGAACGTGTAGTCGAGGACACCGTCCACTCCGCGTCCGGCCACGCAGCGGCCGGCCTCGTCGTACACGAAGCGGTACCGGACCCCGTTGCGGTCCTCCCAGCCGGTCACCCGGTGCTGATCGTCGTAGCTGAAGGACAGCGGAAGACCGGAGGAGTTCCGGACCTCCGCCAGGTCGCCCCGCTCGTCGTAGGCGTACCGGACCAGCGGGGGCCGC
Organism: Streptomyces sp. NPDC102279; assembly: GCF_044766365.1. Lineage (NCBI taxonomy): Bacteria > Bacillati > Actinomycetota > Actinomycetes > Kitasatosporales > Streptomycetaceae > Streptomyces > Streptomyces sp. NPDC102279. The sequence continues at coordinate 120,012 of NZ_JBIWLU010000017.1, read as the reverse complement.
TCGGGATGGCTGTTCAATGCCAGCTCGACAATGCGCCCACCCTCGCACGTCACGCCGATGCGGTAGCCGCCGTGGTGGATGATCTCGGCCGGTGTGCCGTCGACGGCGTACGAGACCTCGATGGCGTTGCCGTTGCGGTCGGCGATCCGGGCGAGGGCCAGTTCGGATGGCGACCGGTCGGGCAGTGCCCGGAAATGGAGCGTGTGCCCCGTCTCGGGTCGGTACACGGCCAGGTCCCCACCGTCCCAGCGCAACGGCCAGTACGGGCCTTCCACCGGCAGAACGGGCACGTCGGGTTCCGGCACGGGATACGTGAGAACCATGCCGTCGTCGACGACGAACCGGGCGCCCGTCGCGTCGAGCAGCAGACGCTGGTCGAGCGTCGACGTCCAGCCGCGTCCGAGCAGGCGGCCGCTGTGGACCCCGGTCCGGTGATGACGCTCGAACAGCATGGGCAGCATGCCGTCCAGGGAGACGTCGGCCGCCGACATCACCATCTGCCCGGTGGCCATGTCGATCGGATCGCCACGGGTGACGAGCTTCTTCATCTGGCGACCGAGGTTCTTCATCCGGGGGCCGAGTCCCCGGAGGCTCATGGCCATGCCCTTGAGGCCGGTCTTGCCGAAGCCCTTGAGCCCCTTGGCAAGCTTGCCGAAGCTCGTGATCCCCTTGCCACCGGGTATGCAGTCCAGCGCGGCGAAGGCCACATCCCATAGGGACGCCTGCCCCTTGGAGTACTTGTAGAGGGTGTCCGCCAGGACGACCAGGGCGGCGACCAGCAAGATCGCACCGAGGATCGGCCCCCCGACGATCATCGCGATGATGCCCAGAACCGCGACCACGACCTTGCACACCGCGACGATGGTGTCCCAGTTGTCGGAGAACCAGTCCCCGACCTCCTCCCACCACTTCCGGTTGTGGATCCCCGCATCCGACGCCTCATCGATCTTCGACTTCGCGTCCCGCGCCGCCTCCTCCCGCATCGACCGGGCATCCGTGGCCATCTTCTTCGCCGCGTCCAGCGCGTTGCTCGCCGTCGTCACATCCGACTGAGCGCTGTCGTGCGCGGACTTCGCGTGCTGGGCATCCCGGGTAGCGGCCCGCACCTTCGCCTCGTCCGGCTTCTCGGCACCGCTCTTGCTGCCGGTCGGATCGTCCTTGTACTTGTCCGCTTCCCTACCGGCCCGCGTCACCCACGAATCAGCCGACGACAGACGCGACTTCGCCGACGTCAGATCGGCCTGCGCCTCCCGCCCCTTCGCCAAAGCCTTGTCCGCCAGCGCCTGCGCCCGCTCCAACTTCGGCCAGTACGCGGCAAGGGCGTCCCCCGCCATCTCGTACGACTTCTTCAACTTCTTCAACTGCTTCGGCACACCGGCGAACTCGTCCTGAAACGCCTTCGCCGACTTCCCCGCCCACTGCAGAACCGTGTCCTCGTCCGCCATCCCCTTGATCAGACGAAGCGCATCCCCCACATCATCAGCGAAGTCATGCAAAGACCCCGACAGATGCCGCACCCGATCCGGATCACCCGGCGTCGGATCCCTCTCCAGATCCAACACATGCCAGTCACCCGGCCGATTCCCCGCCATGCCGCAACCCCCGAAACAGCAACACCAACAACAGCACCAACGACAACACCCGTACGCATGAGCGAAGTTACTGGATGCGTGCGAGGCGAGGAAGGGACGCGGGGGCGCACCCGGTCATGGGCCCGGGGGGGGGTGGCGGCCGGGGCGCTACGCCGCGAAGCGGAAGGTCGAGGTGATGGCGTCGAAGATGTCGAAGAAGGAGTCCGCGAGGTCGAGGACCTGGCTGCTGCCGGCGACGAGCGCGACCTTGCCCTGCTGGCCGGGCACGGGGATGAACGTCTGCATGAGGACCGCCCGGATCGTGCGCTGAAGGGCGTCGTCGGGTACCGCGATGTCCTCGATGCCGTACGTCCGCGCGGCGGGACCGACGCCGGGTATCTCGACCGTCGTCACCTTGCGCCAGGCGTCCCCCTCCTTCTTGGCCTCCCGCGCGGCGAGTTGGCCCGCGATGACCTGCGGGTCGGTGGACAGGGGCTCTCCGGTCTGCGAACGCCCGCCGACGATCGACACGGTGACCGAGCCGGTGATCGGGGTGTCGCCGCCGAAGGACTCGGCCATGCAGCCGCAGTACAGGGCACCGGACTTCCAGGCGTCACCGGCGGCCTTGCGCAGGAAGGCGGTGTAGGTGTCACGGTAAGGCGCCAACTCGGGCCGCTCGTCGATCCGTTCGCCGACCATCCGCCGGATCGAGTCGTCCCGCGACTCCGGCCGCACGTCGAACTCCCACCACGACTCCGGCACCTTGATCCGGAATCCGCCGCGCTCGACGGTGAGCGTCTCCATGTAGCGGGCCATGGCTGTGTCCCCCGGGGTCGTGGTTCGCGCTTCGTAGTGCGTCGCTATCGGTTGCCGTTCGCCACTCTGTTCGGGCCGGCGGCTTGGGTCAGGGTACGAGGTGAGGGACCGGGCGGGGGCGGCAGGCGCGACGGGTGGCCTTCCGGAGGGGCGGCTGTGACGTAGCTCGCGCTAACGCGCGCGAAGGGTGCCGGGGGTCACGCAGAGGTGCAGGGGCGCCCGGCTCGGCCCATTCGCCCGTGTCGAGAACGTGGCGGATCTGTGGAGGGATCCCGCAGTTGACGTACGGGGATCCGATCGGGGCGAGGAGGGTGTCCCATTCACCGCAATTTCTCCATAAGCATCCCCATCCTCGGGGAAGTACCTCCTGGCGAAACCGACAGCCCCACGGATACCGTCATTGCCCTTGACTGACTTGACTGAACTGATGTCTCACGGGGAGTCCACTGTGAAGCGCCGCTCTTTGCCCGTTGCTGCCGCGTTCGCCGCGACCACGGCACTCCTGCTGACAGCCTGCGGCAGCGGGGACGACAGCCCGAAGGGGAACGACAAGATCGCGGGGGCGGGTTCCGGCTCCTCCACGACGTCGGCGTCCCCGACCGCGAGCCCAGAGGGTTCGGCCCAGCACCCCAAGGTCACGCTTCCCGGCGACCTCACCAACGACTTCGACGACTGGAAGACGGGCGACGCCGCGAAGGACGCCGTACTGGCTGACGCGTCCCGCCGGATCGACGCCCTGGACTACGCCATCACCCAGGGCGACGCGGACGAACCCGTGCTCGGCTTCTACTACAAAGGCGACGCCCTGGTCGGGGCATCCCAGTGGGTCAAGGGATTCGTGGAAGCCAAGAAGTCCATGACCGGTGACACCCGCTACTTCCGGCCCCGCCTGAATGTCTACGCGAAGGACAAGGCGACACTCTCCTACTGCTCGTTCGAGGGAAAGGCCTTCGCCAAGGACTTGAAGACCGGCAAGGCCGACAAGACACCGGTGACCGACAAGTCCTACCTGCTCTACGTCACTCGGCTGGAGAAGAGCGACAAGGGCGTTTGGCAGACCGCCGTTCTCAACTCCGAGAGGGCCAACTCCGCGTGCACGCCGTGACTCTCTCTCGTTCGGCCGTCATGACCGCCTGCCTCGCAGCTGTCTCAGCGCTCCTCGCGCCCGCCGCGTACGCCGACGTGGATGTCGGCGCGGGCCACGAGGGAGCCGACACGAAACAGCAGGGCTCGCGCGACGGGCACTCTCTGGCATCGCGCATCACGTTCAGGGGTGGCACAAAGGAAAGCGGTGGCCGGTCGACCGGAGGCCTCACCCCTGTCGGAAACTGGACGCCGCCGGCTTGCTGGTACGAGCCCTACTCCGTGGCCGAGTTCGCGAAGAACACGGAGGAGGGGTACAGCCTCGTCGCCGACGACCCCAGGCAGCCCAGCTACGCGAAGAGCTCTGTGGCCCAATTCCGTTCCTACTACAAGGACGGCGAGTACAAGGACTACAACAAGGAAAAGGCCGACGAGGGCAACTGGTGGGTCGCGACACGGGACCCGGATCGATGGCTGACCCCTGAGGCACAACAATGCGACAGGCAGCCGTTCTGGGTCGACAACGGTGCCACTCCACCCGTGGAGAACGCGGTCACCCCCGAAATCCTCGCCCAGCTCGCATACAACCGCGTCAGCGTCCCCGACACGCGCGTCACCATGGCTCCCGAAGGCACGACAAAGGTCAATCTGCCGACGTGGGCGTGGTTGGACAAGGCGACGTTCAAGGACGTGTCCGTCACGGCGTCGCTCAACGTCAATGGCCTTGACATCCAGGCCACCACGACGGCAAAGCCGGTGTCCCTCAAACTCGAACCGGGCACGAGCGACGCCGAGACCTACCCCGCGGGTGGCGAATGCCGGATCAACGGTGACGGCTCGATCGGTGAGGCGTTCACGCGGGGCGATGCGGACAGGACTCCGACGTGCGGGATCAAGTACCTGCGGTCTTCGGGCGCCTCCGCGTACAAGATGCGCGCGACCATCACCTGGCAGATCGACTGGACCGGCAGCGGTGGCGCGGGTGGCGACCTGCCCGACGGCACCTTCGGAACGACCCAGGACGTGACCGTCCAGGAGATCCAGTCCGTCAACCGCTGACAGGAGCACAGTCCTCGGCTCCGGGCCGACCAGCCGAGGCGAAACCAGAGTCACCGGCCCGAGAACTCCTCATGGCCCATCCACTCGGCTCATCCCCCACGGGAAGCGCCACCGTGGTGCGCCTTTCGTTTCGCGATCCGAAATCACGAAGCGATCGACGCACCACCAAGTCCAGGCAAATGCAGACCCATGCACCTCTCAGGGAAGACCGCTCCCTGCCCCTCACTGGCACCCCGTTGACGCCAGTAAGTAGGATCGCTGCGGTGATCGCCACATCCGAAGGGGTCGGGTCCTCCTGACACCTCCGCCTCAGATCTGCGCGGACCTCTCCCGGCGATCCCTTCACGGACGCAACGGGGGCGAAACATCGTGAGTGACCTACGGCTCGAAGGAACGATCTTCGAGGACCTACGCAAGACGTTCTCCACGGTCACCGACCGGATGGACTCGGCGCGCCGCACCCTTCGTGGCGCCGACGGCTCGGTCGTCGGCGACAGCGGGCTGGTGGACGACGTGCACGATTTCGCGGGTGACTGGGGCTACGGGATCAAGCAGCTCGGGAAGCACACGCAGGGCGCGGTCAAGATGATCGACAAGATCGGCAAGTCCTTCGAGAAGCTGGACCTGGACCTCGCGGAGTCCCTCAAGGCTCCGAAGAAGAAGGGGCACTGAGGCGACGATGGCACAGCGTTCTTTCCCCCACATAGGCTGGGATCCAACTCCCGGCGACGTCGAGCAGACTCGAGAACTGGCGAAGAAACTCGGCGGACTGGCAGGCGAGTTGGGGACGGCTCTGCGCGAGCTGCAACAGATCGAAGTGGGCGCCTGGAAGGGCAAGACCGCCATCGCCTTCAGCGAGCACATATCCACCGATGTGACGCCGCTGATCAAGAAGAGCCACGACTCCTTCGACAAGGCAGCACGGGCCCTGCATCGCTGGTCGGGACAGCTGAGCGATTTCCAGGTCGAAGCCGACCGACTGGAGAAGGAAGCCGGGGACAAGCTCGACGCCAAGGCCGATGCCCAGCAAAAGGCCGACCAGAAGGGTGACGGCAAAGGCAGCGACGAACTCGGGAAGGCCTCGGGCCAGGTCGACGCCGTCATCACCAAGGTCCACGACCTCGAAGACCGCTACAAGAAGGCCGCGGGACTCATCGGCAAGGACCTCGACAAGGCCGCCGACATAGCGCCGGACGAGCCCGGGTTCTGGGACAAGCTGGGCGACGGCATCGCGGATGCCTGGAACGGAACCGCGGACTGGGTCGCAGACCACGCCGACCTGATCAAGGAGATCGGCGACGTTCTCAGTGACATCACCACCGTCCTGGGCGTCCTCGCCATCATCACGCTGCCCTTCGAACCTCTCGGAGCCATCTTCGGCGCCGCGGCCCTGCTGACCAGCGGACTTGCCCTGCTCGCGCACGGAGTGGCCATGGCGGGCGGTGCGGACGTGAGCTGGCTGACGATGGGAACCGACGCTCTCGGACTCCTTCCCGGGATCGGGATGTTCGGAAAGGGGGCGAAGGTGGCCAGTGAGACGTTGGCCGCGGAACGCATTGCCGAATTCGGCAAGGGCTTCGCGGTCTCTCCCATCTCTTCCTCGTTCAATTTCATGGCTACTGGCGAGATGGCGGGTGCCGTCAAGGGAGGTCTCGGCTTGTTGGGCAGGAAGGTCGTCCTCGGGGGCACTGCCGAGAAAATCGCCCTTCTCAGCAGTGAGAGCGGAACGATGAACCGGCTGGCAGGTCTCGCAGAGGCCGGCTATCACCAGGGGCAGTGGCTCGGCACCAAGGGGGCAGCCCTTCTGGGAGAACGGTTCACAATCGATCCGTTGAGCAAACTTGGCAGAGGGATCGATGTCGCTGGCAAGGTACTTCCCAAGGGAATCAGCATCGGGCTGCACAGTGGCGAGTCCACCGACCCCGGTGACCGTCTCCACCAATCCGCCGCCGCACACTGAGGCTCGACACTGATGACGATCTGGCAACCTGACCCAAACGAGACACTGATCGCACGGTCCGCGGTGAGCTTCGCCACCGGAGCTGCAACGCCCGTGGCGGATATGCGTTGGTTCCGGGACACCGAACGGCGGGACATCCAAGGCGATCTGGCGGGCTGGCCGGAGGGGCCGCACTTCACCGTCCGGGGCAAGAACGACCGTCGGCTGCGCAAGGGGGCAAAGTTCGGAGCGGGTCTGCTTCTGGTTGCGACGCTCGGCGTCCTCGAATCCCTAGCCGGCTCGGGCAGCACGGGCAATGTCGCGAAACTCGGCACCCCGGAAGACCCGGAGAACGAGGTTGAGGACTTCCCCGTCATGTGGGCGGCGCCAGGCACCCTCGCCCGGGCTCTTCCCTGGCAGCTCGATCCAGGCAGACGGTCCGAAACAGATCGTACGCACATGGTCGTCACGGACCGTCGCACTCTCGTCCTGGGACTGCTGGACAACCAGGAGGATCCCTACGACCAGGTCCTCTGGGAGACCGAGCGGACAAACATCGCTGCGGCAACCCGTAAAGACTTCGGCAGGTACGACAGAGACTTCACCCTCACGTTCAATGACGGATCCTGGTGTCGACTCTCGGGGCAGAACAGCGACTGCCGCAACAGCGTCACCCGCGCTTTGGAGGATCCTCTTCCCTTGATGGATCCAGCGGACCTCACTCCCGGCCAACAACGAGCCGTACGCAAGCTCCTCGAAGGTAAGGAGCCGGGGGGGAGCCTGCAGATCTACCGGCGCCCGAGCGGCAATGTCTATGTGACCTACAGGCTGTACGACCGTGTTCACCCCACCTACGGCGTCAGCAGCGAAGCGTTCAAGTTGATGGACCCGGACGGGGAGAACGCCCGATTCCACAAGGGCGACATCTGACCGGAAGGGAAATTCGATCCTCTATGTCCACACCTGCCATATCTGTCCTGTCCGTGCTCGACGACGTGCCGCCGCTCGCATTCACCACTCCCGAAGGGTTCTTCAGTCTGCCTCTGGCGGCGACGCCGGAGGACCGCGCCGCCCTCTCCGCGTCGTTCGTGCGAGAGCTCTACTCTCGCGGCGACGAGGCATTGTGGGACCCTGCGGCCCCGTATTACGCAGCTCTCGCAGAGCAGTTGGCGCACACCGGGATCTCGTACTCCGCCATGGGCCTTTTCTCCACCGAGGACGGGGGTGTGGTCCAGTGCGCCCTCACGGTGGCCGCGGTGGAGACGCAGCAGAGCGATCCCGAGATCGCGGCGCACGGCATTCTCACCGCGTTCAGCGGCGACCCACGCCGTGACGCCCGATGGCTCGACCTACCCTGCGGTCCGGCGGTCTCGTGCGTAACCATGCGGGAGGTGACACTCTCACCGGAGATCACTGCCAGTGGTGCCGAGGAACGGCTCCTCACCGGGCAGATCCAGGTGCAGGTGCCGTTCCCGACAGGCCCCTACACGGCGGTGTTCACCCTGGACACCGCGTCCACCGAGTACTGGGGCGAGTTCTGCGATCTGTTGATCGCCGTCCTGCGGACGGTGTCATTCGGCGACCCCGCCACCGACGCCTCTGACCCGGCATCATGACGGCGGCCACTCCAGCCGAGCCGCAACCGCACTCTGAAGACACGACCCGGATGACCACCTGGCACCCCTCCCCCGGCGAGACTTCCCTGGCCCGGACCCCGGGGCGTTTCGCGACCGGCTCGGACAGGGCTGTCTCCGGTATGCGCTGGTTCAGGGACACACGCCGCGACGACATCCAGAAGGACCTGGCCGGGTGGCCCGAAGGGCCGGCCTTCACCGTCCTCTCCAGGTCCGAACGGCGTGCCCGCGCGGTCGGAGCGTTCGGCGCCCGGCTCGCCGCTCTCGTCGTCCTGGCGGCGGTGGAGGTCCTGGCAGCGGCCGGGAGCGTCGGCAGCGGCCCAACGGGCGCCGGACGCTCACGCGACCGGGAGAACGAGGTCGACGACTTCCCGGTCATGTGGGCGGACCCGGGAACGCTCGCCCGCACCCTCCCGTGGCAGCTCGATCCGAGCCGGTGTCCTGAGAACTACCGCACCCACATCGTCGTCACAGACCGCCGCCTGCTCGTCGTCGGCTTCCCCGACGACGACACCACGCGGGACGAAGTTCTCTGGCAGACGGACCGGGACAACATCGCGAACGTCGAGCGCCGGACCTTCTCCAAGGTGGGCCTCGAAGCAGTGATCACCTTCACCGACGGCTCGTGGTGCAGACTCGCCCCGCCGGAGACCGACCGCCACTGGGAGGTGCTGCGCCACCTCTCCTACGCGTCAGAACATGTTCCGTACGAAGAGCTGACCTCCGGGCAGCAGGAAACCGTCACGGCCTTTTCCGTCGTACGTCCCTCCGGCCGCGCTGTCGTGACACGACGCCCCAGCGGAAACTTCACGATCGAAGTGGCGTACGGGCCCCTTCCCGACCCACGCGGCGGCAGCGACCCCAGGGTCAAGGTCATGGGACCTGACGGCGAGCACGTGAATTTCGAGCCGGGCGATCTCTGAGACATCCCGACGACGTCTCCCTCGTCAACGCCCGACGCGGGGCGAGCCGGCCGTCTCCCCCTCGACCGCGCTCACCGGCCCGCCGTCACCGTGACCGATTCCGCGAGGTCGTCCGTCAGCGTGCACAGCGCGTCGGTGTGGGCCGGCGCGCGCCAGGACGCGAGCAGGACGAGGCCCCACTTCTCGTCCGGGCAGATGCCGTAGGCGCAGGTCTCCAGGATGGTGCCCGTTCCGTCCCGGTCGGGTTCCTGGACGTAGGCGTGCCGGACGCGGACGGCGGGTCCGATGGGCAGGGTGCGTCGCTCGGCCTCGGGCGGGCGGAACGAGTTGCTTGTCGGTGTGGCCAGATAGCGGTGCAGGAGGTCCACCGTCACCGCGGGGTACGTGTCGTCGGCGACCAGGGCCGAGAGTTCGACGCGGGCCAACTCCCCCAGCCGGGGCTCGGGTACGTACGAGAGCGCGACGATCGGGGCGCGGGTGCGGGCGTCGGCCGCCGCCTCGCCCAGTTCGAGCGCGAGCGCCTCGGTCAACCGGGCGTCGGCATCGTGGCCGGCCCGGAGGCGGGCGGCTTCCTGAGCCCAGGAGCCCAGATCGACCGCACCGCGCACGGGCAGGGACACAGCGCCGTCCGGCGCCTTCATGTGGACGACGGAGTCGGCGTACGCGGGCATCAGGCCATCCACTGGAGGGTGCTGGCGATCGAGTCGAAGTGCTCGTCGCAGGATGCTCATGCCCAGTGCAACGTCCCAGCCACCGCGTCGAACAGCTCCACCATGCGGTCGGCCAGTGGGTCGACGGGGGTGGAGAAGTTGAGCAGCAGCCACCGCTTCGACGCCGGGACCTGCACGTAGTAGGTGAGGCTGGTGGTGGGAAGGGTGTTGCCCATCTGCGCTTGGGGATCAGGGGCTTCCCGGTGACGGTGGCGCACGGTGGTGCCCCCCATCTCCAGTCCCACCACATCGAGTTCGGCGTCCGCTCCGAGGTCCCCGCCGGCCAGATACTCCGCCAGTTCGTCCGCGTCCGAGCATTCCGGCCACTCGTCCGGGGCCGGGAGGCTGATGAGCAGCGAGGAAGCCAGCGGGACGGGGCCGATCGTGAGTGTGGAGAGGTACAACTCGATGCCGCCGACCTGGTAGGCGTCCTTCGCCTTGCGCTGGAGGTCCCGCATGAACTGATCCCGGAGATGGGGCGCGTTGTCCACCCCGCGGAACGTACGGTCGGCCAGCGCGACGATGCCGCGGTCACGGGCGTCGGGGTCGAGGACGAGCTGGAACCAGCCGTCCGGTACGACGACGTTGTAGTCCGTCGGAGGGGAGGTGAACTCCGCGGCCCGCTTCACGCGGTGTCTCCGGGGACGACCGGTTCGCCGTCTTCCGCGGCGAGTGGAGCGATCCGCATCGTCTGCACGGCTTCGTCGGCGAGCTCGGTGATGTCCTCCGTACGAGCGACCGCCTCCCAGGTGACCGTCACCACGATGAGGCTCTTCATCCCGGGCGGCAGAACGGCGTACCTGATGAACTCGGTGAGCTTGCGGCCGAAGCCGAACATCCGCTTCACCTCGAGCATCGCCTGCACCCGCACAGCGGGACCCGCGGGCAGGTCCAGGTACTCGACCTGCGCTTCGCCCGCGATCTCCCCGTTCGCCCATTCCAGGAGGACGGGCTGGAACTCTTCGCGCGACGGACGCTCGACCCCTTCGTCTCCGTACGAGTCGACCATCAGGTTGGCGAGGGCTTCGCCCTTCTCGGTGTAGTACGCCGCCGCGAGCGTCGGAACGTCCTCGTTGAGGTCGACGGCGCGTTCGACCATGTCGTCGAAGACAGCACTGTTCTCGATCTCGAGTCCGAGCGGGTTCAGGCTGTTCACGACCTGAGTGGCCAGTGCCTTCGCCTCGGCCCTGGTCCCCTCGCGGAGCGTCAGGTCGACCCACCCGGGTTGGAATTCGAAGCTGCACTCGAAGTCCTCGACCAGGGGAGCGGGATCGTCCTGTGCGGTCATGTCGTTCCTTTCACGCGAGGGCGTGGTGGTGGTCTCAACCGAGGAGCGGGTCGAGGTTGCTGTCCAGGCCCAGGCCGCCCAGCGTAATCCCGCTGCCGACGAGCCCCAGACGGGTGGCTGTCCTGGAGATCTTGTTGAGGGAATTGGCGTCGAACTGGCCGCCCAGCGCCGAAGTGCCCAATTTGATGGACTTGAGGTCGGATGCCACACCGGGATCCGCGATGGAGAAGGATTTCCCCAGACCCTTGAAGGCGTTACCGCCTCCGCGCGTGGACAGCTCGTTAACGGCCTTGGCGTAATTCCCGCCGCCGGGCTTGAGTGCCTTGAGGTTGGTGCTCCAGGAGCTCTTGGAGAACGGCTCGGTGAACGGCTCCTTGAGCGACTTCCAGACGTCTCCCTTGCCCAGTTTGGAAGACTGCCCGGAAGCGCGCCGGAGGTTCTTGTTCGCACGGCTTACCTGGCGGACGGTCCGCGCCGCTCCGGCTCTGCCGAGTTTGCCGAGCGCTCCCTTTGCGAACTTGCCCGCGATCTTGGAGAAGCCCTTGCCGACCCCCATCATGAGGAACCCGAGCGCCGCGAACCCGAGGTCCATCCACTCCGCGTTGCCCTGGAGCACCTGCACGAAGGTCGCCGCGAAGTTGATCAACGTGGCGATCATGGCAATGGCCCCCAGGACACCCGCCACGGCCTGCCCGATCACCGGGATCCAGCCGACGACGAGCGAGAGGATTCCGCACCATGTGGCGATGAAGGACGTGACATCGGCGATGTCCTTGACCAGGGTGTCCCAGAAGCCGTCCTTCAGGGAATCGTGGTTGATGACGGCGTCGATGGAGTCGCGGGCCCGCTTGGCCGCGTCGTCCCGGATCTTCCTGGCGGCGCTGACCTTCTCTCGTGCCGCGGCGATCTCGTCACCCGCCGAGTCGCGCTGGTCCTCCAGGTCCTTGCGGGCCTTGTCGTCCTTGCCCTTGTCCGCCGCGTCCTTGCTCTTGCCCTTGTCCGGGAGCCCGTCCAGGCTTCTTTGAGCCGCGCCTTTGCGCTCGTCGGCCTCCTGGGCGTCCTTGAGGGCCGCGTCGGCGATCTCCTGGGCGCGGTTCAGGTCGGAAGCGTAATCCCGTGATGTGGCGTGCAGCTTGTCCTGATAGCCGCCGCCCACTTCGACGACTGCGGAGCCAATGGCCGTGGCCGCCGTGTCGTACCGCTTGAAAGCCGCTTCGAGCTTCTTGACGTTGCCCTTGGCCTTCTCGCGGAATTCTTTGCCGGCCTTGCTGTCCCAGGCGTCGACGTCGGCGACCGCCTTCAGGTTGCGGATCTGCCGGTCGAGTTCCTCGGCGGTCTTGCGCAACTGCCGCCCGAGAGCGACCATGCGATCAGGATCGCCGGGAACGGGGTCGCTGTCGGCGACAGGATGCCAGTCGTGCGGCCTTCCGGCCATCGTCAATTCCCCTTCTTCTTGGGGTCCTGAGCGCCGCGGATCGCCTCGGCCAGCTGGTGATCGATGTCTTCGTACGCCTTGGCGGCCGCCTTGGCGATCTGCGCGAGCGCGTCGATCTCGCCGGTCAACTTCTCGCGGCTGATCTCCCAATTCTCGGCGAAATCGGCGAACTTGTCGGCGAGCGCGCTGTTACCGAAGTCGTCCTCGTACTTGTCGCCCAGCTTCTCCAGGCCCTCGAAGGCCTTCTTGACGTTGCTGAGTCCCGTTCCCATTTCCTTGATCACATCGAGATCGAGCCGGGTGTGATCACTGCCGTCGCCCATGACGCCCCCGTCGTGCCGCGCTGTCGAGTTCCCGTGCGCCCGTCGTAGCCGACGGCAACCACCGGTACGACGGGACGCCTGGGCCCCCCGTCGTACCGGGTCGCACGTGTGGAGGGAAGAGCGTCAGCCCTTGACACCCTTGGCCAGCTGGTCGTCCAGGTCCTCGTACGCCTTCGCGGCGTCCTCGAGGAACTTGGCCATGCCCTTGAGGCCTTCGAGGGTGTCCTTCATGCCCTTGGTGAACTCCTTGAAGGAGTCGTCGAAGGCCTGGGAGCCCTTGGACGTGGTGTAGCCGTCGGCGACCAGGCCGTCGATGTAGCTGTCGAGGCCGTGGAGCTTGTCCTCCATCTTTTCCTTCTCGTGGCCCAGTCGCTTAGCAGCGCCCCGCATCTTCTCGTAAGTGATGTCTGCGTCTTTGCCGCCGGCCATGTGGCGTCCTCCATACTCAACTCGCCGCAGGGCCAACCCCCGTGGCTCCTGGTGCGGATGATGCGATCGTCCGCATTGAGCATGCAGCTTACTTATGACGCTTGCAGGAGCACACCCCGGTTCTGTCACGAGCCCGCACCAGAGGGAGGGCCAAAGGCGGGGCCGGGGACGCCGTGCGGGCCAGGGTGCCGGGCGGCCTTCGTCGTTCCCTCACACCGCCCGTTGCCTGCGGGAAGGGGTGAGCGGATATCGTCGGGGGCACTGTGGCCCGCGTTCCGGAAGCGGCCGCGGGTGTCTGGGGGAGGACGAGCGTGCGGCTCACTCTGACCGTCGTCGATCCGCTCGGCGGGGCCACCGCCGACGTCGTTCTTGATGCGGATCCCGAGTCCTCGGTGGGGGACATCGCCAAGGAACTGGCCGAACACGTCGGGTACGGCGGTGGCGCGCAGATCATCCCGCTCGGGCACCATCAAGGGGCCGCGGGCGGCGGTGCGCCCGTCGCGTACGTCGACGGGTATCCCGTCGATCCCGGCGCGACCATCGGCACCTCCCCGCTGCGCGAGGGTGCCGTCGTCAGCCTGCACGACCCCGCCGGGTGTCTGCCCGGCGAGCCGACCGGGCTCGTCGAGCTGCGGGTGGCCGGCGGTCCCGCCGCGGGTGCCGTGCACCGGCTCGGCATCGGCCGCTACGACATCGGCAGCGGCGCCGCGTCGTACATCCGGATCGACGATCCCGAACTGCCCTCCCGTGCCCTGACGTTGTCAGTTGCAACCGATGGAACCTGCCGCCTCGACGTCCATGGCGAGAAAGCCGGCGCGGGCCAGGGCGAGGACGCTGACCCGAAGAGTGGCGTGCGGCTCGACGGGGAGCTCTTCGCCTCCCTCGATGCCGACTCCTGGCCCCTCGGCGGTCAGGTCGCGGTCGGCAACACCCTGCTGCAGCTGGACCGTTACTCGCCGCCGAACGCCGCTCTCAAGTGGTCCGAGGACGGGGCGGGGCTTGACTACAACCGGCCGCCGCGGCTGCATCCGCCGGAGCGGGAGACGAAGTTCCGGCTGCCCAGTCCCGTACGGGACTACGAGGCACGGCCGTTGCCCTGGCTGATGGCACTGACGCCGCTGGTCAGTGCGGTCGTCATGGTGATGGTCTTCGGGCGCTGGTACTACATGATCATGGCGCTGCTGAGCCCGCTCATCATGCTCGGCAACTACTTCATGGACAAGAAGCAGGGGCGCAAGTCCCATGCGAAGCAGGTCAAGGAGTACAAGGAGCACAAGGAGCGGATCGAGAACGACGCCCAGGAGGCCCTGGCCGCCGAGCGGCTCGACCGGCGTCAGGCGATACCCGACCCGGCGGCCGTGCTGTCGCTGGGCACCGGCCCGCGCACCCGGCTGTGGGAGCGGCGCCGCACCGACGCCGACCATCTGCTGCTGCGCGTCGGCACCGGGCAGATGCCGTCCGAGGTCGTGCTCGACGACCCGGAGCAGGACGAGCACAAGCGCCAGGTGACCTGGACCATCGAGGACGCGCCGGTCGCCCTCCCGCTCGCCGAGCGCGGTGTCGTCGGCATCGCCGGACCCGGTGACTCGGCCCAGGCGCTGGGGCGTTGGGCCGTCGCCCAGGCCGCGGTGCTGCACAGCCCGCTGGACGTGCAGTTCTACGTACTCACCGAGAGCAGCGGCCGGGACAGCTGGGACTGGGTGCGCTGGCTGCCGCACAGCCGGCCCGCCGGGGCGCAGGACGCCAACGTGCTCATCGGCACGGACGCCGAGACCGTCGGCGCCCGGATCGGCGAGCTGACCCAGCTCCTCGACGCCCGCCAGAAGGCCGCCCGGCAGAACGGCAACAAGGCCTCGTTCAGCGACCCCGACATCATCGTCGTCTGGGACGGTTCGCGCCGGCTGCGGTCCATGCCCGGCGTGGTGCGGCTGCTGCGCGAGGGCCCGGCCATGTCGATGTACGCGCTCTGCCTGGACGCCGAGGAGCGGTTCCTGCCCGGCGAGTGCCAGGCGATCGTGATCGCGGAACCGAAGCCCGAGGAGCACGCGGCGGTGCGGCAGCCGGCCCGCACGGTGCCCGCCGCACCGGCGGCGCCGGGCGGCTTCCCGTCCTTCCACGCCTGGCACGCGGCCGAGCCCGACGACTCCGCCGCCGGTGCGGGCAAGCCGCTGGAACTGCGGTTGCGTGTGGAGCAGACGGGTATCGCGCGGGTCAAGGACGTACGGCCGGACTTCGTGTCGGCGGCCTGGTGCGGGCGGCTCGCGCGCGCCCTGTCCCCGCTCCGCGACATCAGCGGGGAGACCGAGGACTCGGCGCTCCCCGGTGCCAGCAGGCTGCTCGACGTGCTCCAGCTGGAGCCGCCGACCAGCGACGCGATCACCGCGCGCTGGCGGATGGGCGGCCAGTCGACGATGGCCGTCATCGGTGAGTCGTACGACGGTCCGTTCGGCATCGACATGCGGCGCGACGGGCCGCACGGTCTGATCGCCGGTACGACGGGCTCCGGCAAGTCGGAGCTGCTCCAGACGATCGTGGCGTCGCTGGCGGTGTCCAACACCCCGGAGAACATGACGTTCGTCCTCGTCGACTACAAGGGCGGCTCGGCCTTCAAGGACTGCGTCAAACTCCCGCACACCGTCGGCATGGTGACCGACCTCGACGCCCATCTCGTGGAACGGGCCCTGGAGTCGCTGGGCGCGGAGCTGAAGCGGCGCGAGCACATCCTCGCCGCGGCCGACGCCAAGGACATCGAAGACTACCAGGATCTCGTCCGCCGCGATCCCTCGCACGCCTCCGTGCCCCGGCTCCTCATCGTCATCGACGAGTTCGCCTCCATGGTGCGCGACCTGCCCGACTTCGTGACGGGTCTGGTCAACATCGCCCAGCGAGGCCGTTCGCTCGGCATCCACCTGCTGCTGGCCACGCAGCGCCCGAGCGGTGTGGTCTCGCCGGAGATCCGCGCCAACACCAACCTGCGGATCGCGCTGCGGGTGACCGACGGCGGCGAGTCCAGCGACGTCATCGACTCCCCCGAGGCCGGGCACATCTCCAAGAACACGCCGGGGCGGGCGTACGTCCGGCTCGGGCACGCCTCGCTGGTGCCGTTCCAGTCGGGCCGCGTCGGTGGCCGGCGGCCGGGTGCCGCCGACCCCGCGGCGCTCGCGCCCTGGGCCGGGCCGCTGGGCTGGGAGGACCTCGGGCGGGCCGCGCTGGTCAAGCCGAAGGCCGAGCAGCGCGAGGAGGAGGAGATCACCGACCTGAAGGTGCTGGTCGACGCGGTCCGCGACGCCAACCGGGTGCTCGGTATCCCGCAGCAGCACAGTCCCTGGCTGCCGGCGCTGTCCGAGACGCTGCTGCTCGACGAGGTCCCGGTGCCCGCGTTCGCGGGCGGCCCCGGCAAGCTGCCGCCCGCCGCGTACGGCGTCGAGGACCTGCCCGCCGACCAGGCGCGCCGGCCGGTGGTCGTGGACTTCGCCTCCTTCGGGCACCTGCTCATCGGCGGGGCCCCGCGCAGCGGCCGCTCCCAGGTCCTGCGCACGATCGCGGGTTCACTGGCCCGCACCCACTCGGCGGCCGACGTCCACCTCTACGGCATCGACTGCGGCAACGGCGCGCTCAACGCGCTGACCCGGCTGCCGCACTGCGGTGCCGTCGTGGGCCGCAACCAGACCGAGCGCGTGGTCCGTCTCATCGCCCGCCTCAAGGGTGAACTGACGCGCAGGCAGGACCTGTTGGCCGACAAGGGGTTCGCCGACATCGGCGAGCAGCGGGCGGCCGAGCCGGAGGGCGAGCGGCTGCCGCACCTCGTGGTGCTGCTGGACCGCTGGGAGGGCTGGCTGCCCACCCTCGGCGAGTACGACCACGGCGACCTCACCGACCAGTTGACCGCGATGATGCGCGAGGGCGCGAGCGTCGGCCTGCACATGGTGATGACGGGTGACCGGCAGATCCTCTCCACCCGGATCGGCTCGCTCACCGAGGACAAGTACGGCCTGCGGCTCGCGGACCGCTCAGACTTCTCGCTGATCGGCATCAACGCCCGCAAGATCCCCGAGGAGATCCCGCCGGGCCGCGGCTACCGCAACGAGCACGGTACGGAGACCCAGTTCGCGCTGCTCACCGAGGACGCGACGGGTCAGGGGCAGGCCGCGGCCCTCTCCGCGATCGGTGAGGCCGCCGCTGTCCGTGACGCCGAACTGCCGCGCGACCGGCGTCCGTTCCGCGTCGACGTGCTGCCGACCCGGATCAACTTCGCCGACGCCTGGGAGATGCGCGACCCGGACGCCTCCCGCTCCAGGCTGTGGGGTCTCGTGGGCATCGGCGGCGACGACATCATGGGCTTCGGCCCCGACCTGTCCCAGGGCGTGCCGACGTTCGTGATCGCGGGCCCCGCCAAGTCGGGCCGCAGTACGACGCTGATGAACATGGCACGGTCGTACCTGGCCCAGGGCGTCCGGCTGGTCATCGCGGCGCCCCGCCCGTCGCCGCTGCGCGAACTGGACGGCGCGGAGGGCGTGTTGAAGGTGTTCGACGAGGACGACATCGAGGGTGACGACCTGCGCGAGGCCATCGACTCGGCGTCGCGCGAGGAGCCGATCGTGGTCCTGGTCGACGACGGCGAGGTCCTGGAGGACTGCGACGCCGAGACGGTCTTCAAGCGGATCGTGCAGCGCGGCGCCGAACGCGGCCTCGGCCTGGTCATCGCCGGTGACGAGGAGGACGTCTGCAGCGGCTTCTCCGGCTGGCAGGTCGAGATGAAGAAGGGCCGCCGCGGCATCCTGCTGTCGCCGCAGGACTCCTCCGCGGGCGAGCTGATCGGCATCCGCACGAACCGCAGCATGGTCGGCGGACCGGTCGCACCCGGCAAGGGCCTGCTGCACCTCGGCGACGGCGAGCCGCTGACGGTGACCACGCCGATGTGACCCCGGTCATCACGGGGGCGCAGGACGTAGCGACGAGAGGGCGGGACCGGTGAGCGGATCGGCGAGGCCGAAGCGGCGACGGGCCGCGGGGGCGGCGTTGCGCTACGAGCATGTGCGGCAGCGTCCGTCCTCGTGGTCGCGGGCGAAGGAGCGGGCGTCCCGGGGGGAGCCGTGGTTCGGCTGTCTCGTGATGCTGATCGGCACGGCGGGGATTGCCGGGTTCGCGCTCCTGGGCATGACCTGGGGGCACGTTCTCTGGGGCCGGGTGGCCCCGGCCGTACCCGGTGGCGGATACGGCTTCGCCGCCCTCGTCGGCGCCCTCGCGCCGATCGGGTGCGCCGTCGTGGCGATGACGCTGTCCCGGATGAAGTGGCGTACGAGCGCGCTCCGTTCACTCGGCTGGGCCGTCGCCTCCCTGCCCGGCGTCGCCGGCTGCCTGCTCTGGGCGTCGGTCGTGTTCGCGAGCTTCCGCCCCAAGCACCGGAGCGACTGGCGCGGCGCGTGCCACAGCCGCGGCGAGGCCTGCTGGGTGCACGTCGAGTACCCCTGGGTCTGGGCCGTCGGGCTGCTGTCGACGGTGCTGGTCTCGGCGGCCCTGATCGCCGCGGCGGGCAAGGTCATGCACCTCCGCGAGAGGAACCGGCCGGCCTCCTGATCGGGGCGGCCGCCCCGATCCGCGCGGGCACGTCGCCGTCACCCGGCCGCCTCACCCGCGCATGCGGCCCGGACCTCTTACTCGACCTTGGTCATCCGGGCCACCGGGTCGCCCGCGTCGGCGTTGTCCGTCTCGTAGGTGAGGGTGCCGACGCCGGGGGTCAGCCGGACCTCGTGGCGGCCGGTGGTGCAGACGTCGCGGTTGGACTTGTCGGCGACACTCGTGGCGACGAGCTGTTTCGCGGTGACCTTCTTCAGGATGAGGGTGTCGTCACAGATGCCGCCGATCTGGTCGGTCTGCCGGAAGGTGCCCAACTCCTGTCCCACGGCGGCCTGGTGGACGGTGACGCGGAAGGTCCCCATCGGGAGGGTGCCGTTCAGGGCGAGCGCGTCGCCCTCCCAGGTGCCGAGGTAGGTGGCGGGGATCGCGGACGCCTGCCCGGTCGCGCCGGGGGTGCTCCGCGTGGGAGCGGGCTCGGCGGCGGTCGCGCCGGACGACGGGCCCGGGGTGGCCGGAGCGCTCCCACTCCCCCGCACGGTCGGAGCGGGGCCCGACGCGCTGTCCTGGTCGTCCGAGCCTCCGCCCGGCAGCAGGTCGAAGAGGAACGCCGAGCCGACGGTCACGGCCGCCAGCGCTCCCGCCACGGCGAGCGCGACCGTGCAGCTCATCCGGCGGCCCCGACCGTCCGTCCCCGGGGCGCTGGTCGCGGCGACACTGACGGAGACCTTGCCGGGCCGGTCCCGCGCCGGCCCGTTCTCCGGCGCCCCCTCGCGGTGCACGGCGTCCTGGGGCTCCGCGGCCCCGGTATCGCGCTGCCCGGGAAGGTACGGGGGCATCATGGGGGGCGGCCCGAAGCCCGGCGGCGGCGGACCGAACCCGGGAGTCGACGAGGACGCCCCGAACCCGGAGCCCGGCGGCCCGAACCCGTTCCCGGCACCGATCCCCGCGGCACTCCCCACACCGGTCCCCGCAGCGCTCCCGGCACCGCCGGTCTCCACCGCCGGACTGCTGAACCCCACCAGCCCGGAAGGCGGGGCGTCCCCGGCCCCGGTGGCCTCGAGGTTCAGCAGTTGTACGGCACTTCGGCTCACCTGTTCCACCAGCGCGCCCGGCAGCCAGCCCGCCGTCACGAGCCGGGCCGCTCCCTGCGGTGCCAGGCGGACCGCGACCTCGGCCGGAGTGGGCCGATCCGTGGGCGACTTGGCCAGGCAGGCCGCCACCAGGCCACGCAACTCGCCGTCCAGGGCGTCGAGTCGGGGCTCCTCGTGGACCACCATGTAGAGGAGGGAGGCGGACGAGTCCCCGGGGAACGGAGGCTCGCCGGTGGCCGCGTACGCGAGGACGGCGCCGAGGGAGAAGATGTCGGCGGCGCCCGTGACGCCCTTGCCGAGGATCTGCTCGGGGGACATGTAGCCGGGTGAGCCGACCGAGACGCCGGTCGAGGTCAGGGAGGCGGTGCCGTCGGTGGCCCGGGCGATCCCGAAGTCGATCAGCAGGGGGCCGTCGAGGGTCAGCAGCACGTTGGACGGCTTGACGTCACGGTGGACGAGGCCCAGGGCGTGGACCGCCGTGAGGGCCTCGGCCAGGCCGGCACCGAGCGCGCGCACGGAGTGGACCGGGAGGGGGCCGCCGTCCGCGACGGCCGCCGTCAGTGACGGCCCTGCCGCGTAGCCGGTGGCGACCCAGGGCACGGGCGCCTCGGGGTCCGCGTCGAGGACGGGGGCCGTCCAGGCACCGCCGACCCGCCGCGCCGCGTCGACCTCGCGGCGGAAACGGGCCCGGAACTCCTCGTCGAGCGCGAAGTGCGGATGCACGATCTTGACCGCGACCGTCCGTCCGCCCGCGCTGCGGCCCAGGTACACACGCCCCATGCCGCCGGAACCCAGCCGGCCGAGCAGCCGGTAGGGCCCCACGACAGTGGGCTCGTCGACGCCGAGTGGCTGCATGGCACCCACGGATCACCCCTCCCCCGTACACACTGCCCAGCAGCGTAGTGCCGTGCGCCTCCGGAGCCCCCCGACTGTGGGTGTCTCAGGGCTGGAGGAGCCGTACGTCCACGTCCGCCGGGAAGCCGGTGGTCGGACCGACAAGGCGCGCGAACTCCTGGACGGCCGCCAGCTGGGGGCCGCCGAAACGGAAGTCGAGCGTCGTGAAGTACTGCTCCAGGACCGTCTCGTCGAAGGCCTCCCAGCGGGCCGCCTGCTCGGCGACCTTGGAGACCTCGTCGAGCGAGAGGTCGCGGGAGGCGAGGAAGGCCTCGTGCACCTTGCGGGTGACGAGCGGCTCGCGCTCCAGGTAGTCGCGCCGGGCCGCCCAGACGGCGAACACGAACGGGAGGCCCGTCCACTCCTTCCACAGCGCGCCGAGGTCGTGGACCTGGAGCCCGTACTTCGGCCCGTCCAGCAGGTTGGCCCGCAGCGCCGCGTCGCCGATGAGGACGGCGGCGTCGGCCTCCTGCATCATCAGGCTCAGATCGGGCGGGCAGGTGTAGTACGACGGCTGGACGCCGACCTTCTCGGCGAGCAGCAGCTGCGCCAGCCGGACGGACGTACGGGACGTCGAGCCGAGGGCGACGCGGGCGCCGTCCAGCTGGTCGAGCGGGACCTGCGAAACGATCACGCAGGACATCACGGGGCCGTCGCAGCCGACCGCGATGTCCGGGAAGGCCACCAGCTCGTCGGCGTGCTTGAGGAACTCGACGAGCGTGATGGGCCCGATGTCGAGATCACCCCGCACCAGCTGCTCGCTGAGCTTCTCCGGGGTGTCCTTGGTGAGCTCGAAGTCGAGGAGCGTGCCCGTTCTCGCGAGCCCCCAGTACAGGGGCAGGCAGTTCAGGAACTGGATGTGGCCGACGCGCGGCCGGGTGCGAGAATTGTCCACATCGCGAGGCTAGCCCCCATGGAATACGGTGCGGGCTTCAGGGTGGGCCATAGGTGGCGGAAACCATCCGGCCCCCTGGTGTCAACCCTTGTGACACCGTGAAGTCAACGCACGTCAGACCGGTCGTCCGTCCGGGCGAAAGTTCGCGGCGGCGTGATCTTTCCCTCTATTGCTTTCGGCTGCCTGCGTGCTAGGCTCGCCCGCAAGTTGCAGTTTGGTTTCCCTTGCAGTACAGAGCCTGCGGAGCATGTGACCGCGGGCTCTCGTCGTTTTCAGACGTATGCAGTTGTTTACACAATCGCAGGTTCTGGAGCAGGGCAACCCTTTGGGCCCAAGGAGGGCTTATGGCTACCGGAACCGTGAAGTGGTTCAACGCCGAAAAGGGCTTTGGTTTCATCGCCCAGGAAGGCGGCGGCCCGGACGTCTTCGTCCACTACTCCGCGATCAACGCGAGCGGATTCCGCTCTCTCGAAGAGAACCAGGCGGTTTCCTTCGACGTCACGCAGGGTCCGAAGGGCCCGCAGGCGGAGAACGTCACCCCGATGTAAGCATTCGGCTCTCTGAGCCGATGCTTTGATCCGGAACTGATAGCAGTACCCAAGGAGCCCCGCGCCAGCCGGTCGCGGGGCTCCTGCCTTTGTCCCGGCCGCTCTCCGCGGCCGCCCCGGCACCCGGCGTCACCGGCCGTCGGGCACCCCGCGGGTCGCCGCCTCCACCCGGGGACCGGGACCGGCCGTCACCGGGCGTAGATCGCCTCGATCTCCCGGGCGAAGTCGCCCGCGATCGCCGTGCGCCGCAGCTTCATCGAGGGCGTGAGGTGGCCCGCCGCCTCGGTGAAGTCGCGGGGCAGGACGGTGAAGCGGCGGATGGACTCCGGGCGGGAGACGAGCTTGTTCGCCTCGTCGACCGCCCGCTGGAGGATCGCGAGCAGCTCGGGGTCGTCCATGATCAGTTCGGGTGGGACCCCGTGCTTGCCGTTCATCCGGCGCCAGTGCGTGATGCCCTCGGGGTCGAGCGTGATGAGGGCGGCGACGAAGGGGCGGCGGTCGCCGACCACCATGCACTGGGCGATCAGGGGGTGGGAGCGGAGCCAGTTCTCCAGGGGCGCCGGGGCGACGTTCTTGCCGCCCGCGGTGATCAGGATCTCCTTCTTGCGCCCGGTGATGGTGAGGTAGCCGCCGTCGTCGAGTTCACCGATGTCGCCGGTCGCGAACCAGCCGTCCGGGGCGGCGTCGACGACACCGCCCGCGTTCGGGTCCCAGTAGCCGCGGAAGACCTGTTCGCCGCTCAGCAGGACCTCGCCGTCGGCCGCTATCCGCACCCGGGTGCCGGGCAGTGGCCAACCGACCGTGCCCAGACGGGGTTTGACCGGGGGTGTGACGGTCGCGGCGGCGGTCGTCTCCGTCAGGCCGTACCCCTCGAAGATCTCGATGCCGACGCCCGCGTAGAAGGCGGCGAGCCGGCGTCCGAGCGGGGAGCCGCCGCAGATGGCGTAACGGACCCTGCCGCCCAGCGCGTTGCGGATCCGGCGGTAGACGAGGGGGTCGTACAGGGCGCGGGCGGTGCGCAGTCCCCGGCTCGGTCCGGGTCCGGTGCCGTGCTGTCTGGCCTCGACGGCCTCGCCGTACTTCTGGGCGATGCGGGCCGCGCGGTCGAAGGACGAGCCGCGGCCCATCCGTTCGGCCGTCGCGCGGCCGGTGTTGTAGACCTTCTCCAGGACGTACGGGATGGCCAGCAGGAACGTCGGCTTGAACGAGGCGAGGTCGGCGAGGAGTTCGTCGGTCTGGAGGCTCGGGGCGTGTCCGAGTTTCACCCGGGCGCGCATACAGGCGACGGCGACCATGCGGCCGAAGACGTGCGAGAGGGGGAGGAAGAGAAGCGTGGAGGCGGGGTCCTGGGTGCGGGACTTGAAGATCGGGTAGAGCAGTTCCACCGCGTTGTCGACCTCGGCGAAGAAGTTGCCGTGGGTCAGGGCGCAGCCCTTGGGACGGCCGGTGGTTCCCGAGGTGTAGATCAGGGTGGCGAGCGTGTCGGGGCCCAGCACCCCGCGCCGGACGGCGACTTCCTGGTCGGGGACGTTGCGGCCGAGCTCCGCGAGTCGCTCGACGTGCCCCTTATCGAAGATCCACATGTGCCGCAGGTCCGGGATACGCTCGCGTTCGGGGCCGAGGCTCGCGGCCTGGGCCACGGACTCGACGGCGATGGCGACGGCTCCGGAGTCCTGGAGGATCCAGCGGGTCTGGAAGATCGAGGACGTCGGGTAGACGGGCACGGTGACGAGCCCGGCGGCCCAGGCGGCGAAGTCGAGAAGGGTCCACTCGTACGTCGTGCGCGCCATGATGGCGATCCGGTCGCCCGGCATGAGGCCCTCGGCGATCAGGCCCTTGGCGACGGCCAGGACCTGCTCGGCGTACTCGGCAGCGGTCACGTCGGTCCAGCGGTCGCCGTCGGGTGTCTTCCGGCTGAGGACCGGCTCGTGCGGAGTCGCCGCCGCGTTGTCGAACGGGATGTCGGCGAGGGAGCCGTGCGTCACCTGTCCCACGAGCGGCGGTACCGCGACCTCGCGCACGACTCCGTCCAGCCGCCTGATCTCGGGTTCCCGCAGGGGCGGAGCGGCGTCGTGGGCGTACGTGCTGGACACAAGGCGGCTCCTTGTCGGCCGGGCGGCCGGGGCGGGTGCAAGGCAGGTGCGGGTGGCTCGGAGGAGCGCGGGGCACGCAACCTCATACGAGCCTGGGGAGTGAGGGGTTCAGGGTCGGCAACCCGGTGAGACCGGGGATCCTACGGCGCCCGCGTGTGGGGTTTGTGGCGCTTTGGGGCGGGCGGGGTGCGAGTTACCCGGGGTAGCCGTGAGGGCGTGGAGCGGGTGTCCACGGTTCCCGCGGGTGGGCCGTCGGTGGACGTCCCGGCGCGCACCGGCCGGCCGGACCCGCGGGAGCGGACTCACCCGCGCTCCAGGATCGCCGTCACCCCCTGCCCTCCGGCGGCGCAGACGGAGATCAGCCCGCGGCCGGGCGCGTCCCGCTCCGCGAGGAGCGTCGCCAGGGTCGCCACGATGCGGGCGCCGGTGGCGGCGAAGGGGTGGCCGGTGGCCAGCGAGGAGCCCGCCACGTTCAGGCGGGAGCGGTCCACCGTGCCGAGGCCGCGCTTCTCCCAGGCGGCGAGGGTGGCGAGCACCTGGGAGGCGAACGCCTCGTGGATCTCGACGAAGTCGAAGTCGGACAGGGCGAGTCCGGTCCGCTCCAGCATGCGCGGGACGGCGTACGCGGGTGCCATCAGGAGCCCGTCCTCGCCGCCTGCCACGTCTCCCTCGACGAAGTCGACGGCCGCCGTCTCGTACGCCGTCAGGTGGGCGAGGACCGGCAGCCCACGCGTCTTCGCCCACGCGTCGCTCGCGAGCAGCACCAC
Source organism: Streptomyces sp. NPDC102279 (assembly GCF_044766365.1). Taxonomy (NCBI): domain Bacteria; kingdom Bacillati; phylum Actinomycetota; class Actinomycetes; order Kitasatosporales; family Streptomycetaceae; genus Streptomyces; species Streptomyces sp. NPDC102279. Next base: position 94,937 of record NZ_JBIWLU010000017.1, on the reverse strand, counting down.
GGCGGCGCCGTCGGTGAGCGGGGTCGAGTTGCCCGCCGTCATCGTCGGCTCGGGGGCGCCAAGACCGAACACCGGGCTGAGCGTCGCGAGTTTCTCGACCGTCGAACCGGGCCGGAGGTTCTGGTCCCGGTCGAGACCGCGGAAGGGGATGACGAGATCGCTCAGCAGTCCGCGGTCGTAGGCCGCCGCGAGCCGCTGGTGACTGGTGGCGGCGAGTTCGTCCTGGTCCTCGCGCCGCACACCCCAGGCGCGGGCGGTGACGGCGGCGTGCTCGCCCATCGACAGGCCCGTGCGGGGTTCGGCGTTGCGCGGGATGTCCGGCACGAGGTGCGCGGGGCGGACCCGGGCCAGGGCCTTGAGGCGGGCGCCGGGCGACTTCGCCCGGCGGACTTCGAGGAGGATGCGGCGCAGGGTGTCGTTCACACCCAGGGGCGCGTCGCTGGCCGTGTCCGCGCCGCCCGCGATCGCCGAGTCGGTCTGGCCGAGGGTGATCTTGTTGGCGGCGGCGATGACGGCCTGCAGACCCGTGCCGCAGGCCTGCTGGATGTCGTACGCCGGGGTGCGGGCGTCGAGCTTCGAGCCGAGGACCGTCTCGCGGGCGAGGTTGAAGTCCCGGCTGTGCTTGAGGACCGCGCCGGCCACCAACTCTCCCACCGCGCCCGGCTCGTCGAGCCCGTACCGCCCCACCAGGCCGTCCACGGCGGCGGTCAGCATCTCCTGGTTGGAGGCGGCGGCGTACGGGCCGTCGGACCGCGCGAAGGGGATCCGGGTCCCGCCGACGACGGCGACGGGGCGCGTCCGCGCGGGGCCCGGGCCGTGCGGCGAACCGGACGCGGCGCCCTGCCCACCGGACGCGGCGGCCACCGCGGGTGCCGTCCCTGCCGGAGTGTCGTCCCGCTCGCTCATGCCTGGACCGCCTTCCGGAGAACGTGCTGTCTCATCTCGACCTGTCCCCTCGCCCTGGCATACCCTTACCCCGGGTAACCTTACTCTGGAGTAAATTTACGTCCGCAGGGGGAGTTGGACAATGGCCGACCGCTATCTGAGCTTCACCGGCACCGCGCCGGGCCGCTTTCTGACCCGTCGGCTCGGGCTGCCCCAGCCGACGGCCCTGCACCGCTGGTCGGCCGAACATCCCTCCTTCGAGGGCGAGTTGCTCCACCTCACCGCGGGCAAGTCCTCGCTGGAGGGGCCGGACGGACTCGCCGCCGTGCTGGGCAGGACCGGGCTCGGGGTGCGCGCGGAGAGCGAACGGCCCATCGCCGTCGTCCTCGACGCCACCGGTGTCACCGACGTCGACACGCTCGCCGAGGTGCACGCCTCCCTGCACCCCGTCGTGCGGTCGGTCACCGACAGCGGCCGGGTGATCGTGCTCGGCGCACCGCTGGACGCCGCCGACCACCACCAGGCGGCGGTCCAGCAGGCGTTGGAGGGCTTCGTGCGCTCGCTCGGCAAGGAGATCGGGCGCGGCCGCACGGTGACGCTGCTGCGGCTGACCGACGCGAACGCCGCCGAGTCGACACTGCGCTTCCTCCTCTCCCCCAAGTCCGCGTACGTGAGCGGCCAGGTGATCGGGATCGGGGGCGGGGCCGAGGTGACCGCGCCCGAGGACTGGGCGCTCCCCCTCGCCGGGCGCAGCGCGCTCGTCACCGGGGCGGCGCGCGGGATCGGTGAGGCGGTGGCTGCCGCGCTGGCGCGGGACGGGGCGCGGGTGGTGTGCCTGGACGTGCCGGGTGCGGCGGCCGAACTCGACGCCGTCGCCGGACGGCTGGGCGGCACGGCCCTCGCCCTCGACATCACCTCCCCCGACGCGGGAGCGCGGATCCTTGCGGCCCTGCCGTCCGACGGGCTCGACGTCCTCGTCCACAACGCGGGGATCACCCGCGACCGCCGGCTGGTCAACATGGCTGCGGAACGATGGAGTTCGGTGCTCGACGTGAACCTCGCGAGCGTGCTGCGCACCACGGACGCCCTGCTCTCGGCGGGCGGGCTGCGGCACGGCGGGCGGATCGTGGCCACCGCCTCCATCGCCGGACTCGCGGGGAACGCGGGCCAGACGAACTACGCCGCGAGCAAGGCGGGCGTCGCCGGACTCGTCCGCGCGCTGGCCCCGCGCGCCGCGGCCGAGCACGGGGTCACCGTGAACGCCGTGGCGCCGGGCTTCATCGAGACGAAGATGACGGCGGCCGTCCCGCTGTTCATCCGTGAGGCGGGCCGCCGGATGAACTCCCTCGGCCAGGGCGGTCTGCCCGTCGACGTCGCCGAGACCACCGCATGGCTCGCGCACCCCGCGTCCGGAGCCGTCAACGGCCAGGTCGTCCGCGTCTGCGGCCAGAGCCTGTTGGGGGCATAGGCCCCCTCCCCTCCGTCCACCGGCAGCCGCACCTCCCATCACCCCGGAGACTCCGATGCGCACGCAGCCCTCCACTCGCCCCGAGCCCGCGACCCGGACGCTCACCGCGCCGCCCCCCCTCACTCCGCTGCTGGCGCGCGGCGCCCTGCTCTCCCCGTTCAAGCGCCCCCGCCCGGACGCCCCCGTCCCCGCCGCGCGGCTCGTGCTGCCGGGTGTCCGGGTCGACCTCGCCCGTCTCGCCGCCTACGAGCGGGTGTGCGGGTTCGCGACCGGGCCGGACGTCCTGCCGGTGACCTATCCCCATGTGCTGGCGTTTCCGCTGGCCATGCGCATCATGGCGGGGCGGGACTTCCCGCTGCCGCTGCTCGGTCTGGTGCACACGTCGATCGGGATCACCCAGTACGAGGCGCCGACCGCGACCGCGGAGTACGACCTCGCGGTGCGGGTCGAGGGACTGGCACCGCACCGCAGGGGCACCGAGGCGACCGTACTGACCGAGGCGCGGGCCGACGGCAGGCTCGTGTGGGAGTCGAGGAGCACGTATCTCGCCCGGCACCGGACGCGCGAGGAGACTCCGGGGAACGCGGCGCGAGGGCCGGCGTCCGACCGGCCGGCCTCACGGGAGGAGCCGGGGGACGACCCGGCGGCGCGGCCCAGGACCCTGCCCGCGCTCGCCGAGTGGCGGCTCGCGCCGGACGTCGGCCGCCGCTACGGCGCGGTCTCCGGCGACCGCAACCCGATCCATCTGCACCCGCTGACGGCCCGCCTCTTCGGCTTCCCGCGCGCCATCGCGCACGGGATGTGGACCGTCGCCCGCTGCCTCGCCGAGTACGGCCCGCAGGGCGCGGTGGAGGTACGGGCGGACTTCCGCGCGCCGGTCCCGCTCCCGGGCACGGTGACGTACGCCGCTCAGGGCCTCGCCTTCGAACTCCGCACCGGCGACCGCGTCCACCTGACCGGCGACGTACGACCGCTTCCCGCGGGAACGCACACGGGCGGGGCCACGGCCCCCGCGGCTCCGACCGGGTGACAGGGGCGGCAGCGCGGCGCTGAAACGCGCCGTCGCGCCCGATCGGCGGCCACGCCCCGGCCTGAGCGGCGCTCTCGGAGTCCTCGGGGCCTGGGGCAGGGTCTACGCCTGCGCGTCGGCCTGGGGCGGGATCCACGGCCGGTCGCGCATGAGATCGCCGAGGCCCGCCCAGGCGAAGTTCATCAGGGTGGTGGCGGCCTGCCGGGCCGAGACGCCCGGAGTGACGTTGGCCCAGGCGGCGAGCGACTCGGCGGCACCGACCAGGGCTTCCGCCAGTCCGGCGACCTCCCGCTCGGGCAGCGACGGGTCGCGATGCGCCTCCCGGGCCGCGTCGACGATCAACCCCGTGACGAACACGACGATTTCCTCACGCATCGCGGACACCTCGGCCGCGAAGGGTTCGCCGTGCGTACGGGCCTGGAGATGCAGGACCGCCCACCCGTCCGGGTGTTCGGCGGTGTGCGTGAAGAACGCCCCGAGGCCTTCCCAGAGTTGGCGGTCGGCCGGCAGTCCGTGGCGGACACCGGCACGGACTGCGGCGGTCAGCGCCTTGGCCTCACGCCGGATGCACGCGGTGAACAGGTCTTCCTTGGAGTTCAGGTACAGATACACCAACGGCTTGGACACACCCGCCAGTTCGGCGATCTCGTCCATCGACGCGGCACGGTAGCCACGCTGCCCGAAGGTCCGTACGGCCGCGTCCAGCATCTGCTGTTCGCGTACCGCGCGCGGCATCCGCTTGCTCTTCACAGCACCCATGCGGGCAAGCGTACGATCCGCCGCGCCCCCGGCCGGGCACGCGGCGGTGTCGGGCGGGGGTCAGGAGGTCTGGCTGCGGGCGCCGGGGGAGGCCTCGTCGAGGACCTCGTCCTCCTGGCTGCGGTTGCGCTCCAGGTTGGCCCTGGCGCGGTCCACACGGGCGACGACCTGCGCCGAGGCACGGTCACGCTCACCGCGCAGGACGACGAAACTGATCGGCGCCGAGATCACCAGGGCGAGCAGGACGACCCACATGTAGTTGGAGTCGCCGAGGCCGCGCGGGGCGATGCCCGAGTAGACGAGGCCCCAGACGACCACGAGGCAGCCCACGAAGATACCGAGGCGCATCAGTGTGTAGCGGAACATCTCAATCCACTCTTCCCGTTCCGAACGTTCCCAAAGACCACCGTCCAGTGAAGCACGCCGGGACGTCGATCTTGCAGGGGGGCCTCAGTCACGCAGACCGAGGGACAGCAGCATGGTGATGTCGTCGCGGTCCTCGCCGGGCGCGACCCGGATCGCGCCGGGCACCCGGCCGACCTCCTTGTAGCCGCAGGAGGCGTAGAAGCGCTCCAGGCCCTCGCCGCCCCGGCAGGTCAGCCGGATCGCCTCGACGCCGTGGAGCGAGCCCGCGGCCTCCTCGGCAGCGGCGAGCAGGTCCCGGCCGTACCCCCTGCCCTGGTGGCGGGGGTGCACCATCACGGTGTAGAGCCACACCCAGTGCCTCATCAGCCGGTGGGTGTTGTGCGTGAGGAAGGCGGTCGCGGCGACCTCGCCGTCCTCGTCCCGGCCGACCAGCAGCCGGGTGCGGCCCTCGGCCATGGCGAGGAAGTGCTTCACGAGTTCGGGCCGCACGTCCGCGGCGGTCACCGGCGGCACGAAGCCGACGGAGCCGCCCGCGTTCGAGACGTCCGCCCAGAGGGCGACCACCCCGTCCCGCAGCACAGGGGTGACCGCCGGGTCCAGCTCGAAACGCAGCGCCACGTCAGACCCGCATGGCCTGCGGCGACTCGCGGCGCTCCGGGTCCGGGCCGTCGTACTCGCGGATGATCTCGTAGCGCGTGTTCCGCTCGACGGGACGGAAGCCGGCGTCGCGGATCAGGTCGAGGATGTCCTCGCGGGTCAGCTTGTTGGGCGTCCCGTAGTTGTCCGCGTCGTGCGTGATCTTGTACTCGACGACCGAGCCGTCCATGTCGTCGGCGCCGTGCTGGAGGGCGAGCTGGGCGGTCTGCACACCGTGCATGACCCAGAAGACCTTGACGTGCGGGACGTTGTCGAAGAGCAGCCGGGAGACCGCGAAGGTCTTCAGTGCCTCGGCGCCGGTCGCCATCTGGGTGCGGGCCTGGAGCCGGTTGCGGACCTTGCCGTCCTTCATGTCCACGAAGTCGTGCTGGTAGCGCAGCGGGATGAAGACCTGGAAGCCGCCGGTCTCGTCCTGCAGCTCACGCAGCCGCAGCACGTGGTCCACACGGTGCCGGGGCTCCTCGATGTGCCCGTACAGCATCGTGCACGGGGTCTTGAGACCCTTCTCGTGCGCGAGGCGGTGGATGCGCGACCAGTCCTCCCAGTGGGTGCGGTGGTCGACGATGTGCTGCCGGATCTCCCAGTCGAAGATCTCGGCGCCGCCGCCGGTCAGCGACTCCAGTCCGGCGTCGATCAGCTCGTCGAGGATCTCCGAGGCGGACAGCCCCGAGATCGTCTCGAAGTGGTGGATCTCCGTGGCCGTGAAGGCCTTCAGGGAGACCTCCGGGAGGGCCTTCTTCAGCTCGCTCAGGGAGCGCGGGTAGTACCGCCACGGGAGGTTCGGGTGCAGGCCGTTGACGATGTGCAGTTCGGTGAGGTTCTCGCCCCGCATCGCCGTGGCGAGCCGGACGGCCTCCTCGATGCGCATCGTGTACGCGTCCTTCTCGCCCGGCTTGCGCTGGAACGAGCAGTACGCGCAGGACGCGGTGCACACGTTCGTCATGTTCAGGTGACGGTTGACGTTGAAGTGGACGACGTCGCCGTTCTTCCTGGTGCGCACCTCGTGCGCGAGGCCGCCGAGCCACGCCAGGTCGTCCGACTCGTAGAGCGCGATGCCGTCCTCGCGGGTCAGCCGCTCACCGGCCCGGACCTTGTCCTCCAGCTCGCGCTTGAGCCCGACATCCATGCGTTTACCTCTCCCTGTGACGAATCCTGCCAACCGTACTCCCCCGCCTCCGGGCGGGATCGGCCCCACCAGGGGCTTCGCGGACCGCCCCGCGTCACTCCTCCTCGGGGAGTTCCCCGACCCGGTTCTCCCACTTCGTCGACAGCACGATCGTCGTACGGGTCCGGGAGACGCCCTTGGTGCCCGACAGGCGCCGGATGGTCTTCTCCAGGCCGTCGACGTCACTGGAGCGCACCTTGAGCATGAACGAGTCGTCGCCCGCGATGAACCAGCAGTCCTCGATCTCGCCGAGGTCGCGCAGCCGGTGCGCCACGTCCTCGTGGTCGGCCGCGTCGGAGAGCGAGATGCCGATCAGGGCGGTGACGCCGAGACCGAGCGAGGCCGAGTCGACCGTCGCGCGGTACCCGGTGATGACACCGGCCGCCTCCAGCCGGTTGATGCGGTCGGTGACGCTGGGTCCCGACAGGCCGACGAGACGCCCCAGCTCCGCGTACGAGGCCCGGCCGTTCTCCCTCAGGGCCTGGATGAGCTGCCTGTCCACCGCGTCCATGCGATCGAAGCCTTCCACTGAAAAGGTCTGAAGAAATCCGAAGAGTTCCGAAGAGTCCGAAAAGCCTGAAGAGTCAGGTGGTGTCGCCCCGGGAGCCGCCCCCGAGTTCGCCCTTCCACCGGCGGTACAGGTCGTGGTCGACGCCCGCCGCGTCGAGGACCCGCCCGGCGACGAAGTCCACCAGGTCCTGGATGTGCGTCGCGCCCGCGTAGAACGCCGGCGAGGCCGGCACCACCGTCGCGCCCGCGTCGTCGAGGGCCACCAGGTGCCGCAGGGTCTGTCCGTTCAGCGGGGTCTCCCGCACGGCGACCACCAGTCTGCGCCGCTCCTTGAGCGTGACGCTCGCGGCCCGCTGGAGCAGGTCCTTGGAGAGGCCGAGGGCGACCCCGGCCACACAGGCCGTGGACGCCGGCACGATGAGCATGCCCTTGACCGGGTACGAGCCCGACGAGGGCCCGGCCGCGAGGTCGCCCGCGCTCCAGTGCCGTACCGCGTCGAGGTGCTCCTCGAAGGCCGCGAAGGTGCCGGGCTTGCCGTCCGCGCCCCGCGCCAGCCACGCGCCCAGGTCCTCCCGCCAGTGGGCGTCCCGGAACGGGAGGCCGGTCTCGTCGAGCAGCGTGAGCCGCGAGGCCCTGCTGACGACCAGGTCGACGCTCTCCCCCGCTTCCAGCAGCGAACGCAGCACCGCCGCCGCGTACGGCGTACCGGACGCGCCGGACACCCCCACGATCCAAGGCCGGCGCTGCGTCTGTCCTGGCTTCATGATGTCGAGCCTATCCGGCCACTGCCCGGATTCAGACCGTGAGCCCGCGCACCAGGAGATCCAGCAGGGCACACGCGAACAGCGCGATGCCGATGAATCCGTTGACCTGGAAGAAGGCACGGTTCAGGCGGGACAGGTCGTGCGGCTTCACGATGGAGTGCTCGTAGAGGAAGGCCGCCGCGACGACCACGAGGCCCAGCCAGAAGAACGCGCCCGCTCCGGTGGCCAGCGCGTACCAGACGAACAGGCCGGTGGTCACGGCGTGGCAGACGCGCGCGCCCCGGATCGCGGCCGGGATGCCGAACCGCGCCGGTACCGACATCACGCCGATCTCCCGGTCGGTCTCGACGTCCTGGCACGCGTAGATCAGGTCGAAGCCGCCGATCCAGACGCCGACCGCGAGGCCGAGGATCACGGCGTCCCAGGACCAGGTCCCGGTGATCGCGATCCAGGCGCCGATCGGGCCCATGGCCTGGGCGAGACCGAGGATGGCCTGCGGGAAGTTCGTGAACCGCTTGCCGTACGGATAGACGACCATCGGGATGACCGCGATCGGCGCGAGCGCCAGGCAGAGCGGGTTGAGCAGCGCGGCGGCACCGAGGAAGAAGACGAGCGCGACGAAGGCGCCCGTCCAGGCGTGCTTCACGCTCATCGCGCCGGTGACCAGCTCGCGGTGGGCCGTGCGCGGATTGCGGGCGTCGATCTCGCGGTCGATGATCCGGTTCGCGGCCATGGCGAACGTGCGCAGCCCGACCATCGCCACCGTGACCAGGAGCAGCCGCCCCCAGTGGATGTTCCCGTCCCACTCGTACATCGCGGTGAGCGCCGCGATGTACGCGAAGGGCAGCGCGAACACCGAGTGCTCGATCATGACGAGCCGCAGGAAGGCCTTGGTGCGGCCCGGCTGCGGAAGCGCCGCGGAAGCTGAACTCACAGCCCGTACTCCTTCCAGCGGCGGTCGACCTTCGCCGCCGTCTCCGGGTCGGACAGCACCATCTCGGGCCAGCCGCCGTCCCGGGTGTAGCCCTCCTCGGGCCACTTCTTCGTCGCGTCGATGCCCGCCTTGCCGCCCCAGAACTGCTGGTAGGAGGCGTGGTCGAGATGGTCGACCGGACCCTCCACGACGGTGAGGTCGCGGCCGTAGTCCGTGTTGCCGAGCGCGCGCCAGGCGACCTCGTGCAGGTCGTGGACGTCGCAGTCCGCGTCGACGACCACGATGAGTTTCGTCAGGGACATCATGTGGGCGCCCCAGACGGCGTGCATGACCTTCTGGGCGTGCTTCGGGTACTTCTTGTCGATCGAGACGATCGCACAGTTGTGGAATCCGCCCGCCTCCGGCAGGTGGTAGTCCACGATGTCCGGCACGATGATCTTCAGCAGGGGCAGGAAGAACCGCTCCGTCGCCCGGCCGAGGGGCCCGTCCTCCGTCGGGGGCCGGCCCACCACGATCGACTGGAGCAGCGGCCGCTTGCGCATCGTCACGCAGTCGATGGTCAGCGCCGGGAACGGCTCCTGCGGGGTGTAGAACCCGGTGTGGTCGCCGAAGGGGCCCTCGGGCAGCATCTCGCCCGGCTCCAGCCAGCCCTCCAGGACGACCTCGGCGTTCGCCGGCACCTGCAGCGGCACGGTCTTGCAGTCGACCATCTCGATCCGCTTGCCCTGGATGAACCCGGCGAAGAGGTACTCGTCGATGTCACCGGGGAGCGGCGCCGTGGAGGCGTACGTCACGGCGGGCGGGCAGCCGAAGGCGATCGCGACGGGCAGCCGCTCGCCTCGCCGGGCCGCCACCTGGTAGTGGTTCCGGCTGTCCTTGTGGATCTGCCAGTGCATGCCGATGGTGCGCTTGTCGTGGCGCTGGAGCCGGTAGAGACCGAGGTTGCGGATGCCGGACTCGGGGTCCTTGGTGTGGGTGAGCCCCAGGTTGAAGAAGGAGCCGCCGTCCTCGGGCCAGGTGAACAGGGCGGGCAGCGCGTCGAGGTCGACGTCGTCACCGCGCAGCACCACCTCCTGCACCGGCGCGTCCTTGACCTTCTTCGGCGGCACGTGCGCCATCGCGCCGAGCTTCCCGAAGGCCTCGCGCATCCCGACGAAGCCCTGCGGCAGCTCCGGCCGGAGCAGTCCGCCGATCTTGTCGGAGATGTCGCCGTACGACTTCAGGCCGAGGGCCTTCAGCAGACGGCGGTCGGTGCCGAAGACGTTCATCGCGAGCGGCATCGCCGCGCCGCGCACGTTCTCGAAGAGGAGCGCGGGACCGCCCGCTTTCTGCACCCGGTCGACGATCTCCCCGACCTCCAGGTACGGATCCACCTCGGCCTTGATGCGCTTGAGGTCTCCCTCGCGCTCCAGCGCCCTGAGCAGGGAGCGAAGATCGTCGTAAGCCATGTGTCCAAGTATCGGCCACCCGCTAACCTGTGCCCGTCACCGGGGCCCCGTGCCGCCCCGCCACCGCTCACTGGGGGACTGTTCGGCCATGCTCAGGTATCTGCCGTTTCTGCTGGTGCTGGCGCTGTGGATCTACGCCTTCATCGACTGCCTGAACACGCCGGAGGAGGAGGTCAAGGGCCTGCCCAAGGTGGTCTGGGTGATCATCATCCTGCTCTTCGGCGAGGTGCTCGTCGGTCCCGTCGCCTGGCTGGTCGCGGGCCGCAACCGGCGGGGTCCCGCGGGCGGCCCGGCCTCCTCCGAGGGGTCCCGCGGGCAGCGCGCGCGGTTCGTCGCCCCCGACGACAACCCCGAGTTCCTCAACTCCCTCAAGGCGGAGAACCGCAAGGACGACGCCCTGAAGGACTGGGAGGCCGACCTGCGGCGCCGCGAGGAGGAGCTGAAGCGGCGCGAGGACCAGAGCAGGTCCGACGAGGAGTCGTGAGAGCCGCACCATGGAACTGCGCCTGCTGGTGACCTTCGAGAAGGTCGCGACCGTACTGAGCTTCACCCGCGCCGCGGCCGAGCTGGCGTACGCGCAGTCCAGCGTGACCAGTCAGATCCGTGCCCTGGAGTCCTCACTCGGCACGGAGCTGTTCGACCGGCTGGGCAGCAGGATCCGGCTCACCGAGGCGGGCGAGCGACTGCTGCCCTACGCCCGGCAGATCATCGAGCTGACCGACGAGGCGCGGGCCGCCGTGGTCGGCGCCGAGGAACCGTCCGGCACCCTCACCGTCGGCACGATGGAGTCGCTCACCTCCTACCGGCTGCTGCCGCTCCTGGAACTCTTCCACCACCGCCACCCCGCGGTCCGGCTCTCGCTGCGGACGACCATCGGTGACGAGACGCGCCAGGCGCTGCGCCAGGGGACGTACGACGTCGGCTTCCTCATGGAGGAGGAGACCGAGCACGCGGGTCTGGAGGTCGCGGTCCTCGCCGTGGAGCCGCTGGCGCTGGTCGCCGCGCCCGGGCATCCGCTCGCCGGCACGGCACCCGCCACGGCCGGCCTCGCGGACCAGTCGCTGCTCGCCACCGAACCGGGCTGTGCCTACCGGGACTTGTTCGAGCGTGAACTCAACAGGGCTGTCCCGAGCGGCACTTCTGTCGACTTCACGGAGTTCGGCACGATCGAGGCGACCAAGCAGGCCGCGGCGGCCGGCCTCGGGGTCGCGTTGCTGCCCGAGGTGACGGTCGCCGCGGAACTGGAGCGGGGCACGCTCGTACGGCTCGGCTGGAAGCCGCCGTTCACGCTTCGTACGCAGCTGGCGTGGCGGGCTGGGAAGCGGCTTCCGGCACACGCGCGGCTGTTCGTGGAGCGGGCGCGGCAGCTGGTGTCAGAGGAGTCCGGGCCGCCCGGGCAAGCGTGACCTTCAGACTCGCCAGCACGATCAGCGGGACGCCGAGTGCCTGGACGAGCCCGATGTGGTGGCCGTAGACCGCCCAGTCCATGACCATCGCGACGGCCGGGTAGGTGAAGGCGAGGACGGCGATCTTCGCGGTCGGGAGCTTGGCGTACGCGGCGTACATCAGGACGTACATCAGTCCGGTGTGGACGACCCCGAGGCCGACCAGCCAGGCCCAGTCCGCGCCGGTCCCGCGCATCGCGCCGAAGTCGGCGAACGGCAGCAGCAGCGGGATGCCGACGAGGACCTGCACGAGTGCGATCAGGTGCGGCCGCACGCCGGTGATGCGCTTGGTGACCAGGGTGGACAGCCCGTACAGGAGCGCGGCGAGGAGGGCCTGGCCGATGCCGGTGAGGTAGGCGCCGCCGTGGGTGAGGTCGGCCGGGGAGACGCCCGACACGAGGACCAGACCGGCGAAGGCGAGGACGATCCATCCGGCCTTCGCGGCGGTGACCCGTTCCCGGAACAGCAGGGCGCCGAGCAGCACCACGTAGAACGGCTGCGTGTGGTAGACGACGGTGGCGACGGAGATCGAGGTGTTCTCGTACGACTGGAAGAGCAGGACCCAGTTGAAGACGATGAACACCCCGCCGAGCGCGGCGAGTCCGAGGGTGCGCGGGGTGAAGCCGTGACCGCGGAAGTAGCCGCGGGCCAGGGCGTAGCCGCCGAGGGCGAGGGCTCCGAACACGACGCGGAAGAAGACGACGTTCAGGGGCGAGGCGCCGGACTCGACGACGAAGACGCCGAGGGTGCCGGAGAGCATCATGGCGGCGGTGAGCTGGGCGGCACCCTTGTTCTCGGTCGCGCCGGCGGAGGTGGCTGAGGTCATGTCCCGACGGTAGGAGCGGGGACCCGGTGGACGCCACGGGCCGGCGGGGCGTCCTGCCGATGGGCCCATCGGCGGCGCCGATCCGCTCCCGGTGACGGTCGGGCGGGCGGCTAGGGGCCGGCGTCCCGGCTGGGGGCGGGCTCCTCGCGCAGCGCGAGGGCGAGGAGTCCCGGGAAGCGGGCCTCGAACTCCGCACGGCGGAGCCGGTTCACCCGCCTGGGGCCCTCGTCGCGCTGTTCGACGAGGCCCGCGCCGCGCAGCACGGCGAAGTGGTGGCTGAGGGCCGCCTTGCCGACGGGCACGTCGAAGCTGCCGCAACTGCGGCTCCACTCCGCCGAGTCGGCCAGTTCACGGACCAGCCGGATCCGTACGGGGTCGGCGAGCGCGGCGAACGCGCTCTGCGCGGAGACCTCGTCGGGATGGGTGTGCTCGGGCGCCGCCCGGTGACTCGTCCGCTCCGCCACGCCGGTCTCCCCTGCTGTTTCCCCGAACCCCTTGCCGAGTGTTCGATGAAAACCATACACTCCGGAGTGTTCGCTTTTCATTGAACAGTCTGCGCGGCGATCCGGTCCGCGCGGGCCGTCGGCTGTCCAGCCGAGCATCAGCCAGGAGTGAGCCATGCGTGCGGTCGAGTTCCAGGAGTACGGCGGTCCCGAGGTGCTGCGGGTCGTGGACGCCCGGACCCCCGAGCCGGGCCCCGGGCAGGTGAGCATCGACGTGGCCTACACGGGCGTCAACTTCGCCGACCTGAAGGCCAGATCGGAGGGCTACCGGGTGCCGCGTCTGCCCTTCGTGCCGGGGCTGGAGGTGTCGGGCCGGGTCCGGGCGGTCGGCCCGGGCGTCACAGGTCTGCGGGCCGGCCAGGAGGTCGCGGCACTGACCGAGGGCGGGGCGTACGCGGAGGTCACCGTGGCCGACGCGGTGACCGTCTTCCCCCTGCCGTCCGGGGTCGGCCTGCGCGCCGGTGCCGGCCTCCCGACCGTGCTGCCCACGGCGTACGCCCTGCTGCACACGGTGGGCCGCCTCCAGCCCGGCGAGACCCTCCTCGTCCAGGGCGCGGCGGGCGGCGTGGGCACGGTACTGGGCCAGCTCGCGCGGGCGGCGGGGGCGGGCGCGGTGTACGGCGTGGTGTCCGCGCAGCCGAAGGCCGAGTTCGCCCTCGGGTACGGCTACGACGAGGTGTTCGTCGGCTCCTTCGCCGACGAGGTCAGGGCGGCGACCGAGGGGCGGGGCGTGGACCTGGTCCTGGACCCGGTCGGCGGCGAGACCCTGCGCCGCGGCCTCGCGTCCCTCGCCCCCTTCGGCCGGCTGCTCTCGTTCGGCAACGCGAGTTCGGCGGAGCCGTGGACGGTGGGCCAGCCGGAGCTCTACCCGACGGGCCTGTCGGTCGCCGGGTTCTCCATCCTCGGGCTGGCACGGACGGCCCCGGACGCCCTGCGCGCCATCGCCGAGCGCGCGTTCCGGACGGTGGCCGACGGGACGGTGACCCTGCCGGTGACGGCGGAGTTCGCCCTGGAGAAGGCCGGGGACGCGCACGCGCTGATGGGGGCACGGACGAGCACGGGCAAGCTGCTGCTGAGGGTGGCGGACTGACGGCGGGGGTCGCACACGCCGGCCACCACCCGCCCGAGCACGAGCACGAACAGTCCTCGCGTGGGCGGCCGTTCAGACGGCGTTGTCAGTGGGGCGGTCTACTCTTCCCCGCCATGACCACACGCCTGGACTCGACCCGTGCCTCGTACGACACCGTCGCCGCCGACTACGCCGAGCTGTTCAGCGGCGAGGTCGCCCAACCCCTGGAGACGGCGCTGCTCGCCGAGTTCGCGAAGCGGGTGCTGGCCGGCGGGGGCGGCCAGGTCGGGGACCTCGGCTGCGGGCCGGGGCGGATGACCATCCACCTGGAGGGGCTCGGGCTCGACGCGTCCGGCATCGACCTGTCACCCGGGATGATCGAGGTCGCCCGCTCCGCGTACCCGCACCTGCGTTTCTCGGTGGGCACGATGGCGGACCTCGACCTCGCCGACGGGTCGCTCGCCGGGGCACTCGTCTGGTCGTCCACCGTGCACATCCCTGTGGAAGAACTGCCGCCGCTGTTCGCGGAGTTCCGCCGGGTGCTCGCGCCCGGCGGTCACCTGCTCATCGGCTTCAAGGCGGGCGACGAACAGATCCTCCTGGAGCACGCGTACGGCCACGACGTGGACCTCGACGTGTACAGCTTCCGGCCCCAGCGGGTCGCGGAACTCCTCGCGGAGGCCGGCCTGACCGAAGTGGTCCGCCTGGTCCGCGAGGCCGAGATGACGGAGTACGGCCTGGAGAGGACCGCGCAGGGCTTCATCCTGGCCCGGAGGCCGGCGGACTCCTGAGGCATCCCGGGCCCGGGGGCGGCTCTGCCCCGAGTCGCCCTCGGACGCGGCCCGCTCCGTCCAAGTACCCTCCCGTCCCCTCCGTTCTCATCCCTTCGGCGCGCCCCCGTAGACCATCGGCGGACGCGGGCCGGGCCCTCCGTTTTCCAGACTGGTCCTGGACGAAGCAGGTGGGCGCGGAGCCGGGAGGCACGGGATGCAGGGGACGCCGGGGATCAGCCGGGCACGGTTTCTGGCAATGGCCGCGGCCGTCGGGGGCGCGGCCGCCGTGCTGCCCGTGGGAGCGGCGGGGCGGGCAGGGGCGACACCCGACGGCCGGGCTCCGCTGGCGGCACGCGAGCAGGCCGGCACGACGGCGCCGGTGGTGGGCGGCCGGCGCGGGCTCACCCACCGGGGAGTGGTGTACGAGGTCGGGGACGGGGAGACGCCCGCGACCGGCTGGAACGTCCGGGACATGCGCGCGGACCTGCGCGCCGTCGCCCGCGACCTGCACGCCGACTCCGTCAAGGTGACCGGCGACGGCGTCGAACGGCTCGCCGCGACGGCGGCCGAGGCGGCGGAGCGCGGTCTCCACGTCTGGCTCGAACCGACCCTCGGGGACGTGCCCGAGCGGGAGATCCTCGACCATCTCGCGGAGACGGGCCGATCCGCCGAGCGGCTGCGCCGGCAGGGCGCCGGGGTGCACCTCAGCGTCGGCTGCGAGTTCGTGCTGTACGTCCCCGGCATCGTGCCCGGCGCGAACGTCCAGGAGCGGGTGGAGAACCTGCTCAAGGGGAACTTCGACCCCGTCGTCATGGCGCGGCGGCTGCACCGGTTCACCGCGAAGGCGGCGAGGACGGGCCGGTCCGTGTTCCGCGGGCCGCTGACGTACGCCGCCGCACAGGACGAGGACGTCGACTGGGGTCTCTTCGACCTCGTGGGCATCGACTACTACGCGTTCTTCCGGCGCCCCGCGGACTACCTCCGCGACCTCGCGCGGTACCGGCGCTTCGGGAAGCCCGTCGCCGTCATGGAGTTCGGCTGCTGCACGTTCCAGGGCGCGCCGGAGCAGGGCGGCATGGGCTGGGACGTCGTCGACTACACGAAGGATCCGCCGGAGATCAAGGCCGGATCGATCCGCAGCGAGCGCACGCAGGCGGCGTATCTGACGGACGTGCTCGCCGCGTTCGAGACGGCGGGGCTGTACGCGGCGATGGCGTACACCTTCGTCACCCGCGACGCCCCGCACCGCCGCCACGACCCGCGTCACGACCTCGACATGGCGAGCTACAGCATCGTCAAGACGATCGAGAACCGTCCCGGGGACCCGGCCGCCGGGGTCCACTGGGAGCCGAAGGAGGCCTTCCACGCCCTGGCCCGCCAGTACGGCCGCCACCGCCGCCACTGACCGGGCCGACGGCCTGCGCACGTTGCCCCCGCGGGGCGCCCACCGCAGAGTGGGGTCATGGAGCGCATCGATCAGGCACAGGCGCGGGCATGGCTCGCGACCGCCGTGGCGGAGGCCCGCGCCGGGCTCGACGAGGGCGGCATCCCCATCGGGGCCGCGCTGTACGGCGCGGACGGCACCCTGCTCGGCCGGGGACACAACCGCCGCGTCCAGGACGACGACCCCTCGACGCACGCCGAGACGGCCGCGTTCCGCGCCGCCGGACGGCAGCGGTCGTACCGCGGCACGACGATGGTGACCACCCTCTCGCCGTGCTGGTACTGCAGCGGCCTGGTCCGGCAGTTCGGCATCTCCCGGGTGGTCGTCGGCGAGGCCGCCACCTTCCACGGCGGCCACGACTGGCTCGCCGAGCACGGTGTGGAGATCGTGCTGCTCGACGATCCGGAGTGCGCGGGCCTGATGCGCGACTTCATCGAGGGCAACCCCGACCTGTGGAACGAGGACATCGGTGACTGACCCCAAGGCCCCCGCGGCGCCGCGCATCCCGACCGTCGACCTCCGCCCCTGGCTGTCGGGGGACGCGGAGGACCGCGCCGCGATCGCCCGGACCGTCGACGAGGCGCTCCGCACGGCCGGGTTCCTGCTCGTCACCGGGCACGGCGTGGACCCCGCCCTGCGCGTCCGGATCCGAGAGGCGGCCCGCGCCTTCTTCACGCTGCCCGCCGAGGCGAAGGAGCCGTACGCCGCCCGGGTCGGCGGACGCGGGTGGCTCGGGCCGGGCGCCGAGGCCAACGGGTACGCGGAGGGCACCGAGACCCCTCCGGACCTCAAGGAGTCGCTGACGTTCGCGACGCACGAGCCGTTCGCGGACCCGCGGACGAACGCCGAGTGGTACGCGCCGAACGTCTGGCCCGCCGAGGCCCCCGGGCTGCGGGCCCTGTGCGAGGAGTACCTGGCGCGGATGGGCGAGCTGGAGAACCACCTGCTGGCGCTGCTCGGTGAGGCGCTCGGCCTCGAACCGGACTTCTTCACCCGGCACATGGACCATCCCACGTACGGCTTCAACATCAACTGGTATCCGGGGACGGACGTCGTCGGCGCGCCGGAGCCGGGCCAGTTCCGGATCGGCCCGCACACCGACTTCGGCACGGTCACCGTTCTCGACCGGCAGGCCGGCAAGGGCGGGCTCCAGGTGTTCACGGACGAGGGCGGCTGGGAGGACGCGCCCTTCGACCCGGCCGCGTTCACCATCAACATCGGTGACCTGATGGCCCGTTGGACCGGCGACCGGTGGCGTTCGGGACGGCACCGGGTGCTGCCGCCGCCCGCCGACGCGCCCGCCGAGGAGCTGATCTCGCTCGTCTACTTCGGCGAATGCACGCCGGGGACGCTGGTCGAGTCGGTGGCCGCCCCGGTGGGCCGGGTCGCGTACGAACCCGTCGACTCGCACGTCTACCTGCGGGAGAAGCTCAATTCGATCACTGTCGGTTGACAGGCCGATCGTTTTCGTAACCGAACAGTCACCAAGCGCCCTATCCCGAATCAACTCCCCCTTTTTACACTGTTGTTGATACACCTCACAGCAGCACATCAGGACCGGACCGCGGACCAGGGGGAGATGCGGTGCACGCAGGGCTGCACGGCAGAGGGGCGCTGTTCGACACCGATCCGCCCGGACTCGCGTCACGACTGGTGGGACTGCGTCCGTACCAGTTGCGCGCCACACCGTACGAACACGCGCATGAACCACCCTTCGTGGTGCTCACCGGAGGCCGCGGGATCGGCAAGACGGCCGTGCTCCGGGAACTGCGCGAGGCCTACCGGTGGCACACACCGGTCGCACTGGTCGACGGCGAGGACCGGCAGTTCGCCGCGCCGCCCGCCGAACGCCCCGCGGAGTCCTGGTCCCCGGTCGGCCAGGCGCTCACCACGGCCGCGGAGCAGCTCGCCGAACCGGTGAAGGGCGCCGGGAGGATCGCGTTCCCGCGCCTCTCCTCCGGCCTCCTCGCCGTGGCGGCGGGCGGCTGGAGCAACCGGGACGTGCCCCGCGTACGGCAGGAGGCGGAACGGATCCTGCTGCTGAACGAGACCGACTCGTGGCTGTCGGGGTTCGCCGGGCGCTGGGTGAGCAAGGTGATCTCCAAGCTCGTCGCGTCGATGAGCGGGACGGGCCCCGTCGTGGAACCCATCATCGAGGCCACCCTGGAGGCCTTCGCGGAGGGCGTCGCACCGGCCCACCGCCGCCTGCGCAAGGCCGCCACCTGGTACCGGGACTACCCGAACGCGGGCGGCAGCCCCAAGCTCGCACTGATCCTGCTCTCCCGGCACTTCCGGGCGGGCGGCGACTCCCGCCGGCACGCCGAACGCCATCTGGTCCGGGCGCTGCTCGCCGACCTCGACGACGCGTACGCGGGGGTCGTACAGCGTTCGCACCGGCGGGGCCGCCCGGTCCTGCTCATCGACAACGTCCAGGAGCCCGCGGGCCTCGGCCTCCTCGAACCGGTACTGCGCGACCGCGCCGACGGCATCGCGGACCGGGCCGTGTTCTTCGCCGCGCTCCGGGGCCACGCGCACCCGGCGCTGCGCAACGCGGGCCGGCTCGCCCTGCCCGACACCGCACGGGAGAGCGGCTGGCGCCCCGGCACCTCGCCGTCCTCGCGGGCCCTGCTCGTCGCGCTGCCGCCGCTGACCCCCGACGACACCCTGCACATCATGGACACCGCGTCCGGCGGCTCCGGCGCCACCGGCGGGCCGGACGGTCTGCCCGCCCAACTCCCGCACGCCACCCACCGGCTGACCTGCGGCAGCCCGCTCGGCATCACACTGCTGGCGGCCTCGGCCCGGCAGAACCTGTCCGTCGGCGCGGACTCGCTCGGCGCGCTGCTGACCGCCGACGTCGCCCTGCACGAGGACCACGCCGGCCGCCCCGCCCACCAGGAGCTGCTCGCGCGGCTGGTGCCCGGCGGCCGCCTCGACGAACTGACCGTGCTCGCCGCCGCTCACGACCGCGAGTCGGCCTGCTCGCTCGCGGAGTCCCGGCTCCCCGAGGACTTCGGCGCCTCCGGCGTCCTCGACCTGGAGGAACGGCTTGCCTCCGAGGGCTGGGCGACGGCGGACGGCCAGTTCGTCGGCGACCCGTTCCTGCGCGCGCTGCTCCTGCTGCGACTGCACCACGCGGACCCCGACCACGAACGGTGGCAGGCGGTGCACCGCACCCTCGTCGACCACTACTCCGACCACCCCGGCGAGTCGGCACCCCCGGACAGCGCCCGCTACCGGCTGCATCACGAACTCGCCCTCGGCAGGGCGGACTTCGCGGTGGCCCACCTGCGCGACACCTTTCCGCGCACCGATACCCGCGGCTGGCTGTCCGCACTGGTCTTCATCGCCTCCGCGCCGTACTACCACGCACACGACCCGGACGGCCGGGACTTCGACGGCCACGACCACCGGGCCGCCGTGGCCCTCGGCCGCACGGACGCCGCGCACCGTCCGCCGGAGGGCGTCGACGCCGTACTGCACCTGCGGGTACGGCGGTTGCTGCACGCCGTGTGGCAGCTGACCGACCCTCTGGTGCTGCCCGACCCGCGGGTCACCGAACGGCTGCGGTTCGAGCTGGAACAGCTGTCGAACCTGCGGCCCGCGGGCAACGCCCTGCTGTGGCGCGCCTCGCGGGACTGGCCCGCCGACGCCCTCGCCGGCCGGGCCCTGCGCATCCCGGGCGACGAGGACGGAGGCCGCTGATGGCCCGCTTATGGGTGTGGCTGCGCGAGGACGTCTGGGAGATCCGCTTCCGCCGGTACGTGGCGCTCGCACTGGCCGCCGTCCTGGTGGGCCTCGGCGTCTGGGGCGGCCTGACCGCCACCAAGGAGAACCGGTCCTGCGCACCCGGGGTCGTGCAGCCCCCGGACCGCGACGAGTGCGTGGGCGTCTCCTCGACGACGTACGCCTTCGGGCGCGCCCGGTTCGCCGACACGGTGCGCGCGATCAACCGAGAGAACCACCGTCTGGCGCCCGGCAGTTACGTCACGGTCGCCCTGCTCGAACCCTTCACCGCCACCGACGCGGACAACCTGAACGACGTGCAGCACGAACTCCAGGGCGCCTATCTCGCGCAGTACCAGGCCAACCACGACACGACCGGGCTGAAGCCGAAGATACGGCTCGTGCTCGCCAACCCCGGCGCCACCGGCGCCTCCTGGCGGCACACGGTCGATCAGCTGGAGCGCATGACGAAGGGCGCCGACCGGCTGCGCGCGGTGACCGGGGTCGGGCTGAGCACCGAGAACAACAAGCGGGCGGTCGCCGAACTGACCCGGCGTGGGCTACCGGTGATAGGGAGTTCGATCACCGCCGACGACCTGGCCAACGGGCAGGACGGCAAGGACCCCTTCCCGGGGCTCGCCCGCGTCTCCCCGACCAACACCGACGAGGCGCGCGCCCTCGCCTCCTTCGCCAAGGTGTCCGCCGCCAACGCCTTCCTCGTCTACGACCGGACGGGCGACCCCTACACGCGCACGCTCCAGGGGTCCTTCGAGAAGATGCTCAAGGGCGCGCGGTACGAGGCCCAGCCGTTCACCCCGCCCGCCGACCGCAGCAAGGAGGGCAGCACCGCCAACGTCTTCGCGCAGATCGCCACCATCCTGTGCAACACCCCGAAGGCCACGGACACCGTCCTGTTCGCCGGCCGGCACACCCAGCTGCGCCAGTTCATCAACGCGCTGGGCGCCCGGGGCTGCTCCGACCGCCGCTTCACCGTCCTCACCGGCGACGAGGGCTCCTACCTCGCCGGCGACAGGGATCTCGACCCGGCCGCGCTCAAGGACCCGCTGCTGTCGGTGCGCTACACGGCGCTCGCCCATCCGGACGCCTGGCCGAAGGACCACGCCCGCACCGGCGGCAGCAAGGCGGACGCCACGGTCCTCCAGCGGCTGCTGGACAGCGCGCGGCGGGGGCCGGTCGGCCCGCTCGGCGAGGTCGCCCTCGACGACGGCCAGTTGATCATCGCGTACGACGCCATGCGGCTCGCGGTGCGCGGCATCCGGGGTGCCTCGCCGACCGGGCGGATCCCGGCGCTCGCCGACGTCGGCCTCCAGTGGCCGCAGGTCAAGGGCAGGCAGCTGCGGGTGAACGGGGCGAGCGGGTGGATCTGTCTGGACGCCCACGGGAACCCGTACGACAAGGCCGTGCCGATCGTGGAGCTGACACCCGACGGCCGCGCGCGCTTCGTCCGCCTCGCCTGGCCGGAGGGCAGGCCACCGGCGGCCGAGTGCCTCCCGCCGTCGTAGCCGCCCGTACCCCGCGTACGACGGAGGCCGGCCCCGGTGACACAGGTCACCGGGGCCGGCCTCTTGGTGTCCGGGCGGGTCAGACGCCCGCGTAGGAGTGCTTGCCGGTGACGAAGATGTTCACGCCGTAGTAGTTGAACAGCCAGCAGCCGAAGGCGATCAGGGCGATGTAGGCGGCCTTGCGGCCCTTCCAGCCGGCCGTCGCGCGCGCGTGCAGGTAGCAGGCGTACGCGACCCACGTGATGAACGCCCAGGTCTCCTTGGGGTCCCAGCCCCAGTAGCGGCCCCAGGCGTCGCCCGCCCAGATCGCGCCCGCGATGATCGTGAACGTCCACAGCGGGAAGACGGCCGCGTTCACGCGGTAGGAGAACTTGTCGAGCGAGGACGAGGCGGGCAGCCGCTCCATGACGGAGGTGGCGAACCGGCCGGGCTGTCCGCCGCTCGCGAGCTTGTTCTCGTAGCTGTCCTTGAACAGGTAGAGCAGCGTGCCGACGGCGCCCACGTAGAAGACGGCGCCGCACAGGATCGCGGTCGACACGTGGATGTAGAGCCAGTACGAGTGCAGCGCGGGGACCAGCTGGTCGCTCGCGGTGTACAGGACGGTGACGGCGAGCCCGAGGTCGAGAAGGACCGTCGTGACCAGCGGGAGGCCGAGCCAGCGCACGTTCTTCCTCAGCGCGAGCAGCACCAGGAACACCGCGACGGCCACGGTGGAGAAGGTGATGTTGAACTCGTACATGTTGCCCCACGGCGCCCGCCGCACCGACATGGCGCGGGCGACCACGCCGGCCGCCTCGACGGCCCACGCGAGGACGGTGAGGGACACGGCGATCCGGCCGTACAGGTCGCCCTGCTCGTCCCCGCCGTGTGCGCCGGGCCCGTCGGGCACGTCACGCGCGCCGGTCGCGGACCGGGTGACGACCTTGGGCCGGGCGAGGACGGCGGTGCCGCCCGCCGTCTGCACGGTGACCTCGGGTGCGGCGGCCGGCTTCTCGCCGCCCGCGGTGAGCGCGTTCGCGGTGCGCGCGACCTTGCTGCGGCTGCCGAAGAGCCACTCGGCGATGTACGCGAAGAACGCCAGCGTGTAGACGGCCATCGCGGAGTAGATCAGCGTGTTGCTGATGTTGGCGAGGTGTTCGTTGGTCGCGGTGGCCAGATCGGTCACGGCGCCCAGGTCGTGTGCGGTGGCGAGCGTCACTGCTTCTCAGCCCCTTCGGCGGCGGGTACGGGGGTGGCGGCGTCGGCGGGTGCCGCGTCTTCGTCGGGCTTGGTGGGCGCGGTTGCGTGGACGAGCGCGGCCAGGTCGCCGAGCTCCTCGGGAAGCTTCGCGGACTCGCTGCGGCCGAGCCCGGCCATCTCGACGACGGTGACACCGTCGGCGCCGGTGGTGGCCCGGACCCAGACGCGGCGGCGCTGGATGAACAGCGAGCCGGCGAGGCCGAAGATCGCGGAGAACGCCCCGGCCAGCGCCCAGTCACTGCCGGGCTGCTGGGTGACCTGGAAGTTCGCCCACTCCTTGATGTCCTTGTCGAAGGTGATCGAGCCTGCGCCGTTCGGCAGGGTCATCGTCTCGCCGGGCCGCAGCCGCTTCTTGACGATGTCGCCCTTGGCGTTCTTGAACTGCTTCATGTTGGCCGGGTCGAGCTGGTACACGTTCTGCTCGAGGCCCGCGTCCACCCCGAGGCTGCCGTGGTAGCCGCTCAGCGCGAGCACCGGGTAGTCGAGCGCCGGGAACTGGGAGAACATGTCGCCCTTGCCCGCACCGGCGAAGGTCGGCACGAAGAAGGCGGAGAAGCCGAGCTGTTCGCTCTTGCCCTGCGCGTTCCTGTAGCCGTCCATCACCTTGATGGCGCCCTGCGAGGTGACGTTCGAGTCGAGCGGCAGCAGGGGCACGGCGTCGTGGAAGACGACCTTTCCCTTGCCGTCCCTGACCGTCACGGTGGGCGCGTAGCCGTGGGCGGTGAGGTAGACCTTCGAGTCGCCGATCACGAGCGGCTCGTTGACCTTGACGACGGTCTTCTTCTCCTTGCCGTAGGCACCGACGCTGTAGTCGACGGCCGCCTGGTACGTGCGGGGGGTGCCCTTGTTGGGGCCGGTCCGCTCGTAGGTGCCGGTGAACTTCTTCAGGTCGAAGCTGAACGGGGTCAGGTCGTCGGTGCTGAAGAGGTTGCCGGACTTGAAGTCGTCGTAGGACAGGAGCGTGTTGGAGAAGCCGTCGCCCTCGACGATCAGCTTGTTGCCCTCGGACTTGAAGAGCTGGCCCCAGGCGAAGGCGACGAGCATCACGATCAGGGCGATGTGGAAGAGCAGGTTGCCGGTCTCGCGCAGGTAGCCCTTCTCCGCGGCGACGGCGTCCTTCTCGACGTGCGCCCGGAACCGCTTCTTCCGGAGCACCTCGAGCGCGGCCTCGCGGACCGCCTCGGGCGCGGCGTCGGTGCGCCAGGTCGCGTAGGCGGGCAGCCGGGACAGCCGCTTGGGGGCGCCCGGCGGACGGCCTCGCAGCTGCCCGACGAACTGCCAGGTGCGGGGCACGATGCAGCCGATGAGCGAGACGAACAGCAGGATGTAGATCGCGGAGAACCACACCGAGCTGTACACGTGGAACAGGCCGAGCCGCTCGTAGACCGGGCCGAGCAGGCTGTGCGCGTCCTTGAAGTCCTGGACCTTGGCCGCGTCGGTGCCGGACTGCGGGATCAGCGAGCCGGGGATGGCGCCGAGCGACAGCAGGAAGAGCAGGATCAGCGCGACCCGCATCGACGTGAGCTGACGCCAGAACCAGCGGACCCAGCCGGTCAACTCACGGCCGGTCCAGGCGATCCACCCCGCGGCACCGGGCTTGCGGGTGCCGCCGAAGGAGCCGGGCATCGCCGTCTCGACGGGCGCGGTGGACAACTGGGAACCGGCCTCGCCGAGTTCGCCGTCGGCGCTCACCCCGATGTGCCGCTTGGGGCTCACCGGGATCGGCGCGCCGTCGTCCTCCGGCGTCGCGGCGGAGTCGCGGGTGTTGCCGGTGTCGGTCGTGCTCATGGATCAGATCCCTACCGTGAAGCCGCTGGACCACGTCTGCGCCTGCTGCACCAGGCTGTCCCAGGCACCTGTGAGCAGGAGCACGCCGGTCACGATCATCATCGTGCCGCCGATGCGCATGACCCAGACGTAGTGGCGCTTGACCCAGCCGAACGCACCGAGCGCCTTGCGGAAGGCGACAGCGGCGAGGACGAAGGGCACGCCGAGACCGAGGCAGTACGCGACGGTCAGTATGGCGCCACGTCCGGCGCTCGCCTCGTTGGAGGAGAGCGCCAGCACGGACGCGAGGGTCGGACCGATGCAGGGCGTCCAGCCGATGCCGAACAGAGCGCCCAGTATCGGTGCCCCGACCAGACCAGCCACCGGCCGCTTGTGGAAGCGGAACTCGCGCTGCGTCAGCCAGGGCATCATCCCCATGAAGAAGACGCCCATGAGGATCATGAGCACGCCGAGCACCTTGGACAGAGTGTCCTGGTACTCGAACAGCGTCGACCCGAAGTAGCCGAACAGGGCTCCGCCGGAGACGAAGACCGCGGTGAAGCCGAGCACGAACAGGCTCGCGCCTCCGGCCATCCGCCCGCGTCTGCTGTCCGCCAGATCGGTGCCGCTGACCCCGGTGACGTACGACAGATAGCCGGGGACGAGCGGCAGGACGCACGGCGAGAAGAAGGAGACGAGGCCGCCGAGGACCGCGATCGGCAGCGCGAGCAGCAGAGCGCCGCTGGAGACCGTGCTGTTCATGTCGGCCGAGGCGAGATACGTGGAGGAGTCGAGAAGGGACACGCCGGTCACTTCTCCGCGACGATGGGGTCGAGCATCTCGTGCAGCTTGTCTTCGCTGAGTGCCTGGAGCGTGCGGGCCGCGATCTTCCCGTCCCGGTCGATGATGAGCGTCGACGGGATCGTCTGCGGGTTGAGCGTGCCCTTCTTGAAGCGGAGCATCAGCTTGCCCGTCGGGTCGTACAGGCTGGGGTAGGTGACGCCCTTCGCCTTCTCGAACGCCTTCGCCGGAGCGGTGCTGGGGTCACGGGTGTTGATGCCCACGAACTGCACGCCCTGGCCGGCGGTCTCCTTGGCGACCTTCACGAAGTTGGGCGCCTCGGCGCGGCACGGCGGGCACCAGGAGCCCCACACGTTCAGGACGACGACCTTGCCCTTGTAGTCCGCTACGTCGAGCTTCCTGCCGTCGACGGTCTTGCCGGAGATGTCGGGGATGGCCACGCGGTCGCTCTTCGCCACCGTCGAGATGCCGTCCTTGCCGGCGACGAAGCCGCTGCCGCCGTCGCCGCCCTTCGTGCCGCCCGACCCGCACGCGGTCAGGACGAGCGCGGCGACGGCGGCCCCGGCGGTCAGCAGGGCGGCGCGGCGACGGGTGCGGATCGGGCGCTGGTCTGCGCGGCAGGCGGCACTCATGTGAAAAGTTTCGCATGCCCGTTTCGGGGATCTTCCGCACCCCCCTTGCGGGCGGAAACCCGCATATCAGGCGGCCTGCCCCCGAAGGTAGGACTTCCAGCCCCCGACGGGCTGTTCGGCGACGTCCATCGACTGGAGCTTCGCCAGCACCTCGGGCCGCTGCACGTCCAGCCAGTCCACGAACTGCCGGAAGGAGACGAGCCGCACGTCCCCGCCCTTGCTCTTCTCGTGGGCGATGTACTTGAAGGCCTTTTCGACGGCGTCCATGTAGATGCCGCCGTTCCAGTCCTCGAAGTGGTTGCCGACGAAGAAGGGCGCGCGGTTCGTCTCGTATGCCCGCTTGAAGCCGGAGATGTACGAGTTGGTCGCCTGGGTGCGCCAGCCCGGGTAGTTGTACGAGGGCGCCCGGGTGGTGGCGATCGACTGGTTGGCGAGGATGTTGTAGTCCATGGAGAGGACCTCGAAGCGGTGCCCGGGGAAGGGGATCGCCTGGAGCGGCAGGTCCCACAGCCCCTCCTTCTTCTCCGGCCAGCGCTGCACACCGCCGGGCGAGGAGGCGTCGTAGCGCCAGCCGAGTTCGCGGGCGGCGGGCAGCAGGTTGTTCTGCCCGAGCAGACACGGGGTGCGGGCGCCGATCAGCTCCTTCTCGTAGTCGAAGGGCAGCGCGGGCAGATCGGTCCAGCCCGTGTTGGTGCGCCACTCGGTGACGAACGACTTCGCCTGCGCGATCTCGCTGCGCCACTGCCGGGGCGTCCAGTTGGCGACCGAGCCGGAACCGGCGCAGAAGTGGCCGTTGAAGTGGGTGCCGATCTCGTGCCCGTCGAGCCAGGCCTGGCGCACCAGCTTCAGGGTGGACCGGACGTGGTCGTCGTTGAGGTAGCCGATGTCCGAGGCGCCCCGCGGGTTGTTGGGCGGGTCGTACAGGCGCTTCTTCGACTCGGGCAGCAGATACAGCCCGGAGAGGAAGAACGTCATGTGCGCCTCGTTCTCCTTGGCGAGCCGCAGGAAGCGCTCGAAGAGACCGGTGCCGACCTCGCCGGCGCCGTCCCAGGAGAAGACCACGAACTGCGGCGGGGTCTCGCCGGGCTCCAGCGGCACGGGCTGCCGTGGCTGGTGCGGCTGCTTGCCCGTGTAGGCGGTGGAACCGTCACCGATGGGGCGCACGGTCCGCTTCGGGGTGCCGGGCCTGCCGCTGCCCGCCGTGGGGGAACCACCGGCGTGACCCACGGCGTCCTTCTCCGCGGTGCCGCACGCGGCAAGTCCCAGTGCGGCCGCGGCACCTGCCCCGAGACCGATCATTCCCCTCCGGCTGACGTCCCGCATACGGTCCTCGTTTCATCGCACCCTCTCAGCTGGCTCTCAGCTGGCACCCCATGAGAGGGCACGATGAAGTCGCGGGTTCCGTATAACTCGCGCAGATTTATATGATTTTACGAAGATGCGCTCATTTGGCCGGACTGGCCGGGTCCACGAACTTTGCGAACCTCGCCGAATCGGCCGTCCCGACGGCCCGCGCGTCTGCGTCCCGGCCGAGTCGGCCCATCAGGCTCCGAACGCCTTGTCCTTGCCCTTCACCGGCTTGGCACCGGCGAGGAGGTGCGCCGGAACCAGATCGCGCGCGGGCTCGCTGTAGCCCACGGACACGATCTTGTCGCCGCGGTAGGTGAAGGTCGTCAGGGAGGCGAGCGTGCACTGCCGCTTGCGCGGGTCGTGCCACAGCCGGCGCTTCTCCACATAGCTGCGCACGATCCAGATCGGCAGCTGATGGCTCACCAGCACCGCCTCGTGACCGCGCGCGGCGTCCTTGGCCGCGTCCAGCGCGCCCATCATCCGCACGACCTGGTCGACGTAGGGCTCGCCCCAGGACGGCTTGAACGGGTTGACGAGGTGCTTCCAGTTCTCCGGCCGCCGCAGCGCGCCGTCCCCGACCCCGAAGGTCTTGCCCTGGAAGACGTTGTCCGCCTCGATGAGCCGCCCGTCGGTCGCCAGGTCGAGCCCGTGCGCCTTGGCGATCGGCGTGGCCGTCTCCTGCGCCCGCTCCAGCGGCGAGGCCACGACGTGGGTGACGTCACGCGGCGCGAGGTGCTCCGCCACCCGGTCCGCCATCTGCCGGCCGAGCTCGGACAGGTGGTAGCCGGACAGCCGCCCGTAGAGCACGCCGTCCGGGTTGGCGACCTCACCGTGCCGCATCAGGTGGACGACGGTGATGTCGTCGTCGCCCGTACCGCCGATGCCGCCGTTCGTGCCGATGGACTCGCTCATGCCGTGGCCTCCGCCGCTGCCCGTGCCGCCGCCGGAAGGGCGTCGGCGATCCGCTGAACCGCCTGGTCGTCATGGGCCGTCGACACGAACCACGACTCGAACGAGGACGGCGGCAGGTACACGCCCTGCGCCAGCATCGAGTGGAAGAACGCGGTGTAGCGGAAGGACTCCTGCGCCTTCGCGCCCTCGTAGTCGCGCACATCGCGTCCCGTGAAGAACACGGAGAACATGTTGGAGGCGTTCTGCAGGCGGTGGGTCACACCCTCCTTGGTGAGCGCCTCGGTCACCAGCGTCCGGATCCGCTCCGACACCGCGTCGATCTTGTCGTACGCCGCGTCGTCGAGCAGCCGCAGCTGCGCGAGTCCGGCCGCGGTGGCGACGGGATTGCCCGAGAGCGTGCCCGCCTGGTACACCGGCCCGGCCGGCGCGAGGTGCGCCATGACGTCCTCGCGGCCGCCGAACGCCGCGGCCGGGAAGCCGCCGCCCATCACCTTGCCGAAGGTCATCAGGTCGGGACGCACACCGTCGATCCCGAACCAGCCGGCCTTGCTCGTGCGGAAGCCGGTCATCACCTCGTCGGAGACGAACAGGGCGCCGTTCTTCGCGCAGGCGTCCTTCAGTCCCTGGTTGAACCCGGGCGCGGGAGGCACCACGCCCATGTTGCCGGGCGAGGCCTCCGTGATCACACAGGCGATCTCGCCGGGGTGCGCGTGGAAGGCGGCGTGCACGGCTTCGAGGTCGTTGTACGGCAGGACGATGGTGTCGCCGGCCTGCGCGCCGGTGACACCGGGGGTGTCCGGCAGGGCGAACGTGGCGAGGCCGCTGCCCGCCGCGGCGAGAAGCGAGTCGACGTGGCCGTGGTAGCAGCCGGCGAACTTGATCACCTTCGCCCGCCGGGTGAACCCGCGCGCGAGCCGGATGGCCGACATCGTCGCCTCGGTGCCGCTGGAGACGAGCCGGACCTGCTCGACGGGCTCGACGCGGGCGACGATCTCCTCGGCGAGGGCGACCTCTCCCTCACCGGGCGTACCGAAGGAGGTACCGCGGGAGACGGCCTCGTGGACGGCGGCGATGACCTCGGGGTGGGAGTGTCCGAGGATCATGGGACCCCAGGAGCAGACGAGGTCGACGTACTCACGGCCGTCGGCATCGGTGAGGTACGGACCGGTGCCGGACACCATGAACCGGGGCGTACCGCCCACGGCTCGGAAGGCGCGCACCGGCGAGTTCACGCCACCTGGGGTGACGGCGGCCGCACGGTCGAAGAGCGACTGCGAGGCTGGGGCTTCGTAGGGGTAAGGCAGTTCGGTCATGACCTGCGACGTCTCCGACTCCGGGGGGCTAGTGACTACCTCAGGGTAGGCCAGGGGCGCCGGGGACCCGGGAGGGGAAGAACGGGGAACCGTGAACGGACGGGCGCGGCCCGACGTACGGCTTCAGAGAGGAATGATCCCGGCCATCGCGGACGGGCGGCGAGGAGCCCGGTACGACAACCGGCCCCCTTCTCCCGGCCATCTGCGAAACTGGGGCTACGGACGGACAGCTCACATGAACCATCGTGTTCAGGGGCCGCGAAGATCCCGCGGACAGGTGTTTCAGCGTACGTTTCGGCGTGCGGCCGTGGGGGAGGTCACTGTCACGATGATCGGGTTGCGTGGCGGGGGTCGCGCGCCTTAGAAAAGCAGTCGGGTGGAGATATGCATCGCGGTGGCGGACTGGGCGAGGGGACCGATGACCTCGGTCCTCGGCGTGCCCGGCGGGGGAAGCACCGACGCGAGGCGGAGGAAGCGGCCGGCACTCGGGCTGGTCAGGCACAGGGACCGCAGGGCGATCCCGGGCTCGACGACGGCTCGGTGGGGCGGCTGCGGGCCGGAAGCGGAAATGGTGGCCGGGTGGGGGTGACGTACAAATACTTCGGCGCTCCGGACGGCGCGACGGCGGCCCGGGTCCCGATCTCGATGCGCCCCGAGGAGCTCGGCGGCGACGAGCTCGGGATGAACGGCATGTTCACCAAGATCAAGCCGGAGACGATGGCCGCGATGGTCCTCACCGGCATAGAGGGCGTCCCCCTGCACAAGGTCCCCCCGCTGGAGCTGGTCGTCCTCCACCCCGACTACGCCGTGGTCAAGCTCCCCATGACGGTCGTCGACCCGCTCCGCGGCATCGGCGAGGAGGCGGTCGGCGCGGCCGCCTTCATCTGGTCCACGGTCCCGGACCGAGGCGGCCCCCGCGACGCGTTCAACGTGTACCAGCTGCTGCACGAATGGCAGGACTTCTCCCACCGCCTCCACGAGGCGGGCCACCAGCCCTACTGCCTGGTGTGGCCCTGACCCGAGACGTACTGCCGCACGACCGGGCCCCGAACCCCGCCTCTCGCGTGCCTCCGCCGTAACCGGGGAACCACGCCGCGCCGCGCGCTATAGCCCGCCCGCCACCCGCAGTACCGCGCCCGTCGTGTACGACGCGTCGGGTGACAGGAGCCAGGACACCGCGCCGGAGATCTCGTCCGGGCGCCCCGCTCGGCCCAGGGGGATGGCCGTGGCCACGCGGGCCGGGCGCTCGGGGTCCTCGTGGAAGTCGGTCCAGACCGTGCCGGGGGCGACGCAGTTCACGCGGATGCCGTCGGCCGCGACCTCCTTGGACAGGCCGATGGTCAGCGCGTCGACGGCGGCCTTCGCGGCGGCGTAGTGGACGTACTGGCCCGGGCTGCCCAGCGTCGCCGCGGCGGAGGAGATGTTGACGATCGCTCCCCCGCCCGCCGCGGTCATCTCCCGCACGGCACGCCGCGCGCAGAGCAGGTAGCCGAGCACGTTGACCTCCAGGGCCTGCCGCATGCCGGCCGGGTCGGCGTCGGCGAGGCGGCCGTTCGGGCCGCTGATCCCGGCGTTGTTCACCAGGCCGGTGACCGGGCCGAGTCCGGCCGTCGCCGCGTCGAAGAGCCGGTCGACCGCGCCCGCGTCGGACGTGTCGACGGCCACGGTCAGGCACCGCCGGCCCACGGCACGGACCTCCTCGGCGACCTTCTCGGCCGCCGCGGCGTCGGACCGATAGCCGATGACGACGTCGTGCCCGTCCTCGGCCAGCCGCCGGCTCACGGCCGCGCCGATCCCCCGGCTGCCGCCCGTCACCACGGTGGTCCTGTTTCCGTCCTCCACGATCGCCATCGCCCGTCCCTGTCTCGCCGTTCCTCGCCGTTCAGCCGGCCAGTCTGCCAGGCGCGGGACGGGCGGACGTCAGAGGTGCGTCAGCGCGGAGGCGGGCGGGGTCAGAGAGACGTCAAGACGCCGGACACCCGTCCTCACCCGCGCCTTCCATGGGAGGCGGCCGGATTCCTGGGCAACGGATACCTGGGCGCCCGTGCGGCGGACGGCCGGAGAGGGACGCGGAGGACATGGTGCGCGCTACGGGTGCGGGTGTGGGCGGGGAGAGCGGCGCGGGCGGCGGTGTCCGCCCGGGAGCCGGCCGGCGGCGTGTCGTCGTCGGGGTGAGCGGGTCGCCGGGGAGCCTGGCCGCGCTGCACCGGGCCGCGTACGAGGCCCGCCGTGGCGGCGCCGACCTGCTGGCCGTACTCGCCTGGGAGCCGCCCGGCGGTACGTACGGGTACCGGCGCGCCGTCTGCCCCCTGCCGCTGGAGGACCTCCGCCAGGACGCCGGCCGGCGGCTCCTCGACGCGCTCGGCTCGGCCTTCGGACCCGAGGGGCCCGAGGTGTCGTTCCAGGCCGTGGTCGTCCAGGGCGCGACCGGGCCCGCGCTCGTGGAGAGCGCCGCCGGTGAGGACGACCTCCTGGTGGTCGGGGCAGGGGGTCGAGGACCGTTGCGCCGCGCCCTGTTCCCCTCCGTCGCCCGGTACTGCCTCGCACACGCCGACTGCCCCGTCCTCGCCGTACCGCCCTCGCCCCTGGTGGGCGATCTCGCGGCGGTCCGGCGCAGGATCGGCCTCCACCTGCCCCTCGACGCGAGGGAACTGACGGTCGGCAGCCGCTGAGCGGAACCGCCCCCGCCGGGCCCGTACGCGCGGTGGCGCGACACGGGCGCCCCGGCGGTAAGGACTGTGCCACCGCCTGCGGACGAGTCCATCGCCGGACGACGCCCGGGACACCGCCCGGGCGCCCGTTCCCCTGCCACCGGCACACGGGACCAACAGCCCCGATGCCCTGACGCCGGACGGCCGAGACACCTCCGGCCGGGCAGCCGACGCACCCCGCCCCCGTCAAGATCCCGTCACGGCCCCGGCAGCCGCCGTCAAGCATCTGTCAGGGAGCCGCCCGCTCCCCCGTAGGGCGGGCATAGCGTCACCGAGGCGTCCGGCGAACGGGCCGGGCGGCGCACCCCCTCTTCGAGGAGCAGCACATGTCTCCACTCGACACCGCCGAGGACCCCGAGCCCTCCGAACCCTTCCCGGCCGGACGGCACGGGCAGGGGTCGCGCGGACCTCTCTTCGTCCCCGTCCGGCCGGGGCCCACGGGCTGCACGGCCCGCCTCTTCCGTACGCCCGTCGGCGGTCGTACGGCCGTCGGCTTCACCTCGGCCGCCCGCCTCACCGCCACGCTCGGCGCCGGACAGGCCTGGATCAGGCTCTCCGAACCCGCGCTGCGCGCCCTCGCCGCACCGCTGGGCGTCACCGCCCTCACCGTCGACCCGCAGCTCTCCGCCCCCGCCGCCGACCGTGCCGCCGCGACCGTCCGCGAGCGCGACAACTCCCGGCGCCGGTGGCATCCCCCGCATGTGGGCGCCCTGCGCGCGACCGGCGCCACGACGGTCGCCGTCCGTCCGAACCCGCTGCTCGGCTGAGGAGGCGTCATGTCCATCCAGGAACTCCCCGCGATCGTCGCGTCCCCCGTCCCGGAGGTCCCGGCCGACGCCCGGGACGCCGACGGCCTCACCGTCTGGCCCCGCTCCGCGCGTCCCGCCCCCGGCGGTGACCTCACCCTCGCCGGTGTCCCCCTCGCCGAGATCGCCGACCGCTTCGGCACCCCGGTCTACGTCCTGGACGAACAGGAGGTCCGGTCCCGCTGCCGTACGTACCGCACGGCGTTCCCCGACGCCGACGTCGTGTACGCGGCGAAGGCCTTCCTGTGCCGGGCGATGGCGCACTGGGTACGGGAGGAGGGCCTCGGCCTCGACGTCTGCTCCGCCGGGGAACTCGCCCTCGCCGTCACCACGGGCTTCCCGCCGGAACGGATCGTGCTGCACGGCAACGCCAAGAGCCCCGAGGACCTGCGGACCGCGCTCCGCCTCGGGGTGGGACGCATCGTCGTGGACAGCACCTCGGAGATCGCGCGCCTCGCCGCGATCACCCCGTCCGGCAGCCGGCAGAAGGTCATGGTGCGGGTGGTGCCCGGCATAGCCGCCGGCGGACACGCCAAGGTGCGTACCGGAACGGAGGACCAGAAGTTCGGCCTGTCGATCACGGACGGCTCGGCACGGCATGCCATCGCCCGGATACTCGGCCAGCCGCACCTCGAACTCGTGGGCCTGCACTGTCACATCGGCTCACAGATCGGTTCCGTGAAGCCGTACGTCGGCGCCGTGCGCCGTCTGGTCGGGCTCATGGCACGGGTGCGGGACGAACACGGAGTCGTCCTCCCCCAGCTGGACATCGGCGGCGGGCACGCGATCGCCTACCGCCCCGGCGAGGACAGCATGAACGTCCCGGTCCTGGCCGGCCGGGTCCGCGCCGAGCTGGAGGAGGGCTGCGCCCATGCCCGACTGCCCGTCCCCAGGCTCACGTTGGAGCCGGGACGGGCCATCGTCGGACCGGCCGGGGTCGCCGTCTACCGGGTCCTCTCGGTCAAGCGCACCAGCGGCCGCACGTTCGTCGCCGTCGACGGCGGGATGAGCGACAACCCGCGGCCCGCGCTCTACGGCGTCCGTTACGCGCCCCGGCTCGTGGGCCGGGTCTCCGGCGCCCCGCCCCGCCTGGTCACCGTCGTGGGCCGGCACTGCGAGGCGGGCGACGTCCTCGCCGACGAGGTGGCGCTCCCGGGGGACGTGCGCCCGGGTGATCTGCTCGCCGTCCCCGCGGCCGGGGCGTATCACCTCTCCATGGCCTCGGGTTACAACCTGGTCGGCCGCCCGCCCGTGGTCGCGGTGTCCGGCGGTGTGGCGCGCCTTCTCGTCCGCCGGGAGTCGCCGGAGGACATGAACCGCCGGGACGTCGGGATCTGACGATCCGTGCCTCCCGGTCGCCGCGATCTGACGGCCCGTGCCCTCCCGGGCATCGTGGCCTGACGGCCCGTGGTCCGTCAGGACGTCGCGATCGGGCATTGCCTGGTCTCGCGCCGCGCCCGGAACGGCGGGCAGACGAGTCGCCGCCGATCGGGTCACACGCAAAGCGCCCCGCGGGCTGCGCGACACGCCGGAGGGGCGCGCCGAACGGCCAGGTCAGAGAGGTGTGCCCGTTCCCGGGTGGGCGAACCTGACGGCCGATGGGGGTGGCCGCGGGAGTGGGCCGAGCGTGCGTCCCAAGTGGTGGGGGGGACGGATCGGATTGACGGTGGATCACGTCGGGCCGGGTTCGTGTCTGCTGACAAGAGGTCAGCTGCCCGGTCTTGACGGAAGGACTCCGACAATGCGATCTGCCCGCATGCTCCTCGCTGCCGCGACGGCCACCGCCGCTCTCGCGATCGCCGCCCCCGGCGCCTACGCCGTCACGGCCGGCGACTGGGACAACGACTCCTCGTCCTCCTCGACCAAGGAGCACGACGACTCTTCGTCCTCCTCGACCAAGGAGCACGACGATTCCTCCTCTTCCTACAGCAAGGAGCACGACAAGGACAGCGACCACGACAAGGGCTCGTGGCACGAGAAGCCGAACGGCGGCATGCACACCGGCGGCGGCGCGCTGACGGCCGTCACCGGCGACGACTGGTCCAAGGGCGACAAGGACAAGGAGTCCTCGGACTCGGAGCACGAGAAGGGCTCGTGGGAGAAGGGCAAGGACGAGCAGGAGAAGCCCCAGGGCGGCATGCACACCGGCGGTGGCGCGCTGACGGGCGTCAAGACGGACGACTCGTCCAAGGGCGACAAGAAGTACGACCCGGAGACCTACAAGGACAAGGAGTCCTCGGACTCCGACCACGAGAAGGGCTCCTGGGACTCCGAGCAGGACAAGGGCTCGTGGGACGAGCACGGCAAGGACGAGGAGGAGAAGCCGCACGGCGGCATGCACACCGGTGGCGGCGGGCTCGCCACGCCGGGTGTCACGGCCGGCGGTATCGCGGTCCTCGGTCTCGCGGCCGCGGGCGTCTACGTGGTGCGTCGTAGGAACGCCGAGGGCGGTGTGGCCTGACCATGCCTGACGACATAGTGGCCCGGGCCGCCACCCCACGTACTCCGTGGCGGCCCGGCCGGCTTCCCGTCAGCCTCCCTTGTTGCCTACGCATGGCTCCGGGCCGCACGGGGCGCGCCCGACGCGACGCGCCCCCGGCGCTCCTCCGGCCGACTCCGCTCCACCGCTTCTCCCGCAGTCACCGCGCCCGCCGCACGCCCGGGGGTGCCTGACTGCCCCGCGTTCGTTCCGCTGCCCGACCCGATGAGGTGGTGCCCGATGGCAGCCCGGTCGTCCTTCCCCGCCGAGACCCGCAACCCCCGGCGGCGCCTGACCTGGATCGTGTGGTGCGCCGGCATCGCGATCCTCATGGCCACGAGCGTGTTCCGCGGTCATGACGATCCGTCCGGCCCCACCCGTGCGTCCCGCGCGGCGGCGGCCCCCGCCGCGTCGTCCTCCGCGTCCTCGGCTGCCCGCCCGTCCGGCAAGTACCTCCCCCGGGCCGAGCCGACGCGGCTGCTCATCCCGAAGATCGAGGTGGACGCGCCGTTCACCGAACTCTCGATCGACGACTCGGGCCGGCTCGAACCGCCGCCGGCGGACGACGTGAACCTGGTCGGCTGGTACGCCAAGGGCGTCTCGCCCGGTGAGCGCGGTGCGGCGATCATCGCCGGGCACGTCGACACGAAGACCTCCGCCGCCGTGTTCGCCGGCCTGAGCGACCTGGAGAAGGGCGACAAGTTCAGCGTCAAACGGTCCGACGGCCGTACGGCGACCTTCGCCGTGGACAGCTCGGACACGTTCGAGAAGGACGACTTCCCCGACAAGCGCGTGTACACGGACACCCCCGACGCGCAGGTCCGTCTGATCACCTGCGCCGGCAACTACGACCGCTCCGCCAAGGACTACACCGAGAACCTGGTGGTCTTCGCCCACCTCGTCTGACGGACGGGCCACCGGACGCCCGGCTCTCGTCCGGGACCCCGTTCACGCGTCCCCGACACCGATCCAGAAGCGGTCCTCACCGCGGATCCGGCCGTCGGGGACGCCGCCGTTGGCGAGGATCACCCGGCGGGATGCCTCGTTGTCCGCGTCGCAGGTCAGCAGGACCCGGCCGAGACCGAGACGGCGGCATTCGGTGAGGCCGGCCGTCAGCATCCGGGTGGCGTGGCCCTGACGGCGCCAGGGGGTGACGACGTGATAGCCGACGTGACCGCCGACCTCGGCCAGTTCGGGGGTGAGGTCGTGGCGGACGACGAGGCTGCCGAGGTAGTGCGCGCCGGAGACGTACCAGAAGACGGTGGAGGGGACACCCCAGCGGGTCCGTGTGCCGCGCCGTTCCTCGACGTAGGCCGTGAAGTCCTCCGCGGCCAGGTCGAGCGAGTCGGTACTCCTGCTCTCCGCCGCGCAGTCGGCGCGTTCACCGGCGAGGTAGGAGTCCCGCACGGCCGGCGTGGGTGCCACGAGACGCGGTGGCGTGGTGAGTTCGGTCATGGGGTGAGTCTTCAGCGGGGGCCGGCACGGCGTCTCCCCCTTTTTTCCACGGCGGCGGGAGTCGGCGTGCGCGGGACGTGTCCCGGGCCGCCGACTCCCGCCTGGTGCACATGAGCCGTCAGCCCTTCGCCACGAGTTCCCCGAGCGCGATGTTGAGTTCGAGCACGTTGACCCGGGGCTCGCCGACGAAGCCGAGGGTACGGCCGTCGGTGTGCTCGTCGACCAGCTTCCGCACCTGGGCGACAGGGAGTCGGTTCTTCTCGGCGACGCGGTGGATCTGGAGGTCCGCGTAGTCGGGGGAGATGTCCGGGTCCAGGCCGGAGCCGGAGGACGTGACCGCTTCGGCGGGTACGTCGGAGGGCTTCACCTTGTAGCCGGCGGTCGAGTTGTCCTCGACGACGGCGGCCTTGGCGTCCTTGACCCACTTGATCAGGTCGGCGTTGTCACCGGAGCGGTTGGTCGCGCCCGACAGGATCAGTTGGTACCGGGTGTTGACGCCGTTGGTGCCGAGACCGTTCTGCGGGCGGCCCTGGAACCACTTCAGGTCGGGCTCCGGGGTCTCCTGGCCCTTCTTCAGCGGGAGGTTGTAGGCCTGGCCGATCAGGGAGGAGCCGACGACCTTGCCGTTCGCCGTGATCTCCGACCCGTTCGCCTTGCCGGGGAACAGACCCTGGGCCACCCCGGTGACGGCGAGCGGGTAGATCACGCCCGTCACCACGGTGAGCACCAGGAGGGCTCGCAGGCCGGCCCACAGCAACCGGGCCGTGTTCGTAACCGAGTTGTTCATGGCGATCAGCACGCTTTCGAGGAGTTAGAGCCCGGGGATGAGGGAGATGAGCAGGTCGATGAGCTTGATGCCGATGAACGGCGCGACCAGGCCGCCGAGGCCGTAGATCCCAAGGTTGCGCCGCAGCAGCCGGTCGGCGCTGACCGGCCGGTACCGCACACCCCGCAGGGCGAGCGGGACCAGCGCGATGATGATCAGCGCGTTGAAGATCACCGCGGACAGGATCGCGGAGTCGGGCGAGGACAGGTGCATGACGTTGAGCTTGTCCAGGCCCGGGTAGACCGCGGCGAACAGGGCCGGGATGATCGCGAAGTACTTGGCGACGTCGTTGGCGATCGAGAAGGTCGTCAACGCGCCCCGGGTGATCAGCAGTTGCTTGCCGATCTCGACGATCTCGATGAGCTTGGTCGGGTTCGAGTCGAGGTCGACCATGTTGCCGGCCTCCTTCGCGGCCGACGTGCCCGTGTTCATCGCCACGCCGACGTCCGCCTGGGCGAGGGCGGGCGCGTCGTTGGTGCCGTCGCCGGTCATCGCGACGAGCTTGCCGCCCGCCTGCTCCCGCTTGATGAGCGCCATCTTGTCCTCGGGAGTCGCCTCCGCGAGGAAGTCGTCGACGCCCGCCTCGTCGGCGATCGCCTTCGCCGTCAACGGGTTGTCGCCCGTGATCATGACGGTCCTGATGCCCATGCGGCGCAGTTCGTCGAACCGCTCGCGCATGCCCTCCTTGACGACGTCCTTGAGGTGGATGACGCCCAGGACGCGGGCGCCGCGTGCGTCCTGGACGGCCACGAGCAGCGGGGTGCCGCCCGCCTCGGAGATTTGGTCGGTGAGGGTGTCGGTGTCCTCGGAGACCGTGCCGCCCCGCTCCCTGACCCAGGCGGCGACGGAACCCGCCGCGCCCTTCCGGATGCTGCGCCCGTCGACGTCCACGCCCGACATACGGGTCTGGGCGGTGAAGGCGATCCAGTCGGCACCGGACAGCTCGCCCTGGTGTCGCTCGCGCAGTCCGTACCGCTCCTTCGCCAGGACCACGACGGAGCGGCCCTCGGGTGTCTCGTCGGCCAGCGAGGAGAGCTGGGCGGCGTCGGCGACCTCGGCCTCGGTCGTGCCCGTCACCGGCACGAACTCGGAGGCCTGGCGGTTGCCGAGGGTGATGGTGCCGGTCTTGTCGAGGAGCAGGGTCGAGACGTCTCCGGCGGCCTCGACCGCCCGGCCGGACATGGCGAGGACGTTGCGCTGCACCAGGCGGTCCATGCCCGCGATGCCGATCGCGGAGAGCAGCGCGCCGATGGTGGTGGGGATCAGGCAGACCAGGAGGGCCACCAGGACGACCATCGTGAGGTGGGTCCCCGCGTAGTCGGCGAAGGGCGGCAGGGTGGCGACCGCGAGCAGGAAGGCGATGGTGAGGGACGCGAGCAGGATGTTCAGCGCGATCTCGTTGGGTGTCTTCTGCCGTGCGGCGCCCTCGACGAGCGCGATCATCCGGTCGATGAAGGTCTCGCCCGGCTTCGTCGTGATCTTGATGACGACGCGGTCGGAGAGGACCTTCGTGCCGCCGGTGACGGCCGAGCGGTCGCCGCCCGACTCCCGGATGACCGGGGCGGATTCGCCGGTGATGGCGGACTCGTCGACGGACGCCACGCCTTCGACGACGTCTCCGTCGCCGGGGATGATGTCGCCCGCCTCGCAGACCACGAGGTCACCGACGCGCAGCTCGGTACCGGGCACCCGTTCCTCGGTGCGGCCGTCGGCGGAGAGCCGGCGGGCCACGGTGTCGGTCTTGGCCTTGCGCAGGGTGTCGGCCTGCGCCTTGCCGCGGCCCTCGGCCACGGCCTCCGCGAGGTTGGCGAACACGACGGTGAGCCACAGCCAGGCGCTGATCGCCCAGCCGAACCAGTCGCCCGGGTCCTTGAAGGAGAAGACGGTGGTCAGCACGGAGCCGATGAGGACCACGAACATCACGGGCGACTTGACCATGATCCGCGGGTCCAGCTTGCGGAGGGCGTCGGGCAGCGACCGCAGGAGCTGCTTCGGGTCGAACAGCCCCGCGCCGACCCTTCCCTCGTCCTGGTGGTGGCCGGTCGCCAGGTCGCTGTGCGGCGCCCGGGCCGGAGTGGCTGTGGACATCGCGTCCTCTTGGTTCTCGGTACGAGTGGTCATGACGCCAGCCCCTCGGCCAGCGGGCCCAGAGCGAGGGCCGGGAAGTAGGTCAGACCGGTGATGATCAGGATCGCGCCCACCAACAACCCTGTGAACAGGGGTTTTTCGGTACGCAGGGTGCCCGCGGTCGCCGGGACCGGTTTCTGTTCGGCGAGCGATCCGGCGAGGGCGAGGACGAACACCATCGGCAGGAAGCGGCCGAGCAGCATCGCGAGTCCGATGGTGCTGTTGAACCACTGCGTGTCGGCGTTCAGACCGGCGAACGCCGAGCCGTTGTTGTTGGCGCCGGACGTGTAGGCGTACAGGATCTCGGAGAAGCCGTGCGCGCCGCTGTTCGTCATCGAGTTGCCCGGGGTGGGCAGGGCCATCGCGGCGGCGGTGAAGACGAGCACCAGCGCCGGGGTGACGAGGATGTAGACGGCCGCGAACTTGATCTCGCGCGTGCCGATCTTCTTGCCCAGGTACTCGGGGGTGCGGCCGACCATCAGGCCGGCGATGAACACCGCGATGATCGCCATGATCAGCATGCCGTAGAGGCCGGATCCGGTACCACCGGGGGCGATCTCGCCGAGCTGCATGCCCAGCATGGTGATGCCGCCGCCGAGACCGGTGAAGGAGGAGTGGAAGGAGTCCACCGCGCCGGTCGAGGTCAGGGTCGTGGCCACCGCGAAGATCGACGAGCCGCCGACGCCGAAGCGCGTCTCCTTGCCCTCCATCGCCCCGCCGGCGATGTCGAACGCCGGGCCGTGGTGGGCGAACTCGGTCCACATCATCAGCGCCGTGAAGCCGATCCAGATCGTCACCATCGTGGCGAGGATCGCGTAGCCCTGGCGCAGCGAGCCGACCATGCGGCCGAAGGTGCGGGTCAGGGCGAACGGGATGAGGAGGATCAGGAAGATCTCGAAGAGGTTGGTGAACGGGGTGGGGTTCTCGAAGGGGTGGGCGCTGTTGGCGTTGAAGTAGCCGCCGCCGTTGGTGCCCAGCTCCTTGATGGCCTCCTGCGAGGCCACCGCACCGCCGTTCCACTGCTGCGAGCCGCCGAAGAACTGGCCGACCGCGTGGATGCCGGAGAAGTTCTGGAGGGCGCCGCACGCGACGAGCACGATCGCGGCGAGCACCGCGATCGGCAGCAGGATGCGCACGGTGCCGCGCACCAGGTCGGCCCAGAAGTTGCCCAGTTCACCGGTGCGGGACCTGGCGAAGCCGCGCACGAGAGCGACGGCGACGGCGATGCCGACCGAGGCGGACAGGAAGTTCTGCACCGCGAGGCCGCCGGTCTGCACGACGTGGCCCATGGCCTGTTCGCCGTAGTACGACTGCCAGTTGGTGTTCGACACGAAGGACGCGGCGGTGTTGAACGCCTGGTCCGGGTCGATGGCGGCGAAGCCGAGCGAGCCGGGCAGGTGGCCCTGGAGCCGTTGGAGCAGGTAGAGGAGGAGGACGCTGACCGCCGAGAAGGCGAGGACACCGCGCAGGTAGGCGGGCCAGCGCATTTCGGCGTCCGGGTTGGCGCCGATGCCCTTGTAGATCCACTTCTCGACACGCAGGTGCTTGTCGGAGGAGTAGACCCGGGCCATGTGGTCGCCGAGGGGGCGGTAGGCGAGGGCCAGTGCCGCTATGAGAGCGAGCAGCTGGAGCACGCCGGAGAGGACGGGGCTCATATCAGGGCTCAGAACCTCTCCGGGAAGACCAGGGCGAGGACGAGATAGCCCAGCAGGGCGACGGCCACGATCAGGCCGACGATGTTCTCGGCGGTCACAGCTTGGTCACCCCCTTGGCGACGAGGGCCACCAGCGCGAACACCGCGATCGTGGTGACGACGAAGGCCACGTCGGCCATCGTGAGCTCCTAGATGAGGTTCGGATCGGACTGACGACTAGAGGAAACCGCCCCCGCGACCCGTTTCGGCCACCGTTGACGCCTCTCATACGGGCCACGGCGTCCCTTTGACGCATCCCTGACGGGGCGGCGCGGAACCCGCGGCGGAGTGCCCCGGAGCGGCCGGTGGCGAGGGCCCCGGCCCTGTCGCATCCTTGACGCCGCGGCACGTCAGAGACCCGTCAAGGCATGCCGGGTCCGGCCTCGCGGGTGCCTACCGTCGACGGCATGGAACGCCGCGACGATCCGCGTGAAGCGGTCGAGTTGCCCCCGCCCCGGACCCCCGGCCCGGCCCCGCGCCCCTCCCCGGAGGTGGCGCACGACCTCCACTGGGCCCGGGACCTGCGCGGCGCGGTCCGCTGCTCGGCCCTCCTGCTCGCCCTCCTGCTGCTGATCGACCACGCGGCCGGCACCCTCACCGGCCCCCGCGTCCTGCTGTGGACGGGACTCGGCGCGCTGCTCCTCCTCGTCCTGTACCCGGTCCGGGTCGCCGTCGGCGAGGGCTGGCTGAGCACCCGCGGGCTCCTCGGCACCCGGCGGGTCCGCACCGACCACCTGGTGTCCGTGCGCTGTCTGGACGGGGTCGGGCAGCGGCTCGTCCTGCGCGACACCTCCGGCGCGCGCGTCGAGATCGACCCGCGTCTGCTGGTCGCCAACCCGGCCCTGTGGCACCGCCTCGACGAGGACGCCCGCGTCTCCGCGCTGCGCGGCTCCCTCGTCTGCGGGACGACCGCGCTGCGCCGTGTCAGCGAGCGCGTCGACGACGAGGCCGCACGGGCGGTGTTCAAGCTGTCCGGGCTGGACTGAGTGTCGGGACCGCCCGCACCCCCCTGTCCCGGCTTACCCTCCGCCCGTGCTGAACGTGACGGGGATGCTCAAACGGCTCGTGATCGGCAGGGCGATGCGCAGCGACGAGCTGCACGGGACCCTGCTGCCCAAACGGCTCGCCCTGCCGATCTTCGCCTCCGACCCACTGTCGTCCGTGGCCTACGCGACGCAGGAGATCCTGCTCGTCCTCACCCTCGGCGGGCTGGCGTACCTGCACTTCACGCCGTGGATCGCGGGCGCGGTGGTGGCGCTGATGACGGTCGTGGTGCTGTCGTACCGGCAGGTGGTGCACGCCTATCCGAGCGGAGGCGGCTCCTTCGAGGTGGCGTCCACGAACCTCGGCCCCTCGGCCGGTCTGGTCGTCGCCGCCTCCCTGCTGGTCGACTACGTGATGACGGTCGCCGTCTCCGTCGCATCCGGCGTCGACAACATCATCTCGGCGATCCCCGCCCTCGCCCACCAGCGCGTCCTGATGGCCCTCGTCTTCGTCGCCGTCCTCGCCGCCATCAACCTGCGCGGGATGCGCGAGTCGGGCCGGGCCTTCGCCGCACCGACGTACCTGTTCATCGGCGGTGTCCTGATCATGGTGATCACCG
The DNA here is from genome assembly GCF_044766365.1 of Streptomyces sp. NPDC102279. Taxonomy (NCBI): domain Bacteria; kingdom Bacillati; phylum Actinomycetota; class Actinomycetes; order Kitasatosporales; family Streptomycetaceae; genus Streptomyces; species Streptomyces sp. NPDC102279. The sequence continues at coordinate 51,928 of NZ_JBIWLU010000017.1, read as the reverse complement.
GCCTGATCCGGTACGCCCTCGGGGACGCGCCGGTCGCCGAGAGCGCCGCCTACGGAGTCCGGCCCGCCGCCTCCGACGCCCATCTGACGGGCCTGGCCCTCGTGATGCTGGTGCTGCGCGCGTTCTCCTCCGGCTGTACGGCGCTGACCGGCGTGGAGGCGATCTCGAACGGCGTACCGGCGTTCCGCAAGCCCAAGTCGCGCAACGCGGCCACGACCCTCGCGGCGATGGGCGGCCTGGCGGTCCTCATGTTCGTCGGGGTCACCACGCTGGCGCTGGTCGCGAAGGTGCACATCACCGACGACGCGTGCCGGCTGACCGGACTGGGCGGCGACTGCGCCACCTACACGCAGCGCACGGTCATCGCACAGATCGCGGCGGCCGTGTTCGGCGGGGAGCACAGCTTCGGCTTCTACTTCATCCAGGCCGTGACCGCCCTCGTCCTGATCCTCGCGGCGAACACCGCCTTCAACGGCTTCCCGCTGCTGGCCTCGATCCTCGCCCAGCACCGCTACCTGCCCCACCAGCTCCACAACCGGGGCGACCGGCTGGCCTTCTCCAACGGCATCCTGGCCCTCGCGATCGTCGCGGGCCTGCTGCTGTGGGGCTACCGGGCGAACGTCACCAGCCTCATCCACCTGTACATCCTCGGCGTGTTCACCTCGTTCACCCTCTCCCAGCTCGGCATGGTGCGGCACTGGAACCGCGCGCTGCGCACCGAACCCGACCCGGTCACCCGACGCCGTCACCAGACGGCGCGCGTGATCAACGCGGTGGGCGCGGTCGTCACCGGCCTCGTCCTCCTCATCGTCCTGACCACCAAGTTCACCCAGGGCGCGTGGCTGGCCGTCCTCGCGGCGGCCGTCCTGTGGCTGATGATGCGGGCGATCCGACGCCACTACGACGCCACGGCGGCCGAGCTGGCGGTGACCGACCCGCACGCCGAACTCGTACCGCCCGGCCGGGTCCTCGCGATCGTCCTCGTCTCCAAGGTCCACAAGCCGACCCTGCGGGCCCTGGCCTACGCCCGCGCCATCCACCCCGACCGGCTGGAGGCCCTGACCGTCTCCGTCGACCAGGAGGCGACGGACGAGCTGCTCCGGCACTGGGAGGAGTTCGCCATCGACGTGCCGCTGAAGGTCGTCGACTCCCCGTACCGCGAGATCACCAGACCGGTCGTCGGATACGTGCGCTCGGTGCGCCGCGACAGCCCGCGCGACGTCGTCGCCGTCTTCATCCCCGAGTACGTCGTCGGCCACTGGTGGGAGAACGCCCTGCACAACCAGTCCGCCCTGTGGCTCAAGAGCCGGCTGCTGTTCACCCCGGGCGTGATGGTGGCGAGCGTGCCCTGGCAGCTCAGCTCCTCCGCACACGCGAACCGGCCGACGGGCCGTGCGCCGGGTGCGGTCCGCCGGGGCGAGCCGGTCCCGCCGCAACCCGCACGGCAGGGACGTCCGTAGCCGCCCCCTCGCCGTCCCCGTGATGCGCGACCAGCGGGTCTTAACGCAAGCTTGACGCGGAGGCCCCCGGCAGGCGTGGGCCCAGGGATCACTCTCTGCATACGCTGATGACGCCGTCTCCTGGATGGCCGGAAACGATCGCCGAGCCGTACGTCAGGAGAGCCGCCGATGGCCAGCCCCGAGCACGCCCCGCCGAGCCGGTTGCGCGCCTGGATGCTGGAAGGCCTGTCCGACATGGGCAAGGGCAAGGGCCGACAGCTGCCCCGGGCCGCCCAGCCCGCGCCCGTCCACAAGGGCCAGCGCTGGTGGCGCGTCATGTGCCTGACCGGCGTCGACTACTTCTCCACCCTCGGCTACCAGCCGGGCATCGCCGCCCTCGCCGCCGGCCTCCTGTCCCCCGTCGCGACCGTCGTGCTCGTCTTCGTCACGCTCGCGGGCGCACTGCCGGTCTACCGCCGCGTGGCCGAGGAGAGCCCGCACGGCGAAGGCTCGATCTCGATGCTCGAACGGCTCCTGTCGTTCTGGCAGGGCAAGCTCTTCGTCCTCACCCTGCTCGGCTTCGCCGCCACCGACTTCCTCATCACCATCACCCTCTCCGCGGCCGACGCCTCCACCCACCTGGTGGAGAACCCCCACCTGAACAGCGTCCTGCACGACAAGCAGATGGTGATCACCCTCGCCCTCGTCGCCCTGCTCGGCGCCGTCTTCCTCAAGGGCTTCCTGGAGGCCATCGGCGTCGCCGTGGTGCTGGTGGGCATCTACCTCAGCCTCAACGTCGTGGTCGCGGTGACCGGACTGTGGCAGGTCGCCGCCCACGGACACGTCGTCACCGACTGGTCCACCGCCCTGACCGCCGAACACGGCAACGTCCTCGCGATGGTCGGCGTGGCCCTGCTGGTCTTCCCGAAACTCGCCCTCGGCCTCTCCGGCTTCGAGACAGGCGTCGCCGTCATGCCGCACGTCGAGGGCGACTCCGGCGACACCGAGGAGAACCCGGCCGGCCGCATCCGCGGCACGAAGAAGCTGCTCACCACCTCCGCCGTGATCATGAGCGTCTTCCTCATCGTGACCAGCTTCATCACCACCGTGCTGATCCCCGAGAAGGAGTTCGAGTCGGGCGGCCAGGCCAACGGCCGTGCCCTCGCCTACCTGGCCCACGAATACCTCGGCAACGCCTTCGGCACCGTCTACGACGCCTCCACCATCGCCATCCTGTGGTTCGCCGGAGCCTCCGCCATGGCCGGACTCCTCAACCTCATGCCGCGCTACCTCCCCCGCTACGGCATGGCCCCGCACTGGGCACGCGCCGTCCGCCCCATGGTGATCGTCTTCATCCTGATCGCGTTCCTCGTCACCTGGATCTTCGACGCCGACGTCGACGCCCAGGGCGGCGCCTACGCCACCGGCGTCCTCGTCCTGATCAGCTCCGCCGCCATCGCCGTCACCATCGCCGCCCGCAAGGCCCGCCAGAAGCACTGGACCATCGCCTTCGCCGTCATCTCGGCGGTCTTCCTCTACACGACCGTCGTCAACGTCATCGAACGCCCCGACGGTGTGAAGATCGGCGCCTGCTTCATCGCCGGCATCATCCTCGTGTCCTTCCTCTCCCGGCTCGCCCGCGCCTTCGAGCTGCGCGTCACCAGCGTGACCGTGGACCCGATGGCCGAACGGTTCGTCCGCGACATCGCGAGCCGGCGCATCCGGTTCATCGCCAACGAACCCGACAACCGCGACATCACCGAGTACCGCGAGAAGGTCGAGCAGATCCGCGCCGACCACGACCTCCCCGCCCAGGAGGACTTCGTCTTCCTGGAGGTCACCGTCCTCGACCCCTCCGAGTTCGAGTCGGTCATGAACGTACGCGGCGAGGTGCTGCACGGCCGCTACCGCGTCCTCACCCTGGAGTCCTCCTCCATCCCCAACGCGCTCGCCGCCCTGCTCCTGCACGTCCGCGACACCACCGGCTGCATCCCGCACGTCTACTTCGAGTGGACCGAGGGCAACCCGTTCACCAACTTCCTGCGCTTCTTCCTCTTCGGCCAGGGCGAGGTCGCCCCCGTCACCCGCGAAGTGCTCCGCGAGGCCGAGCCCGACCGCGCCCGCCGCCCCCGCGTCCACGTCGGCTGACCCCGCCCGACGGAGTGAGAGGCCGGTAAGAAGCCCGCCCCGGGACCCGCCCGCCACGCCGCACCCGCCCGGTGCTTGGCAGACTGGCCGGGTGCCCCAGACTGTGCTGCTCGCCGAGGACGACCGCGCCATCCGTCACGCCCTGGAAAGAGCGCTGACCCTGGAGGGCTACCAGGTGACGGCCGTCGCCGACGGGGTGGAGGCGCTCGCCCAGGCCCACCGCACCCCACCGGACGTCCTCGTCCTCGACGTGATGATGCCCGGCATCGACGGCCTCCAGGTCTGCCGCGTCCTGCGCGCCGAGGGCGACCGCACCCCGATCCTCATGCTCACCGCACTCGTCGAGACCGCCGACCGCATCGCGGGCCTCGACGCCGGTGCCGACGACTACGTGGTCAAGCCGTTCGACGTCGAGGAGGTCTTCGCCCGGCTGCGCGCGCTGCTGCGCCGTACCGGCAACGGCCCCCTCGACGACAGCGCGGCGCCCGCGCCGCGCGAGCCGCGCGCCACCGCCGGACAGATCTCCGTGGCCGGGCTGCGCATGGACGTACAGGCCCGCCGGGTCTGGCGCGGGCAGCGCGAGCTGGAACTGACCCGCACCGAGTTCGAACTCCTCGAACTCCTCGTCCGCAACGCCGGCATCGTCCTCGACCACTCCACGATCTACGACCGCATCTGGGGCTACGACTTCGGCCCCGGCTCCAAGAACCTCGCCGTCTACGTCGGCTACCTCCGCCGCAAGCTCGACGAGCCGGGAACCCCGTCCCTGATCCACACCGTCCGGGGCGTCGGCTACGTGCTCCGGGAGGACTGAGTGCCACCGGGTCCGGCGGACCCCGAGCCGGGCCGGACGGGCCGACCCGGCGACGGGAGTCCTCTCCCCGGTGCGGCCCGGCAGCGCCGCGGCGGCGGGCCGGGACCCTCGTGGGGATCCCGGTTCCCCGGCACGTCCGGACGGCTGCGGCAGCTGTCGTCCCTGCGCGCCGTGTTCACCGTCTCCTTCGCGGCCGTCGCCGCCGCCGTCACCGTCCTCGTCGGCTTCCTCAGCTACGACGCCGCCGCCCGCCTGGTACGCGTCGACCAGCAGACCGTCTTCGCCGAGGTCGTCCAGGACCTGCGCGACCAGGTACGCGAACACCCGCTGCAACCACAGGACTTCGCCGCCTCCGACCGCGACCACGACGGCCCCCTCGACGACATCATCCGGCCCAGCCGCACCGACGTGCAGGTGCTCGGGCAGGGCGGCACGGTCGTCGACCACGGCAGCCCGCCCCTGCCCGTGGACGGCCACGACCGGGCGATCGCCGACGACGCCACCGCGGGAAAGGTCGAGGAACACAAGGACGTCGACGTCGCCGGCGACCGCTACCGGCTCGCGACCGTCTCCCTCGGTGGCGGACGCGGCGCGGTCCAGGTCGCCCAGCAGTTCAGCGACACGGAGGACCTGCTGCGCGAGCTCCAGCAGCGGACCGTGCTGCTCGTCGGGGCCGTCGTCATCGCCGCCGGGCTCTTCGGCTGGTGGCTGGCCCGGCGCATCACCCGGCGGCTGGTGCGGCTCGCCGGGGCCGCCGAGGACGTCGCGCGCACCGGGCATCTCGGCATCCAGGTGCCGGTCACCGGCTACGACGAGGTGGGCCGGCTCGGCCGCTCCTTCGACCGGATGCTCGGCCGCCTCGCCCAGTCCGAGGAGGACCAGCGCCGCCTGGTCCAGGATGCGGGCCACGAACTCCGTACACCGCTGACCTCGCTGCGCACGAACATCTCCATGCTGCGCCGGATCGACGAGCTGCCGCCGGACGCGCGCGAGGAACTCGTCGCCGATCTCGCCCTGGAGTCCCGCGAGCTGACCGACCTGGTCAACGAACTGGTCGCCCTCGCGGCCGGCCAGTCCGACGCCGAGCCCGTACGACTCCTCGACCTCGCCGAACTCGCCGAGGACGCCGTGATCGTCGCGCGCCGGCGCACCGGCCGGGAGATCACCCTCGACGTCACGGGCGACACCACGGTCGACGGCCGCCCGACCGCCCTCCAGCGCGCGGTCTCCAACCTCGTGGAGAACGCGGCCAAGTTCGACCGCGGCGGCACGTCACCGATCGAGGTGGTGGTGACCGGGCGCCCCGGTGAACCCGGTGGCCGCCCCGGCCCGCTGCGCGTCGAGGTCCTCGACCGCGGTCCCGGCATCGGCGAGGACGACCTCGTCCGCGTCTTCGACCGCTTCTACCGCGCCGCCGACGCCCGCAGCCTGCCCGGCTCCGGCCTCGGCCTGTCCATCGTCCGCGAGGTGGCGACGGCCCACGGAGGCACCCCGTTCGCGCACGCCCGCCCCGGCGGCGGCACGGTGATCGGCTTCACGACGGGCGCCTGAGCCCCGGAGGGCCCAGATTTCCAGCCCCTCCGGCGCTTGAGGAGCGGGGTCCGGGGCGGCGCCCCGGGTCGGGACGGGTAGGGGCGGAGGGGGCGAAAGAACGCCTACCGCCGCAGCGCCGCGAGCTGCTCCTCGAAGGGGACCACCCGCAACCCGTCCTCGCGAGCACCCACGCTCCCCTGAGCGGGGACGGATGAGCCGGACGCGCCCGCAGTCGGAGTGCTGGACCCGGACTCGGCCCGGCCCGGGGCAGCGGGCGCCGCCCCACCCACCAGGGCGGACACCAGCACCGCCAGCTCCCCCGAAGCCCGCTCGATCCGCTCGGCCAACCCCTCCGCACCCCAGTCCTCCGAAGCCGCGTACACCCCGGTGGGTACGACCACGGCCCGCAGGTAGGCGAACAGGGGCCGCAGCGCGTGTTCGAGGACCAGCGAGTGCCGCCCGGTACCCCCGGTCGCCCCGATCAGCACCGGCTTCCCTGCCAACGCGTCCTTGTCGAGCACGTCGAAGAAGGACTTGAACAGCCCGCTGTACGAGGCGGAGAACACCGGGGTGACGACGATCAGCCCGTCCGCCGAGGTCACGTCGTCGATCGCGGCGGACAGGGCCCGCCCGGGAAACCCGTTGGTGAAGTTGTGCGCGATCTCGACGGCGAGGTCCCGCAGTTCGACGACGTGTACGTCGACGAGGCCGGCCCCGGCCGCCCGGCCGGCGGTCGCGGCCGCCAGCCGGTCGGCAAGCAGCCGCGTGGACGACGGGACACTCAGCCCCGCCGAGACGACGACGAGCTTCATGCGACGGTCACCTCTTCCTGGGCGGCGGCCACCCGGGCCGCATGGGTCGGCGCGTCCGGCACGTCGGCAGGCCGCCCCTTGGCGAACTCCTCGCGCAGCACCGGCACGACCTGCTCGCCGAGGAGGTCGAGCTGCTCAAGCACGGTCTTGAGGGGCAGCCCGGCGTGGTCCATCAGGAACAGCTGGCGCTGGTAGTCACCGGCGTAGTCGCGGAACGCCAGCGTCTTCTCGATCACCTGCTGCGGCGAGCCGACGGTCAGCGGGGTCTGCTCGGTGAAGTCCTCCAGCGAAGGGCCGTGCCCGTACACCGGCGCGTTGTCGAAGTACGGACGGAACTCCCGCACCGCGTCCTGCGAGTTGGGCCGCATGAAGACCTGCCCGCCCAGGCCGACGATCGCCTGCTCGGCGGTGCCGTGCCCGTAGTGCGCGTACCGCTCGCGGTAGAGCTCGACCATCTTCTTGGTGTGGTCGGCGGGCCAGAAGATGTTGTTGTGGAAGAAGCCGTCGCCGTAGTACGCGGCCTGTTCGGCGATCTCCGGCGAGCGGATGGAGCCGTGCCAGACGAACGGCGGGACCCCGTCCAGCGGTCGCGGCGTCGACGTGAACGACTGGAGCGGCGTACGGAACTTGCCCTCCCACGTCACCACGTCCTCGCGCCACAGGCGGTGCAGCAGCGCGTAGTTCTCGACGGCGAGGTTGATGCCCTGCCGGATGTCCTGGCCGAACCAGGGATAGACGGGACCGGTGTTGCCACGGCCCATCATCAGGTCGACGCGTCCGTCGGCGAGGTGCTGGAGCATCGCGAAGTCCTCGGCGATCTTCACCGGGTCGTTGGTGGTGATCAGCGTCGTGGACGTGGACAGGACGAGCTTCTCGGTGCGCGCCGCGACGTAGCCGAGCAGGGTGGTCGGGGACGACGGGACGAACGGCGGGTTGTGGTGCTCGCCGGTCGCGAAGACGTCGAGGCCGACCTCCTCGGCCTTCTGCGCGATGGCGACCATGGCCTTGATGCGCTCGTGCTCGCTCGGCTCCCGGCCCGTGGTCGGGTCCGGAGTCACATCGCCGACGCTGAAGATCCCGAACTGCATGGTCGCTCACCCTCCAAGTTGTTGACGGTTCAACTATACCCTCGAACCACCACCCCGCCCCAGGTATTCCGCGACAGCCTTCGACGGCGGCCGGCATCCCCACCTCGCACCCCTCTCCCGCGCAAACCTCTTGACCGCACCCCCCTCCATGCCCGACATTTATCTGCGTGACACAGACATTGCATGACGCAGATGAAAACGGCCTGCGAAGCACCCCGCATCCATCCGCCCGCACCCGCTGGGCGATCCTCGGCGTCGTCCTCGCCGCCGACGTCCTCGACCTCCTCGACGGCACCATCACGAACATCGCCGCCCCGACGATCACCCACGACCTCGGCGGCGGCACCGCCCTCGTCCAGTGGCTCGGCGCCTCCTACGCCCTCGCGCTCGGCGTCCTGCTCGTCCTCGGCGGACGGCTCGGCGACAAGTACGGCCGCCGCCGGCTCTTCCTGACCGGCCTCACCGGCTTCACCGCCGCCTCGGTCGCCTGCGGCCTCGCCCCGACACCGGGCACCCTCATCGCCGCCCGCCTCGTCCAGGGCGCCTTCGGCGCGCTCGTCATCCCGCAGGGCTTCGGCATCCTCGGCGCGACCTGGCCCCGTGACCAGATCGGCAAGGCCTACAGCCTCTTCGGGCCGGTGATGGGACTGTCCGCCGTCGGCGGCCCGATCCTCGCCGGACTCCTCATCGACGCGGACCTCGCCGGACTCGGCTGGCGCCCGATGTTCCTCATCAACCTCGTCCTCGGCGGCGCCGCCCTGCTCGCCGCCGCCCGCCTGCTCCCCCACGACACCGGCGACCGCACGACCACCGTCGACGTCCCCGGCTCCGCACTCCTCGGCGCCACCATGCTCGCCCTGCTCACCGGCCTCATCCAGGGCTCGGCGCACGGCTGGACGGCGCTCCCGGTTCTCGCACTGGTCGCCGGCCTCGCGCTCTTCGCGGCGTTCTGCCACCGCCAGCGCACCGCGCCCAGCCCGCTGATCCGGCCCTCGCTCCTGCACAACCGCGGCTTCACCTCGGGGCTGATCCTCGGCGTCGTCTTCTTCGCCGCCGTCGCCGGCCTCCTCTACGTCGTCTCCCTCTTCCTCCAGCAGGGCCTCAACCGCTCCCCCGCGGGCGCCGCGGTCGCCCTGATGCCCTTGTCCGCGGGCATCGTCATCGCCTCGATCGCCTGCTACGGCCTGATCGCCCGGCTGGGCCGACGCCTCGTCCTCATCGGCTTCCTCGTCACGCTCGCCGGAACGCTCCACCTCCTCGCCCTGGTCCACGCCTCCGGGACCGGCACCGGCAGCTGGGCCCTGGTGCCGCCCCTGTTCGTCATCGGGCTGGGCATGGGCGCCTGCTTCGGCTCGCTCTACGACGTCACCATCGGCGACATCGCCCCCGCCGAGGCCGGCAGCGCGGGCGGCTCGCTCGGCGCGGTCCAGCAACTCGCCAACGCCCTCGGAGCCGCCGCCGTCACCAGCGTCTACTTCCACTCCGGCGGCGGCGAGGCCCACGCCACCACCGTGAGCCTCACCGTCGTCGCCGCCATCGCTCTGCTGTGCTGCCCCCTCGTGCGCCTGCTGCCGCTGAAGGCACCCGAGGACCAGCATCACTAGGGCCTGTCCGGCAGAGGTCCTAGGGGACGAGGACCAGCCGGCCCCGCAGGCCGCCCTCCGCGAGCCGGGCGTGCGCCTTGGCGGCATCGCCGAGCGCGTACGTCTCGGCGACCCGGGTCGTCAGCACCCCCTCGTCGACCAGCGCCACCAGTTCCGCGAGCCGCGACCCGTCGGCGGCGACCTCCACCGATCCGGTCCGCACCCCCCGTACGGACGCCGGGTGGGCCCCCGGGATGACACCGACGAACGCGCCCCCGTCGCGCACCCACTCCAGCGCGTCCGCGCCCAGGATCGCCGCGTCCAGCACCGCGTCCACGCTCCCCGCGGCCACCGCACCCGACACGAACCGGTCCGCCCCGAGGGACCGCACGAGCCCCTCGTCCGCCTCCCGGGCCAGCCCGGTCACACTCACCCCGAGCCGGGCCGCCAACTGCACGGCGTACCCGCCGACCGCACCGGCCGCCCCCGTCACCAGCAGACTCCGCCCCGGCTCCAGGGCCAGCATCTCCAGAGCCCGCGCAGCGGCCAGAGCGTTCAGCGGCACGCCCGCCGCGTGCACCGCGTCGACCGAGCGGGGCGCGGCGGCCACGGCGTCGGCATCCACCACCACGTACTCGGCGTGCGTACCGAGGGACTTGGCCGTCCCGTACGCCAACGCCACCACCTCGTCGCCCGCGTTCCACCCGGAGGCGACCCCGACCGCGTCGACCACCCCGGCCACGTCCCACCCGAGCCCCAGCCGCTTCCCGGCGCCTCCGAAGACCCCCGCACGGACCCCCGCGTCGACGGGATTGACCGCCGCGGCCGCCACCCTGATCCGCACCTGCCTCACCCCCGGCTCCGGCACCGCCACCTCGACAATCTCGACCGAATCCGGACCACCGAACGTCGTCACCACAGCAGCACGCATGCCAACTCACCCCATCCACAAGCCGGTTACCCGGGTCTCTCACCCGTTGCAACTACCCTAGGAAGAGCTACTATCTTCTGGTAAGTAGGCACCTCAAGGTGCGTACGTCACCCGGAGGTGAGCGATGGCGACCACGACGGCGGCTCAGCGGCGACTGCAGGCCCGCGTCGAGTACGACGCGTTCATCAAGAGCTGTCCCACCAACCAGCTCCTGGACCGCATCAGCGACAAATGGGTCAGCCTGATCGTGAGCGCGCTCGCCGACGCCCGGGGCCCGATGCGCTACAGCGACCTCGGCCGCAAGATCGCCGGCGTCAGCCCCAAGATGCTGACCCAGACCCTGCGCTCACTGGAACGCGACGGCATCGTCTCCCGCACGGTCACCCCCTCCGTGCCCGTCCGCGTCGACTACGAACTCACGCCCCTGGGCGGCAACTTGAGCTGCCTGCTCACCGCCGTCAAGGACTGGGCGGAGCACCACATCGAAGAGGTCGTCGAGGCCCGCGAGCGCTACGACGCGCCCTCCGGGGCCTCCTGAAGGTCCCCGGCGCGAAGCCGCGCGACCTGCCGCGCGCTGAAGTCGACCGTCCGCCTCATATGCCCGATGATCAGGGCGACTTCGGCGTCGTCGAGCCCTTCGAACAGCGCGTACCAGCCGCCGCCCAGCCGGTCCCACATGCGGCCGAACTCGGCGATCTTCTCGGGCACGGTCGCCACGAGCACCCGCCGCCGGTCCACCACGTCGCGCTCCCGCACGACATAGCCCGCCTTCTCCAACCGGTCCACCAGCCGCGTGGCCGACCCGGTCGTCAGCCCGGTCATCTCGGCGATCCGCCCGGTGGTCACCGGACCCTGCTCCAGGCTGAGAAGGTTCACGCACTGCACGTCCGTGGGGTGCAGGCCGACGTGGTCGGCGAGGGCCTGGTTGAACAGGGCGTACGAGGCCATGTACCGGCGGGACACGACCGCCAGCTCACCCAGCAGCCCCTCGTGCGCATCCCCAGTCATCCCGCCCCTTCCCGAGCCTCCCCGAAATCGTACGCCGCACCCTGCCCTCCCCCCGGCCCCAGTCGTCCCCCACGTCCCGGCGCTTTCTCGCCCCCCTCCGCCCCTGCCCCACCCGCCGGAGCCCGGCCGGGGGCACCCGGACCGCCCGGCGCGCGGCCGGGCCCCCGGCTAGAACGCGTACGCGTCCCCCGTGTCCAGCACCAACACCTGCTGCCGGTCATTGGCATGGTTCCGGTCCACCGACCCCCCACCCCAGACCGTGTCCAGCCCCAACGTCACCTCGGACGCGACCTCCCGCAGCCGCACCGTCATCCGGATCTCCTCCCCCGGCCCGTCCGCCGGCAGCGCCCCCGTCCGGCACACCACCACCCGCTCGCCCGACCGGGCACACCCGTCCGGCAGCACCTGGGTGTCGTCCAGCGCCGCCGACCACCGCAGCCGCACCGTCGCGTCGTCCACCGGGTCGGGCCCGTGGTTCCGCGGCGTCAGCCGGACGTCCACCCGCCCCACGGCCATGGACGCGGACCCGTGGTAGGCGAGATCCGCCTCGGGAGCCACCGCACCCCCCGGGCCCCCGACGCCTCCCACCAGCACAGCCCCCGAACCCAACAGACCCACCGCACTCAGCATCCACATGGCTGTTTCCTCCGCCGGCACGAACCATCACGATCATCGGGTCGTCGACCCGCCGTCCCGGGATGTATCCCACCCTGGCCACCCCTCAGGCGCCGTCCAACAGGTGACGCCCGGACGCCCCGCGCCGAACCGGCCGCCGGACCCCCGCGGCCCCCGTGCCAGAGTGACCGCATGCTCGTCGCCCGCTCCGCCGCCCTGTTCGTCCTGGCCGCCCTCTTCGAGATCGGCGGGGCCTGGCTGGTCTGGCAGGGCGTACGGGAGCACCGCGGCTGGCTGTGGATCGGAGCGGGCGTGATGGCCCTCGGCGTGTACGGCTTCGTCGCCACCCTCCAGCCGGACGCCGAGTTCGGCCGCATCCTGGCCGCGTACGGCGGCGTCTTCGTGGCCGGCTCCATCGCCTGGGGCGTGGTCGCCGACGGCTACCGCCCCGACCGCTGGGACATCACCGGCGCCCTGATCTGCCTGGCCGGCATGGCCGTGATCATGTACGGCCCCCGCAACGGCGCCTGAAGCCCACCTCACCCCGCCCGCACCCTCACCCGCGGCGCCCGAACGGGCACCTCACCCCGGCCCCCACCACCCGCACCCACCTATCCTTGCCGGAGACACACCCCAGCCGGCCCGCCCGAGCCACCGCCAGACGGCCTGCGCGAGCCACCGCCCGATGAGCAGGAGCAGCCGTATGACCCCCGCCGCCGCATCCCGTATCGCCGTCATCACCGGTGCCAGCAGCGGAATCGGCGCCGCGACGGCCCGGCAGCTGGCGGCCGAGGGCTACCGCGTCGTGATCACCGCGCGCCGCAAGGACCGCATCGAGGCGCTCGCGGAGGAGATCACCGCGGCGGGCGGCCAGGCGACGGCGTACGCCCTGGACGTCACGGACCGCGCCGCGGTCGACGAGTTCGCGACGGCGTTCAAGTCGATCGGCGTGCTGGTGAACAACGCGGGCGGCGCGCTCGGCGCCGACCCGATCTCCACGGCCGACCCGGCCCAGTGGCGCCAGATGTACGAGACGAACGTCATCGGCACCCTGAACGTGACCCAGGCCCTGCTGCCCGCGCTCACGGCCAGCGGCGACGGCACGGTCGTCGTCCTGTCCTCGACGGCGGGCCACGGCACGTACGAGGGCGGCGGTGGCTACGTCGCCGCCAAGCACGCCGAGCACGTCCTCGCGGAGACGCTGCGCCTGGAGATCGTCGGCACGCCGGTCCGGGTGATCGAGGTCGCCCCCGGCATGGTGAAGACGGACGAGTTCGCGCTGACCCGCTTCGGCGGCGACACGGAGAAGGCGGCCAAGGTCTACGCGGGCGTCGCCCAGCCCCTCACCGCGGACGACGTCGCCGAGACGATCACCTGGGCCGTCACGCGCCCGAGCCACGTCAACATCGACCTGCTCGTGGTCCGCCCCCGCGCCCAGGCGTCGAACACCAAGGTCCACAGGGAGCAGTGATGCCCGCCCCGGCGTCACCCGAGGACCGGCTCCCCCCGGACGACGGCGAGAAGGCCCGCCTCGCCCTGGAGAAGAAACGCGAACGCTTCGTCTGGTACTACCTCGCGTACTTCCTCTTCGGCATCCACATCATCGCCTTCGTCATGATCTACGCGGTCCTCCACGCGAAGTGACCGCCCACGACGCGCCTCCACGTGTGTCCGCGGGCGCCCGCATGCACCCACGTGAAAGGGTCCGAGCCGGCAACGGCTCGGGCCCTTTGGCCAGTTGGCCCCTTCACGGGGCTCACCCCTTGACGCACACGACCTGCTTCAGCTTGGCCACGACCTCCACGAGGTCGCGCTGCTGCTCCATCACCTGCTCGATCGGCTTGTAGGCGCCCGGAATCTCGTCCACGACACCCGAGTCCTTACGGCACTCGACGCCTCGCGTCTGCTCCTCCAGGTCCTTCGTCGTGAAGCGGCGCTTCGCGGCGTTGCGGCTCATGCGCCGGCCCGCTCCGTGCGAGGCGGAGTTGAAGGCCTTCTCGTTGCCGAGACCCTTCACGATGTACGAGCTGGTACCCATCGAGCCCGGGATGATCCCGTACTCACCGGAGCCCGCGCGGATGGCGCCCTTGCGGGTGACGAGCAGGTCCATGCCGTCGTACCGCTCCTCCGCGACGTAGTTGTGGTGGCAGGAGATCTCCGGCTCGAAGGTCGGCTTCGCCTTCTTGAACTCCTTGCGGACCACGTCCTTCAGGAGCGCCATCATGAGCGTGCGGTTGTTCTTCGCGTACTCCTGAGCCCAGAACAGGTCGTTGCGGTAAGCCGCCATCTGGGGTGTGTCGGCGACGAAGACCGCGAGGTCCCGGTCGACCAGGCCTTGGTTGTGTGCCAGCTTCTGGGCCACGCCGATGTGGTGCTCGGCGAGTTCCTTGCCGATGTTCCGGGAACCGGAATGGAGCGTGAGCCACACAACCCCTTCCGAGTCGAGCAGCAGTTCGATGTAGTGATTTCCGGATCCCAGCGTCCCCATCTGCTTGACGGCCCGCTCCTCGCGGAACTTGACCGCGTCCGCCACCCCCTCGAACCGCCCCCAGAAGTCGTCCCACCCGGCGGTGGGCAGGCCGTGGAAGGCGTCCGGGGTGACCGGGGAGTCGTGCATGCCGCGGCCGACCGGGATCGCCTGCTCGATCTTGGAGCGGAGGCGGGAGAGGTCGCCCGGCAGGTCGTTGGCCGTGAGGGACGTGCGGACGGCGGACATGCCGCAGCCGATGTCGACGCCCACCGCGGCCGGGCACACCGCGTCCCGCATCGCGATGACCGAGCCGACCGTCGCGCCCTTGCCGTAGTGGACGTCCGGCATGACGGCGAGCCCCTTGATCCAGGGCAGGGTCGCCACGTTCTGGAGCTGACGGAGTGCCACGTCCTCGACCGACGCCGGATCGGTCCACATGCGGATGGGAACCTTCGCGCCCGGCACCTCTACATACGACATATCGCCCTCAATCCCCCGGAAACCAACAGAAGTCTTAAATCGCAAAACCGGCGCCTTGGTCGACGTATAGGACAACGGACCGGCGTCCACGGCTGTGCGTGCGATACACATTGTCTCCAGGGGTCGCCCCTGTGCGGCAACCGAATAACCACAGGACACCCGGGCGGAAGCGCGCCGGGGAACCGTCGAGAGGAGCCTGACCGTGCAGCGGAAGGCGTACGTACCCGGCGCCGCCGTGCTCCTCGCGGCCTTGCTGGCGGGCTGCAGCGGCGCTTCGGACGACGGGGGTTCGCCGATCGACTCCAAGGGCGGCGACACCGGCACGACGGCCGTCGCGGCCCAGCCGGGCAAGTACCGCACCCTCCCGGAGGCGTGCGGAGCGGTCGATCACGACACCCTGGACTCGCTGTTGCCGGGCGTCCGGCAACTCACCGACCCGGCACAGCAGGAGACGGCGTACGAGGGTGAGGCGGCGCTCACGTACGACACGGACCGGAGTGACGGCTGCAGTTGGAAGGTGGAGTCCGCCTCCGCCACCGACCACCTCTCCGTCGGCTTCGAGCGGGTCGTGTCGTACGACAACGCGGTGAGCGACGACAACAAGGCCGAGGACCTCTACACCACCCGGGAGACGGCGGCGGACCTTCCCGAGCCCGCCCCCTCCAGCACCGACGCCTCGTCGAGCCCGAGCGGCGACGCCGGCACCCCGAGCGGCACCGGCAAGACCAGCGGCAGTAGCAGTAGCAGTAGCAAGGACACTGCTGGAGACGGCTCCGAGCCCACTCCTTCCGGCTCCGGTTCTCCCTCCGAGACGCCCGCCGCGCTCCAGCCCCGCGTCCTCGACGATCTGGCGGACCAGGCGTTCCTGGACGACAAGCTGAGCACTGGCTCGTCGACCGCCCGGCAGCGCACGGTGACTGTGGTGTTCCGCACGTCGAACGTCATCGTGACGATCGAGTACGCGGAGCAGCCGACGGCTTCCGGAGGCGTCCCCGACAGCGAGGAAATGCAGGACAGGGCCCGGAAACTGGCCGACGTGCTCGCCGGAAAGCTCGACGGCTGACGTCTCGGCACCCCCCTCGGACACCCCTGCACGAACCGCCCGAACGGGAACCGGCCCGGCGGATCACCGCGTACCGTGGCCCCTCGGACCCGACCGGTCGCTCGTCCCATGTGCGGCCGTACCACGAGCGCCACGAGTGAAGGAACCATGCACCGACCAGTACAGCGAGTAGGCCGAGCACCGCGACTCACCCGCATCCTTGTCAGCGCAGCCGCAATCCCGGTGGCGCTCGTCGCCGCGGGCTGTTCCTCGGACTCCGGCTCCGGAGACGACGCCCAGAAGGGCGCGAGCGCGACGCCGGACGCGAAGAAGTCCGCGAGCCCGACGGCCGAGGCCGTCCAGCCGGCGGCGTACGCGACGCTTCCCCAGCCGTGTTCGGTGCTGTCGAAGAAGACGCTGGGTGAACTTGCCCCGAAGGCCGACAAGTCCGGCAAGAAGGGCGCATCGGACGATGCGGCTCAGCGCAGCAACTGCAACTGGAGCAGCCTCGACAACAACGGCGTGAAGGGCTCCCAGTTTCGCTGGCTGAACGTGGCGCTGCTGCGTTTCGACTCGGACGCGCGGGGCTCGGGCGACGAGCAGGCGCACGCGTACTTCGAGAAGCAGGTCTCGGGTGCGCAGGCGGTCGAGGGCGCGAAGGGTGCCAAGTCGGCTCCGGTCGCCGGGACGGGCGACGAGGCGACGGCCGTGCGCTACGACCTGAAGAAGAAGGAAGGCGCCTTCAAGCAGCAGACGGTCGTGGCGCGCGTGGAGAACGTGGTCGTCACGGTCGACTACAACGGCGCCGGTCTCGCGGGTGAGAAGACCCCGGACTCCGGTGACCTGCTGAAGGCGGCCGAGAAGGCTGCGAAGGAGGCCGTCGCGGCGGTGTCCGCGGCGAACAAGGACGGCGGATCGGCCGATTCGTCCCCGTCCAAGGGCTCGTCCTCGAAGCCCTCCTCCGGTTCGAAGTCGGCGTCGCCGTCCAAGAGCGCGGACAAGAGCGGCTCCGAGGGTGACGCGAAGGCGGACTCCGGGAGCGCTTCCCCGTCGAAGTCCGCGTCGAAGTCCGCGGCGACCAGGAGCTGACCCGCCCACAGGCGTTCCGGAGGCCCAACTTCCGTTCTGAGCTGGGCAGTTGTCGGGGCCCGGTACCCGAGGGGCCCGGGCTCCTTCCATGCCGGGCACCCGGACGCCGCACACATGTGCCACTCTGTTGCGCGCAACAACACGCAAGGGGAGGGGAGTACAGGTGTCCGCGCCCATACAGCTGACTCGGATGCACAAGATACTCATCGGTGTGGTCGTCGCCGGTGCGGTCGTCATCGCCGGGATCGGCTTCGCGGGTTCGTACGCGGCGGTCCGTGAGCTCGCGATCAAGAAGGGGTTCGGGAACTTCTCGTACGTCTTCCCGATCGGTATCGACGCGGGGATCTGCGTCCTGCTCGCGCTGGACCTGCTGCTGACCTGGATCCGTATCCCGTTCCCCCTGCTGCGTCAGACCGCGTGGCTTCTGACGATCGCGACGATCGCGTTCAACGGCGCGGCGGCCTGGCCGGACCCGCTGGGTGTCGGCATGCACGCCGTCATCCCGGTGCTGTTCGTGGTCTCCGTCGAGGCGGCCCGGCACGCGATCGGCCGCATCGCCGACATCACGGCCGACAAGCACATGGAGGGCGTCCGCCTCACCCGCTGGCTGCTCTCCCCCGTCCCGACCTTCCTCCTCTGGCGACGGATGAAGCTGTGGGAGCTGCGCTCCTACGAGCAGGTCATCAAGCTGGAGCAGGACCGCCTCGTCTACCAGGCCCGCCTGCACTCCCGCTTCGGCCGCGCCTGGCGCCGCAAGGCCCCGGTGGAGTCGCTGATGCCGCTGCGCCTGGCGCGCTACGGCGTCCCTCTCGCCCAGACGGCTCCCTCGGGTCTCGCGGCGGCGGGCATCGAGCCGGTGCTGCTGCCGCCCGCTCCGCAGTTGGAGGTGGCGCGCGAGCCGGAGCCGACGGCACCCGCCGCGCAGAGCGACGAGGCACCTGTCCGGGAGCAGCTTCCGGCTGCCGAGGCCGGCGAGTTCCCCGAACAGGCGGAGGGGTACGCCGAGTCGCAGAATCCGTGGCTCTCGGCGCGCAACCCCCAGGGCATCGCGTATCAGGGCGGCTACGACCCGACGTTCGACCCGGATGTCGCGGACCAGCAGTGGTACGCGGAGCAGCAGGCCGGGCAGTTCCGGCAGTACGACGAGGAACAGCAGCGGTTCGGGCAGCGGGTGTTCCCCCAGCCGTACGACGAGGAACAGCAGCGGTTCGAGCAGCAGGCGTTGCTCCAGCAGCAGTACGAGGAGCAGTCCGCCCCTGCCCCCGTACCCGCCCCGGAGCCCTCTCCGGAGGACACCGGCACGTTCCCGATCCCGGCCGGCCCCGGACGTACCCGTGAGATGGGTGCGGGCGGCGGCACGGAACCGACCGAGAACGACTACTACCTGGTCTTCAAGAAGTCGATAGACGGCAGCTACCCGACGTCGGGCCAGTTCAGGGGCGACGTGGAGGCCACGTACGGCACCACGCTCCCGCAGCGCGAGGCGGAGCGGATGGTCAACCGCTTCACCAACCGCCACACGGCGGAACTGCAGGAGGACCACATCGCGTAGCCACGCCATGGTCCACGTGGAAGGGGGCGCCCGGTGATCACCGGGCGCCCCCTCTCTCGTACCGCCGGAGGTCCTACGCGGAGAGCAGCTTGCGGACCCGGTCCTGGCCCACCGCGAGGAGCAGTGTGGGCAGGCGTGGGCCGGTGTCGCGGCCGACGAGCAGGTGGTAGAGCCGCGCGAAGAAGGTGCGCTGGGCGACCTTGATCTCGGCGGGGAGTTCCTTGGCCGTGGCGTCGGCGGGGAAGCCGGCCTGGACCTTGGGAACGCCGTAGACGAGGTGGGTGAGGCCGTCCAGGGACCAGTTGCGCTCCAGTCCGTCGAGGAGCAGGCGCAGCGACTCGCGGCCCTGGTCGTCGAGGGACGTGATGAGGTCGACGTCGGGCTCGTCGCGGACGACGGTGCGCTCCTCGGCGGGAACCTGGGTGTTGATCCAGGTCTCGGCCTTGTCGAGCCGGGGGCGCACCTCGTCGAGGGAGGCGAGCGGGTTCTCCGGGTCGAGTTCGCTCAGGATCCGCAGGGTCTGGTCCTCGGCGCCGGCGGTGATGTCGGCGACGGAGGCCAGGGTGCGGTAGGCCATCGGACGGGGGGTGCGGGGCAGCTCTCCGGCGGCGGTGCCGATGGCGCGGCTGTACGCGGCGGCGTCGGCGGGCAGCACGGAGCCGTCGGCGACCTTGCCCGCGAGCTTGTCCCACTCGTCGTAGAGCCGCTGGATCTCCTGGTCGAAGGCGATCTTGAACGACTGGTTGGGGCGGCGGCGGGCGTACAGCCAGCGCAGCAGCTGCGGCTCCATGATCCGGAGGGCGTCCGCCGCGGTGGGGACGCCGCCCTTGCTGCTGGACATCTTGGCCATGCCGCTGATGCCGACGAAGGCGTACATGGGGCCGATGGGCTGCTTGCCGCCGAACAGGCCGACGATCTGTCCGCCGACCTGGAAGCTGGAGCCGGGCGAGGAGTGGTCGACGCCGCTGGGCTCGAAGATCACGCCCTCGTAGGCCCAGCGCATCGGCCAGTCGACCTTCCAGACGAGCTTGCCGCGGTTGAACTCGCTCAGCAGCACCGTCTCGGAGAAGTCGCAGGCTGCGCAGGTGTACGACAGCTCGGTCGTCTCGTCGTCGTAGGACGTGACGGTGGTGAGGTCCGTCCCGCACCGCCCGCAGTAGGGCTTGTACGGGTAGTACCCCGAGGTGGAGCTGCCGTCGTCCTCGGCGGCTGCGCCGGAGCCCTCGGCCGCCTCCAGCTCGGCCTCGTCGACGGGCTTCTGGCCCTGCTGCTTCTTGGCCGGGGCCTTCTTGGTGCGGTACTGCTCAAGGATGGCGTCGATGTCACCGCGGTGCTTCATCGCGAACAGCACCTGCTCGCGGTAGACGCCCGTCGTGTACTGCTCGGTCTGGCTGATCCCGTCGTACTCGACGCCGAGGTCGGCGAGCGCCTCGGTCATCGCGGCCTTGAAGTGCTCGGCCCAGTTCGGGTGGGCCGAGCCGGCCGGGGCGGGGACGGAGGTCAGCGGCTTGCCGATGTGCTCGGCCCAGGACGCGTCGATGCCCGCGATGCCGGCCGGGACCTTGCGGTAGCGGTCGTAGTCGTCCCAGGAGATCAGGTGGCGCACGGTGTACCCGCGGCGGCGGATCTCGTCGGCGACCAGGTGCGGGGTCATGACCTCGCGGAGGTTGCCGAGGTGGATCGGGCCGGAGGGGGAGAGGCCGGACGCGACGACCACAGGTTTGCCCGGGGCCCGACGCTCCGACTCCTCGATGACCTCGTCCGCGAAACGGGAGACCCAGTCGGTGGTCTCGGTGCTCTGAGCCACGATCGGCACGTCCTTCTTTCTCATACGCCACTACGGCTGACGCGACCATTCTCCCAGCTCGCGCCGCAACCGCGAAAACGGCTTTTCACCGCGTGGGATACTGGCTTTCCTGTACGTAGAAACCCTGGAACCCGACTAGAACGGCAGCCACTCCATGGCCTCGGTCACGTCCCTCACCGCTTCCGTCCACCAGCGCCTCGCGGACGCCCTCTCGGCAGCTCTGCCGGAGGCCGGTTCCGCGGACCCGCTGCTGCGCCGAAGCGACCGGGCCGACTTCCAGGCCAACGGGATCCTGGCCCTCGCGAAGAAGGCGAAGGCGAACCCGCGCGACCTGGCGACGCAGGTGGTGGCGCAGGTGGCGTCGGGTGACGTGATCAAGGACATCGAGGTCTCCGGGCCCGGCTTCCTGAACATCACGGTCACCGACGGGGCGATCGTCCGGAACCTGGCGGAGCGGTACGCGGACAGCGACCGGCTCGGCGTGCCGCTCGCGGAGCACCCGGGCACGACGGTGATCGACTACGCCCAGCCGAACGTGGCGAAGGAGATGCACGTCGGTCACCTGCGGTCCGCGGTGATCGGCGCCGCGGTGGTGCAGATCCTGGAGTTCACCGGTGAGTCCGTCGTGCGGCGGCACCACATCGGCGACTGGGGCACCCAGTTCGGCATGCTCATCCAGTACCTGATCGAGCACCCGCACGAGCTGGACCACCAGGGCGGCGCGGTCTCCGGCGAGGAGGCCATGTCGAACCTGAACGGGCTCTACAAGGCGGCCCGGACGGTCTTCGACTCCGACGAGGAGTTCAAGACGCGGGCGCGGCGCCGGGTGGTGGACCTCCAGGCGGGCGAGCCGGAGACGCTGGCCATGTGGCAGAAGTTCGTGGACGAGTCGAAGATCTACTTCTACTCGGTCTTCGACAAGCTCGACATGGAGATCCGCGACGCGGACGTGGTCGGCGAGTCCGGCTACAACGACATGCTGGACGAGACGTGCCGGCTGCTGGAGGAGTCGGGCGTCGCGGTCCGCTCGGACGGTGCGCTGTGCGTGTTCTTCGACGACGTGAAGGGCCCGGACGGCAACCCGGTGCCGCTGATCGTGAAGAAGTCGGACGGCGGCTACGGGTACGCGGCCACCGACCTCTCCGCGATCCGTGACCGGGTCTTCAACCTGAAGGCCGACAGCCTGATCTACGTCGTGGACGCCCGGCAGTCCCTGCACTTCAAGATGGTCTTCGAGACGGCGCGCAGGGCGGGCTGGCTGAACGACGACGTGAAGGCGCACCAGCTGGCGTTCGGCACGGTGCTGGGCAAGGACGGCAAGCCGTTCAAGACCCGTGAGGGCGAGACGGTGCGGCTGGTCGACCTGCTCGACGAGGCGATCGACCGGGCCACGGCGGTCGTGCGGGAGAAGGCCGAGAAGGTGGGCCTGAGCGAGCCGGAGATCGAGGAGAACGGCCGGTTCGTCGGCATCGGTGCCGTGAAGTACGCGGACCTGTCCACCTCCGCGGTCCGGGACTACAAGTTCGACCTGGACCAGATGGTCTCGCTGAACGGTGACACCTCGGTGTACCTGCAGTACGCGTACGCCCGGATCCGGTCGATCTTCGGCAAGGCGGGCGACCGTACGCCGGTGGCGCACCCGGAGCTCGAACTGGCTCCGGCGGAGCGGGCATTGGGTCTGCACCTGGACCGGTTCGGGGAGACGTTGGAGGAGGTCGCCGCGGAGTACGCGCCGCACAAGCTGGCGGCGTACCTGTACCAGCTGGCCTCGCTCTACACGACGTTCTACGACCAGTGCCCGGTCATCAAGCCGGCCCCGGCCCAGGAGATCGCGGAGAACCGCCTGTTCCTCTGCGACCTGACGGGCCGGACCCTCCACCAGGGCATGTCCCTGCTGGGGATCAGGACGCCCGAGCGGCTCTGACGGCCGGGCGGGACGCACGGACCTCGCGGCCCCGGCGGGACGGTGACATCACCGCCCCGCCGGGGCCGTCCGGCTGTCAGGCGTAGTAGTGGATCGTGCCGCGCAGCGCGGGCGTGCCGCCCTCGCAGTGCTGGACGAACGTCGCCGCGAACGCCTTCACGGTGCCGTCGTCGTTCAACGCCAGCTTGCCGACGGTCAGTTCGCCGGTGCTGCTGTTGCAGCCGCGGCCGTCACCGAAGACGTCGAGACCCGCGTACGTCTCGTCGTTGCTGCGCCGCGTCTCGTAGGTGTGCCCCGCCTCCAGCTTCCGTCCGGTGGGCGGCGTGAGCAGTGCGGTGAAGTAGCTGCGCTTGCCGGACACGTCGTACTGGATGCCGTCACCCCACTTGCGGATGCCGAACGTGCTGGTGGCCCCGGTGTGGGTGGCGCTCAGGCCCTGCCCGATGTAGTCCCCGGCGTCACTGGTGTAGGCGTAGGACAGCGGGTAGGCGCGGTACTTGACCACACCGGTGAGGGCCGGGGCGGTCGCGCTCTCGCAGTGCTGGGTGTAGGTGGCGTCGAGCAGGGTGATGGCGCCGTCGGCGTCCGTCTCGATCTGGTTGACCGAGAACTGCCCGTACACCTCGTTGCAGCCGCGCCCGTCCCCGGAGACGTCGAGGCCCGGTGAGCGTCCTGTGCGGAACGCCGCGCGCTCGGCGTTCCGGTAGACGCCGGGATGGAGTTTCTCCCCCTGCGGTGCGGCGAGGTCGACGTCCCACCAGGTGTCGTCGGCCCACGCACGGAAGCGCACGTACTCCGCGGTGCCGCCCGCCGTGATCGTGGCCGTCTTCGGCGTGTACGACGCGGTGGCGCCCTGGCCTATGTAGTCCCCGGGCTGACTGGTGTGGCTGTACTTGGTCACGGCGACCGGTGTGGTGGTGGCCGCCGCGGCGGGCGCGGCCAGCGCCGTGGTGAGACCGACCGTCGCGGTCAGGCCGGCGAGAACGCCGGTCAGAACGCGTCTCCATCCAGTGCTTCTGGGCACGGATGCCTCCCCCTCCATGAGAGCGGGCGCCCCTGCTGAGCGCCCGCGCCTCTCAAGTAACCAGGGCCACGCACGGCAGTCGAACTATTACCTCAACCCATCAACTTCTTTCAGCCGAAGCGGTGTTGGGGCCTTGCGGTCGCCGAACTCGCACCACACCGCTTTGCCCGGGTTCCGTTCGTCGACCCCCCAGCGGTCGGCGAACGCGGCGACCAGCAGGAGTCCCCGGCCTCCCTCGTCGGCCCGGTCGGTGATCCGGGGCACGCCCGGCCCGCTGTCGTGCACCTCCACCCGGAGGACGGTGCCGTCGTAACGCAGGAAGACCCGAAAGTGCCGTCCGGGCGGTACGGCGTGCACGAGGGCGTTGGTCGCGAGCTCGCTGACGCAGAGCAACACGTCGTCGGCCTGTTCGGTGCCGACGAGTCCCCATCCGGCAAGGGTCTCGTGGGCGAACCGCCTGGCGGCGGCCACGGCCCGCCGGTCCCGTCGGAAGAAGCGCTCACGCAGGGGCGGGAGGTGGATGGTCTCGTTCACCGGACAAGAGTGACCCTCCGTGGTCACACTGGTGCAGTGTGCTATCCCGTACAGATTGTCCGTACGGGATGCGTCGCCCCCGTAACGGAGTTGATGCACCGTGAGCCCAAGGCGCCACTACAAGAAGAACGCTTCGGCGATGAAGATGCTGGGCGCCATGCTGGCCACGCTCCGGCGAGCGGCGGGGCACAGCCAGGCCTCCCTCAGCCGCCATGTGGGCGCGCAGGAGGAGACGATCGCCTCGATCGAACAGGGGCGGCGCCCCCTGAAGGACTCCTTGGCCGCCGAGTTGGACGAATTCCTGGACACCAAAGGGGTGTTGGCGGTCGCCGTGGAGAACATGCCGGAGATCGACCTCGTCCCCCGCTGGGTCGATGAGTACCTTGACCTCGAAAGGACCGCACCCGCGCTCAGCTTCTACGCCAACGCGGTCCTTCCCGGGTCGCTCCAGACCGAGAACTATGCGCGCGCGGTCTTCAGGAGTCGCGTCCCCGCGTACAGCGAGGATGAGGTCGAGAGGCGGACGGCCGCCCGCACGGCTCGGCAGGGGCTGCTCCGCCGCCCGACTCCCACCACCGTCAGCTTCGTCATCTGGGAAGCCGTCCTGATGGACCGCATCGGCGGCCCGGAGGTCTTCGCCGAGCAACTGCGCCACCTGCGCGCGGACTCCGACCTCGCTGGGGTCTCCTTGCAGATCCTGCCGTTCGGCCGCCGCGCCCACGCCGGGCTGGCCGGCCCCTTCATCCTCCTGGAGACCGACGATCACCAGCGTCTCGCCTACGCCGAAACGCAACGCGGGAGCCAGCTCGTGGCCGACCCCGGCGAGGTGTCGGCCCTTTCGCAAAAATATGCGATGCTGCGGACGCAGGCCCTCAACACCGAGGACAGCAAAGGCCTGTTGGACCGCATGCTGGGAGGGCAATGAGCGTCGAACTGCACTGGTTCAAGTCGACCTACAGCAGCGACGAAGGCGAGTGCCTCGAAGTCGCCTACTCCGGGCCCCGGTTCGGCAACGTGACCGCGGTCCACCTCCGCGACTCCAAGAACCCCGCCGGACACCACCTCCGTGTCTCGCCGCAGGCCTGGGCCGCGTTCACCGCAGCCCAGTAGGAGAGCGGAGCGGCCCCTGTCAGTGGGGGCCCCTACAGTCACCGGCATGGCGACTCTTCCCAACCCGCTGCCGCGGCTGGTGGCAGACCCGAGTGGGCGCACCCTCGGGCTCGAACTCCCCGCCGGGAGACTGATCGACGCGACCCACGAAGGGGCGTGGCACGAGCCGTTGGTGTGGCATGCCGAGGAGCGGCCGGCTCCCGGGGCCTGGACCGCGACGAATCCCGCCCGCATGCTCGGCCTGCTGCCGGTGCTGCTGGAGGTCGGTGGTTCACAGGAGGGCCCGGAGGACTGGGAGTTGATGCCCGGCGAGATGTCGTACGCCGGGGACCACGACGCCGACGAGGTGCTGGCCGACTTCTGGGAGCGGTACGCGGCGGACGAGCTGGAGGGCGCCCAGGACTACGCGAGTCGGGAGGTCGTCGAGAGCCTCTTCGGCAAGCCGGAGCCCTATGACGCGCAGGTCGCGCCGTACGGCCCCGCGTGGCCGGGGCTCGCCGCCGCCGGAGTGCGGGAGGCCGATCCGGACGCGCGCGCGGCACAGATCGCGGACGTCCTCGGAGGCCGCGGCTCGTGGCTGAAGGAGCCCCGGCTCGCGCTCGTTCCGGCGCGCCGGAGTGCGGACATCCCGGCGGCGCTGGGCTGGACGGGCCCGCTGAACTACGAGAACGACGTGGCGCGCCTGTGCGCGGTCCTGCGGTCCTGGGAGGACCGTTTCGGGATACGGGTGGTGGCGCTGACCTTCGACCAGTTGGTGGTGTCCGTGGCGGCGCCGCCGACGACCATGGCGGAGGCCGAGGCGGTCGCCGCCGAGCACTTCGCGTTCTGCCCGGACAACATCACGCAGGGGAGTCACACGGCGCTGCGGACGTATGCCGAGCAGGAGGTGCTGGACAAGCCGGTGTGGTCCTTCTGGTGGGACTGACCGGCGCCGGCGCCACTCCCCGGTTGAGGGTGGCCGGGGTCAGCCGCGCAGGCCCGAGGCGAGCCTGCGCAGCCCCTCCGCGATCTCGTCCGGGGTCTGCGTGACGAAGCACAGGCGCATCGTCGACGCCTCCGGGGTGCCCGCGTAGAAGGGCGCGCCGGGCACGTACGCCACCCCGTGCTCCACCACCGGCCGGAGCAGCGCCGTGGTGTCGTACGGCTCGGGCAGCCGGGCCCAGAGGAACATGCCGCCCTCCGGCCGGGTCCACGTCGACCCGGCCGGGAGGGCGTCGCCGATCCCGGCGAGCATGGCGTCGCGCCGCTCGCGGTACACACCGGCGACCTTGGCCACGTGCGCGTCCAGGTCCTGGTCGGCCAGATACCGTGCGGCGGCGAGCTGGTTGACGGTCGGGGTGTGCAGGTCGGCGGCCTGCTTGGCGACGGCGCAGGCCCGCCGCAGCGCCGCGGGTGCCCGCAGCCAGCCCAGCCGCAGGCCGGGTGCCATCACCTTGGAGAAGGACCCGAGGAGCACGGTCCGGTCCCCGGCACCTTCGTGGGAGGCGATCCACGGGACGCGCCCGCCCTCGAAGCGCAGTTCGCCGTAGGGGTCGTCCTCGACGATCCACAGGCCGCGCGTGGCGGCGACGCGGGCGATGGCGGCGCGGCGCTCGGCGGGGAGGGTGCGGCCGGTCGGGTTCTGGAAGGTCGGCACGGTGTAGAGGAGCTTCGGCCGCTCCCGGGCGACCAGGGTGTCCAGCGCCTCGGGGTCGATGCCGTCCTCGTCGCCCGGCACGGCGAGCACGCGGGCCCCCGCGAAGGCGAACGCCTGAAGTGCCGCCAGATAACAGGGGCTCTCGACGAGGACCGTGTCGCCCGGCTCCAGCAGGGCCGTGGCGAGCAGGGACAGCGCCTGCTGCGAACCGGTGGTGACGAGCACGTCGTCCGGCCCGGTCGGCAGACCGCGCGCCGCGGTCCGCTCGGCGAGGGCCGTCCGCAGCGCCGGTTCGCCCTCGGTCGTCGAGTACTGCAGGGCCCGTGCGGGCTCCTCGGCGAGGACGTCGCGGTAGGCGGCGGCGATACCGGCCGCGTCGAACAGTTCCGGGGCGGGCAGCCCGCCCGCGAAGTTGATCACCTCGGGACGGGCGGTGACCGCGAGGATGTCCCGTACCGGTGAGCCTCCGATCGCGGTGGCCCGGGCGGCGAGCGGGGGCACGGGGGCGGTCGCGGCTGCGGGATCGATGACGGTCACGATGACGGCTCCTTGTCCTGGCGGAGACCTCGCGGGGGCCGGTGGCCTTCCCGGGAACGACGGGCGGGCGGCCCCGTCACCCCGGGACCGCTCGTGCCCGCACCCTAGGCGGCTGCGTGCCGCCCGCACCCGTCGATTCCGGCATCCGGACGGAGGCCCGGGGCGACGTCGCGCCCCGGTGCCCGTCGGGCTTTGGGTGTCCGTCGGCTACGGCTTGACGCCCGTCGCCACGTACACGTTGATGTCCGCGTCCGTCACGTCGTTGATGTCGCGGTAACGGACCATCTCGATGGCGTCGAGCGTGGCCAGGAGGTCGGCGTCGGCCTTCTCCGGGGCCGGAGCCCCCCCGTCGGGACGCCAGTGGTGGGCCGGGACGACACCGGGCTCGTCCAGCACCAGGCCGTTCTCGGTGAAGAAGCGCTCGACCTCCGCCCGCGACCGCAGCACGAAGGTGAACCCGCGTTCGGTGTAGGTGCGTTGGACCGCGCGGATGGCCTCGGGGTTCAGGTCCTCGGTGAGGTGGCTGAGGACGATCCGGCTGCCGGACGGCAGGGCGTCGACCAGACCGCGGACGATCGGGTACGCCTCCTCGTCCTCGACGAAGTGCAGGATCGCGACCAGCACCAGGACGACCGGCTCGTCGAAGTCCAGCGTCTTGGCGGCCTGTTCGAGGATCTGCCCGGGCTGCTTGAGGTCCGCGTCGATGTAGTCCGTACGCCCCTCGGGCCCGCTGGTGAGCAGGGCCCGCGCGTGGGCGAGGACGACCGGGTCGTTGTCCACGTACACGACCCGCGCGTCCGGGGTGATCCCCTGCGCGATCTGGTGGACGTTCTCCTGGGTCGGCAGCCCGGTGCCGATGTCGAGGAACTGCTTGACGCCGCTCTCCGCCGTCAGCGCCGTCACGGCACGACGCAGGAAGTCGCGGTTGTGCCGGACGTCGAGGTAGCCCCGCGGATTCGCGGCGAGCGCGGCGGCGGCCGCGTCGCGGTCGACCGGGTAGTTGTCCTTGCCGCCGAGGAAGACGTCGTAGACCCGGGCGGGGTGTGCCTTGGTGGTGTCGATCCTCCTTCTCAGCTCCGCGGGATCCTGGCTGAGGGCATCACCGGACATGAAACATCTCCCTGGAGAGTCGCGGCATACAACAGGCAACAACCTAGCCGCTGGGGCGACTTGACGGCGCCGGTCAGCCCGGAGGAGCAGCCTTGCCCCACTCGCTGCCACCCAGCGGGTAGTCGTACGCGGGCCGCCCCACGTTCCCGCTGGTCCGGAACGGCTTGCCGTGGTCGTCGACCCGCACGGTGCCGCTCCGCGTCCCGCTGGACCAGTCGAGTTCCAGGTACCAGCTCACGTTGTGCGCCTGCGCGTCCGCGAACACGTAGAAGACCTCGGGATCGGACTCGCTCACCTTGTAGGGGAAGTCGCGCTGCCCGCCCTTGAGCGCGACCGACGGACGTCCCGCGTCGAGGTCCACGATGAACGACTTCGTCTCCACCCCTCCGCCGCAGCCCACGCCCATCGCGTAGTCGTTCCACGCGAGCGGCGCGCCCTTGTCCAGCACCCGCACGTGCAGCGCCTTCAGGACGACGGTCGCCTTCCCGGCGCCCTGCACGGTGAGCGCGAGCAATTGCTCCCCGCCGGGGACTCCGCCGAGCGCGGTGACCCAGCCCCGCGCGTCCGACTCGTTCGGCGGCGGGGGCACCTGCTGCGCGGGCCGGTTCACCAAGTAATGCTGGCTGCACGGGTCGTCGAACTTGTACGGGTCGACGACGACGGTCGGTGCGCCGGCGCCTTCATCGGACGCGTTGTCGTCGACGACACCGTTCTCGTCGACGGCTCCGCCGACCGGCGAACCCGACGGCTCGGGGCTCGGGTGGCGCGAGGCGGACGGCGAGGCCGATCCGTGACGCGCGCCGGGTGTCGTACCGGCTGCGCTCGGACGCGCCGAGGACGGGACTTCGACGGCCCCGGCGCCTGCCCCGGCGTCGTCGTCACCACCGCCGGACCCGAGCTGCACGGCCAGCACGCCGGACACGACCGCCGTCACGACGACGGCACCGACCCCGGCGAGCACCGCGGCCCGCCGGTTCCGCAGCCGGCTCGGCCTCACCGGCGCGGCACCGCCGGCCTCCTCGCCGACGCCCTCCGGCCCGCCGTCCGCCGTACCTCTCGTCCCCGCACCGGGCGCCGCACCGCTCGCGTCCGCGGCTTCGATCCCGGGAACAACAGGGGCAGCGTCCACGGCTCCCGCGTCCGAACCGTTTCCCGGACGCCCCGGGGCCTTCTTCCCCCGCAGCACGTCCGCGAGGACCCACCGCCGGTGCAGCTCCACCAGCTCGTCCGGAGTGGCCCGGCAGACCCGCGCGAGCCGCTCGACGGGCGCGTAGTCCGCCGGTACCGCGTCCCCGTTGACGTACCGGTGCAGTGTGGACGTACTGACGTGCAGCCGTTTGGCGAGCGCCCCGTAGCTGAGACCGGACCGCTCCTTCAGCTCCCGGAGCATTCCCGCGAACTCGTCCCCCGCCACCGTTCCTCCATCCCCCGTGTCCCGGACCGCGTTCCAGGGAGATGCCGTTCTCCCAGGTCAGAGCCTGTATCGGCGTTCCAGCGTCCCGTGTTCCCCGCCGGGTGTGGCGGCCGGGACGGATCACCGCACAAGCTTCTGCCATCCAAGCACGCCGCTCCCGACGACCGGTCGAGCGGCCGTTCCACCAGCCACATCACAGGGGGATCACCCATGTCCGCACGCACCACCCGCACCCGTCTGCTCGCCGTCCCCGCCATCGCGCTCGCCGCGTTCGCCCTCACGGCCTGCGGCAACGGAGACGGCGTCCGCGACGAGGGCCCGTCCGCCGGGGCCCGCTCCTCGGCGCGACCGGACGACCAGAACCGGACGACCGGTGGCGGCACGACGGCGAAGCCCGCGGGCACCGGCACCACCACGGGCTCGACGAACGGTTCGAAGGGCACCGGCAGTACCACGGGCTCGAAGGGCACCGGCAGCACCACCGGGTCCGCGGGTGGCTCCACGGGCCAGAACGGCAGCGGCACCCGGAATCCGGCGTGCGTCGGCGCCAACACCCGTACGACCGCGACGGTCGTCTCGCGCCCGCTCAACCACCTGCTGCTCACCGTCACCAACAAGGGCTCGAAGACCTGCGACCTGACGGGCTATCCGATCGTCCGCTTCAGCGAGGCCCAGTCCGTCCCGCCGGTCGCTGAGGAGACCCACCCGCAGGCGGTCGTCACGCTCGCTCCCGGCGAGTCCGGCTACGCCGGTGTGCTCCTGTCGGCGGCCGACGGCAGCGGCGTCCACGGCTACACGGCCAAGACCCTGGAGATCTACTTCGGCGACAAGGGCGGCAGCGCCCGCCCCGCCCTCCCCGCGAAGGGCGTCTACATCGACGAGAAGCTCACGGTGACGTACTGGCAGCAGGACCTGGACACGGCGCTCTCGTACTGAGCGCCCGGCACGCGGCCGCACCCGACACCTCCAGAAACCCTGCCGGGCACGGCCGTTGAGGCTCGTGATCGCCGTTTCGCCGAACGGCCCCATGGCATACGCTGCCGGACGGCGAAGCGATGATCCGCACGGTGAGCCGAGAGGTCGATGACACAGGAGCCGAAGTCACACGGACGGGACGCCGGTCCGGCCGGCACTTCCGGCAACGGTTCCGCGCATCCACGACAACCCGGTGACACGTGGAACTCGGGCCTCTCGGTGGAGGAGTTCGCCGCGATCAAGGGCGCCGGGTTCGAGCCGGTCGGACAGGTACTCGGCACCGCCGTCCACACCATCGCGTACACCGGGGTCTGGGGCTGCCCCGGCGCGTGGTCGGGCGACGCGGGCGGCCCGTCCTCACCGTGGTCCTCGTCGTTCGCGCCGCTGCTGAGAACGCTGTACGCGGCGCGCAGGCTGGCCCTTTCCCGGGCGGTGGCCGAGTGCGCCGCGCTGGCCGGTGACGGGGTCGTCGGGGTGCGTCTGCGGATCGCCCAATTCCCCGCTGGAGGCGTCGAGTTCACCGTACGGGGCACCGCCGTCCGGGCCCGCTCGCGGATCCGCCCGCGCAGGCCGTTCACCTCGCACCTGAGCGGCCAGGACTTCGCCAAGCTGATCGGGACCGGCTGGGTTCCCGCCGGACTCGCCTTCGGCATCGCGCTCGCCACCCGGCACGACGACTGGCGCACCTCACGCACGATCTCCTGGACCGCGGGGAACCAGGAGGTCGACGGCTACACCCGGCTGATCGGCCACGTCCGCCGGGAGGCCCGGAACCAACTGGCCCTGGACGCCCGGAAACAGGGCGGGGACGGGGTGGTCGTGGACGGGATGGACCTGGAGGTGCGCGAGCGGGCGTGCACCACGTACGGGGACACGCACGACCTCGACGCGGAGGCGGTCCTCGTCGGCACCTCCGTTGTCCGGTTCGACCGCTCCCGGCGACCCGCCGGACCACGGCCCCTGACCATCATGAGACTGGAGCGCGAGCGCTGACATGACCGACCGAACAGAGCGGCGACCGGCCCCCGAGGGCGTGCCCGAGGATGCGATGCGGCGACTCGCCCAGCTCACCCCCGGGGAGAAGGGCTCCCTCTTCACCTCGGACCTGACGGTCAACGAGTTCCTGCTGGTCCGCGAGGCCGGCTTCCGTCCGCTCGGGCTGGTCCTCGGCTGCTCGGTCTACCACGTGGGTCTCCAGCTCGGCCGGTGGTCGAGCAACCAGGAACTGACGAAGCTGTCCCAGGCGATGTACAGCGCGCGTGAGCTGGCGATGAGCCGGATGGAGGCCGAGGCCGCCGCGCTCGGGGCGGACGGCGTCGTGGGTGTCCGGCTGGACATCGAGTTCAAGGAGTTCGGCTCGGACATCGCCGAGTTCATCGCGGTCGGCACGGCGGTGAAGGCCGACGGCGCGGACCCGGGGCCGGGCGGGACCTGGCTCAACAACAAGGGCAGGCCCTTCACCTCGGACCTGTCGGGCCAGGATTTCTGGACCCTGATCCGGGCCGGCTACGCGCCGCTGGACATGGTCATGGGGTCGTGCGTCTACCACGTGGCCCACCAGCGCTTCGGCCAGGTGCTCAACACCACCGGCCGCAACGTCGAGATCGAACAGTTCACCCAGGCCCTCTACGACGCACGCGAGTTGGCGATGAGCCGCATGCAGGCGGAGGGGCAGGCACTGGAGGCCGAGGGGATCGTGGCGGTCCGGCTCACGCAGCACGCGCACACCTGGGGATCGCACACCACGGAGTTCTTCGCCATCGGCACAGCGGTGCGCCCGCTCCGCGACGACCACGTCATCGAACGGCCGACGATGGTGCTGAGCCTCGATGGCTGACCCTGATGTCGAACTCCTCGCCGCCGCCCTGCGCCGGGACAGCGCGGACCTGAACCTGTACGCCCGGGTCCTGACGGAGAACCTCGCCGACTCGCTGCCGCCCGGCGCCGTGCGGGTGGGGCGCAGGCGTTCCGTCGCGGACCGGCTGGCCGGGCGCGCGGGCACGGTCGCCGAGCTGCACGTCGCGCTCGGGGACCAACGGCTCGCCCTGCGGACCGACCGGGGCCGGGTGACCGGGGAGATCCTCCACGAGGTGCGGGGCATCGTGCTCTCGCGGCGCCCGGTGGCCCTGGACGAGTGGATCGACCTACTGGCCCGTTCGCTGGCCGACGCCGCGGCCTCGAACGCTCGCGCCCGCGCGGCCGTCGAACGGTTCCTGACCTGACCTAGCGCAGGTTCCGCGCCACCTCGGTCGCCCAGTACGTGAGGATGTTCTGCGCGCCGGCCCGCTTGATGCCGGCGAGGGACTCCAGGATCGCCTTGTCCCGGTCGATCCAGCCCTTCTCCGCGGCGGCCTCGATCATCGAGTACTCGCCGGAGATCTGGTAGGCGACGACCGGCACGTCCGACGCGTCGGCGACCCGGGTGAGGATGTCGAGGTAGGGACCGGCGGGCTTGACCATCACCATGTCGGCGCCCTCCTCCAGGTCGAGCGCCAACTCCCGCAGCGACTCCCGCGCGTTGGCCGGGTCCTGCTGGTACGTCTTGCGGTCGCCCTTGAGCGAGGAGCCGACGGCCTCCCGGAAGGGGCCGTAGAAGGCGGAGGAGTACTTGACGGTGTAGGCGAGGATGGCTACGTCCTCGCGGCCGATCTGGTCGAGGGCGTCCCGGACGACGCCGATCTGGCCGTCCATCATCCCGCTGGGGCCCACGATGTGGGCGCCCGCGTCGGCCTGCACCTGGGCCATCTCGGCGTACCGCTCCAGGGTGGCGTCGTTGTCGACCCGGCCCTGCTCGTCCAGCACACCGCAGTGCCCGTGGTCGGTCGTCTCGTCGAGGCACAGGTCGGACATCACGAGCAGTTCGTCGCCGACCTCGGCGCGGACGTCGCGCAGGGCGACCTGGAGGATGCCGTCCGGGTCCGTGCCGGGCGTCCCGACAGCGTCCTTCTTGGCGTCCTCGGGAACGCCGAACAGCATGATCCCGGAGACCCCGGCCTCCAGCGCCTCCACGGCGGCCTTCCGCAGGCTGTCCCGGGTGTGCTGCACGACTCCGGGCATCGCGGCGATCGGCACCGGCTCGCCGACACCCTCGCGCACGAACGCGGGGAGGATGAGATCGGCGGGGTGCAGCCGGGTCTCGGCGACCATCCGGCGCATGGCGGGCGTGGTACGCAGCCGCCGGGGACGCGTACCGGGGAAGGATCCGTACTTCGTCATGACATCTACGCTACGCCCGCCACAAGGGCACCCATACCGACGCTGTGTCGGGGCCAGGGCGTGGATCGACCCCGAATCCAGCCCCTCCGGCGAACCATCCAGCCCCTCCGGCGTTCGAGGCGCGTGGGTCCGGGGGCAGCGCCCCCGGGTCCGGGACGGGAAGGGGCGGGGGAGGCGGAAACCCGCCTCCCCCGCCCCCACCGGCGTCAGGTGGTCCGGCGACGCCGAGACCCGGGCCGGCGCTCACTGGGCCGGGTGACAGGGTCCCCCGCGTCCAGCGCGGCGGCCCGCCGACGAAGCCCGAAGTCGGCCAGGGCCTCGGCCAGCTTGTGCACGGACGGCTCGGGAGCCATCACGTCGACCCGCAGCCCGTGCTCCTCGGCCGTCTTGGCCGTGGCGGGACCGATACAGGCGATCACCGTCACGTTGTGCGGCTTGCCCGCGATACCGACCAGGTTCCGCACGGTCGACGACGAGGTGAACAGCACCGCGTCGAAACCGCCGCCCTTGATCGCCTCACGGGTGTCGGACGGCGGCGGCGAGGCACGCACGGTGCGGTACGCCGTGACGTCGTCGACCTCCCAGCCCAGCTCGATGAGCCCGGCCACCAGCGTCTCGGTGGCGATGTCGGCACGCGGCAGGAACACCCGGTCGATCGGGTCGAAGACCGGGTCGTAGGGCGGCCAGTCCTCCAGGAGACCGGCGGCGGACTGCTCACCGCTCGGCACCAGGTCCGGCTTCACGCCGAAGGCGATGAGCGCCGTCGCGGTCTGCTCGCCGACCGCGGCGACCTTGATGCCCGCGAAGGCACGGGCGTCGAGCCCGTACTCCTCGAACTTCTCGCGCACGGCCTTGACCGCGTTCACCGAGGTAAAGGCGATCCACTCGTAGCGGCCCGTGACCAGGCCCTTGACCGCGCGCTCCATCTGCTGGGGCGTGCGCGGCGGTTCGACGGCGATCGTCGGAACCTCGTGCGGCACGGCACCGTAGGACCGCAACTGGTCGGAGAGCGACGCCGCCTGCTCCTTCGTCCGCGGCACGAGGACCTTCCAGCCGAACAGCGGCTTGGACTCGAACCACGACAACTGGTCGCGCTGGGCGGCGGAGGAACGCTCACCGACCACGGCTATCACCGGGCGGCCACCGTCCGGGGACGGCAGCACCTTCGCCTGCTTCAGCGTCTGCGCGATCGTGCCGAGGGTGGCCGACCAGGTGCGCTGACGGGTCGTCGTACCGGCGATCGTCACCGACATCGGGGTGTCGGGCTTGCGGCCGGAGGCCACCAGCTCGCCCGCTGCCGCGGCCACCGAGTCGAGCGTCGACGACACGACGACGGTGCCGTCGGAGGCGCCGACCTCGCTCCAGCAACGGTCGGAGGCGGTCCGCGCGTCGACGAACCGGACGTCCGCGCCCTGCGCGTCCCGCAGCGGAACACCCGCGTACGCGGGCACCCCGACGGCGGCGGCGATGCCGGGCACGACCTCGAACGGAACACCCGCGGCGGCGCAGGCGAGCATTTCCTCGGCGGCGTACGTATCAAGTCCCGGGTCCCCGGGCACCGCGCGTACGACCCGCTTGCCGCCCCGTGCGGCCGTCATGACAAGATTGGCGGCATCCCTCGACGCGGGGTCACCAACGGTTGTTGACGTGCCGTCAACAACCGTCAGCTGAGGCGTGCCTGTGTTCCGGTACGTATCCGGCGAAGTGTCCGGATCCGTGTTCAGAACAGCGACGCCTTGTCTGGCGTGTACGCGCACCACGTCGAGCACGTCGTCCTCGGCGACGAGGACGTCCGCGTTCGCCAGCGCCTCGACGGCGCGCAGTGTCAGCAGCCCTGGATCTCCGGGTCCGGCACCCAGGAAGGTGACGTGCCCGTGAACGGGACCGGCGGGAAGGTTGGTGGGGCTCACAGTGCTCGCTCCCCCATCAGACCGGCCGCGCCCTTGGCAAGCATCTCGGCGGCGAGTTCACGGCCGAGCGCCATTGCTTGGTCATGTGTCTCGGGCACGGGACCGGTGGTGGACAGCTGCACCAGCGTCGAGCCGTCGGTCGTGCCGACGACGCCGCGCAGGCGCATCTCCTTGACAGTCTGCCCGTCGGCCAGGAGGTCGGCGAACGCGCCCACAGGTGCGCTGCAGCCGGCCTCCAGGGCGGCAAGCAGAGATCGCTCGGCGGTCACGGCGGCCCGCGTGAGCGGGTCGTCGAGCTCTCCGAGCGCGGCGACGAGGTCCGCGTTGTCCGCGGCACACTCGATCGCCAAAGCCCCCTGGCCGGGGGCAGGTAGAACGGTGTCGACCGACAAGAAGTCGGTGACCTCGTCGATACGGCCGATCCGCTTCAGTCCGGCCGCGGCGAGCACGACGGCGTCGAGCTCCCCGCTGCGGACGAATCCGACGCGGGTGTCGATGTTCCCGCGGATGGCGACCGTCTCGATCGTCAGGCCATGGCTGCGCGCGTACGCGTTCAGCTGGGCCATGCGGCGCGGCGAACCGGTGCCCACACGGGCGCCGTCCGGCAGCTCCGCGAAGGTCAGCCCGTCGCGGGCGACGAGCACGTCCCGCACGTCCTCGCGCACCGGCACGGCGGCCAGCGCGAGGTCCTCGGGCTGCGCGGTCGGCAGATCCTTGAGGGAGTGCACGGCGAAGTCGACCTCCCCGCGCACCAGTGCCTCGCGCAGGGCGGTCACGAAGACGCCCGTACCGCCGATCTGGGCCAGGTGTTCGCGGGAAACGTCGCCGTACGTCGTGATCTCAACGAGCTCGACGGGCCGTCCCGTCACCTGGCTCACGGCATCCGCCACCTGCCCGGACTGGGCCATGGCGAGTTTGCTGCGCCTGGTCCCGAGCCTCAAAGCCTGCTCACTCATGCTCGCCCTCGGTTCTTGGCGTTCTCGGTGTTGTTCTCGGCCCGCGAGACGGCGGCGACCGTCTCCGGGTCCAGGTCGAACAGGGTCCGCAGCGCGTCCGCGTACCCGGCACCGCCGGGTTCGGCGGCGAGTTGCTTGACCCGTACGGTCGGAGCG
The DNA here is from genome assembly GCF_044766365.1 of Streptomyces sp. NPDC102279. Classification (NCBI taxonomy): domain Bacteria; kingdom Bacillati; phylum Actinomycetota; class Actinomycetes; order Kitasatosporales; family Streptomycetaceae; genus Streptomyces; species Streptomyces sp. NPDC102279. Next base: position 15,015 of record NZ_JBIWLU010000017.1, on the reverse strand, counting down.
TGCAGCAGCTTGTCGACGACGCGGCGCACGGTCTGACCGATCTCGCCGCGCTGCTTGTCGTCGAGGTCCGGCAGCCGTCCGTCCAGCCGCGCGATCTCGTTCGCGACGACGTCGGCTGCCATGGCGCGCAGCGCCACGACGGTGGGGGTGATGTGCGCGGCCCGCTGCGCCGCGCCGAACGCGGCGACCTCGTCGGAGACGATCCGGCGGACCTGGTCCACGTCGGCGGCCATCGGCGCGTCGGCGGAGGCCTCGGCCAGCGACTCGATGTCGACGAGGCGCACACCGAGCAGCCGCTGCACGGCGGCGTCGATGTCCCGGGGCATCGCGAGGTCCAGCAGCGCGAGCACCGGCGCGGGGCGCGGCACCCTGGCGACGGGCTCCGGCCTGCGGCGCTCGGGGATACGGCCGACCGTCGAGGCCGTGGCGGCCAGCGCGGTGATCAGCTCGGCGTCGGCGTCGGGCGTACCGCGGTTGTCGCGGCGCTCGTCGGTCCCGGTGCCCTTGTCCACCCAGACGGCGTGCTGCTCCAGGGTGGCCGCGTCCATACCGGCGACGGCGGCCTCACCCATGACGGAGAAGCCGGTCGCGCCCTGGACGGCGGACAGGTCCAGGGGACAGCCGTCGTCGGTGCCGATGCTGGTGGGGGCGAGCTGTCCGTCGGGCCCGGCGGGCGTCTCGTCGCGGACGGCGACGGGGCTGCCGGTCCGTCCCTCGACGGCGGCCGCGACGGAGTCGGCGCTCAGCACCAGCCCGGTCGCGCCCGTGCAGGAGACGGCGATGTCGGCACGTGTCAGCTCGGCCGGCACCGCGTCCATCGGTACCGCGCGGGCCAGCACGTCCGTGTCGTCGCCGCCGGAGAGGATCTCGGCGAGGCGCTCGGCGCGGTCGTGGGTGCGGTTGGCGATCACGATCTCGGCGACTCCGGCGCGCGCGAGCGTCGCCGCGGCCAGCGAGGACATCGAGCCCGCGCCGATCACGAGGGCCTTCTTGCCCTTGGCCCAGGCCTCGACGGCCCGGCCGGCGGACAGCTGCTCCAGGCCGAAAGTGACCAGGGACTGTCCGGCCCGGTCGATGCCGGTCTCGGAGTGGGCGCGCTTGCCGACCCGCAGGGCCTGCTGGAACAGGTCGTTCAGGAGACGGCCCGCCGTGTGCAGTTCCTGCGCGGTGGCGAGCGCGTCCTTGATCTGGCCGAGGATCTGGCCCTCGCCGACGACCATCGAGTCCAGACCGCAGGCCACCGCGAAGAGGTGGTGGACGGCCCGGTCCTCGTAGTGCACGTACAGGTGGGGGGTGAGCTCCTCCAGCCCGACGCCGCTGTGCTGGGCGAGCAGGGTGGACAGCTCCGCGACACCCGCGTGGAACTTGTCCACGTCGGCGTACAGCTCGATGCGGTTGCAGGTGGCGAGGACGGCGCCCTCGGTGGCCGGCTCGGCGGCGAGGGTGTCCTGCAGCAGCTTGACCTGGGCGTCCGCGGACAGCGCGGCCCGCTCCAGAACGCTGACCGGGGCGCTGCGGTGGCTCAGCCCGACGACGAGGAGACTCATGCCGGCATCACCGCGGGAACGTCCCCGTCGGGTCCCTCGCCGTCGTTCTCGCGCGCGGCCCGGGCGGCGGCACCGGCCTGAGCCTCGGCCTCCTCGCCGGCCTTGCGCTGCTCGTGGAACGCGAGGATCTGCAGCTCGATGGAGAGGTCGACCTTGCGCACGTCGACGCCGTCCGGAACGGTCAGGACGGTCGGCGCGAAGTTCAGGATGGAGGTGACTCCGGCGGCCACCAGGCGGTCGCAGACCTGCTGGGCGGCTCCGGCCGGAGTGGCGATGACACCGATCGAGACACCGTTCTCGTCGATGATCTTTTCCAGCTCGTCCGTGTGCTGGACCGGGATTCCGGCGACGGGCTTTCCGGCCATCGCCGGGTCCGCGTCTATGAGCGCCGCGACACGGAATCCGCGGGAGGCGAACCCTCCGTAATTGGCCAGTGCCGCACCGAGGTTACCGATACCGACGATCACAACCGGCCAGTCCTGGGTCAGGCCCAGTTCGCGGGAGATCTGATACACGAGATACTCGACGTCGTAGCCCACACCGCGCGTCCCGTAGGAGCCGAGGTAGGAGAAGTCCTTGCGCAGCTTCGCGGAGTTGACCCCCGCCGCGGCCGCGAGCTCCTCCGAGGAGACCGTGGGTACCGAGCGTTCCGACAGTGCGGTGAGGGCTCGGAGGTACAGCGGAAGCCGGGCGACGGTGGCCTCGGGAATCCCTCGGCTGCGGGTCGCCGGTCGGTGAGTTCGGCCAGTTGCCACGGTGCTCCTGCGGGTAGAGCGGGGCTGCAGGCGGTCACACGTACCTAGACCGCCCCGTCGAATGCAGGCTATGTCTTTGTGAACGCGTGCACAAAGATGGTGTCCGATTTGCCCGGCCAACGTGACCGGGGTCACGCATGTCCGGCGCACGCCTATGGAACCAGCGCGTGGACAGCTTCGTTCCGCTCCTGAAGGGGGCAAAACCGCACACACTCCTCAACGAATCCCGCCCCCGAGACCAATCCGCCGTCGATCCTAGGCGACTTTCCCTGCCACTTGGACTACTCGGTCAGGTCACAAGTCGGGGCACAACGCGAGCGGGGCGGGCCTGCCCCGCACAGAACTCACTGTGCGAGGGCTTTGCGCAGGCGCTCCTCGTTCACGCGCCAGAACGTGTGCTGGGCGCCGTCCACCAGCACCACCGGGATCTGCTCCCAGTACTGACGGTGCAGTTCCTCGTCCTCGGTGATGTCCTTCTTCTCCCACGGGACCCCGAGGTCGGCACAGACCTTCTCGATCACTTCCTGTGCGTCATCACACAGATGACACCCGGGCTTCCTGATCAGCGTGACCAGGCGATCCTCGGGCGCCTTCCTCTCCGTACGGCGGTCGCTGCGCCGGAACATGGGGCTCATACGCGCCATTCTCCCGCCCCCGGCGCGCCCACGGGCCCCCTCCGCGCTTTATGTGACAAGCGGACTCCACCGGGGACGACGCGCCGCCACGCCGACGGACGGGACCACTTCTTTAACGGCTCGGTCGCGGAGAGTTCACAGCGTGGAATCCTCTCGACTCCGGAACCACCGAACAGACTGGCTATGCTCACGACATGGCCGCTCTCGGATGGCTCACTCCCCGTAGGCGCTCCGCCACCGCGCGGAGCGTGTTGGCAGGCGAGGCCTCTGCGGAGGCAGCCCGCAAGTCCTCGCAGGAACTGGAAGAACTGGCGCCACCGGACGCCGTGGAGGAACCGGAGTTCCCGGTGCTCGGCGACGACAGGGCCGCCGCGTTCTTCGACCTCGACAACACCGTGATGCAGGGCGCCGCCCTCTTCCACTTCGGGCGGGGCCTCTACAAGCGGAAGTTCTTCGAGACCCGCGACCTCGCCAAGTTCGCCTGGCAGCAGGCGTGGTTCCGGCTGGCCGGTGTCGAGGACCCCGAGCACATGCAGGAGGCGCGCGACTCCGCGCTGTCGATCGTCAAGGGCCACCGGGTCGCCGAGCTGATGTCCATCGGCGAGGAGATCTACGACGAGTACATGGCCGAGCGGATCTGGCCCGGCACCCGCGCCCTCGCCCAGGCCCACCTGGACGCGGGACAGAAGGTCTGGCTCGTCACGGCGGCCCCGGTGGAGATCGCCACGGTGATCGCACGACGCCTCGGCCTCACGGGCGCGCTCGGCACGGTCGCCGAGTCGGTGGGCGGCGTCTACACCGGCAAGCTGGTGGGCGAACCGCTGCACGGACCGGCGAAGGCCGAGGCCGTCCGGGCGCTCGCCACCGCCGAGGGCCTGGACCTCTCGCGCTGCGCGGCCTACAGCGACTCGCACAACGACATCCCGATGCTCTCGCTCGTCGGACATCCGTACGCGATCAATCCCGACGCGAAACTGCGCAGGCACGCGCGGGACTTCGACTGGCGCCTGCGGGACTACCGCACGGCGCGCAAGGCCGCGAAGGTCGGCATCCCGGCCGCGGCCGGTGTCGGCGCGGTCGCCGGCGGCACAGCGGCGGCCATCGCCCTCCACCGCCGCCGCCGCTGACCACTCGGCGTTTCGAGCCCCTCCTCCGTTCGAGGAGCGGGGTACGGGGCGGAGCCCCCGGTACGGGGCGGGCAGGGCCGCCGGGGCGAAAACCTGTCCGGACCTGGGCGGGGCCCCCTGCCGCGACGGCCAGTCAGCACTCCTACCCACGCCGTGGGCAGCCCAGTCACGCCCATCACAGGCGGGCACAACACGCCCTGCACTCAGACGGAACGCGAACTGATTCGATCAACAACTGATCACCGAGCGGTACTTGAACGGGCACCGATAGGCCTCAGAAGCGACGTAATCGATGATTTGAGCAACTCGGTGTAGCGCTGCCTGTACGAAGCGTTATTCTCCTCAGACGCAAACCGGTACCCCTCCGTCGCCACGACGGGTGAAAGGTCCCGCACTGCACGTGATGGAAGCTCTGCCTCTGGGAGTCCCGTGTACTCACACGTCGGGGTTGACGCCTCTGGCCTGGCTACGCTGCGCGCAACGGTCCTCGACCGTCTGCGCGGCTTCGTCCCCACCGCGTATGCCGTCCCCGCCTTCGCCGTCGCCACGCCTGTCGGCCCTTGCTATGCCCTGGCCGACGGCAACGCCACGGTCGGCAGACGGGGCCGCTCAGGCTCGGCCACCACCGCACGACGTCCGGCCGCGGACAGCGACAGCGCCCGGATGATGGATCTCGTGGAGCGCGCTCAGGCCGGCGAGGCCGACGCCTTCGGGCGGCTCTACGACCAGTACAGCGACACCGTGTACCGCTACATCTACTACCGGGTGGGAGGTAAGGCGACTGCCGAGGACCTCACCAGTGAGACCTTCCTGCGGGCACTGCGCCGGATCGGCACCTTCACCTGGCAGGGCCGGGACTTCGGCGCCTGGCTGGTGACCATCGCCCGCAACCTGGTCGCCGACCACTTCAAGTCCAGCCGCTTCCGGCTGGAGATCACCACCGGCGAGATGCTCGACGCCAACGAGGTCGAGCGCTCCCCCGAGGACTCCGTCCTGGAGTCCCTGTCGAACGCGGCGCTGCTGGACGCCGTGAAACGACTGAACCCGCAGCAGCAGGAGTGCGTGACACTCCGCTTCCTCCAGGGGCTCTCGGTCGCCGAGACCGCCCGGGTGATGGGGAAGAACGAGGGTGCCATCAAGACCCTCCAGTACCGGGCCGTCCGTACGCTGGCCCGACTCCTGCCGGACGACGTCCGCTGAGCCCGCTGCGAGCCACGGTGGTCCGACACATTCGGCGACGACCAACTCACCGTCCGTAAGAGTCCGTTGACTTCGCGGTCCGATCATCCGTCGTCCGTAACCCAAGTGCCGCGACGCTCGTTGTGCGGGATACAGGCTCCCTGTGGTCACGCCTTGGCCATCGCCGATCACCCGATCGTGTGGATATGGCCAAGGGGTGCAACCCTCAGGACCCCCTGGGGAGTCGACCGTCATGACGAGAGGAGGTGCCGCCAGTGATCGCGAACGTATCGGCACACCGGCGGGCGGACGCCTTCGCCCAGGCTCTGGAGCAGTCCGACCAGGGCACGGCGGCCGAGCAGCCCGATGGGTCTGCACCGTCACGGGCTGCTGCGGAACGAACCGGGCAAGAGCCGTTGACGGCTCTTGCCACGGGTCTCGGCGAGCTGCCCAAACCGGAGCTGGATCCCGAGGTCAAGGTCGTGCAGCGAGCCCAGCTCGTCGCCGCGATGGAGGCCATGCTGCTGGAAGGCACCGCCGCCGGAGGCGAGGGTTTGGACCGTGCCGTGCCCGAGCAGCGGTCCCATCGGGCCAAGGGCGCGCACCGGGCGACCGGACTGGGGAAGCTGCGCCCCAGGTCGCGGCTGACCAAGGGGCTCGCCGCGGGCGGGCTCAGCATCGGCGTGGCCGCCGGAGCCCTCGGCGGTGTAGCCGCCGCGAGCTCCGACGCCCTGCCCGGCGATTCGCTCTACGGGCTCAAGCGAGGCGTGGAGGACATCAAGCTGGGCCTGGCCCAGGGTGACAGCGACCGGGGCGAGCTCTATCTCGACCAGGCCTCGAACCGCCTGAGCGAGGCACGCCGGCTGATGGAGCGCGGCCGGTCCGGACAGCTCGACCACGAGTCCCTGGGCGAGGTCCGCCGCGCCCTGTCCGGCATGCAGCACGACGCCTCCGAAGGCCACCGCCTGCTGCACGAGGCGTACGAACGGGACGGCTCACTCGGCCCCATCCAGGCCCTGTCCGCCTTCTCCCGGTCGCACCGCGAGGCCTGGGGCGCGCTGCGCGACCGACTGCCCGTGCAGCTCGGTGACGTCAGCGACCAGGTGTCGTCCGTCTTCGACGCCATAGACGAAGAGGTCGGCCCGCTCCGCTCACTGCTGCCCACGACCCCCGCCCCCGAGGGCACCGGGCGTCACCGCGGCAGGAGCGAGGAGTCCACCGACTCCCCCGGCACCGACGCACCGGAGCCCAGCGCCACCAGCGGTTCCGCGAAGGGCAGCCACGGCGGCGGCAGCAGCGGCAAGCCGAAGCCCTCCAGCTCGGGCAGCGAGAGCGACGACGGCCTTCTCGGCGGCAACACCGGCGGCCTGCTCGACCCGCCCAAGGACGACACCAGTTCCTCGCCGTCCAGCAGCAGCGGCAGCAGTGCGACGAGCAAGCCGGACGTCACCCTGCCTCCCCTGCTCCCCGGCCTGCTGCCGGGCCTCGGCATCGACACCGAGGACAGCAGCTGACCCAGGCACTCCGTGTACGGCGATGGGGCACCCTTCTCAGGAAGGGTGCCCCATCGCCGTACCGCCGAAAGCCCGTGGGCATATCAGGGCATCATCAGCAGAACCGTAACTGCATGATCAGAAGAACACGGACCTGCGCTGCACCAGCAGCTTGTACAGGGTGTGCTGGATCTGCTCCCTGACCTGGTCGGTCAGGTTGAACATCAGCATCGGGTCCTCGGCCGCCTCCGGCGGATAGCCGTCCGTCAGGATCGGCTCGCCGAACTGGATCGTCCACTTCGTCGGCAGCGGCACCGCGCCGAGCGGACCGAGCCACGGGAACGTCGGCGTGACCGGGAAGTACGGGAAGCCGAGCAGCCGAGCGAGCGTCTTCGCGTTGCCGATCATCGGGTAGATCTCCTCCGCGCCGACGATCGAGCACGGAATGATCGGGGTGCCCTGGCGCAGCGCGGTCGAGACGAAGCCGCCCCGGCCGAACCGCTGGAGCTTGTAGCGCTCGCTGAACGGCTTGCCGATGCCCTTGAAGCCCTCCGGCATCACACCGACCAGTTCCCCGCGCTCCAGGAGCCGTTCGGCGTCCTCGGCGCACGCGAGCGTGTGACCGGCCTTGCGGGCCAGCTCGTTGACGACCGGCAGCATGAAGACGAGGTCGGCGGCGAGGAGCCGGAGGTGTCGGTCGGCGGGGTGGTTGTCGTGGACGGCGACCTGCATCATCAGGCCGTCCAGCGGCAGCGTGCCCGAGTGGTTGGCGACGATCAGGGCGCCGCCCTCGGACGGGATGTTCTCGATGCCCTTCACGTCGACACGGAAGTACTTCTCGTACAACGGCCGGATCAGCGACATGAGGACCTGGTCGGTCAGCTCCTCGTCGAACCCGAAGTCGTCGATCTCGTAGTCGCCCGTGAGCCGGCGCCGCAGGAAGGCGAGGCCTCCCGCGATGCGCTGCTCCAGGCCGGCACCGCCCTGCTGGGGCTGCTGAGGCGGCTGTTCGTCGTGCGTCACGGGAACATCATCCTGCGGGACGGCCCGTCCCGGCAGGGGCTGGACCTCCCGGACCGCCGTCGGCTCGCCCCTGCGCCGGGTCCCATGGGCCCGGCGCCGCGGCGGGCGTTGCGCGGCGGCCCCGCGCGACCGGTCGTCGTCGAACGGAATGACCTTGGCGTCCGCCATCGTTGATGCGCTCCTCAGTTGGCGCTCTGCGTCGGGTGGCCGCCGCCCAGGAGAGGCAGTGCGGCGATCCGGTCCACGGCCCCCGCGAGGGCCTCCGGGGGCAGGAGTCCGGGTCCCCGGCTGTGGGCGAAGTCCGCGAAGGTCTCCGCCGTCGTGTACTTCGGGTGATAGCCCAGGGTTTCGCGCATCTGGTGCGTCGCGACCACCCTGCCGTGCGTCAGCAGCCGCAGCTGCTCCGGCGAGAAGTCCGTCACGCCCAGGGTACGCACGGCCGTGCCGGCCCAGCTGAGCGCGGGCAGCAGCAGCGGGACCGTGGGGCGGCCGAGGCGCCGCGCGCACTGCGAGAGCAGCAGGACACCGTCGCCGGCGATGTTGAACGTGCCACTGTTGAGCGTGCCCCGCCGCGGTTCGTCCGAGGCGAGCAGCAACAGCTCGATGACGTCGTTCTCGTGCACGAACTGGAGCCGCGGGTCGTAGCCGAACACGGTCGGCAGCACGGGCAGCGAGAAGTACGAGGCGAGCGGCGAGTCCGCGCTCGGGCCGAGGATGTTGGCGAAGCGCAGCACGCACACGGCGACGTCGGGCCTGCGGCGGGCGAAGCCGCGCACGTACCCCTCGACCTCGACCGTGTCCTTCGCGAAGCCGCCGCTGGGCAGGGACTTGGGCGAGGTGGTCTCGGTGAAGACGGCGGGGTCGCGGGGCGCCGAACCGTAGACGTTCGTACTGGACTTCACGACGAGCCGCTTGACCGTCGGGGATTTCTGGCAGGCGCCGAGGAGCTGCATGGTGCCGATGACGTTGGTCTCCTTGACCGAGGTCCGGCTGCCGGAGCCCAGCGGCGTGCCCGTCACGTCCATGTGCACGACCGTGTCGACGGAGTGCTCGGCGAGCACCCGCGCGATCGCGGGCTGTCTGATGTCCGCCTGCACGAAGTCGGCGCCGCCGATGTGGTGCTCGGGCGGCACGGCGTCGACGGCGATCACCCGGTCCACCCGCGGGTCACGCTGGATCCGTCGTACGAACCGGCCCCCCAGCTGTCGGGCCACTCCGGTCACGAGCACGACCTTCCCCAAGATCAGCGCCTTCCTTCCAGATCTGGACGTAGCTTCACTCGTACCTGCCGCGTTCCCCGTGTGCCGCCAACCTAGCGGGTCGATGTTGCGCTGTGATGACCGCCCGATGCATGAAGTCACGACAGCCGCAGACGTACGACCAGACCAAGCCATTCGGCCCACAGGCGTACGCGCGAAAGCGCGGGAGACCGTTCGACGTCCGAGTCGCCTTTCGGGAGGTTCCCGTCGGGCGGCGTTCGCGGATGCCGACGCGAACTCCCGGGTGGCGCAGCCGAATCCCGGGGGCCGCTCCGTGCGGGTGACCCTCCCGGAGCCGGACATGCCTGTGGCCCCCCACCTGCTGGCGGGGGGCCACAGTACGCGCGCGTTTCCGCGGCGTCGCCTACTTCTTGTTGCGACGCTGAACGCGAGTGCGCTTGAGCAGCTTGCGGTGCTTCTTCTTCGCCATCCGCTTGCGCCGCTTCTTGATAACAGAGCCCACGACTACCCTCGCTCACTTCTCTTTACTCGGTGCTGGGCTGCATGGGCCCACACGACCTATGAGGGGCCAGCCTACCCGTCCGAACGCTGAGGTCGTAATCGAGGTGTTCCGGGAGATCACGGAGGTCTCCCGGAACATCGGTCAGGCGGTCTCCACCCCCACATAGCTCTCGCGGAGGTATTCGTGAACCGCTTGCTCCGGAACCCGGAAGGACCTCCCCACCCGGATCGCCGGCAGATGACCGCTGTGCACCAAGCGGTACACGGTCATCTTCGACACTCGCATCACCGAGGCGACTTCCGCCACGGTAAGGAACTGAACCTCGTTCAGAGGCCTCTCGCCTGCAGCCATGACACACCCGAACCTTCCGCACTCGACGGTCACCGGCTTCCCCTTCCGGTGACTCTTCGTCGTTGCGTGCTCACTCCCCAATGTAGGGGCGTGTGATGCGAGTGGGGAAGAGGGGATGCGATCGGCCGCCTACTGTGACAGACACGCTCGATTGAGTACATAGCGAGTAAGCGGTCGGTAGTAATCAGACCGCACAGCGTCATCAAGCGGAACGACGACGGCCACCCGCCCCTCCGCCTCTCCGACGAAGAGCGCGGGATCGTCCGTATCAGCGAGCCCGATGGCCTCGAACCCCAGCTGACCTGCTCCGCAGACCCATCCGTGGTCCCCGATGACAAGCTCCGGGAGGGGCTCTCCGGACGCCGCCGCGGCCGCCAGAACCGTCCGAACCGGCAGCGGGGAATGGCTGTGCGCGCCGGTCGTGCGACCGGCGGCCGACGGCCCGGGTTCGCGTACCAACGCGACGCCTTGTACGTAGTCGAGGTTGTAGGTGCGTAGACCGAACCGGGTCGTTATGTCGACAGAGCTACCCTGCGCCGGGGTGAGGACGGTACATCCAGCCGACGACAAGGCGTCCGCGATCGCGGCGTAGAAGGCGATCAGCCGGTGCGGATGACCCGTGCCCAGGAGCACAGGGTGACGATGACGGGCCGCCCGAGCGAGCCGCTCCGCGAAAGCGTCGAGAGCCGCCAGAGTCCGCTCCGGGTCGATCACATCATGCCCCGAAACGTGCGAGGGGTCGGCCGAAACCCCACACTTGTCCGCCATCAGTTCGATCAGCTCCCGCTGCCCCCAGGTCCACTCGGGGTCGAGCCCGAGCAGCACACGGGGGTCACGGGCCGCGAAGAGCCGATAACTGCGCAAGCTCTCCTCGCGCGAGGTGGCCACAGGCCCGGCCAGCCGGGCGGCCAGCAGATGTGCACGCAAAGCTCCGGTGCTCAACACGCCAGCGATGCTGACGCATCACCGAAGATCGAACGCCCAAAACACGGAAAATGCCCCACAGTTGGTCTAATGCCCCTCCGCGACGCCTCCACGTCAGTTTCCCGCGCGGGGCCTACGGCAGCAGACCCCGCAACGGGAACGCGGCCCGCCGCGTCGCCACGATCGCCTGGTCGAGGCGGTCCGCCGGGTCGTACCCCGACTCCCAGTCCTTCCAGGACACCGGCCACCGCCCGTCCGTCATCCGCATCGGCGCCAACTGCCGGGTCCGGGCGAAGACTTCCTGGCGCCAGCCCTCCGGGATCACCGTCTCCGGCTCGACCGGCCGCCCCGCGGCGATCGCCACGAGATGCGTCCACGACCGCGGTACGACGTCCACCACCGCGTACCCGCCGCCGCCCAGCGCCACCCAGCGCCCGTCCGCGTACCGGTGCGCCAGGTCGTGACAGGCGACCTGCACCGCCCGCTGCGCGTCGAGCGAGACGGCGAGGTGCGCGAGGGGATCCTCGAAGTGGGTGTCCGCGCCGTGCTGCGTCACCAGGACCTGCGGCCGGAAGTCCGCGAGCAACTCGGGAACCACGGCGTGGAAGGCGCGCAGCCAGCCCGCGTCCCCGGTCCCCGCCGGCAGCGCGACGTTCACGGCCGAACCCTCGGCGTCGTCCGCGCCGGTCTCCTCCGGCCACCCCGTCTGCGGGAACAGCGTCCGCGGATGCTCGTGCAACGAGATCGTCAGAACACGCGGGTCCTCCCAGAACGCCGCCTGGACACCGTCACCGTGGTGCACGTCGACGTCCACGTACGCGACCCGCTCGGCGCCGAGCTCCAGCAACCGGGCGACAGCGAGCGCGGCGTCGTTGTAGATGCAGAAACCGGACGCGGCACCGGGCATCGCGTGATGCAGCCCGCCGGCGAAGTTCACCGCGTGCAGCGCCTCACCACGCCACACCGCCTCGGCGGCCCCCACCGACTGCCCCGCGATCAACGCGGACACCTCGTGCATCCCGGCGAACGCGGGATCGTCCATCGTCCCCAGCCCGTACGCGGAGTCGGCCGCCTCCGGATCCGCGGACGCGGCCCTGACCGCGTCCACGTAGTCCTCGCGGTGCACCAGCCGCAGCGTCGACTGCCCTGCGGGCTTCGCCGCGACGACGGCGACGTCCCGGTCGATCCCGAAGGCGTCGACGAGACTCCGGGTCAGGGCGAGCCGGACCGGATCCATCGGATGGTCCGGCCCGAAGTCATATCCCGTTACTGCCTCGTCCCACATCAGCTGTGCGCGGCCGCTCATGCACGTCACCGTATCGGTCCGGTTCAGAAGCGAACGACCGGGCGTACCCCAAGGTCGCGAGCACCAGGACCATCGGTACGAGCATGGCGCCGCGGTAGTTCCAGGCGTCACCCAACGCCCCCACCAACGGCGACCCGATCAGGAACCCGACGTAGTTGAAGATGTTCAGCCGCGCGATCGCCGCGTCCGAGGCTCCCGGGAAGAGCCGCCCCGCGGCCGCGAAGGTCTGCGGCACGATCACACACAGCCCGAGACCCAGCAGCGTGAACCCGAGCATGCCCACCCAGGGCCCCGGCGCCACCGCCACCACCCCGAACCCGAGCGCGGCGATCACGGCACCCAGCCGCACCACCGCCACCGCTCCGAACCGCCGCACCCCGAAGTCCCCGACAGCCCGCCCGACCAGCGTCATCACCATGTAGACGTTGTACGGAACGGTCGACAGCTGCTCGGAACTGCCCAGCACGTCCTGGAGGTACTTCGCGCTCCAGTTGGAGACCGTCGAGTCCCCGATGTACGCGAACGTCATCACCAGGCAGAGCGGCAGCAGCAGCCGGAAGACCAGCGGTCCCGCGCCGGCACCGCCCTCGGCCGCCCGGTCCTTCCCCTCGACGGCGACCGCGCCCCCGTCGACGTACCACCGGCTCCCCACCAGCGTGAGCGGCAACAGCACCAGCACCACCGGCAGATACGACATGAACAGCGACTGGTGCCAGTGCGCCCCGACCCACGCCAGCGAGGCACCCACGATCCCGCCCAGGCTGTACGTGGCGTGGAAACCGAGCATGATGCTGCGCCCGTACGACCGCTGGAGGCTCACCCCGAGCATGTTCATCGAGGCATCGAGCGCGCCGACCGCGAGCCCGAAGGCAGCGAGGGAGACCGCCACTTCGACGAGTCGGTCACCGGCGCCGACGCCCAGCAGGGCCAGCAGCACGACCGGCTGCGACCACCGCAGGACGCGGCTGGGGGGTATGCGCTTCACCAACTGCTCGGTGGTGACGCTGCCGACTCCGGCCAGCACGGGAACGGCGGCCAGGAATACCGGCAACAGCCCGTCGGAGATCCCGTAACGGTCCTGGATGGCCGGGATGCGCGTCACGAGCAGCGCGAAGGCGGCGCCCTGAGCGAAGAAACTGAACGCCAAAGAGGCCCTACCGCGCCGCAGCACATCTGTCATGGCGGCGAGCGTAGGGCCCCGGCTTACCGGTGGGTAGATCAAGCCGAAGATGAATTCTGCTCAGCTCTTCGGCCGAAGGTCCCTCAGCGGTCCGACCCGGCCCCGGCGGCGAGCTCTCGCTCCAGCATCTTCTCCATCGGGACGACCGCGAAGCGCCCGCTGACCAGGAAGGCGAGGGTCATCGAGGCGACCATGACGACCGTGCCGAGCCAGACCATCGTGTCGATGGGCAGCGTGTACACCCCGACCACCCGCGCGACACACTCGCCGAGCAGCACCACACCCCACACGAGCGAGAACGTCCGCTCGGCCTTCCGGAACGGCTCCGAACCGGCCGCCAGCCGGTCCCAGGCCGCGGCCCGCGCCGCGTCCCCTTTCACCAGGAACGGCTTCATCCCCTGCGTCATCATCGGCCGCCCCCACTTCACGGACAGCAGGACACCGATGCCGACCGCACTGCTGGCACCACTGTCCTTCGCCATCATGAGCCGCGGGTCCCCGGCGACGAGGCTGAGCGAGAGCCCGACCACGTTGACGAACAGGATCAGCCCGGCGAGCGCGTTCACCCGGCGCTCCTTCACCACACCCCACACGGTCCGCACGGCCGGCACCACGCTGCTCCAACCGAGCGCCGCGACGGTGCCCATCCCGAACCCGTTCTTGAGCAGGTAGTACGACCCGACGGGCACCACGACGTCCACGATCAGCGGCAGGAAACTCGGCCGGGGACCAGCGGCCTCCGGGGCGATGTCCTTGGCCGGCACGATGACCGCCGGGGCGGCGTAGTCGGTCGATCCGGCGCTGATCTCGCTGGCGGTGATGCTCATGATCGGGTCCCTCCGTCGTCACTGTGTACGTCCCGTTCCGATGTACTCAGCTTCGCGGTCGGACCCTCTCCCCCGACAGAAACGATCGTCCGGTGCTCCGCATGACAAATGTCAGCGGAGCTCCCTGGAGGCCGTCATACGGGCCGTCATACCAGCAGGTCAGCCAAGTCCCGCATGTCACCGAAGAGTTCGGTCGCTCCGGCCAGCCGGTCGGCGGGTGTCATGGCGGTGAACCCGTACACGTCCATACCGGCCGCGTTGGCCGCCCTCACCCCGAGCGCACTGTCCTCGACGACCACGCACTTCTCCGGAGGTACGCCCATGCGCTCGGCGGCGTGGAGGAACAGGTCCGGCGCCGGCTTGCCCCGGCCCACGTCCTGGGAGCTGAAGATCCGCCCCTCGTCGAACCACCGGTCGAGTCCGGTCGTCCGGTGCCCGACCCGGATCCGCTCGTGACTCCCGGACGAGGCCACGCAGTACGGCACCCCGTCGGCCGCCAGCTTCTCCACGACCTGCACGGCACCGGGAACGGGCTTCAGCTCGCGCTCGAAGGCGGCGAAGACCCGCGCGTGGAACACGTCGTCGAAGTCGTCCGGCAGACGCTGTCCGCTCCGCTCCAGGACGATGTCGTGGACGCGGTGCATGGCGGCACCCATGTAGTCGCGCAGGGACTCCTCGTACGAGGTGGGATGCCCCAGCTCGGTGAGGTGGGCGGCCAGCAGGGTGTTGGAGATCGGCTCACTGTCCACGAGGACGCCGTCATTGTCGAAGATGACCAGGTCGTAGCGCATGGAAAAGACCCTAAACGCAGAAAACCCCCTTGCCGAATGGCAAGGGGGTTTTCTCAAAAATAGTTCGGCGGCGTCCTACTCTCCCACAGGGTCCCCCCTGCAGTACCATCGGCGCTGTGAGGCTTAGCTTCCGGGTTCGGAATGTAACCGGGCGT